>JPGV01000015.1 GCA_000724175.1 [Candidatus Thermochlorobacteriaceae] bacterium GBChlB | reverse complement strand
GGATACTTCATCGGACGCAGCGTCAAGTCGAGTTCAGGGCTTAGTATCATAGTCGTGTTTATGTTGTTTTTACTTATAACTATTTTTTTGACGAATCTTTCCGTCCCTATTATGAACAACAGGTTCAGTTTTTTGCTCTTTGGCAAACGTTCTGCCAGCCTTCTTGGCGTCTTCCTTTGTTGGAAGCATTCCTGATGCTATTTGCGGCAACCGACGTTGCGGAACGAAGTAATTGTTTGTCAAGAACGTCGCTGGTTTTATTTTTCAGTAGTGCTTCCACCAGCCGAATTACCCGTGATGCAAAGCGTTTTGTTCTTGCCTTCAAATCTTCCGTTGCGCATCAACGAGACTTGTGTTGCGTTCATTCCGCAATCGGCAGTCCGACTTCCGCATTCATGTTATTGGCAGGCGTCGCAGCTATCAGGATTTTCCAACGAACAAGTAATCGCGTCTTTCGTTTGGTTTTCCGAAACGGCGTGTCCGTTGCCGTTGGACGAGAACTGTCCTGACGCAACCGTGTTTGCCAACGTCGCCGTAACTGCCTGTATTGGTGCGGTTTCGCGGGCTTCGGCAATTGTCGTCTTCTGAATGCGCGTCTTGGCTCTCGAGCGCAGATAGTAGGACGTTTTCAACCCGCGCTTCCACAGGTGCATATACATCGACGAGAGTTTGCCCGTCGTTGGCTGCTCCGTAAAGAGGTTCAATGATTGCGATTGACAGATAAACGCCGAGCGGTCTGCCGCCATATCGATGAGTTCCTTTTGCGAAATTTCCCAAACGGTTTTATACAGGCGGCGCAGCTCTTCGGGAATTTCGGCGACGGCTTGAATCGAGCCTTCGTTCTCAATGATTTTCGCGCGGATTTGTGCATTCCACAGTCCCATGCGTTTCAGGTCTTGAACGAGGTATCGGTTGACTTGTAGAAATTCACCAGAGAGCGTTTCGCGCTTAAAGAGATTGGAGATTTGCGGCTCAATACATTCATAGCAGCCGACGATGGAGGCAATCGTCGCCGTTGGCGCAATCGCAATGAGCAAACTATTTCGCAAGCCCTTGACTTTGATTTCCTCTGCAAGCAAATCCCACTCCTCGTGCAAGGCTGGCGCGATACCGTAGTCTTTGGCAAGATGGATTTGCAGTTTGCCGTCGACGTAGCGCGATTGGTCAAAGGCGGGAAATGCGCCGAACTCCTCTGCCAGTTTCATACTGGTCTTGAGCGCTTCAAAATAAATCACTTCTGAAATTTGAGACGACAAGGCTTTGGCGTCGCTGGAGTCGAACGGCAAGCGCATTTTGAAAAACACATCTTGCAGTCCCATCAAGCCCAGTCCGACCGGGCGCCAGCGTTGGTTCGAAGCCGCAGCTTCCTTTGTTGGATAGTAGTTGATGTCAATGACGCGGTCGAGAAACTTGACGGCGATGCGCGTTACTTTTCGCAGCCCGTTGAAATCGAAGTAGCCGTCGGGCGTAACAAATGCCCCAACATTGATGCTGCCCAAATTGCAGACCGCCGTTTCGTCTTTTGAGGTTACTTCCAAAATTTCGGTGCAGAGGTTCGAGCTGTGAATCACGTTTCCACTTTTGCCCGTTTGCGCCGAGCGTTTGTTCGATGTGTCTTTGAAGCACATCCAGCCATTGCCAGTTTCGGCGAGCGTTTGCATCATTCTGCCGTAGAGCGCACGAGCGGAGACCTGCTTCAACGCGATGCCTTCAGCTTCGTAGCGTTCATACCACATCTCGAATTCGTCGCCGTAGGTTTCGAGCAGTTTAGGCGCGGTGAGCGGCGTGAAGAGACTCCACGCGGCGTCGGCTTCAACGCGCTTCATAAATAAATCGGGAATCCAGAGTGCCAAGTTCAAGTTGTGTGTGCGTCGTTCTTCTGCGCCTGTGTTATTGCGCAGGTCGAGAAAGGCTTCAATGTCGGCGTGCCACGGCTCCAAGTAAATCGCCGCTGCGCCTTTGCGCTTGCCACCTTGATTGACCGCGTGAACCGACGAATCCATGACTTTCAAAAACGGGATAATGCCATTGGATTTTCCATTCGTGCCTTTGATGAGCGAGCCTGACGCGCGCACTGGCGTCCAATCAATGCCAATACCGCCCGACCACTTCGAGAGCTGCGCGCAATCCGCATACGCTTTGTAAATGCCTTCTAAGCTGTCATCGCCGACCGTGAGCAGGTAGCACGAACTCATTTGCGCATGTCGCGTGCCAGAGTTGAAGAGCGTCGGCGTTGAGGGCATATACAAAAAGTTCGAGATGATGTCGTAAAATTCAATGGCTTCCTCAACGCTCTTCGAGAGTCCAAGGGCGACGCGCATAAACATCCACTGTGGGCGTTCAATCACATGGCGCTTTTGCGGGTGGCGCAGCAGGTAGCGGTCGTAGAGCGTGCGCAGCCCGAAGTATTCAAACATATCGTCGCGGTCGTGCGCAATGGCGTACTCGAGCGTGTCGATGTCCGACTCGGCGAGTTTTCGAATGCGCGAATCAATCAGCCCCAGCTCGTCGGCGGTTTGCACGTAATCGCGGAAGGCGGCGTCGCGTCCAACTTCTTTGAGTATTGACTCGGCGAGCATTCGCGCAGCGACTTTGGAATAATTTGGTTCTTCGACCGTGAGCATCACCGCCGTCTCAATCGAGAGGTTGTCGAGTTCCTGCGTCGTGCTGCCTTCGTGCAATCCGTTGATGGTGCGCTTGGCGATTTCCAGAGCGACAACATTCTCGATGCCGCGACAGGCACGCGAGACCGCGTGAAGGATTTTCTCAATACGCACTTCTTCGCGCGAACCATCTCTTTTTACGACATACATAGCGCCTTCCTCCTTTTCAATGTGGAAAGTGGTTTCGAAAAAAATTTTATCAATTCAGATGATTGTGACACTGCTCAGGCAAGGGATTTACACCAGCGTGCGCCGAGCGACCCCGAATGGCGTTTCGAAGCCGACGCCGCGCGTCCTGAAAGAAATACACAGATTCGAGACGTTGACTTTAACTAATGCCTAATGCCTCGAGCTGTTAGAGTTTGTAGCCTTATTGTGAAGCAGAATTCTGCGAGCAAACACAAGTGATGCAAGGGTGAATTTATGCGAGCGGAAAAACGAAAGCAAGAAAACGCGAAAGAAAGTTCGAATTTTTTTTCACTTTTTACATAACGGAAAAACTTGTTCTCACTTTGAGAGGCGATTTACTCAAATTTGGGCGTCGGACAAAAAAATTCTCATTGTGAAACGCGCTCGTTGCCCTGTGTTTCAGGGAACACCTCAAACGCTGTGTTGCCAGTCTCAATCATTTTTTTGACATAAGGCACGCAGCGTGTGCAGTTCTCGCCGAATCGCACGTGGCACTTGAGTTCTTCAAATGTCGTCAGTTCATGATGGCGCATCACGCCTTGCAGTTCCGCAAATGTTTTATGAAAACACACACATTGAGTTACCATATACGGCGCTGGTTTTTTCACTTGAAGATACAACGTTCTGCGAGAACATTAACGTGAAGTCTTTGCGATGCACAGCACCGTGCGTATATTAGGCCTCAATTTTACATTAGAAAGGCAATTAGTTGTATGCCGACAAAATCTAAGGTCTTCTTCGGCGTTGATTTAGCGGGTCGCGTTGATGAAGCGACCGGCGTTGCCGCTCTCTCCGACAAACGCGAGCTTATCTTCGTCAACACCGTCAAGCCTGACATTGCCATCCGCAATTACATTGAGTATCATCGCCCGTCGCTTGTTGGAATTGACGCGCCGCTCTCGATTCCAAGCGGGCGCTACGGCACTTACGCCAGCCGCAAATGTGACCGCGACTTGACCGTTTTGGGCATTCCTGCCTTTGCCACCTCCATGCTGGCGCAGTTGACCTTTCGCGCTATGACCATCAAAAAAGCACTTTCACCAAAATACGACGCCATTGAAGTCTATCCGCAAGCCACCAAAGTTCGCTTGGGTCTTGTGCTGCACGGTTCCAAAAAAACCGCCGAAGACGCCCGCGAAGCCTTGCAAACCAAACTCTCGCGCTTCGTCAAAAATATGCCGCGCACATCTAAAATTCTTTTGAGCGACGACGAGTTGGACGCCATCATCGCGGCTTACACCGCCCTGCTCCATCACTGCAACCTCACCGAAGGCATCGGCGACACCCAAGAGGGACTGATTTACATTCCCGTCCTCGATGCGCAGCGAAAATTTGCACAGTCATAACCTGCTCCCTGCACTTTAAATTTTTGTTGTGGTGCAACCTTCCGCCTTATGCCTTCGTGCAGAGTTTGTGCAGCCTGCAACCGAATTGACATGAAACTCAACTTGACCCTTTCCGCCCTCGAGCTTGATGCAATGTTTGCCGACGCTGTTTTGCCGTTGCCGTTTGACCGCGATTTGGCAGAATGGTCGGCATGCGGCGTTGAAACACTCACGATGCGGCGCGGCGAATCGCGCCATGAAGTTCTCTTCGTGCGCTCGCTCAAACATCAGTTCGCCATCAAGCAAACCACGCCGCCGCTCGCTCAAAAAGAGTTGCGCAACTATCAAAAACTTCTCGCGCTCGGCATCAAGACCTTGCAGCCCGTTGGCATTGTGGTTCGCACCGATGAGCCGATTGAAATTGCTACGCCCGCCGGCGTGATGTATGAAAAAAACGACACCGCATTTCTCATCACGCGCTTAGAGGAAGCCGTTTTGCCCGAATCGATTTTGTTCAGCTTCGGATTTCAACGCAAAGCGAAACTCGAGATTTTCGACGCCATCGCCGACCTCTTTGCTAAGTGCCATGCACGCGGCGTGTATTGGGGCGACGCCTCGCTCGAGAACGTGCTAATTAAATTTCAGCGCGAAGAACATACGCTCGGCAAACAGCGCCGGCTCGTCGCCGTCCTCAGCGATGCAGAGACGACGGAAATCCACCCGACGCTCTCGGAACGCGCCAAAGAAGCCGACATTGAATTTTTCTTTGAGTCAATGCTTTGGCTTGACGAAGAATTTCGACGACGCGGGCTGCCGCGCGACCGCGCCATTACCGACGCCGATATTGAATACATCTACGACCGCTACGTCTGGCTCTGCGACATTTGGAACGCGCATCGCGCTCTTGATGCTGCCACCGGCATTGATTCGGAAAAACTGTTTGGTCGATTTCGCAACGCCCGACACGCGCAACTGCTGCAAAAACATCTCGAGGAACACAAATGGTATTTGAGCGAAAACGCACGGCGCGAAGTCCCCATGAGCGACGCCGTTGAGGATTGGTATGTGAAGTATTTTTTGCCGCTTCAAGATACTTTCTCGAAAGATGAGATTGCACGGCTCTTTCCCGATAAAACCGAGTTGGAACTGTATATCGAGATGATGGCGCACAAGTATTTTTTGAGCGAGAAGCAAAAGAAGGATGTTGGCTTGAGCTACGCGATGAACGACTACTGCGCGCGATTCGGCGTCGAGACCTCTGCCGCGTCGGCGCTGCTGAAACTCTTTCAAGACCTCATTACGCTGTCGGGTCAATACCTTGCGCTGGGTCGTCGGGAGTAACGTCGATTTTTCTTATCTTCGCCGCCGAAGCATTTCCTTCAAAAGCAACATTTTAGAAGTTAGACACCATAGAGTTCAACAGCACACTTGACCATTATGCGACCAGCGTCTTTCGCGTTTTTTTTCATCACGCTTTTTCTCATCGCGCCGCTCTACGCCCAATCGGAGCAAGCGACGGTGTGTTTTTACTACAAACGACAGAATCCAGTTAATCCCGACGCAGGCTACACGTTTTTCATTGTCAACAACAAACAGGCGTCAGGTCAATTCGTGTTGCGCTACGCGCCGAAGTCAAAGTTTCCCTACATTGATTTGGGACGACCAATCTCGGGCGTCAACGATGTTGAGGTCGCGCAGATGCTCTCTAACCGCATCGCGTCGTTCTTTTCTGACTACGACCGGCGGAAGCTCTCGACACCGTTACAATTCAGAGATCTGATTGACATCATCACCGACGGCAGCCGCGTCTTGAAACAGGTCAATCTCGCTACCTACGGCGTCAAAGACCGCGTGCTTGCCTTCGATGCCGACGCTGCCGACGCGAACTATATGTTGCTCAAAGAGCCAAACGCATTAGAAGCTGGGGCGTTGTATAACTTGGTCGTTGGCTCGTGGAAGACAAACACCGCGCAATTGGATTACCGCGAACGTGTGTTGAAAAGTTCTGTCGCCCGAGACCTGCTCACATCCCAGACCATTCAAAAGGCTTTTGAAATCGAGCTGCCGTCAGAGCCGCAAAAACAGGAACTGACCGCCGAAATCCGCGCCCTCATCAATAACACAGAAGAGCGCGCAACCTACGCGCTCATCGTCGCCGCGCTTGCCGTTTTGGCGGCGGGATTTCTCGGGCTTATTATTTTTTCCGAGTTGCGAAAGCGCGTTGAACAGTTTAACAAGTTCGAGTCTCGGTTGAAGCATCTCGACATTAAAATCAACCGCCCGTTTTACCAGCAAGCCTCGGAGAAAGATAGCAGCAGCGAAGCCAGCAGTTCGCGCACGACGGAGTATCTTTTGGCGCGGCTCTCCGCCCTTGAACAAAAGCTCGGCGTTCAATCCGGTAACGCGCTCATGCTCCACAATGACGTCGCCAAGCAAATTCAATCGCTCGCGCAGCAACATTGGCACACGCTCCAACAATCGACCGTGTTTTCGGAACAGCCTGAACTGCTTGGCAGACTTCAAATTTACTTCAGTGAACTCTTCGCCGCCCTGCCCGATTTAGACAACGGCTTGCCACTCAAGACATTCATTCAAAAACACATCGTCCCGCACATCGACCGCATTGATTCGCTGTTTCAAACCGAGCCGGACGCCGCGCTCAACACGCCCGAGGTTGTTACAAATTATTTCAAAGACCTGATGCAACTCTTGGACATCAAGGAAATCGATATCAAGCAGAAAGTCTCTAAGTTCGATATTGAGAAACATGAAAAAGCAGGCGTGATTCTCAAAACGCCGTTGGACTCGGGAACGATTATTAAAGTGGTTCGACGCGGATTTATTTACAACGGCACAGTTCGCAAGGCACAAGTGGTTAAAGCCGAGTGAAAGCGGCGCCAGTATGTTTGCAATTCGCAGGCGGTTTCTTATATTTGCGGCCTTTTCAACGATAAACAGGCACGAGCCATGGCAAAGAAAGAGGCAAAGACAGCCGCCACGAAAAAGAAAGTAGAACTGTCGTTCAAATCTGTTAAGTTCGTCTACTCAACCAAATCCGACAAAACCGGTCAATGGCGGTTCTCGGAAAAGTTCGTCAAGATTCCTAACGGCACGCCCGATGAGTTCAAGTTTCTTGACCAACAAATGAAGACGAACCGCTAATAGTTTTATTGGGCGCTTTCAAAGCGCCTTTTATATGCCTCGTTGGAAAATGCAAATGATTTGCATACTATACCGAACGATGGTCATGATGGGACATCATTACGCAGCATAGCATTTAAACACGACGTCAAACTTACAGCGTTATGAAACACACGCTTTTCGGCACATTCAATTTGGACGCGGTTGGTTTTTCCGCCTCAATGCTCTGCGCCATTCACTGCGCAGCGATGCCCTTGTTATTGACGGTTCTGCCGCTTGCTGGCGCCGAATTTTTGATACACGAAGGCGTCGAGTTTTTTATGATTGGCGTCGGTGTCGTCGTTGGCGCTTGGTCGCTGTCGCATGGCTACTTGCATCACCACAAAAATCTCTCTGCTGTCGCGCTTATGCTGTTGGGCTTTGCGGTGATTACCGTCGGGCATCTGTTCGCCGAAGGACATGACTCCATCGTTACGCCAGTCGGCGCGAGCTTTGTTGCGCTTTCACACATCGTTAATTGGCGATTGATGCAACGCACAAAAGACTGCTGCGCCAAAGACGCCTAAGATGAGTCCCTTTTATTCAGATGCAGACACGACAAGAGTTTTTGCGCACATTTTTTAATCGCAAATGATTTGCGAATGAAAAGAGCAATCGTCCCATATTTTTTCCTCGCGCTCTTTTGGCAAGTTGCTGCAACAGCGACTGCACAGCCTCTTTACCGCGCGTCGGGAAAAGTAACCGATGCGGCAACAGGAGAGTTGCTGATTGGCGCCACCATCATGGTTGTCGAGTTGGGACGCGGCACGGCAACTGGCACCGACGGAACATACCGTCTCGACAATCTGCCTCAAGGCGTTTATCAATTTCGTTGCAGTTATGTCGGCTATAAAACGCAGACAGCCACCCTCAACCTACAAGCTGACCATGTCCAAAATTTCTCACTTCAAACTCTGGGTGCAACACAGCGCGAACTTACGGTAACTGGTGATAAAACGAGAGAGGTCTTGCAGCAATCGTCTCAATCCGTATCGACGATGAGCAAGTCAGACGTGGATAAACATCGCGGACAAACGCTTGGCGAGACGCTACGAGACTTGCCCGGCGTAACCGTGCTTCAAACAGGCCCGTCGATTTCCAAGCCAGTTGTTCGCGGGCTGCACAGTCAGCGCGTGTTGATTCTTAACGCTGGCGTGCGTCAAGAAGGGCAACAATGGGGTGCAGAGCATGCGCCCGAAATTGACCCGTTTGCCAGCGCAAAGATTGAAGTCTTAAAAGGCGCTGCCAGCGTTGACTATGGCTCGGACGCTATCGGCGGCGTCATTCGCATCGAACCACGACCGCTTCCGCGCGAGAACGCCGTCGGCGGTGAACTGACCGTCAACGGGTTTGGCAACAATGCACAAGGCGCAGCATCTGTTTTACTCGAGGGCGGTGTCGCACCTCTCGAAGGACTCAAGTGGCGCCTACAAGGCAGCTATCGCCGTGCCGGTGACGCCGCAACGCCGCAATACTTTTTGAACAATACGGGATTTTCTGAACTCAACTTTTCAGCAACGACTGCATTGCGCAAAGACTGGGGCGACCTTTGCGCCTATTACAGCCGCTTCTCTACGGAACTTGGCGTGCTGCGCAGCGCGCACATCGGCAACCTCACCGACTTGGTCTCAAGTATGCAACGCCGTGAGCCGTTTTTCACCGCCCCCTTTTCCTTTTCTATTGATTTTCCGCGACAGCGCATTTCGCACGATTTAATATCGCTGCGCGCGCGTCTTGGGCTTGGCAATGAACACACGCTGCAACTCACTTACGGCTATCAGCAAAATATCCGTCAAGAGTTCGATGCGCACGTGCCGCTCGGCACAGACCGAAGTCGCCGCGAGATTCCGTCGTTTGACCTCACGCTCTTTACACATACCGCCGAAGCACGTTTTGCGCACGCGCCAATCGGCAACTTCATCGGCACACTTGGTCTTGCGGCGACCGCGCAATCGAACAATAATCTTGGACGCAGTGCGCTCATTCCAAACTTTACCTCACTCACTGGCGGCGTCTTTTGGCGCGAAGCATGGGTGAGCGAGCAGTGGACGCTCAACGCGGGCGTGCGCTACGACGTGCGCGTTCAAAACGCAACGCCTTATGGCAGTTCACGCATCGCGCAGCAACTTCAACGCGGCGAGATTCAGAGCCGACAACTGTTTCATACCGTTACAGGCGCGGTCGGAGCGCTTTTTCAGTTCTCCCCAGAGTGGTCTATTGGTGCAAATGTGGCGACGGCTTGGCGACCGCCGAGCATCAATGAACTTTATAGCGACGGCGTGCATCATGGCACGGCGCAGTATGAAACTGGAAATCCTGCACTCAATGTCGAGCGGAGTTTCAACATTGACGCCACGCTGCGGCATGTCGGCGAAAAAACTCGATTGGAGTTCTCTATTTACAACAACGCCATTTCAAATTTTATTTACCTCTTTCCGCTTGTCGAGCCGCAAATCACTATACGCGGCGCGTTCCCTGCGTTTGAGTATCAACAAGCCAACGCCGTTCTGCGCGGCATTGATGGATTTTTCGAGTGGACGGTTTTCAACCAAACGCGCTTTTTTATGTCGCTCTCCTTGGTGCGCGGCTGGAACATCGGGCGCGGCGAGCCGCTTATCAATATGCCGTCCGACCGTCTCATTGTCGGCGTTCACATCGATTTACCCGAAGCGTTTGGGCTTCAAAAAACATACCTTGAACTCACATCAACTCAGGTTCGCCGTCAAGACCAATTCCCGACGCTTACTTTGCCCGCACAATTGCCACCTGCCCTTTCAGACCCAGAAGCCTACCAATTTTATGTGCAAAACCTTACGCTCCCGCCGGCGGGCTATGGGCTTTTGGGCGTTTCTATCGGCGCAGAGTTTTCGCTCTTGGCGCAACAGGCAACACTTATTCTTTCAGCGCAAAATTTGCTTGACCAACGCTTCCGAGACTACTTGAGCCGCTTTCGCTTTTTCGCCGACGATGCAGGACGCAACATCATTCTGCGGTTGCAACTTGCCTTCGGCGCGTATTCCGACGATTGACTTTTGTTCTTTCTTTTAATAACTCAAACAATCAAATCAGATAACTATGCTTAGTTTAAAACTGCAATTCATTCGCAAGAAAAATCCAGCAGCGATTTTGCTGGCGCTGGCACTTTTGTCCCTTGTTGGCGGTTGCCGCCGAACCGATAACCCGGTTGAGACAAACGAGCAGGAGTCCATCACGACGATGCGCCTGACGCTCACGCCTGTGGGCGGCGGTGCGCCTGTAACCGCGCAATGGCGCGACCTTGATGGCGCAGGTGGCAACCCGCCCGTCATTACGCCGCTCGCCCTTCGCGCGGGGACGACATACAACGGCACCGTGGAAGTCTTAGATGAATCTAAAACTCCTGCCGAGAATAAGACGACGGAAATCCGCGAGGAGGCAAACGAGCATTTGTTTGTCTATACGGTGAGCGGCGGCGCGCAAGGGCGCGTAAACATTACCGTTACCGACTTGGATACCAACACGCCGCCACTTCCGGTCGGCTTGCAGTATCGCGTTGAGGTAACAGCAGGCCCAGCAGTGAGCGGCAATTTGCGCGTCGTTTTGTATCACTACGATGGGGTGCGCAAGACGGTCAATCCCAGCAACGAAATCGATATTGACGCCTCGTTTCCGCTCAACGTCACGCCGTAACGTCCGTGCGGGTCTGCATCAAACGAAAAGCCGTCTGCTACACAGGCGGCTTTTGTTGTTTCAATGGTTAAAGCGAATAACAGGTAGGGCGATACGGAATTGCGAAAGGCGGTTTTAGTTTGGCGTCCCAACAGCCTTGCGGTTAGTTTTTCCGCGCTCATGTGACAGAAGCGGTCAGAACACTGGCTCTGTCGTAAAATTTATCGTTTGGTTTTATAAATAATTTCGCCCCATTTGTCGACGAAATTTGGCTTATCCCAATCTTTCATGGCACTAATCGGCACGTCCATTGTGCTTTTATCAGTGAAGCGAATGCGGAAGCCGCCCACGTCTTCTATTGATTCAATCACGCGGTCGTAGAACGCCTCGCCTTTGTAATTGTCTAAATGAAATGCCATCTCATACTTGCCGAGCGGATACTTGTTTCGCATCTGCTTGACGATATGAACGATTTTATCTTCAATGCCGATGTGGTTTCCTGATTGCTCTGCCATGTTTTTCTATGGTTTATCGCGTTGCGAGATTTTGAAGTTCAATTACTTTAATACAGAACTTATTTCACTTGCTTTTGCTTTTGGGACGGGAAATTCTGGTGCAAATATACATTGCGTTTTTATTGTATGCAAAGTTTCACGATGTTTGCTTGTTGTTTTGTTTAGCCAATTTAATCATTATAAGTCATTATGCCATTCTCGTCGTCTATGCGCATTCCCACTGTCATCATCACTGGCTTTTTGGGAAGCGGAAAAACAACGCTTATCAAGCGCCTGCTCGACACCGCCCTTTCGGGCAAGAAAGTCGCCCTGATTGAAAACGAGATTGGCGAGGTTTCCGTCGACTCGATTTTACTCAAAACTGCCAATGTGCAAATTAGCGAACTGACGGCTGGCTGTATGTGCTGCACGATTTCAGGCGACTTCTCCAACGCCGTCTCTGACATTCTGGAAACATTGACGCCCGACGTTCTGCTCATCGAAACCACTGGCATCGCCAACCCGATTTCGATTTTTATGATGCTTGCCAACGACCAACGCTTGATACTCGACACCATTATGACCGTCGCCGATGCGGAACGCCTCTGCGAACACTTGGCAGACAATCTTGTCGCCGAAATTCAACTGACCATCTGCGACCTTGTGGTTCTCAATAAAATCGATGTCTGCAGCGACGCGGATATTCAGGCTGCCGAAAAAGCCATACGCCAGATGAACGAGCGCGCGCCGATTTTCAAAACGGTTCATGGAAACCTTCCGCCCGAGATTTTCTTAGCTTCGTCGCACCGAGACCTGCGCGAGACGCTCCATCAGCACATCGCCGACCTCAAACAAAAATATGACCACGACATTGAGCGGCGGCTTTCGCAACGCCAGACGCATCACGACGGACATCATCATCACCACGACCATACGGCGGCAGAAAGTTATCACTTGGACGTCGATGAAATCCAAACATTTGCCATTGAGATTTCTGATGTGGTTTCGCAGCGCAAGTTTGAGCTATTCCTCGCCGATTTGCCGCGTCGATATTATCGCGCCAAAGGCATTATCAATTTCGTCGAGATGCCAAACCCGACCGTGTTCAATTTTGCTTCGGGCAGATACACGTTTGATTACGACACACTTGCCCATGAACCGTTCCGCGAGACGCGCTCGAGCAGCGTGCTTGTTTTTATCGGCAAACGAATCTTGGCGGAAAGAGACATGATTGCCGACAAGTTGAAACAGTGTTATGCCTTCGGTGCCGCTGCGCCAGACACGTTGCGCTAAGGCTCGCTTGGAAAAAAATATTGTTTATCGGAAACGCATTCCCGTCCCGCCCTGTTACATCGCAACCATCGCCTCTTTTTTTCGGTTGCCCTTTGTAGCGCGATTGCGGTTTGAGTATCTTTACAAAAGCACATTACTGTTTTACAGTTTTAAGGTTTAGGAAGTAAAATCGTTCTCGGAGGGCAGTTGTAGTATGTGGTTGTCTTATTTTCAACTAAACCGCTTGTCAATGTTAGGCACGAAGAGACCTTTTAACGAAGAAACCGTCGGCAATGTCCCCTTGACACGCTACGACGTGTATTACCATCAGATGCCAGACGGCACGGTCAAGCAAATCAATCCGTTCAACGGCACGGAAGTTTGGTCGGTGCCCGGGCGCGGCAGCAAACCGCTCGACCACGAGGCGCCCGTAACGGCCGAGATGCTCGATGAAAAAGAAAAAGAAGATACCTGCTCTTTTTGCGAAACGCGCTACACTGAAACGCCGCCTGAAAAATTTCGCCTTGTTTGTCACGGTGGCACCTATCAGAAACTTTCTTACCTGCCTGCCTCTCAATACGACCAAACGAAAGCGGAATTTCGCCGCGTGCCAAACCTCTTTGAGATTGTTACGCTCGATTACTGGCGCAAGAACTACAACTTTCGGCTCACCAAAGCGCAGCTCGATTGGCGCGAAAAGTATCTTTCCGACGCCGATGGCTTAAAGCACGTCTTGAAAGTCATTGACTATAAGCTCGCCAAGATGGGGCGCACCTACGCCGAGATTCAAGCTATGTCGCTCGACGAAAAACTTTCCATGGCAGATGCCTTCTTCGGCGGCAGCCACGAACTCATCATTGCGGGCAGGCACTTCAAGCGCAACGCCAAATACGACTCCGAGTTGTTCAGTTCCGGTGAAATGACGCCCACCGAACATGATGCTTATTTTCAAGCCACCATCGACGCGCTCAAAGACATCTACGCCAACAACCGCTATGTGCGCTATGTGAGCGTTTTCCAAAACTGGCTTAAACCTGCTGGCGCATCCTTCGACCATCTGCACAAGCAACTTGTCGGACTCGATAGCTGGTCGATTTCCATTGAGAACCAAATCCAGATGCTTCGCAGCAATCCGAATGTCTTTAATGAATACGGTCCAAACTTGGCGATTCATTACAATCTGGTTTTCGCCGAAAACGATTATGCCATTGCCTATTCCGCTATTGGGCATCGCTTTCCTACTCTGGCGATTTACTCGAAGTCCAAACATGCCCGTCCGCAAGACCACACGCCCGAAGAAGTGCGCGGCATGAGCGACCTTGTTCACGCCTGCCATGTTGCTATGGGCGGCGCGATTTCGTGCAACGAAGAATGGTATTATACCCCGATTGATTCGGTCTATAACATGCCTTGGAAAATTTTGATTAAGTGGCGCATCAACATTCCAGCGGGCTTCGAGGGCAATACCAGCATCTACATTAATCCTATCACTCCGTTGGAACTGCGCGATAAAATGGTGCCACGCCTTTACAAAGTGCGCGACGAGGGATTGATTGGCAAAGGCATTGCGATAGCCGAAGAGTGTCCATGCAGCGTCAATACGCTGAAATACTATGCGCGCTAAGGCGCACAACCCGATTTGCTATGCTCGGCAAACTGCTCAATCGGTTTTTTCTCTTTCTTATCGCCCGCGAAATTTTGATTTTGCTGGGCATCGTGATTCTCGCTACCTGCACTTCGCTTGCTTGGGAACAAGGCTATCTTATTCGCAAGCATTGGGTATAATTCCAACAGGACACGACCTCGAGGAGATGGAAGACTTGGTCGATGCGCTCGGCGGCGTGTTCGTGGCAGCGGGCGTTTTTCTTGAAAGCCGCGAGGCGCTGCGCAATCTGGCACTGTTCCAAAAAGAAGAAACCGATTCGCTCCAACTTTATATCAACGACATCTCCCACCACAACGGCATGGGTATTTTGCTTGCCGGTTTCTTTATGGAAATCGGCACAGCGATTATGAAAATTCCAGAACGGCTTATCAATACCGACGGCGCCGAAAAATATGTTTTCTCGGTCTGCCTTGTTCTCAGCATCGCTGGTCTCTACATTGTGTTCGATTTCGTCAAAGATTTTATCATCTCCTACGTTGTTAAGCCAACAAAGGTCAATGCGCACTAAGCGCAACCACACGCCCGATTCACACATGGGACTTGGCGTCTCAAACTATGGCGGGCGAAACTCGAAAACTGCAATCTCCCGATAGGTTTGGAAAAAGCAACGCTGCGTTGAGCGGCTTTCAGCAATCACATCGTATCTTTGTATCAAAACAAACGTATGAAGCAGTTGAAGTTCACCGTGTGGGTTAGCGCAGTAGGCTTGATTGCTCTTTTACAACCGAGATTGCTCAATATGCACGCACCGTCATCGTGTTCAATTGCTTTCGCGCCAGAGTGGGCGAAGGGCGCTGTGTTCTATCAAATTTTTCCCGAACGCTTTCGCAATGGCGACCGCAACAATGACCCCTCTTCGGATAAATCTCAGCCTATTGGCAAAGCGCACCGTTGGACAAGCGATTGGTATGCGCTGACACCCGACGAGAAAAAAAATTCATCGAAATTTTACGATAATGTCTTCAACCGGCGATACGGCGGCGACCTGCAAGGCGTTTTGGATAAACTTGGCTACCTGAAAGACCTTGGCGTCGAGGTGATTTATTTTAACCCAGTCTTTGAAGCCAAATCGCTGCACAAATACGACGCGACGATGTATCATCACATCGATGTTAATTTTGGCCCGAATCCCGCCGAAGATTTAAAGCTCATTGCCAAAGAAAATCCCGCCAATCCCGACACGTGGGTTTGGACGAATGCGGACCGTTTATTTTTGAAACTCATTCGCGAAGCGCACAAGCAAGGTATCCGCATCATCATTGATGGCGTTTTTAACCATACGGGACGCGGGTTTTGGGCGTTTCAAGATGTATTGAAACGCCAACAGAACTCTCCTTACAAGCATTGGTATCAGGTAATAAGTTGGAACGATTCGGCGACGGGAACGACGTTTGATTATAACGGCTGGTGGGGCGCAAAGTCACTTCCGGAATTTTCGCGCGATTCCACGTTCGGGCTTGTTAAAGATGTGCGAGACCACATTTTTGCCATCACCAAACGCTGGATGATGCCCGATGGAAATCCCGACAACGGGGTCGACGGCTGGCGGCTCGATGTTGCCGACGAAGTGCCGCACGCATTTTGGAAAGACTGGCGCAGCCTTGTCAAAGCCATCAATCCAAATGCCTACCTTAGCGGCGAAATTTGGAAGAACGCCAAAGAGTGGCTTCAAGGTGACGAGTTCGATGCGGTCATGAACTATCCCGTTGCGATTGCGAGCGTGTCGTATTTCATCAACAAGACAAAAAAAATTTCGGCGACGGAATTTCGAAAACGCCTATCGGAACACTTGGCATCGTATCCCGACGCAGCGAATTACGGGCTAATGAATTTGTTTGAAAGCCACGACACCGACCGCTTGCCGTCGATGATTGTCAATCCCGACCGTGACTACGACCGCGACGCCTCGCCGCGCCACAACCCAACCTACAACACGCGCAAGCCGAATGCCGCAGAGCGGCAAATTCAAAAATTGATGCTGCTCTTTCAAATGACGTATATCGGCTCGCCGATGCTTTACTACGGAACAGAAGCAGGCATGTGGGGCGCCGACGACCCCGACGACCGCAAGCCCATGCTTTGGAACGACCTTGTTTATGACGATGAAACGCTCTTTACATCAAGCGGCACTGTCGCTCGTCAAGCCGTCAAGTTCGACCAAGACCTGTTCGAGTATCACAAGCGGCTCATTTTACTGCGCAAACACAGCGCTGCGCTTCGAAAAGGCACGCTGACATTTTTGCTGAGCGACGACCAAAAAGACGTCATTGGGTATGAACGCAAGTTCGAGCATGAAACGGCTGTCGTTCTGCTCAACAACTCGACGGAAAAACAAACGGTTGAGCTTCGACGCGACGGCGAGTTCAAAGATTTACTTTCAGGCCAAACGTTCAAGCCATTGGGCGGCGTTCACACGCTTGAGTTGCCTGCAAAATCAGGCGTTGTCTTGACAACGAGTTTCTAAAATTGACAAGGTATATCTCGAAAAGCCCTATATTTGCAGCCGTTTATCGCCGCGCGAAATTGCTGGCGGCAGTCTATTCTCGCAGTTAATTTTGAAAACTTAATCTTGACGTTTGTGGCCAGCGCACGCCAAATGTTCCTTATGCGCCTTGTGTTCGCAGTTTGCACTTGCACTTTGGGCGTCCAACCATTTTTCCCGAATACGCTTTACGCCATCGACCCCAAGAAATCCATCACACAACTTGCTCACGACACATGGCAACGCGAACAAGGCTTGCCCTCGAACTCCATTCTTGAACTCCTGCAAACCTCGGACGGATATATTTGGATTGGCACATTTGATGGGCTGGTGAGATTTGACGGCATCTCATTTACGGTGTTCAATAAAACCAACACGCCTGCGCTAAAAAACAACGGCATCTGGGCGCTCTGCGAAACCGAAGATTCAACGCTGTGGATAGGCAGCAACGGCGGCGGCGTCTCTGCCTACAAAGACGGCATCTTTAAAACCTACACGACCAACGATGGCTTGCCCAACAACGTGATTTTAGACCTTTGTCCCGATAAACAAGGCGGCGTTTGGATTGGCACGCGCAACGGCTTGGCTCGATTTTCAAACGGCACTATTTCGACTCTTGCGATTCCCGACAGCACTGGTCTGCACAACACCATTAACGCGCTCTGGCTCGACTCGCGCGGCGTTCTCTGGCTCGGCACACCTGTTGGGTTATGTAGTTATCAAAACACGCAGTTTCAATTTTACACGCCCAGCGACGGCGTCCCGCTTTTGCCCACATGGACAATTTATGAAGACAACAAAGGCACCATTTGGTTTGGCACAGGCGACAATGGCGTTTATTCTTATCGCAACGGCGTCTTTGCTCATCTGTCTAACGACAGCCCGCTCGCCGGCAAACGCATTCGCAGCCTCATCACCGACGATGATGACAACCTGTGGGTCGGCACGTTCGGCAGCGGGCTTTACCGCGTTCATAACGGCAACTCAGACAAACCAGAGTTCAGTTTTTTCTCGAAAGCCGACGGCTTGACCGATGACCAAGCCCAGTCTCTGCTCGTCGACCGCGAAGGCAACCTATGGCTCGGCACTTATCGCGGCGGCTTGAATCGATTTAAGAACGGAAAGTTCCTCACCTACACCGTCAAAGAAGGGCTTTCCGACGACATTGTTTACATGATTTATGAAGACCGAGATGGCTCGTTTTGGATTGGCACGTCCAACGGGTTGACCCATCTTCGCAACGGCAAGACAACGGTCTACAACATCAAAGACGGGTTGCCCGATAAAATGATTCGCGCCGCACTGCGCAGACGAGACGGGTCGCTTTGGTTCGCCACGTATTCGGGGCTGTGCAAATTCGTAAATGGGCGGTTTATTCGTTACCCGACCAACTCCGCCGTCGGCGACCGGCTCCGCTGCCTGCACGAGGATAAAACCGGTATGCTTTGGGTTGGCGGCGCGGGCGGCGTCTATTGCCTTATCAACGATACGCTTCAAGCGCATTCTGACAAACGCCTGAAAGCCTCGACGATGTTCATCACCGAGACGCGCGACGGCTCGCTTTGGTTCGGTATGGACGGCACAGGACTGATTAAGATGCACAAGGACAGCCTGAGCGTTTTTACGTCCAAAGACGGCTTGGCGTCTGATGTGGTTTTTTGTTTGCACGAGGGCAACGACTCCACACTTTGGTTTGGCACCAATTCGGGATTGAATCGTCTGAAAAATAACACCTTTACAACTTACACGACCGCCAACGGCATGCCAAGCGACGCCGTGTTTTTTATTCTGCCCGACGACAAGGAACGGTTTTGGATAGGCGCCAACAACGGCGTGTCATCGCTCGACCAGCGCCAATTGAACGACATTGCCAATGGCAAGCCCGTTCAAATTACGGCGCGCCTGTTCAACAAATCCGACGGCATGAAGACCGCAGAAGTTGTCGGCGCCGCGTTTCCGTGTCAATCCCACGACAAGCGGCTGTGGATTCCGACGAATAAAGGCGTCGTCGTCATTGACCCGTCGCGGTTGAATTTCAACGCGCTGATTCCGCCCATTAAAATCGAGCAGCTTAGAACCGAAAAGAACACGTTTGTTCTCTCCCAAACCGCGTCGCTTTCGCTTCCGCCCGATGTGCAGCGGTTTGAATTTCGCTACGCTGCGCTCTCCTACACAGCGCCTGAAAGAACGCGCTTCAAAGTCAGGCTCGAGGGCTTCGATAAAGAGTGGATTGACGTCGGCAGCAAACGCGAGTATTCATACACGAACCTTGCGCCCAAGCAGTATGTTTTTCGCGTGATTGCCTGCAACAACGACGGCATTTGGAACGACCAAGGCGCGTCGCTGACATTCCGAGTCGAGCCGCATTTCTACGAGACAACATGGTTCTTTTTGATGTGCGGCGTTACGATAACGCTGACAAGTTTCGGCGCGTATTCGTGGCGCGTGCGGCAGCTTGCCTCGAAACAAAAGGAACTCGAGCGGCTCGTTGAGGAGCGTACCAAGGCACTGGAAGACCGCACAAAAGACCTTCAACGCGAAAAGGAACTTACGGAACAGCAGCGCGAAATTGCCCAAGAAGCCAGCGAGTTTAAGACCGAACTCTTGAGCGTCGCCGCGAACGAACTTAAAACGCCGCTTACCAGCATCCACGATTTTACCGGCATGTTGCTTAACGGCGAAATCCCACTTCACCTTCAAGTTCAATACCTCAACATCATCAGCGACCTGTCGAACCGAATGAGCGTCACGGTCGATAAACTGCTCGATGCCAATATTCTCGGCGTTGAAAGCCTGACGCTCAACAAACGAGATATTTCACTCAAAGGCTTGGTCGAGCTTGCCGTGCTGAAACATCAGGAGCTCGCTTCGAAAAAAATGCAGAAAATCGAACTCGATGTTAAAAGCAACTGCATTGTTTTCGGCGATGAAGACCGCTTGGTCGAGTTGGTTAAGCAGCTATTATCCAACGCCGTAAAATTTTCGCCTTATGGCAAAACGATTTGGGTGTCGGTCGGACAAGCGAATGGCATCGGGCGCGTTGAAATCAAAGACGAAGGACCGGGACTGAGTGAAGAAGACAAAATTTTGATGTTCCGAAAATTTCAAAAACTGTCGGCGCAACCCACAGGCGGCGAAGCGTCCGTCGGGTTAGGTCTTTCCATCGTCAAGCGCATTGCTGAATTGCACGGCGGCAAAGTCTGGGCAGAGTCCGCCGGCAAAGGCAAAGGCAGCACATTTATTTTTGAACTCCCCGCCGTCGATTTGGTATAAGCAATTGCATAAGCGGAACAATGAACAAACCAATTTTCTCTTTCGGCGTCGTCGCTGATATTCAATACGCCGACCATGACGACATCGGACACCTTCGCTTGCGCGAAGTTCCCGATAAGCTCCGCGCCGCCGTCGCCGACTGGAACCAGCAAGACCTCGCTTTCTCTGTTCAACTCGGCGACATCGTCCATGGCAACGCGGACAATACCCATAACGAATTTTCGCTGATGGCATCGATTCTCGCCGAGTCTCGACACGCGGTTTATCATGTCATCGGCAATCACTGTTTAAGCGTTGCGCTTCCCAAGTTGCTTGAGACGTTTAAATTGGCGGCGCCTTACTACACCTTTGCTCACAAGGGATTTCGGTTCATCTCGCTTTACGGCATGGATGTAAGCCTCGAGAGCGATGGTGAGGAAAAACTTGCCGCAGAAAAGTTTCTCATCGAGAATCCCACTATGCGCCAGTGGTGCGGCGCTATCAGCGACCGTCAGCTCGCTTGGTTCGATAAGCAGCTTTCGGAAGCGGCAGAGCAAAACGAGCGCGTCATCATTTTTTGCCACTTCCCCGCCCATTGGAACACGACCGACGACAATCACGGCATTCTTTGGAACTATCAAGAAATTGCACAGCGACTTGCATCAAGCAACCATGTGGTTGCATATCTAAACGGACACTTTCACAAAGGCGGTGATGCACATGAACACGGCGTTCACTTCGTCTCGTTTGAAGCGATGGTCGAAGCACCCCAGCACAGCAACGCTTACGGTGTCGTTGATGTATATGCCGATAAACTTATTGTGCGCGGCGTCGGCGCATTGAAATCGCGCACACTGATGTTTCGTTGATGATGCACATACATGTCTGGCTCTCGATACCGTTCCCGATGCAGCCCGATATTTGTTCGAGTCCCATTGGATTGGATTCGTCGCCTCACTTTCTTGCACAGCGCTGGTGTTCTCTGTTGATTGATTTGAACTGACCGCCTGAAAAGCCTTGTCAAGACGAGCCTCTTCGCAGTCATCCGCCGCTTAGGCAGCGTGGCTTATGTTCCAAAGAGTCGGTCGCCCGCGTCGCCAAGTCCGGGCAGAATGTATTTGTTCTCGTTAAGTTCGCGGTCGAGGGCAGCGGAGAAAATGTTCACGTCTGGATGTGCCGCGCTGAACGCCGCAACGCCTTCGGGCGCAGCGACGACAGAGACGAGTGTAAGTTTCGTTGCACCTTTTTCTTTGAGCAGTTTTACCGCCATCGATGCGCTGCCGCCAGTGGCAAGCATTGGGTCGAGCACAATCGCGTGCAACTCGTTGATGTTAGCGGGAATGTTGGAGTAATAATAGTGCGGCTGATGCGTTATGTGGTCGCGCGAGACGCCGATGTGCGAGACGGTGGCTTCAGGCAAGAATTTCAAGAACCCTTCTTGAAGTCCCAGACCAGCGCGAAGCACAGGCGCCAGCAAGAACTTTTCTTTGAATCGATAGCCTTCGGTAAGCTCGAGCGGCGTTTCTATCGGAAAGGCATCGAGCGTGAACGTGCTGCAAATTTCCATTGCCATTACTTCCGAGAGCCGTTCCAGTGCAAGGCGAAAAAGCGGCTTTGGCGTGTGTTTGTTTCGCAGAACGGATAGGTCGCATTTAAGCAAGGCGTTGTTGAGAACGGTGAACATAATCGAGTGTTTTGTTGATGGAAAGTAAGATACGAAACTTCAACGGCGGTCGACGACATCAAACGCGCAGCGAGGGTTGTTAGATAAAACGAATCGGTTGTATATTTGTAGCCCTTTCGGAAAACAGTGGCATCTGTTCCCAAATTGGAGAGGTCGCATAGTTGGTCTAGTGCGCTCGCCTGGAAAGCGGGTAGGGTGTAACAGCCCTCGAGGGTTCGAATCCCTCTCTCTCCGCGTTACTTTTCACCCACACACATCACCTTTGGCGCTGCATTTAAACACAGCACCGCTTCCGCATACTCGAAACAAAAAAGCCTGCGCGGCGCGCAGGCTTTAGAGAGTCGATTTATCCTTACTGAGTCGGACCGTTGTCTACACGGGCTTCAATTGTTGTTTGAATGCTCGAGGGCACAGCCGACAGCAGGTTCAGACCCGTCGCTGACTCAATAGCATCAACGCTGGTGCGGTAGCTGCCCCAATTTGCGCTGCGAATGCCCTGCGAGTTCGGCATGTTGACCGCAATCACACGCGTCGATGTTGTAACGCGAGCCACATCGTTGGTGCCGCTCGGCAACACCACAATCACTTTCCATGTTCTTGACGGAACGCGCACTCTGCCGCCGTCAATAGATGTCTTATATCCTGCCGACCCTGTGCCGCCTGAACCGTAAGCACCGCAAATGATGTAGAGTTCATTGCCTTGATTCACCAATGTGCGGCAGTAGTCTTCAAGTCTCGCCCACGGACCTTGGTTGTTGTCGGGCGCTTGCGGAATCATATTCGTCATCAGGAACGTCGCCGAATTGTTCGTAATCGAGTTGGTGCGGTCGGCAGACGGACACATATGCCCGCGGTCGAAGCCGCTGCCAGTGTAGCTGGTGTTGCTGACACGATACCAGCCCGAGGGAAGCGTGCCGTCGGCGCGGAAGTCGTCTTGACGCGGCGCACTGCCGAGCCATGAGCGGTCAAGATGCCAGCTTACCCAACGCGGAATGCCTAAATCGCGTTGATACGCCAACGCATATTGAGACTTCACCATCAAGTAATTCGACGGGCTGCTCGTGCTTGTAACCGCGCCGCTTGGATTGCCCATCGTCAGATGAACGCTTGTCGAGAAAAGTTCTGCATCGGGCGCGCCAACTGGAACTTCAATGGATTTTTGTTTGCTTGGCGTTTCAGTTTCAGGCGCATTCGGAAGCTGAGAACACGCGGCGAAATATACCGCCATTACGACGAGGGCGGAGATTTTAAGAAGAGTGTTACGCATTGTTTTACTCCTTCAAGGATTGATAATTGTTTGTTTGATGTAAAAACTTGCTCGAGAAAAATGTTGCTCTTTCAAACGGAACATTCCTGAGCAACCTGTAACGACAAGGCAAAGCCCGCACATTGCTGCGCGGGCTTGCCGATAGAGATTATTGAACCGGACCGTTATCGACGCGCGACTCAATGACGGCTTGAACGCTTGCCGAGACTCTGGACATAATATCCACGCCTGCGGCTTGTTCAATCGCATCGACCGTCGTGCGATAGTTGCCCCAGCTTTGGCTGCGAATGCCTTGCGTATTTGGCATATCGACCGCAATGACGCGGGTTGCCGTTGTTACGCGGGCTGCATCGTCGCCTGAACCGACGGGAAGCACCACGATTACTTTCCAAGTTCTTGCAGGAACGGTAACTCTGCCGCCGTCAATGCTAGTGCGTGAGCCGTTTGACCCTGTGCCGCCGACGCCGTATTGACCCATGATGACATAGCACTCGTTGCCTTGATTGACCAACGTACGCGTGTAGTTTTCAAGGCTTGCCCACGGACCTTGGTTGTTATCGGGCGCCTGCGGAATCATGTTGGTCATCAAGAATGTTGCCGAGTTGTTTGCCACCGAGTTGGTGCGGTCTGCCGAAGGGCAGTTATGTCCTCTATCGAAGCCGCTGCCCGAATAGCTGCTGCCGCCGACTTGATACCACCCTGCTGGAAGCGTGTTGTCAGCACGGAAGTCGTCCTGCCGCGGTGCGCTGCCAATCCACGAGGCATCGACTCTCCAACTCACCCAGTTCGGAATGCCCTTATCGCGGTTGTAGGACAAGGCATACTGCGGTTTTTCCATCAGGTATTTCGCCGGGCTGGTTGTGCTGGCGATTGCGCCGTCAGGATTCCCCATCACCATGTGTTCGTTGGACGATGTCGGCGGAGGAGGCGTTGTGCCGCCGCCGGTGCTGCCAGAGACATTGATGCTGAGCGAGTAGCTCGCCGTTGTGCTGCTGCCGCTGTAACGCATCACTTGAACGAAATGCGTTCCCGTGTAGGTCGCCACGAAGCTAATCGACTCGCTTGCGCCTGTGCCGTTTTCAGAGCCACGAAGCAATGCACCAGACGAGTTCAAGAGATAGAGGTCGTAATCAACCGACGACGGAACCGTCATGTTGAGCGTTATCGTTTGACCTGCGGTTGCATTCACGCGGAAGTAGTCGACATCACTGGTGCTGCTGATGAAGCCCACGATGGTTGCGGGCGCAGTAACCGCTTGCGCTTGCGCGGTGGTGTTGTTCGGCTCGATTTCGTTGCCACCTGTCGGAGGTGGAGGCGTTGTGCTACCTGTGCCGTCAGTGATAACAATGTCATCAATGTTGATGCGGTTCGCGCCGCCCGAGACCTTGCGAATCTCGAAGCGCACTGTGCCGCCGACATTGACCGTAAATGTCGCCGTTTGGAGCGAGGTCGACGACACCGTAACCGCCGAGCCGACGCGCGTCCAAGACGCACCGCTGTTGGTCGACATCCAGAGTTCGAAGCTGCTCGCGCCGTCCGTGCCGAAAACCGCGTGGCGAACCGTAACTGTGCCTGCGCCAGTAGTGCGGTTGAAGTTCATAGTTACGCGACCCGTTTCACGGATGCGGGCTGATTGCGCACCGTTCTTACGGTCGCTGGTCGAGTTGCCGATAAGCGCTTCGGTCAGCGTGTAAGAACCCGTGCCGAGCGTTACTGTGCCAGCCGCGTAGCTGGTTTTGCTGCCGCTCTCGAAGCCTTCGGTGGTCGTTGCTTGGAGCGACATATCGTCGGAAACCGCCGTTGCTCTTTTGTTTCTTGCCTTGTCTGCCATTGGGTCAGAATTGACAAGGTTGTTGTCGGAGCAGGCGGAAAGCGCGACGACTAAAACGAGAGATGCGAAAAGAGTGATGTATTTAGACATGGTGTGGTTACCTCCAAAAAGATTGTTTGTGAATTTGATTGTGTTAGAAACGGGTTTCGGCTCGGGCGCAACGACGCGGTGCAACGCTTCAAGCGGACTTGAAAAAAATTGCCTGTATCGTTGTAACGCCTTTGATGCCAAGGAAACTCCGACGTGAAGCGGTCGCGTTGTCGGACTCTGATGTGAATGTGTAATCCCGTTTCCCTTTTTGGGTTGAACTACACCGTGCGGTATGTGTGATGCTTTCGCGCTGAGCGCGTGTGTGGTCGAAGCATAGCCCCATGCGCGTCTCGCCAAGTGCGAAATCGCGCGGAAGGCTGCTTTAGTCATAGTGGTTCGATACGCGTGTCATGTTTGTGTTAGAAAAAATTGTTGCTGAAAAATTTTTGGTTTAGACAATCGAGACTAAATGTAAATGTTAGGATAAAAGAACATCAGTAGTAGTCATCGTGAAAATCGTAAAAGAACTATGTCCTAAAAAACGGTTGCAAAACTAACCGCTGGATTGTTACGAAACCATTAAAAACGGCGCTCTTGTGATTTTCCGCACATCTTTAAAAACTAAGTTCTTAAAAAGAGCGACTTTTTTTTAAAAAATCCCCTAAACTTGTGCAACTTTTTTGGCTTAGCTACTTGACATTGAGCAACTCGATGTCGAAGATGAGCGTCGAGCCTGCTGGAATGTTCGGGCTTGGGCTGAAATTTCCGTAAGCCAATCGGTGCGGGATAAAGACTTTCCACTTGTCGCCAGCTTTCATTCTGAGCAAGGCTTCCGTCCAGCCCGGAATGACTTCGGTAACACCGAAGGTTGCGGGTTCGCCGCGTTTGTAGGAACTATCGAACTCGTCGCCG
The DNA here is from genome assembly GCA_000724175.1 of [Candidatus Thermochlorobacteriaceae] bacterium GBChlB. GTDB lineage: Bacteria > Bacteroidota > Chlorobiia > Chlorobiales > Thermochlorobacteraceae > GBChlB. The sequence continues at coordinate 173,906 of JPGV01000015.1, read as the reverse complement.
TTAATCAAGACGCCGCGATAATGCACGGTTACCACGCTGTTCAATTTGACGCTATCACCTGTTCCTGATTTCTCGATTTTGTATTGCAATCCGCTCGGCAATGTTTTCACGCCTTCTTTTTTTGCATTTTCTTCCAAGAATTTCAAGCCGTCGCGCATATTTTTTTCAATACGGGCGTTTTCCTCCAGCACCCGCTTGCCTGCGCTTAAATCAATGTCGTCGGTTTTTTCTTTTTTACACCCAAATAAAATCGTTAGGAACAGGAGGGCAAGAACGCGCACTTTCATGGTTGGATTTGATGTTTGAAATTTGATTGAACAAAAAAATTGCGTTTGGAAAAATTTACGAATCCAGTTTCGTCATGCCGCGTTTCATCAGTTCATACGCTGCCGTTCCGACGACAAGCCCGACGAGAAAGCCGTAAGGCAAACTCATTGCCAAGAGCGCGACAAAAATTGCCGTTGTGAAATTGATTGTTGACTCCGCTGCATCGCGCGTGAGTTTTATGAGCGACACTGCTTCGAAAAACAAAATGACACCGAGTATCGGAAGTGGAAAAAATTTAACGACGCTCTCGAAGCTTTGCGCGAAGAAAATTCCCAAGAGAAGATAAAACGCGCCGTAGAGCATGACCGAGCCGCCCGTGCGCGCGCCAAACGCTGCGTGTCCCGCCATGCCGCCCGCTCCATGACAAACTGGCGCACCTGACACAAACGGCGAAATTAAGTTCATCAACGAATACGTGATGCCAATGCTGCTCACGGTCAAGTTTCTCTCTGGGAATAAATCGTTGGCGACATGCTTCGTGGCGAGAATTGAATTTCCAAGCGAGAGCGAAATCTGCGGCAATGCCAGTAAAATCAAGCCGTTCCAGACGCTCTCCGGCGTTGGCGCATGCAGTTTTGGAAAGCTAACGCTGAAAATCAGGTTGATGGGTTCAGGCGAGGAGACCAGCGTCAATACAACGCCGCCAGCGATAACCATCACTGCCGCAGGATAGGTTTGCTTGCCGATGAGGAACAAGATAATAACGAATGCCACAGCTGCGAGCGCGTAGCCCTCGATGCCGTTTGTCGGCACATAATCTTTGAGCGCAAGCATTCCGAGCTGCACGCCAAGTCCGAGTTGCAATCCGCGCACGACTGCTTTCGGAATGCGCGTTGCTAAAAATTCCAATGCGCCCGTGAGCGTGAGCAGCAGCATCAAGAGTCCAATCGCCAAGCCGCCTCCAAAGAGAATTTCACCGCCGAGTTTTTGCGTGATGACGATGACGGCGACGGCTTTGAGCGGTTGCACTGGCATTGGCAGTTTGTAGACAACGCCCGTTAGGATTTGCATCGCACCGAAGGCGACCAAGACACTTGCCGCGTCGAGCCTTGCAGCGAGAATCATTCCGACCAGAAGGGGAAAATCCGTGCCAATATCGCCAAACGCGCCGCCCCACTCATTGCGATTGAATCGAATCGATTTAGAGCGAACCAGCTTAGCGTCTTCAACAGAGGTGGTCATTTTTATCCGCCGATGGTAGACATAGATTCGGACACAGGCAAATGACCAAATCGATTGGCTTCGGCATCGAAGCCATCTTTGTAACGCGATGAAACCGTTTGGCGAATGTCGCGCTCAATCTCGTCGTCCGTAGCGCCTTGTCGCAGAAGGTGTTTGAGGTCAAGCCCTTCGTTGCTGTAAAGACAGGTGTGCAGTTTTCCTTTTGGCGTCAGCCGAATTCGATTGCACGTGCCGCAGAATGTGCGCGAGTATGCGGCAATGACGCCAACGCTGCCGTAATGCCCGTCAATGGTATAGTTCATGGAGGTCGAGAACGGCTCGTCGTCGAGTTTTTTCATTGTTGGATAAGCGGCGAAGAGCGCGGAGAGAATTTTTTTGTAATTCCATGTCAGCACTTGGCGGTCGGCGCCGACACCGTTGAACGGCATTTCCTCAATGAAGCGCACAGAGACGGGATAAGATTTCGTCAGGTCGGCAAGCGGCACAATATCATCGGTATTGAACCCGTCCGTAACGACTGCGTTGATTTTAACGGCGATGTTGTGTCGTAAGAGCGCGTAAAAGGTGTCCATCACGGCAACAAGTTCATCGCGGCGCGTTACATGCTTGAAGCGCTCTCGGTCGAGCGTATCCAAACTTAAATTCACCGACGCGATGCCGATTCGTTTCAATTCGGGAATGTGTTTTTTCGTCAGAACGCCGTTGGTCGTGATGTTAATTTCCTCAATGTTTTCAAGGGTTTTCAGCTGCCAAAGAAAATCCGTTAAGCCGTCGCGCATAAAGGGTTCGCCGCCCGTGATGCGCACTTTTGAGATTCCCATCGACGATAAAATTTTCATTAGGCGGAAGAGTTCATCAAACGAGAGTAACTCTTCTTGGGGCATAAATTTCATTTGTTCCGGCATGCAGTAGACGCAGCGCAAGTTGCATCGGTCAGTAACAGAGAGGCGCACATAGCTCACCACGCGCCCGTGGTTGTCAATGAGTTGCGGCGCATTAGGTTTAGGAGACTGTATGTTGTTTCGTTTTACTGCTTCGGCGACGTCTGCCATAGCGAATTTATCTTGTTGTCATAGAAACGAGAAAATATCACAACTTTTTTTTTGCGCAAGTCGTTTTCAGTAAATCTTTTTACTTTTCAGGGTGTTGGCTTTGGATAAACTTTTTGAGCATGAACATCACAGTCAAATTTTTCGCGGTCGGGCGCGAGATTGTCGGCAGCGACGCCCTTGTGTTGACGCTGCCCGATGGTGCGACAGCGGAATCGCTTCTTTGGTATCTTAAAGAAACTTACCCGCAGTTTCAAACTTTGAAGTCGCTTCTGATAGCGGTGAACGAAGACTACGCTGAACCGCACTTACCGCTTGCTGAAACCGACGACGTCGCCGTCATACCGCCCGTGAGCGGCGGGTAATTTTTTTCAACTCAACATCCACAAACGATGCAAACGGAGCTATTGCAAGACACATATTTCAAAATTTTGGATAAGCCCATCAACGTGCAAGATGTCTTAGACGCAGTGCGCGCGCCGGAGTGTGGCGGGCTTGCGCTCTTTCTCGGCACTGTTCGCAATCATAATCACGGTAAGACGGTGCATTGGTTGGAATACGAGGCTTACGAGACCATGGCTATCAAAAAAATGCAACAGATTGCTGGCGAGGCGATGCAAAAATTTCCTGCCAAAAAAATTGCAATGGTGCATCGCGTTGGCAAGCTCGACATCGGCGACATCGCCGTTGCCATTGCCGTCGTTACGCCGCATCGACGCGAAGCCTTCGAAGCCTGTAAGTTCTGTATCGATACGCTGAAAAAAACGGCGCCGATTTGGAAGAAGGAAGTCTTTGAGGGCGGCGAAGTATGGCTCGACGCCTGCCAACACTAATGTTTTCAAGTGTTTTTGGGAGATGCCTTTCTTAGCGCGCATTTTAATTTACCCAATCAAATCGCTTGATGGCATCTCGGTCGAGCGCGCAACGGTTACGGCTGGCGGCACGCTTGAGCATGACCGTGAATTCGCGCTTGTGGATTCGAGCTGGAAGTTCGTCAATGCCAAACGCTTTCCCGACATTCACCGCATTCGTTCACAGTTCAATCTCACAGAACGCACTGCCCTGCTCCAACACAGCGGCGGCAGCGCTCATTTTCATCTCGATACAGACAAATCAAAACTCGAAGCGTGGTTTTCTGATTTTTTCGGCATCGCCGTAAAGCTCTCGCAGAATACCGTCCAAGGATTTCCCGATGACCTTACGGCGACAGGCCCGACAGTTACCAGTTCGGCCACACTCTCCGAAATAGCCACATGGTTCGATGGACTTAGCGAACAAGATATGCGCCTGCGCTTTCGGGCGAATCTGGAAATCGGCGGCGTTGATGACGCCTTTTGGGAAGACCGTTTGTTTGGCTTAGAGAATGACCTGATGCCGTTTCGCATCGGCGACGTGAGGCTCTACGGCGTCAATCCGTGTCAGCGGTGCGTTGTGCCGACGCGCGACGCGCTTACGGGCGACACCATAAGCGGTTTTCAAAAACACTTTTCTGAAAAACGAAGGGCGACACTGCCGATGTGGGCAGAGCCATCGCGCTTTAATCACTTCTACAAATTGAGCGTCAATACGCTTGTGCCTGCGAGCGAGGTTGGAAAAACGCTCCGTGTAGGTGATGAAGTCTTCATTAGCCCTATTGAATTGTAACGCGGACGGCTTTTGTTGGGCGGCTTTCGTTGTGCAGACGGTCGAAGGCAGTAACAACATAGTTGTATGTTCCGCCTGCTGCTGTTGTGTCGCGCCATGTGGTTCCGCGTTGAACTGCAACCATTTTACGCACGTCGTTGATGCTAATTTTTTCAGTTGCTTTGAATCGATAGACAGCAAAGTAAGTCGCTGTATCACCGTCTGCCGCCGCGCTTGGTTTATCCCAAGAAATAATTATTCCGTTTTCTTTATCGGCTGTAACGCTAATGTTGGCGGGCGTGTTCGGCGGAACACGGTCTTTCCAGCGCATTGGCGGCACAAGTGCCAGAAACTTGTAAAAGTCTTTTTTCAACGAATCCGAAATGCCCAGCGGATTTTTCAGAAGCGATTTTGAGCTGAAGTAAATACTGCCGTTTGTTTTTTTATTTGCGCGATTCAGCCGCAGTTGGTTCGGCATCTCGGAGGGAATTTTCCAGACGGAGTCGCGCCCGAGCCGATAGGCGCCTTGCCCGATGTATAGATGCCGCCCGTAACTATTTTTGCTCCACCAGTCGAGCATCACATCGTATCGCACGCGCGCAAACGACATTGGGAAATAGAGTTGTGGCGCAACATAGTCAATCCAGCCCTCGCGCAGCCACTTGCGCACATCGGCGTAGAGATAGTCGTAGGTTGGCTGCCCCGCGTCGGTCGCCGACCCGTCTTTGTCGTCTCTTTGATTTCGCCATACCGCAAAAGGGCTAATGCCGAATTTGACATAAGGCTTTAGCTCCGCTAATTTTTTCTGCACCGCTTGAATGAGCAAGTCGATGTTATGTCGTCGCCAATCACCGATTGAGCGGAATCCATTTGAATGCGCTTGAAATGTTGCGCTGTCGGCGTTGAGCGGTTGGTTGGCGATGAGATACGGATAGAAGTAATCGTCGAAATGCACGGCGTCGATGTCGTAGCGTTTGGCAATGTCGGCAATGACGTCGGTGATGTAATCCCGCACCTCTGGCAGTCCGGGATTGAAGTATTTTTTCTTGCCGTATTGAAAAAACCACTCGGGCTTTCGGCGCGTGATGTGGTCGGGCGCGATGCTCGATGAATCGACGTCGAAGACCGCGCGGTAAGGATTTATCCAAGCGTGAAATTCCAGATTGCGGCGGTGCGCCTCGTCAATCATAAATACGAGCGGGTCGTAATAGGGGTCAGGCGGGTTGCCTTGTGTTCCCGTTAGCCATTCTGACCACGGCTCTTTGTCGCTTTGGTAGAACGCATCGGCGGCAGGACGGATTTGCACCACGACGGCATTCATTCCGATTCTTTGATGCGCATCCAGAATTGCTTGAAATTCCAAGCGCTGCGAGTCGGCGGGCATTGCTTTGCGCGACGGGAAGTCGATGTTATCGACCGTGGCAATCCACACCGCGCGTAGCTCATATTTTGGCGGCAATAGCGATTGCGCCACCGCGAGCGTTGCGACCGTTAGCGCGACCGCCGTAACGATGATTTTCATCATGATTTTGACCATGTCGAGACAACGCGCTGATACTCGTCGGGCGTGTTGATGTTCGCAATCACATCGGGCGTGGGCGGCGCAATGAGTTTGCAGTCGGCATTGATAAGCACTTTACGCGGGCAGTTTTTTCCTTGGGCAACGGCAGTTTCGAGCAGCACTCGACTCTTTGGTTCCCAAATCGCAATGAGCGGTTCAGGAAAAGCATTATCGTCGGGATTTTTGTATGCCGTAGCTACTTTTTCAGCATCGCGCGCGTCGAGCAACACGCGAAGGGCTTGCTCATTGAGATAGGGCAAATCGCACGCCACGACCAGCCATGCGGCGGCAGGTTCATACTCGAACGCCGTTAAGATGCCGCCCGTCGGACCTAAATTTTCCACGCGGTCGAACAGTTTGTTCAACTGCGGCTCAATGTTTTCCGACTGTTCTTTTCGGCACGAGATAAAGACAGCATCGCAAACCATTGACAGCAACTCGTAGCAATACTCGCGTTGGCTTTTGCCATGATAGTCAATGGCGCCCTTATCGCGTCCCATGCGTGAACTTTTGCCGCCCGCTAACACAAGTCCATACACTTTCGGAATCATATTTTTTCTCACCGAATTCAGATTGAAGTTACTTTTCTGTGGTGAACTCCGACTTGCCGCCGCGCTTTTCTATCAATTTAATTTCTTTGATGACGATGTGGTGCGAGAGCGCTTTGCACATATCATAAATTGTGAGCGCGGCAAGCGTTGCACCGGTCAGGGCTTCCATTTCAACGCCGGTTTTTCCGTGCAGGCGCGCCGTGCAGTCAATGGCGATTTCGCTGGTTGAAATCGGCGCAATGGTGATTTGACAATCTTCCAAGCCGAGCGGATGACAAAGCGGAATCAATTCGCCGGTTTTCTTTGCCGCCATAACGCCTGCAATGATTGCCGTTTGGAACGCCGCGCCTTTTTTAGTTTGCACGTCGCCGTTTTGAAGGCTCGATAAAATTTCTTCACCGAGTTCGACAATTGCCCTTGCTCGCGCCAGCCGCGCCGTTACGGGCTTTTCCGACACATTCACCATTGCCGCATTGCCCGACGCATCGATGTGCGAGAGTTTTTTTTCGATTGACATGCCGCTTTAAATCAAAAAGCCGCAATGAGGATTCGTCATCGCGGCTTCATAGTTCGTTCTATCGTGCAGCCGATTATTGCGGGTTGGACGCATACTTCACCGAGCAGCCGTATTGCTTCGTGGTTTTCACCGAGACTTCTTTGGCCGCGTTAAGTTCATCGAGCGCTTGCGCGACATAGTTTACTTTTGCGTTTGCGCCGCCTTTCGCGCTGGCATCGTCGTCAATCGCGCCCATGTAGGCGAGCTTGCCATCTTTATCAATGATGAACATGTGCGGCGTGGTTTTCGCGTCGAAGAGTCTGCCGACAGCGCCGTTGTCATCAATGAGGTGCGCGGTGTAACTCGAGTTCCATTCGGCATATTGCTTTTTCAAGTCTGCGCCCGATTTAAAGTCCTGATGCTTTGGGTTGGTTGAGTTCACAATCAGCCAAACTGCACCGCTCTCAATCGCTTTCTTTTGAAGCTTTTGCATGTTGCCGGTTTTGTAATGTCCGACGACAAACGGGCAGCCGGGGTTAGACCATTCCAAGACGACGACTTGGCCTTTAAATTCATCGAGGCTACGCTCTTTGCCGTCAATGTCTTTGGCTTTGAAGTTTGGCACAACTTTCCCAATCTCGACCGATGGCGTCGGCGTTGTAAAAGCAGCCGTTGCAACAACCAGAAGAAGAGCAGCGATGAACAGTGTTGATATGCGTGTCATAATTTCACTTTTTTTAGTTACTAAAAGATACGGCGGAGCGCGAATATACGTTGCATCAGCGATTGATAAAACTCCCAAACGATTTCGTTATCGACGCCGAGAGAAATCGGCGCATAATTGGCGAGCCTAACACATCGGGCGTTAGATTATCGAACAGATTATTCACACTGCCCTGCACCGTGATGCCCAGCTCTTTGAACTCGTATCCGAGCGTCAGGTCTACGACGGTGCGGTCGTTCAGGACACCGTTCCAGCGACCAGCACGGAAGGTGTAACTTGGAATAAATCGCCCGTGAAGGCTGGCAAATGAGCCTTGCAGGAGTTGATTTTTCACAGTCAGCGTGGCTTTGTATTTCGAGGTTGGCGCGTTCAACAGAAGCGGGACGCCTTGCGCTTCAAATGGATTTTCGCCGCCAGAGAGTTGCATAAACGACGCGCTCACTTCGAGCATGATGTCGTTGTTAAAGTAATAAGTCAGTCCGATGTCCGCGCCCGCAATCGTTGCCGCGCCGTAGTTAAAATAGGTCGTCAGTTGTCCCGGAATGCCGACGCCGCCTGTGCGCGGGTCGAAGCCCGAAAGGTTACCGTTGCTATCAAACGCGAATGTTGAAACGCCGTTTGAGATTTGAAATGCGGGACTCAAAAAATCCGTGTAGCGCGAGTAATATGCCACGACATCGACAAACAAGCGCTGCTCAAACAAGCCTTTGTAGCCGATTTCAAAGGTATTGACCTGTTCTGGTCGTAGCGCATCGTATCGCGCAACGATATTTCCTGTGGGCCTGCCTTCTGCGTTGCGCGTCGGTGAATCGCGCACTTCATAGCCGCGCACATTGCCGCGCGCCGCCCCGCCGAAGAGAAACAAGTGGTTTTCCAAAATGACTGGCACTTTGAACGCGCGGTTAAAGCCGACGCGAAAATTGTGATTCTGAACGACCTCGTAAGCGAGGCTAAACTTTGGGCTGAACTGCGTGTTGTAATAAGTGTGGTTATCGACACGCGCAGCTGCCGTCAGGCGCAGTTTGTTATCGAGCAAGCGTTTATCGATTTGCAGATACGCGCCAAGTTCGGTCGCTGTGATGTCGCTGTCGGGTCTGAAGAATCCATTGGTCAAAAATCCTGCTTTTGGCAAGTAACGTCGATATTGAGCGCCGCCAACAAATTCAAAGCCTTCGAGGTCGTAGCGCAGTTGAAGTTCGGAGTCATAGAGTTGCGAGTCGTCGGTCGTGGCGGAGGCAGAATCGACGAAGGCGGTATTGATGCGGCTGATGATTTGCTCGCGTGTGAGCGTCGCGCCGCCCGTTGAGCGAATGCGCGTGGCTTCTCGGGACAGCCACTCGGCGCGGTCGTGCAGTTGGAATGAATTGCCTGCGTTGTTGGCAGTGCGCGTTACTTGAAGGAAGTAGCCGAGTTTTCCAACCGCGCCGTTCAGTTGCAGGTTTTGATATTGAATTGCGTAGTTGTTGGCTTCCAAAATGCCGAAGTTGCTGCCCAGAAATCCCGTCGATTGCGAGTAGCCTGCGGCGAACTTGGCGTTGAACTCGTCGCTGCGATAGAACAGCGCGCCGTCGACTTTGCGCAACCCCGCTTTCATTCTCGACACTTCTGTCTCGCGCCATGCGTTACCGAGACTTATGAAGTTGTCAAGATTGGATTGTGTGATGCGAAGCGCGTTGGGCGTTTGCGGATTCAGCACGGTTTGATTTTGTCCGACGAGATTTGGCGCGACGAAAATAAACACGTTGCCGCTCTCGAACTGATTGGCGTCCATCACTTGCCCCGTAATTTTCCAGCCGACGTTCCCAGCGTAATCAGCGTAGCGCAGATTCACATCGTAAAGCGACTGCGTCCCGCCGCGCAGCGAGACATCTGCGCCCGCGTAGTTGAACGGGTCTTTGGTAATCATATTCACAACCCCAGCGTGGGCGTTAGGACCGTAGAGCGCGGCGGCTGGACCGACAACGACCTCAATGTTCGCCATGTCAATTGTTGGGTTTGGCGCCAGCACGAATTGTGGCAAGCCGAGTCCGGGCAGCGTCGCCAAGCGTCCATCGATAAGCGTGAGCATGCGCGTATTGAACTGCGTATTGAGCCCGCGCGACGTGATGTCGACGGTGTTGATGCCGCGCTCGACAAAATCGACGCCTTTCAATTTTGCCACTGCACCGAGCGGCGACGGGCTTGCCGTAATTTTCAACGCTTCGGAGCTAACGGTCTCAATCGTTACTGGCGCGTCTAATTTTTTTTCGTTCCGTCCCTTCGATGCGGTTACAACGACTTCTTCTAAAATTCTCGGCGCTTCTTTAAGTTGGAAATCGAGCCGCGTGGATTGCCCGTCTGCAATGGTTACATCGAGCGTAACACTTTCGTAGCCGACGAGCCGCGCGGTTGCTTTGTAAGAGCCAGCGGGAATGTTTTTAATTTCGTAGTCGCCTTTGGCGTTGGCCGTTGCGCCGATGCGCAGTCCTTGCAGCGAAATTGTTGCGCCCACGAGTGTTTCGCCTGTTGCGCGGTCTTTGACGCTTCCGACGAGCGTCCCCGTTGATTGTGCAAAGAGCATTGATGCGTGAAGCAGTGTGTGCAGAGCCAGCACGACAAGCGCTGACTTTCGTAGCAGAGTTCCCATCGTCGTTTTGTCGTTTTGTTTCTATACCTGCCGCCGCGCGGCGGTAATGTTTTTTGATAGTCCTTTAAGCTAATGAATATGCAGATACTTGTCAAGTTGGTTGGACTTATTTTTAGAGCGTTTATCGCACTCGTTTTTCTCGTCGCGCTTTTCGCCGCGTGGCTTTTTTTGAAGCCGATGCGCTACCACGACCTTGTCTCCGCCGTCTCCGCCGACACCAGTTACGACAGGGCGTTGCGGCGACTCGACGCACTTCGCGCGCTTGATACGCCCGATATTGATTCGCTTGCCCAAACGATTTTATTAACGCACGGACGCCGCGTCAGCCGCGTGGTTGTCTTTCATCACGGCATTACAAACTGCCCAAACCAATTTCGCGCACTTGGAAAACAGTTCTATGACTTGGGCTATAATGTCTTGATTCCGCGTCAGCCGCATCACGGGCTTAAAGACAAAATGACCGACGATTTAAAGAACCTGACCGCCGAAGAACTCACGCGCTTTACCGACGAGACGCTCGACATTGCGGGGGGATTGGGCGAAGAAATTACCGTCGCTGGCTTATCGGCGGGCGGCGTGATGGCGGCATGGGCGGCGGCACATCGGAGCGACGTGCATCGTGCCGTCGTCATCGCACCGATTCTCTGCTCGAAGCTGGTTCGAGACGATTTCGCCAAGCCCGCTGCAAGTTTATTGCTCACGCTTCCAAACCAATTTATTTGGTGGCGCGAAGACGAGAAGGAGAATCTTAAAGGCACAGCGCTCGTCTATCCAAGATTCTCGACGCACGCAATGGGCGAAGTCTTGCGGCTCTCGCTTTCGGTTTTATCGTATGCTGAATCGCGTGCGCCCGTCGCCGGCTCGATTGTGATGGTAACCAATGAGAACGATGCCGCAATCAACAACGAGACCTGCGACCGACTCGTCGAGCTGTGGCGACAGCGCGGCGCAGCAACCGTTCAAACCTACCGCTTTCCGGCATCGGACAGTCTATCACACGACCTTATTGATCCCGGACAGCCCACGCAGCGCACGGCGGTCTCCTATCCAACCTTGATACGGTTGATTAACGGCGTCTCAATGAGCGTACTTGCCCAGTAGTAGCCTCTTGAAGTTTGCTTCATCTCTCGTAACTTTCGGGAAATCCATTTCTCGTGAGAGCACACACATTTTCTATCGGCAACATTTCCATTGGCAATCGCAAGCGGCTTCTGGTCATTGCAGGTCCTTGCGTTGTCGAGAGCCGCGAGATGATTCTCAAAACCGCCTCGCGGCTCCAAGCGGCGGCAGAGCGTGCCGATGTCGCGTTGGTCTTTAAGTCATCTTACCGAAAAGCCAACCGCACCTCGAGCAAATCGTTCACCGGTATCGGCGATGAGGCCGCGTTAAAAATTCTGCGCGAGGTCAAAGACACACTCGACCTGCCAGTTCTGACCGATGTGCATTTGCCCGAAGAAGCCGAGCGCGCGGCAGCGTATGTCGATGTGCTTCAAATTCCGGCATTTCTCTCGCGCCAAACGGAACTCTTGCAGGCGGCAGGCGCGACTGGAAAAGTTGTTAATATCAAGAAAGGGCAGTTCATGGCGCCCGATGACATGCGCAAGGCTGCCGAGAAAGTTTTAGAAACAGGCAATCGAAAACTTCTGCTCACCGAGCGCGGGACAAGTTTTGGCTATCATAACTTAGTGGTCGATTATCGCGCGCTGCCAACCATGTCGGAGACCGGGTTTCCCGTCATCTTCGATGCCACGCACAGTGTTCAACTGCCAAGCGCAGGCAACGGCATCTCGTCGGGCGAGCGCAAGTTTATTCCTGCGCTTGCGCGCGCGGCGGTCGCGGTCGGGGTCGACGGCGTCTTTATGGAAGTTCACCCGAATCCCTCGGCAGCCAAGTCCGATGCGGCAACGCAGTTTCCGCTCAACCGCTTTGAGGCAATGGTTCGTGAACTTCACTCTCTTTTTGAACTTTCAAAAACCTTTAAAACAACGGTTGCATAAGAGCGAAATGGATTTAATGGGAATACCAGTTACCAGCAGCGGCGAGCAGCGCTATAAAGATGCTCTGAAAGACATTCGCGTCATCATCCTCAGCGTCGACGGCGTGCTTACCGATGGACAACTTAACTACACTGAATCGGGCGACGAGGTTCGCACGTTCAACGCACGCGACGGCTTTGCGATTAAGGAAGCCTTGCGTCAAGGGCTGCGCATCACCGTTATTTCAGAGCGACCCTCAAAGGCTGCGCTGCGCCGAATGATTGAGCTTGGCGTTACCGATGTCTATCTCGGCATTCGCAATAAGGCAGAAACCTATGCAGAGATTAAGTTTCTCTACGGCGTCGAGGATAAACACTGCCTTTACATCGGCGATGATGTCTCCGATTTGCCTGTGCTTGAAAAAGTTGGATTTTCATGTGTCCCGCTCAACGGCGTCGAGTATCTACGCAACCGTGTTGCTTACATTTCGGCTTACGACGGCGGCAAGGGCTGCGTGCGCGATGTCATTGAACTGGTTTTGACCGAGCAAGGCAAGTGGCCGTATGTTTCCACATAGCGCGGCAAGTCGCGCCCTCGAATCACAAAGCCCGCTCTTACAAGCGGGCTTTGTCGTTTTCGTTTGGGTTTCTCAGCGGTCAGTTAAAATTGACACATTGAATCCTCTGGGCGAGGTGCTGGCGCTGTCAATTGTCCCCCTTGCATACACCGTAAAGACGCGACGACTGTTGATGGCTGTATTGAGCGCACGGGCGAGCGTATCGCTTGCGCCGCCGGCTCGAAGCACGAAGAGGTCGTAATTGCCTGCGGTAACGGTGGCGTAATCTGTTACCGAGCGTGGCGTTACGCCAGAAAAGAGCGTCGTTGCTGCGGCGGTTGAACCGGTTGGACGTGCAATCACATTCACATTGAGCGGCGTTGCCGAAAGCGACGCGTGAACGACGCGCACGGCGCCTTGTCCGGCGCGCAAGCCGTTGGCGCCGTCAAGCGTATCGAGAATCGTCGTGATGCGGTCATCGTTGGCGACTAAGGCTTCAAGCGTGCTGTTTCCTATCACAAATACGGTTCGGATTGCATCTTTGCCTAAGTCGAGCGTCGCATCCAGCACGGCGGTTCCGCTTCTTGGCGTGGCACGCGGCGAGGCTGGAAACACTCGGACGCGGTTGCTGCCTGCGCTGACAAACCCTTGTGTGTGCGTTGTCGCCCCCGGAAACGTCAGCGTAATTGGCGTCGAGGTTGGCGTTGGTGCCGCCGAGCTTAGAAACGCATAGACAGAATCCCCAAAGCGGTTATTGTTAAGTAAAATGTTCACGCTGGGTGCATTTGGCGCGGCGTGGACAAACCGAATGCTTGCAATCTCTGGTGGCGAGAACGTGTTGTCTTTTTTGCACGATGCGGCAAAAAAGGCAAGCGTCAAAAAGCCCGAGAGCGATAAATAAGTTCTAAGTTTGAACATGGCTGAGAATTTTTTTTAAGTGTTTTGACTGCGCTTACCAACCAGAGAACGGCGAGACTCTGGCGATATTGTCCGCAATCACTTGGTTCATATCGAACTGAATCGTAATGACCGACCCAGCAATCGTAAATTGGTTCATTGCTGCAATTCCCGTCGGAATCCACTCCGGCACAGAGACAAGCGTTCCCTCAGACCCAAACGGCATATTTGGGTTTCCCTGCGTTTGGCGCTCGACAACGGGCAAACGGATTCCTAAGTCGCTCATGCGTCGTCCCTCTAAGAAAAAGATTTCTTGGCGCAACAGATAAAGTTCTCGTGCCAACACGCGACGGTCGTTAGGCAACGCATTAATGCCTGCAACAGTGCGGCTTGTGCCAGAAACAGTTGGCAGAGTAAATGCTGACGAGCCAACGCCTCTTCGGCGAATTAATCCAGTATCTTCAGGCGCTGTTGGGCTTGCTCTTACCCTGACGCTGGCTGCCGCTGCTGACGCGCCAATCGGGTAGCTTGGACGGTTTTCATTCGGCGCAACGTCGGTAAATTGGACAGTTGGTCTGCTTCGTGCCAAAGTAACCGCTTGTCCCATGCGTGTTTTTGCGGTGGCAAGGTCGTTGTTCGAGAGCGCAATTTCTGCGAGAACAAGATGGGCTTCTTCGGTTTTCAACATCGAGATGGGGTCTGAACCCGGAACCGATACCAACTTCGGGTCGAGAAAGTCCAAACGCGGCAGCGGCTGAAAATTATTGTCTGTTCTGATGCGCACATGCTGAGAAATCTCAGAGTTAAGATTTTGAGGGTCGTATCGCGCAAAAAAGACATAGCTTGGATTGAAAGCCAGCGCTTGCTCGGCGAACTGCGCCGCCAGCGTTTTATTGCCCTGCAAGCGATAGGCTCTTGCAAGCGCAAGCAAGCAGTTGCTTCGAACGTTGCCGTAAAGTGGGTCGGTTGGTGGATTAGTTCCGGCCAGCGCCAAGGCAGTGTTGAACGCAGAAATCGCGGTATCGCGCGCGGCAGCGGCTGAAATCGGTTGCCCTTTATCTGCAATCGGGAATCGACTAAAGTTTTCTGAGAGCAAGAGCAGCGCGAAGCCTTTGTAGAACCAAGTCTCGGCACGCTGCAAATTCGTCGTCGTTGGGTCGTTGGGCAGAATGGTTTGCAGCCCGAAATCAGCAAGGGCGTGCAACTCTTGCGTTCGAACATAGATGCCAGAGTTGAGACTTAATGTCAAATCTGTGCCGGTGATGTCGCGCGGTGTATCCAAGAGTTGCGAGACAAACGACGTGACGTTGGTGTAGTTGTCCGAAACGAGTTCCGTTACGGTAAGCAAGCTGCCGGTCGCTCTTGAAAATGTTAATCGAAGTCCGGTTAAGAGCGGTCGTGCGCCGCCTTGTGCGTTGGCGCGCAGGTTGTCGTCGGTAACTTGGTCGTTCTGCACGGGCGTCGGGTCGAGTAAGCCTCGGCACCCTTGCAAGACCGTTGTTAATAGCAATGTGAAAACGCACAGCGTTCCAAGCAGTACGTTTTTCAAAAATTTACTTGGCATTTCAACTTTCTCCTTCACGTTTCTTTGATGATTTTCTGTGAAG
The DNA here is from genome assembly GCA_000724175.1 of [Candidatus Thermochlorobacteriaceae] bacterium GBChlB. Classification (GTDB taxonomy): domain Bacteria; phylum Bacteroidota; class Chlorobiia; order Chlorobiales; family Thermochlorobacteraceae; genus GBChlB. The sequence goes on along the minus strand of JPGV01000015.1, from coordinate 158,731 downwards.
ACCATCGCCGTCTGCATTCTCAACACACCTGGCGGCGATGGTCAGTATTTTATAGGTTGATATCGATGCCGAAACGGAATTGACGCGCGGCGCTGACCGTGCCGCCAGCGATGCCGCCGACGTTCAAGGCGCGTCCTTCACGAATAAATTGCGATTCGGAATCAATTTCAGTTGGAGAGAACAACACGATTGGATTTCTGACGGTCGCCGAAAGCGTGATGCCGCCCAGCAGGTTGCTGAATAGCGAGCGCGGTACACGATAGCGCACGGTGATTTCGCGAATTTTCACCCAATCTGCGTTGGTGAGCAAACTTGTTGAGGCAGGGTCTCTGACATAGAGCAGGTTGTTTGTAATCGGATTTCGAATCATATCGCGGGCAATATCTTGATAGACAAGGTAGATTGTCTCGCCATTGCCGGGCTCGGAATAGCGACGCCCTGACGGCACGCCGTTGACAAGTGTGCCAGTTCCCGCCACATTCACTTGTCGACGCGCTCTCCATTGGTTCAGCAATTGATGTCCCAACGAAAACTCCCCCATCGCCGAAATGGTCAAATCTTTGAACAGCGTCATATCGAAACCGAATGAGCCGTAGGTAGACGGAGTTGGATTTCCCGCGATAACTTGGTCAAATCCGCCCCTCCATACACCGTCGGCGTCTGGTCTCGGCACATTGACGCGAATCGCGCCGACTGGCTGATTCAATTCAACGCGGGTAGGCGCATAGGCAAAACCGCCAACTGTGAAGGGCGATGAGCCGCCAAGGTCAGCGACTTTGTTGCTGAGCGTTGTTACCGAACCGCGTAAGCTCAAATCAAAGGTAGGCGATTGAATCACATTTGCCAAGATGGAGAGTTCGATGCCGTTGTTATCCAGCCGACCCACGTTGCGCTGCTGTGTTACAAATCCACTTGCGGGATCTTCCGGTACTGAAAAGAACGAGCCTGTGGTAACCTGAGAGTAGTAGTTGAACTCCACCGAGACGCGGTCTTGAAACAGCGAGATGTCTGTGCCAATATCCAGCGATCCAGTAACGGCTGCGGTTAAGTTTGTATTGCCCGGAATGTTAAACGTAATGCCCGATTCTGCATTAAAGGGCTGCGCGCCGTATGCGCGGTCGCGCAAGAACGCTGTTTGCCCCAGCCGAGTTGGAAACTCACCAGCGACACCGTAAGCTGCGCGCAGCTTAACCGATGAAATAATCGGTCTCAGGCTTTCGGGGTAAAATTCCTCTTCCGAGATGTTGTATGCCACGCCGATTTTCGGATACACCAAGTAACTCACATCTTTTCCAAATGCCGTGCTGCCGTCGAGTCTGACGCCCGCATCGATAAAGAGGCGGTCACTGATGCCAATTTGGTCGCTGAGGTAAAAGCCGCCCGTAAAGTTCTGGAAGTTAAATTCGCCAGCCGTGATGACCGACGCATTGTCGAAGTCTCTTGTGCCGGGCAATGCGAAATTCGACCCTGAGCCAAAAAATTCTCTGGTCTCTTGTCTAAATCCTTGAAATCCAAAGATGAGCTGGTTCGACATTACGCCAAGGTCGGGAAGTTTCAGACTTCCGGTGTATTGCAGCGTAATCTGCGTAAACTCGCGGTCGGTGCGTGTCAAAGCGCCATTGGCGTTGAAGGCTTCACCGGAGTTAATCGGCACGAAGTCTCGCGCTTCGTTCTTGCGGTAATCGACGCCCACGATGAACTTATTGTTAAAGGACTTCGTCGGGGCATAGTTAAAGTTCAGCGTGATATACGGGCGCGTTACCTGCTCGTTGGATTCCAACACCAAGTATTGACGATACAGGCTGTCGCGCACCGTTGCCAAGCGCTGCGGCGTGCTGACATCAAATCCCCTTTGGCGCAACACAGATTCTTCAAACGCTGCTTCGGTCTCGATGGTATTGAGCGCACTTCCGCCCGCGTTGTTAATAAACCAACTGCCGAACTGCGTGCGCGTAAAGTTAGCCGACACCTCAATATCAGCTTTTTCGGAGGCGATGGCGCGCAGTCCCGCCGACACGTTATATGCGCGGTCAATCAATCGGTCGCCGGTCATAATGCCTCGGCTGTCGCGGATTTGCCCGTTGAGGTTGTAGCTCAGCGCTTCAGAGCCGCCAGTAACGCCGCCCTTGTATTGTTGAAAGAGACCTGTTTGATAAAAGTTATTGCGGACGTAATCCGAAAATGTCCAACGGGTTTCAGGGTTATCTGCACCAGTTATGAGACCTACGTTCCACTTGGCTTCGCCCGCTGAGCCTTTTTTTGTGAAAATCTGAATCACGCCGTTGGCGCCATCGGAGCCATAGAGTGTGGTCGCCGCGCCACCCTTGATGACCTCGACGCGCTCGATGTTGTCGCCGACGAGCAAGTCCGCCAACGCCGAACTGACCTGTCCTCCGCGCCCACTGGCCAGCGCAAAGTTATCGCCGTTGTCCATACGCACGCCGTCGACATAAATGACGGGATTGGTCGCACCCAATACACTTTTGATGCCGCGTGTCTGAATTCGCGCACCAGTGCCGGGCATGCCCGACGGTAAATATGCCGTTAGCCCCGGCACATTACCTTGCAAGAGTTGGTCTAAAGATTTTGCAGTGGAGTTGGCAATCCTGTCGCTGTTAATGGCTTCGACCGCCGTAACCATTTTGCGCTTCTCAGTTGCGACGCCTTGCCCAGTAACAATCAATTCGTCCGCCGTTACCGCTGTTGGCGCGATGGCAAAATCTTGTTTGACGCTTTCGCCCGCTACGACGGTTACCTTACGCGATAGGCTTTTGAAGCCAACGTATTTTGCAATGAGCGTGTATTCGCCCGGCGCAAGGCGACGCAGCGTATATTCGCCGTTGATGTTCGTCGTCGTGCCGAGCTTAGAATCGGCGATACTGACCTGCGCGCCGACGAGCGGCTCGCCGCTGGATGCATCGGTAACAACGCCTCTGATTTCACCCGTCGTGGTTTGTGCCAAAGCCTTTCCGCCTACGGCAACACAGACGAGCAAGCCTAAAACGTAGGGAATGCTGCACCTTAGAAAATGTGAGTGCATTTTGCCTCCTTGGTTGTGTTTTGTTGTATTGAAAAAAAACAGATAAAAACAGGTGGGTTACGCATAGTTAACACCTGTGTTAAAAAATTGCAACCCTTTTGTTAAAAAATCTTCAACATCTTCAACTAATACCAATATGACTTCAAGAGGTGCCGGTTTTCAGAGAAGAGTGTCATACCGACGCGAAAGCATGCCCCGTTGAAAAACGGGGGCGGTATCCATCTGTGAACACCCCTAAAGATAATGGATTCCGGCTTTCGCCGGAATAACAATGGTCGTTCTCAAATAAAATCTATGCCGTTTCAAATGATATTGGTATAAGTTGGCTGTTCGCCTTAGTCTTTCAATTCTTCGGGTTAGGACAAAAAAAAGACACGGGGAGTCCGTGTCTTTTAGCAAAGTGTATTTTTCGTCGTGTTCGTAGTGCTAATTGCCGCGTTTGTTTAGGCAAACGGGACGTCGTCGACGCTGCCCTCTTTGCGGCGTTGCGGACGCGGTCCTTTGCGGCGCTCAGTGGCAACAGGGATATTGACTTTACGTCGGTCAACGCGCTGTTTTCCGCTGCGTCGGTCAAGTACTTCTGCGCCCTCCTTGAACTTGCGTTCCAACTCAATGAACGACTCAATGGAGAGCAGCGGCGATGTAGAGAGTTTAATCGTTTTTTCGCCTGTCGCTACGGCAAGTCCGCTTCCATCGGGACTAAATGTAACGGCGTAAAACTTTCCGTCGGTTTTATCGATTTCCGCGCCTGTCCCCATATCCCAGAGTTTAATTTGACACTGCTTGCTCATACGGTTATAGGAGGTCGAGGTCAGCGTTTTTCCGTCGCGGCTAAACGAGACGGCTTCGACGCCGCTCTCATGTCCGCCAAATAAATTCAGTTCTTTGCCCGACCCGACGTTCCAGAGCCGCGCAGTTTTATCCCAGCTACCGCTCACCAAGACTTCGCCGTTGGGGCTGAACGCAAGGCTTGTTACATTGTGCGTATGTCCTGCCAGCGTTTTGGGTTTGCGCCTGTTTTGCACGTCCCAAATCCTAACGGTTTTATCTGTGCTTGCCGATGCAATCAATTTACCGTCTGGGCTGAAGGTAACCATATTGACCGTGTGTTTATGTCCGACAAACCGTTTCACCTCTTTACCTTTTTCCACATCCCAAACTCGCACGGTTTTATCGGTGCTGCCAGTGGCGAGCAATTTTCCGTCGGGACTAAACGCGACGGAGTTGACGGCTTGCGTATGTCCAGTTAATGTTCTGAGTTCTGCGCCCGTTGCCACGTCCCACATTTTCACGGTGCGGTCGCTGCTGCCTGTCGCCAACAATTTTCCGTTTGGACTAAAGGCGACCGCATATACATAGGTTCTCGCCGAACCGCTCGTGAAGGTTTGCACTTCCTCTCCGGTCTTGGTGTCGGTGATGGTGGTTTTCCAACTGGCGGCGGCAAGCGTTGCGCCGTCTGGGCTGAACGCCATCGAGTTGATGCGCAGCGAATGTCCCGACAGTGTCTTTTGCAGTTTGAATGTCGTGGGCAGTACTTTCCATTGCCGCTCACGCATGAGTTCGTCCATCACGCCGCGCGCATTCAGATAGCTCAGCCGCATTTCCAAACGGCGGTCAAGGTCAGCAATGACCATCACCGCATCGCTTTCGGGCAAGACATCAGCACGGCACTTCTTTAATTTCTTTTGTGCCTTTTCTACGGCATCCTCACGCAACTCACTGAGCAATTTTAAGATAGAAGCCTTTGGGATAAGGTCGGCATCCACAGCAGTTTTGAACGCATAAAACGGTTCTTTCGTGATAAGCGGTTTAAGTTGATTGACGGCTTCCGATTCGTCGCCCGATGCAGCAAGCGACTTGGCGGCTAAGAACTGCGCCTCGTGGTGAAGCGGCGATAACTCAACCGCTTTGAGCGCAAGCTCCGCCGACTCTCGAAATTTTCCTTGCACATAGCACGCCACGCTTGCGTGGAAGCACGAATCGGCGACAGCAATGTTCAATGCTTTGTCGAATTTTAGGGTATCGCCGTAGAGCACTTGCAGAAGCGGCAATGCCAGCACATCGTCTTCATTTTCTGCTGCTGCAAACGCCCGACGCAAGTAGTCTTCGGCTTTCGCAGCATTGAAAAATTCTGGCACATATAAGTAAATCAAGCCGATTCGGTGGAGCAGCACATAGTTGTCGGGCTTCGCCAACACCACTTCGCCCATACGCTTGAGCGCATTTTGGTAAATGTCGTGGTCGAGTGCGCCGTCTTTGTAGTGCTTCAAGCCCTGCTCGATTTTGACGCCCAGTTCCGTTTCCGCAACGGATAGCCGAAATTGAATTTGAATGTCTTTGAGGAAAATCCGCTCGATACGCGATTGGTCGACCATTAAGGCAAGCCGCCAATCGACCATCACGGCGCGTTCTGTTTCGATTGGATTGTCTTTTCCCATCGTCTCGGCGAAGGCGAAGGTGTTTTTATCGAGGTCGCCGCATGTGATTTCAACGGCGTCGATGAGGGCTTCGGCGTCACGCTTTTCGGCGTCATCTTTCGCTGCTGCTGCCGCGTTGCGTGCCGCATTGAATCGCGGCTGATAAAACTCGGGCAGGAACCTGCGCGCGTCGTCAATGTTCTTTGCTTTTTTCAGGTCAAGAAAGTCGCTGTATTGCTGCTCGCGCGATTCTTTGGCGTGCGGATTCACGTAAAACGTCGGCATGGGATTTTTTTTAAGGATTGTTTGAACGTCTTGCTTGATTTGTCTGATAAAGATGCAACTTTTTTTTCAAAAGTCCTTTTGCGGCAAGTTTGAGCGGGCGACGGGTCTCGAACCCGCGACCTTGAGTTTGGGAAACTCACGCTCTACCAACTGAGCTACGCCCGCATTCGACTTACACGCCGTATATTCACGCAAATCAAGTCGCTGAATGATACAACTTCTTGCGCAAACGCGCAACCCGTCGCTTCAAGCAAGCCTTGCTATCGCCGCGCTTGGCGCAGCGGTTTTCATTCCGTTTCTCGGCGCAGTGCATCTGTTCGATTGGGACGAAATCAACTTCGCTGAATCCGCCCGCGAAATGCTCGTTACTGGCAACTATGCGCAAGTGCAAGTTAATTTTCAACCCTTCTGGGAAAAACCGCCGCTCTTCATTTGGCTCCAAGCGCTCTGCATGCACCTCTTCGGCGTCAATGAATTTGCTGCCCGTTTGCCCAACGCGCTTTGCGGCATCTTGACGCTCGTTTTGCTTTTTCGCATCGGCACTGGGCTTTACAACCAAACGGTCGGATTTACTTGGACGCTCGCCTACATCGGCTCGTTTCTGCCGCACTTCTACTTCAAAACGGGCATCATCGACCCGGTGTTCAATCTGTTCATTTTTCTCGGCGTCTATTTTTTGTTTTTAGCCCTAAACTTTCCTAACGACGATATGTCGTCTCGACTGTGGCGGGTCGCTACGGCGGGCGCGTTCATCGGCTTGGGAATTTTAACGAAAGGGCCGGTCGCCTTGCTCGTCTCAGGACTGTGCGGCGCGATTTACGTCGGCATTAAATTTTTCCAAACCAAGCGCCTCATCGCGACCGTCCGCGATGCCTTGATTTTTCTGCTCTCGGCGGCGACAGTCTCGAGCGCCTGGTTCGGAATCGAGACAGCGAAAAACGGCTTCTGGTTTCTGCGCGAATTTATTTTGTATCAAATCGGCTTGTTTAGTCAACCGATTGCTGGACACGGGCAGCCATTTTATTACCACTTTTTCGTGTTGCTCTTCGGCGTTTTTCCCGCCTCGTTCATTGCGCTTGGCGCGTTTGGCAAACGCTCGAGCCAGACCGAGACGCAAGCCGATTTTAAACTACTTATGACCATTTTGTTCGGCGTCGTTTTAACGATTTTTTCCATCTCGACGACGAAAATCGCGCACTACTCTTCCCTGTGCTACTTTCCGCTCACTTTCCTTGCGGCGCACGACGTTCATAAAGTTCTTTCGGGCGAAAAAGACTGGACGCCTGTTGCCACCATTCTTTGCGCGCTTTTCGGCGCAACTGTCGCCTTGCTCGTCATGCTCTTTCCGATAGCGCTTTACCATGTCGACGTCATTTTGCCATGGATTACAGACGAGCTTACAAAAGCCGTTTTGCAAACCCCAGTGGCGTGGTCGGGCTTTGAGTGGCTTATCGGCGCGCTGTATTTCATCTTGATACTTTTGGCCTCGATGTTTTTGTTCAAAAAAAATTTTGCTGTCGGATTCGGCATGCTCTTCGCTTCAACGGCGCTGACGACCCACTTCTTCACGCTCTTTGTCGCGCCAAAAGTCGAGCGCTATACACAAGGCGCACCGATTGATTTTTATGAGCAGCGCCAAGGCGAAGACTGCTACATCATCACGGGCTACAAAAGCTACGCGCACTATTTTTATGCCCGTATGAAACCGCCGTCGAACCCAAACGCCAACAACGAAGCGTGGCTGCTTTCGGGCGAAATTGATAAGCCCACGTATTTCGTCGCTAAACTTCCCGACCGCGCGTGGTATGAAGAGAAACCAAATTTGAAGTTGATTCACATTGACGGAGGGTTTGTTTTTTTTAAGCGCGATGTCGTGCCGTCGCATGATTCCACAAGGGTTGGCGGGCGATAGGATGTTATGCCGCGTCGGTTACAGAGTCGGCGCTGGTGGAGTCGTCCGCGCCGCGCACAAATTTTCCAATGCGTTTATTGCGCGCGTCCTCACGTGCGAGCGTTTTTTTTTCAAGCAACGCAAGCGAGGCGTCGAGCGCGCCCGACCCTCGGAAGCCCATGGCAGACGCCAGCGCGGCAAGTTCAAGCAAATCGATGGTGCGATAAGCGTCAAGGTCGGCGCAGAGCTTATGAAAACGCTCTGGCAAAATCATCGAGCGCGATTGAATCTCGGCGGCAGAAAGCTCGTGCGTCTCGACCAATTCACCAAGCGGCGTTACGGTTCGCATCGTTGAAAGCAGTTCTGTATTAGTTGGAACGTTGCGGAACAATAGCAGTTTTTGCGTGCCTAATTTAGCGAAACGCTCAAATTTCCGTCCGGCAATTTTTTCCGCTCCTTTGCAACCTCTTTCGCTGCATGCGCGTTCTCTTTGGAGTGTTATATTGCCACATTGCATCTTTTATTTTTTTATGACTCAGACAGACGTTATCACGATTTCTGAATCGATTTTTTCACACATCGGGCGCATCGCCGATGATATGCAGTTGCCATGTTACGCCGTCGGCGGCTATGTGCGCGACCGTTTGCTTGGCAAGCCGTGTAAAGACATCGACGTGATGGTCGTCGGTGAACCGATTGCTTTCGCCGAAGCGGTAAAAAGACGTTTGGGCGGATACGGCTTTGCGGTCTTTGAGCGCTTTCGCACAGCGCAACTGATGCTGAACGACGCAGCACTCGGTGAGTTGAAATTGGAGTTCGTCGGCGCGCGCAAAGAAAGCTACAACCACGACTCGCGCAAACCCATTACCGATGTTGGCACATTGGAAGATGATTTATCGCGCCGTGATTTCACGGTCAACGCGCTGGCGCTCTCGCTCAACAAAGAGACATTTGGCGACCTTGTTGATCTTTTCGGCGGCAGAGCCGATATGGAGAAGCGCATGCTCCGCACACCGCTCGACCCCATTGCCACGTTTTCCGACGATCCGCTTCGAATGATGCGCGCGGCGCGCTTCGCCTCGAAGCTCGGCTTCACGCTTGCGCCGAACTTATTGCCCGCGATGCAGCAACTGGCAAAGCGTATTAAAATCGTCTCGCAAGAACGCATCACCGATGAACTCTTGAAACTGATGCAAACGCCGCAGCCTTCCATCGGTCTGGATATTTTATTTCGCGCGAAAATTTTGGACGAGGTGTTTCCCGAATTGCCCGTCATGGCAGGCGTCGAGCAGGTCGACGGCATGGGACACAAAGACACATTTTACCATACGCTCAAAGTTGTCGACAACTGTGCGGCGATGAGCGATAAACTCTGGCTTCGAATGTCGGCACTCTTGCACGACATTGGCAAACCGCGCACCAAACGCTTCACGCCTGGACACGGCTGGTCGTTTCATGGACACGATGCGCTCGGCGCTAATATGCTACCGAAAGTGTTTAAGCGCATGAAGTTTCCAATGGAGCCGCTGCCCTACGTGCAAAAAATGGTTCGCATGCACTTACGCCCGATTCCGCTTTCGCGCGACGAGATTTCTGACGCGGCAATCCGACGCTTGATGTTCGAGGCTGGCGACGACCTCGACGACCTGATGACGCTCTGCCGCGCCGACGTTACCAGCAAAAATCCCAAGCGCGTTCAACGCATCTTGCACAACTTTGCTGTCGTCGAAGCCAAAGTCGCCGACGTCGCCGAAAAAGACAAATGGGCAAAGTGGCGTCCGCCCGTCAATGGTAACGAAATTATGGACATGTTCGCCTTGCCCGAAGGCAAAACCGTTGGGCTGCTCAAAAAGGCAATGGAGAACGCCATTCTCGACGGCATTATTCCGCACGAGCGCGATGCCGCCATCGAGTTTCTGAAAAAAACCTTCGATGAGTTTCAATCACAGCCTTTGCCGCCACAAACCCAGCGGCGAGCAGAGGCTCAAGCGACATCAAGCGACATTACTCATGACAGCGATTAGACAAACAGTGGTTGTTGGCAAAGACGGCAAAATCGAGCTGCACTCCACCGCCTTGCCCGAGGGCGCAACGGTCGAGGTCATTGTCCTGCACGACCAGACCGAGCAAGACACCACCGAGTATCTGCTTGCCAATCCGGTCAATCGCGAGCGCTTGCTTCAATCGATTGCCAACGCGGATAATCCCGCAACACACATCTACGTCGACATCCATGCCGAGAAACGTCATCTTTAAGCCAAATGCCTTTGATGATTACAACCACTGGGCGGTTACAGATAAGAAAATTTTTGAAAGGCTTGTTATGCTCATCATAGATACGCAGCGCAGTCCGTTTTCGGGCATTGGAAAACCCGAGCCGCTCAAAGGCGCATTGCAAGGCTACTGGTCGCGTCGCATCACCGACGAGCATCGGCTGGTCTACAAGGTTACCGACGACGACATCATCATTACCGCTTGTCGCTATCACTATTCAAAATGACATCGAGCGGCATAGAACAATCAACTCAGTGAAACAATATGACAGCGATTAGACAAACAGTGGTTGTTGGCAAAGACGGCAAAATCGAGCTGCACTCCACCGCCTTGCCCGAGGGCGCAACGGTCGAGGTCATTGTCCTGCACGACCAGACCGAGCAAGACACCACCGAGTATCTGCTTGCCAATCCGGTCAATTGCGAGCGCTTGCTTCAATCGATTGCCGACGCGGATAATCCCGCAACACACATCTACGTCGACATCCATGCCGAGAAACGTCATCTTTAAGCCAAATGCCTTTGATGATTACAACCACTGGGCGGTTACAGATAAGAAAATTTTTGAAAGGCTTGTTATGCTCATCATAGATACGCAGCGCAGTCCGTTTTCGGGCATTGGAAAACCCGAGCTGCTCAAAGGCGCATTGCAAGGCTACTGGTCGCGTCGCATCACCAATGAGCATCGGCTGGTCTACAAAGTTACCGACGACGACATCATCATTACCGCTTGTCGCTATCACTATTCAAAATAAACCATGCTGAAAATTTATCGCCATAAAGAAAAACCCAACGTGATTATCACGGAATACACGCAGAGCGTTACCGCCAACGATGTTTTGACGTTCAGAAATTATTTAAGCCAATGGACGCCAGAGACGGGAAAACTTCTCATGATTGCCGATTTCGTTAATGCGTTTGTAACCGACAATAAATTTCTCGGAGAGATTTCCAAGCTCGACCGCGACAACGTCGAGAAGTTCGAGATGGGTTACATCGTTGGTGTTCAGGGCATTAAGAAAATCCTTTTCAAAATGTTCTTGTCGGTTTCGGCGGGTGAAGTCAAGAACCAACGCGACGTGGCGGACTCACTGGACGCAGCATACCAAAAATGCGGCGTCGGCGGCAAACATGAATTTGAACTTGTTGCGCAGTCTCAGTAGCGCAAGGCTCGGCGAAAATGAAAATGCCGTACTTGCATCGTTATCCTTCCGAGCGAATGTGCGATATGTTCAATGCTTTCGGTCTAATTTTCCTGATTTCCTTCGGCGCTTTTTTCAGGCGGCGGCGTTTCTTCGGGGGGCGGCGTGTAACCTTTGCGCCGGAACGCCTCTTGGTCGAGTTCCAACTGCAATGAAATGCGGTGCGAGTTGCCGAGTTGGTCTTCTGCGTCAAAGCGCGCGAAGCTATAATCAATGTTGATTTTGGACAGCCGTAAGCCCGCGCCTAAGGTGAGCCGACCAATGTCGTCGAAGCCGCCGCGTATGGCGACGATGTTTTTGTAGCTGTATTCCGCACCGCCGCGAAAATTGAAACTCATACCGCCGAGCGCGAGCGTTGCCGTGCTGCGTCGCCCTTCAAAGCGAATGTCGGTATCTACGCCAAGCGTCAATTTGCCGTAGAGCACATCGACGCCGTAGCCTGCGCCAAGTTTGGCAGTTGGCGCAATCAGTTCGTTTCGTCCGGTGTTCCAAGAAATGAACGTGGTAGTAATGTCTTGAAGCGATGCGCCGACAGTGAATCCGCTTCCAATGTCGTAGATGCCACCAATGTCAATGCCGACGCCCCATGCGTTTGCAAACGAGCCAATGTTGCGCAAGATGAATTTCGCATTCGCGCCGTAGGTCAATCGATACGGCGTTTGAACGGCTGCCGATAACAGAAACGCCCAATCTGCTGCGCCGAATCGCGTGATGAAGTTCTCGGCGTTGTCGACCGGACGGTTACGCGAGTCGTCCCACGCCGCCCGCGTGTCAGGAATGTCGGAGACGCCCAAGCGGATGACGCTAAGTCCAAACGATTTGTTTTCATCAAACGGGACGGCGACGGCAGCGTAGTTGTAGTTTACGATGTTGCCGAAACTTTGCGCGTGCATTGCTGCAATTTGCGGATAATTGATTTTGGCTAATCCCGCTGGATTCCAATAGCCCGCCGTTACATCGCCGACAAGCGCCGCAGCAACGCCGCCCATGCCCAGCGCCCGTGCGCCGACACCCAACGCGAGAAACTCGCCTGCATATTTTCCAACACCTGTTTGCGCTGCCGCATTTGCCGACAAGACCAGCAACACACAGCAACAAACTTGTTTTACACTCCAGCGCATTTAGGGAACAGATTTGAATATTTTGTGTCAATAAAAAAAGCCTCTTATGATGTATTCAAAAGAGGCATAAACTTATCGGCTATGATAGGCGTTTTTGCGAACTCTTCAAAGCCCGCGACGCGTCTCTTTTTCAATTCTTACCAACATCTTACAACTGCCGATACCGTGCTTCGGGCGTCGCCATTGTTTTCTTTATTACTCTTCGGTTTGAAGTGCGTTGGCACCGCTGACGATTTCAATAATTTCTTTGGTAATGGCAGCTTGACGGGCGCGGTTGTATGAAATGCTCAGCGTTCTGATAATTTCTTTGGCGTTGTCGCTCGCCGATTCCATTGCGGTCATGCGGGCAGCTTGTTCGGCGGCGTTGGACTCGAGCATGATGCGCCAGACTTGGTTCGCCAAGTACAGCGGCACGAGTTGGTTAATAATCTCGTCGGGCGCTGGTTCGAAAATATAATCGCCGGCGGCGTCGGTCGGTTTCGTGGCAGGCGGCGTAATCGGCAGAAATGTCTCGACGCGCAGCGTCGGCGCAAGCACCGATTTAAACTCATTAAAGACGAACACGACCTTATCGACCTCACCGCTCATATAAAGGCTGGCGGCTTTCTCGGCAATCGCCTTTGCCGATGAAAAGTCTAACTTATTAAACACGTTTGGAAATGCCTCGACGATTGGATATGTGAGCTTCGCAAAAAAGTCGGAACTGCGCCTGCCGACGGTCATCACTTTTGCGTTGCCTGCTTGGCTGTATGCGCTGTATTCGGTTTCAATTGTTTCGCGTCCGAGTTTGATGATGTTGCTATTAAACGCGCCGCACAGCCCTCTGTCCGCCGAGACGATGACCACGAGAACGCGCTTGAGGTCTTTGCGGCTTGAGAGCGCTGGATACGCACTGACATCAATGCGGCGTGCGACGGACGCGAGAATTTCTTTCAACTTATAGGAATACGGGCGGGCGGCAATCGCGCGCTCTTGCGCTCGACGCAATTTTGCCGCCGCCACCATTTTCATCGCTTTGGTAACCTGCTGTGTGGATTTCACGCTTTTGATGCGCGTGCGAAGTTCACGAATTGTCGCCATTGAAATGCTTTCTCTGAGTTACTTTTGATATTTCGACTTAAAGACCTCGACGAACTTTTGTGCCGCTTCTTTGAGCACCTTCGCTGAGTCGTCGCTCATTTGTCCTTTGGTAACAATTTCATTCAGAATGTCGGCATGGCTGGCGCGGACTTTATCCAAAAATTCTGTTTCGAATTTGCGAATCAAATTCAAGGGCAGTCCATCGACGATGCCTTGTGTGCCGATGAAGACCATCACCACTTGTTCTGCCACGGGCACAGGTGCATACTGCGGTTGCTTGAGAATCTCGACCAAGCGCGAGCCGCGCGTGAGCTGCTGCTGCGTGGATTTGTCAAGATCTGAGCCGAACTTTGCAAACGCTTCGAGCGAGCGATACTGCGCAAGGTCGAGACGCAGCGTTCCCGACACTTTTTTCATTGCCTTGATTTGTGCGTTGCCGCCGACGCGCGAGACCGAAATGCCAACATTGATGGCGGGACGCACGCCAGAGTTGAAGAGGTTCGATTCTAAAAATATCTGTCCGTCGGTAATCGAAATCACGTTGGTCGGGATATACGCTGCCACGTCGCCCGCTTGGGTTTCGATGATGGGCAGCGCTGTGAGCGAGCCGCCGCCTTTGACCATTGGCTTTATCACGTCGGGCAGGTCGTTCATTTTTTTGGCGGTCTCGTCATCACGCACGATTTTCGCCGCGCGTTCCAAGAGCCGCGAGTGCAAGTAAAACACATCGCCCGGATAGGCTTCGCGTCCCGGCGGACGGCGCAGCAGCAGCGAGACTTGTCGATATGCGACCGCTTGTTTGGAGAGGTCGTCGTAAATGACGAGTGCGTGCCGACCAGTGTCGCGGAAATATTCGCCAAGCGCGGCGCCCGCGAAGGGCGCGATAAATTGCATTGGCGCTGGGTCAGACGCGGTCGCTGAAATGACCGCGGTGTATTCCAATGCTCCGTAGCGCTCCAGTGTTGCCACCACTTGCGCAACCGTCGCGCCTTTTTGTCCGATAGCGACATAAATACAGTGCATCGCTTCGTGCTTGCGCTCTTCGGGCAGACTGCGGTTGATATTGGCTTGGTTGATAATCGTGTCAATCGCAACGGCGGTTTTTCCGGTTTGCCGGTCGCCGATGATAAGCTCGCGCTGACCGCGTCCAATCGGAATCATAGAGTCAATGGCTTTGATGCCCGTTTGAAGCGGCTCATTGACAGGACTGCGGAAAATGACGCCCGGCGCACGACGCTCAAGCGGCAGACGAATACTGGTTTCAATCGGACCTTTGCCGTCAATCGGCTGACCAAGTGGATTGACCACTCGGCCCAGCATTGCTTCGCCGACAGGAACGGACGCGAGAATTTTTGTGCGCTTGACCGTATCGCCTTCGCGGATGAGTTCCGATTCGCCGAACAGCACCGCGCCGACATTGTCTTCTTCAAGGTTCAACACCATGCCCATGACATTGTTCGGAAACTCGACCAGTTCGCCCGCCATTACTTGCGAGAGTCCGTAAATACGTGCGATACCGTCGCCGACTTGCAACACGGTGCCGACTTCATAGACGTCCGCTTCGGACTCGAAGCCCGAAAGCTGTTTGCGAAGAATCGCCGAGACTTCGTCTGGTCTGACTGCTGCCGCCATAATCTTACTAGCCTTTCTTTTATCTGGAAGTTATTGGAATTGATTGAACCCGACTTGTAAAAACGAGCATTGTATTTTTTCGTCTACTTCGAAAAGACAGACATTGCTCAAAAGAGGCGCGAAGTTACGCAATTTCTTGCGCGAAGTCAAAGCAGGCGCGCTGATTCTTAGTTGAATTGAGAGACGCGCCGATGAAAATGTTCTCGGTCGCTTTTTTTGCTTTGTCGCAAAAGGGCTATCTTTGTTTCCCATTTTACCATCAACCATCAACGCGTTGTAATGCGCTTTTTAACGCTTATCCTTTTGTTGATAATGGCTCTGGCGCCGTCACCGTCTTTCGGCAACTCCAAAACAGGTCGCAAAACTGCTGGTCGTAGCACCGCATCGTCCGACCTTCCAAAATTCGCCGCCGCGTATACAATCGAGTCGCTTGCGCCGAATTTACACACCTATCAAATTTCAGTTACCGTGCAGAACGCCGAGAAAAAAGACGAGATTGATTTCACGCTTCCTGCATGGCGTCCGGGACGGTATCAGATTCAAAACTACGCTGCCAACGTGCAGGAGTTCAAAGCGGTTTCAGGCGCCGCCGTGCTTTACGCGATGAAAGTCGATAAACAGACGTGGCGCGTCAAGACCGACGGGAAAGCAGAGATTACGGCGATTTACAAATACTATGCAGGCGCGCAACTCGATGCGGGCAACTCCTATGTCGGCGCAGACGAAATGTATTTCAACGGCTCGAACTTGTTTGTTTATACCGATGAGACGCGCTTCAAACCCGTCAGTCTGGACATCGTTTGTCCCGACGATTGGAAAATCGCCACGCAATTAGAGCGCCTTGGAAAAACCAACCGATTCACCGCCGAAACCTACGACGACTTGATTGACGCGCCGACGGTTGCCAGCCCAACGCTGATTGAATTTTCAACAGTGGTGCGCGGCGCGAAAATTCGCATGGTGTTTCAAAACGGCGAGCGTGCCTTGAAGGGATTTCAATTCAACGAAAAAAACATCACGCGCGACATTGCCAAAATCGTCGAGACGCAGTTCGACCTCTACAAAGAAGTTCCATTCAAAGAATACATCTTTTTGTATCACATCACACCGTATCGCTTTTCGCACGGCGTCGAGCATAAAAATTCCACCTCTATTGTCATTGGCGGCGAAGCCGAGATGGACATGCGCTACGACGGTTTTTTAAGCGTAACCTCGCACGAGTTTTACCACGTGTGGAACATTAAGCGCATCATTCCCAAAGAGTTTTTGCCGTATAACTACACGCGCGAAGCCTACACGCCGATGCTTTATGTGTCCGAAGGTTTTACGAGCTACTACGGCGACCTTTCGCTGGTGCGCAGCAAAGTGTGGTCGCCCTCTCGCTACCTTGCTGAACTCGGCGACAACATCACCGCGATGCAAAACACTTACGGTCGCAAAATTCAACCGCTTGCGCTCTCGTCGTTTGATGCGTGGCTGTCGGGATACGGCACGGGACGCGCCAACAGCACAGTAAGTTTCTACAGCAAAGGCGAACTCGTCGGGCTCCTGCTCGATATCGAGATTCGAAAACGCACGGACAACAACGCCTCGCTCGATGATGTCATGCGCGCGCTCAATACCGAGTTTGCTCAACAACATAAAGGCTTTACGGCGTCCGATTTCGAATCACTCGTCGAGAAAATCGGTGGCGGCTCGTTTAAATCGTTCTTCGAGAAATACGTGTATGGCACAGACGAACTGCCGTTTGATACATCGCTCGAGTTGCTTGGGTTGGCAGTAAAAAAGTCGCTCGCCCGCACGCCGTTTTTCGGTGCCAGCACCACTGTTGAAAATAATTTTCCCGTCGTCAGCGCGGTTGTGCCTGAATCGCCTGCTGCGCTGGCGGGCTTTGACAAAGGCGATATGCTCATTGCGCTGAACGGACTGTCCTTGATGAACGAATCGCTCAATAAAGTGTTAGAGCGCTTCAAGCCCGATGAGCGCGTGAAGATTTCCTATTTGCGTGGCGGAAAACTCACTGAAACGACAGTTCGCCTTTCAGGTGCTTATGGATACTCCGTAACGAAAAAACTCAACGCAACGGAGGCGCAGCAAAAAATGTGCGAGTCGTGGCTCAACGCAAAGTGGGACGACATTTGACGCGCTCCTGCGATGTTCATGACGCGCTTTTTCATAACGTCAAGAGCGCTGAGGGACGGCGTGCTGCGCCTTAGCAGCAAAGAAACCAACACATCACTCATATACTTCATGCTTAAGACCCTCTACATTAAAAACTACGCGCTTATCGATGAACTCACGATTGAGTTTGGAAGCGGCTTGAACATCATCACTGGCGAAACTGGCGCTGGGAAGTCCATACTCATTGGCGCGCTCGGCGTCGTGCTTGGCGACCGTTCCAGCGCAGAGTCGGTGCGTAAAGGCTCGGAGAAAGCCGTCATTGAAGCCATCATTGAGGCGGTCAATAACAAGCGCGTTGAGCAATTGCTCAAAGACCATGATTTCGAGGTTCGCGGCGAAATGATTTTGCGGCGTGAAATTTCCGCCAAAGGACAATCGCGCTGCTTTATCAACGATTCGCCCGCCACACTCGCGCTGCTCAAAGAAGTTGGCGACCTTTCGATTGACTTGCACGGGCAACACGACCATCAGTCGCTCTTGCGCGTCGAGTCGCACATTCGCTTGCTCGATGAATACGGCGGGCTGGGCGGCTTGGTCGAGGAGTTCCAGCGCCAACTTGAGTCGCTGAAAAACACGCAAAAACGCCTGACCGAACTGCGCCAACGCGAGAAGCGGATGCGCGAACAAAAAGAGCTGCACGCACATCAAATTCGGGAAATTGACTCCATCGCGCCCGAAGAAAACGAAGAAGAAGACCTGCAAGTCGAGCGCACCATCTTAGAAAATTCGGAAAAACTATACTCCGCCACGAACCGCGTTCATGATATTCTCTATTCGTCGGACGACTCAGTGCATAACCGACTGGTCGAGGTGAGAAACATCTTGCAAGATTTGGCGCGCATCGACAAGAGTTTCGCCGACTCCGCCAACGACGCATATTCGGCGCAAGCACTGGTCGACGAAATCACCAAGTTTGCTCAGAGCTACAACTCGCGCATTGAGTTCAACCCAGAACGGCTCGCGGACGTGCGCGAGCGGCTGATGGCGCTGCAAATGCTGCGCAAAAAATACGGCGGGGGCGGCAACCACCTTTCGGAAGTGATTCGTTATCGAAAAACGATTGCCGAAGAAATCATGCTCGTTGAAAATTTCGTCGAGGAAATCACCAAATGGGAACGCCAAATTAAATCGCAGCAAGAGGTGCTTTCTGAAATCGCTGAACGGCTCTCCGCCAAACGAAAAGACTTAGCCAAGCGCTTGAGCAAAGCGATTCCAGAGGAACTGAAAAAATTAGGCATCGCCAACGCGCGCTTTGAGGTCTCCATCAAGCATCACCCCGACACAAACGGCGATATTTTGATTGACGGCACGCGCTATGCCGCCACCGCGTCGGGCTACGATTATGTCGAATTTCTCATCACGACGAATTTGGGCGAAGACCCGAAACCGCTTGTCAAAACAGCCTCTGGCGGCGAAGTCTCTCGTGTGATGCTTGCGCTGAAAACCGTTTTAGCGAAATCTGACCGCCTGCCAATTTTGGTCTTCGATGAAATCGATACAGGCGTCAGCGGCAAAGTCGCGCAAGCGGTTGGGTTCAGTATGAAAGACCTTGCGCGGTATCATCAAATCATTGCCATCACGCATTTGCCTCAAATTGCAGCCATGGCAGATGTGCATTTTCAAGTGAGAAAAGAAATCAGCAAAGAGCGCACAATGTCGGTCGTGGCGAAACTCTCGCATGAAGAGCATCAGCGCGAAGTCGCGCGGCTCTTATCGGGCGCGGAAGTTACGGACGCCTCGCTTAAATCAGCTCAGGAACTTATCGCGGCGGCGCGCTGACGATGGGTTTCTCCCGCGCCACCGTGCTTTATTGAACAGTCGAATGCGTCTTTAATTGACCGTCTTTACGCTTTCTGCAATTCTCTTTTGAGTGTCAGTTCCAACGCTTCTCGGTTGGCGCGAATGGTGTGTTCCAATTCCTTTTCGCCGTGCCGAATGGAGAAAAACATCGCCTCGTATTGCGCAGGCGCAAGATAGACGCCGCGTTCCAGCATCGCATGAAAATACGCCGCGTAGTGTTTTGTGTTCGAACTGGTCGCCGTCTTGAAATCCACCACATCTTGCTCTGTAAAAAAGAGACACATCATTGAGCCTTGTTTTTTCAGGCAATAATTCACACCCAACTCGCGCATATTCTCACGAAATCCCTGTTCGAGAAACTCCGCTTTTTTTTCTAAGTCGGGATACGGATTTTCTTCGACGAGCAGTCGGAGCGTTTCAATTCCGGCGCTCATGGCAAGCGGATTGCCAGAGAGCGTTCCCGCCTGATAAATATCACCTGCGGGCGCGACGCGCTGCATGATGTCGCGTCTGCCGCCGTAGCAACCGACCGGCAAGCCGCCGCCGATGATTTTGCCAAGCGTTGTGAGATCAGGCATAACGCCGTAAATGGATTGCGCGCCGCCCAATGCCACGCGAAAGCCCGTCATGACTTCATCGAAAATGAGAACAATGTTCTCCTTTGTGCAAAGCTCACGCAGCTCGACGAGAAATTCCTTTCGAGCAGGCACGACCCCCATATTTCCGCCAATGGGTTCAATGATGATGGCGGCAATTTGATTTGGATACTCACGCACAAGCCGTTTGACCGACTCGATGTCGTTGTAGTCGGCGTTGAGCGTGTCTTGTGCCGTGCCTTTGGTTACGCCCGGACTATCCGGCACGCCCAGCGTAAGCGCGCCGCTTCCCGCCTTGATGAGAAAACTGTCGCCGTGTCCGTGATAGCAGCCTTCGAACTTGATGATTTTTTCGCGTCCCGTAAAGCCGCGTGCGACGCGAATCGCCGACATGGTTGCCTCGGTGCCGCTATTGACCATGCGCACCATTTGCATCGACGGCATTAACGATGACACCAATTCGGCAAGTTCGATTTCCAGTTCGGTTGGCGCCCCGAAACTCGTGCCAACATGTTTTAGCGTTTTTTCAATGGCGGCAACAACGCGCGGGTGCGAGTGTCCCAAAATAAACGGGCCCCATGAACCGATGTAGTCGATGTAGCGATTGCCATCGGCGTCGATGAGATAGGCGCCGTCGCCTTGCTTCATAAATACGGGCGTGCCGCCGACGGATTTGAAGGCGCGGACAGGCGAATTGACGCCGCCCGGAATTGTGCGTTTGGCGCGTTCAAACAACTGCGCCGACTGTTGATGAGTGAGCATATTTGATGTTACTGATAAATGCGTTGGCAAACCTGTTGAAATGAAAAGGGCGCAGAGACGCGCCCTTTGAACCTAACAAAACTATTTACTTCGATGCGACCTCAATGGCGACGAACTGCGTGGACTTGTCGCGCTTACGAATACGGAGCAACGCCGCTTCACCCGCTTTGATGCTCGAAATCGCCGACTTGAACTCCTTGACAGAATTCACTCTTTGACGATTGACCTCCATAATCACATCTTCTTTATTGATGCCGCGCGCCGCCGCTTGTCCTCCTATATCAATCGAGGAGACACGCACGCCGTATTCGACGTCATATTTCTTTTTATCAGCGTCAGTCAGGTCTTTCACTTCGAGTCCTAACTGCATATCAGGTTCTGCGTCGGGTTCTTTCGATTCAGCGACATCTTGTTTCTCGGCGCGGGCTTTGAGCGTAACCGTGATTTCCTTTTCCTTACCGTCGCGCAGGACTTTTACTACCACTTTATCATTTGGATGTTTGCGGGCGACGTAGGCTTGTAAATCGTTGGGCGCGCGCACGGCTTTGCCATCGACGGCAATAATAACGTCGTTTGGCTCAATGCCGGCTTGTTTGGCTGCGCCATCTGGCACAAGCGACTGAACCCATGCGCCTTCGGGACGCGCTAAGCCTAACGCTTTGGCTTCGGTCGCATCAGGCCGTTTAATCTGAACACCGATGTAGCCGCGCGTTACTTTTCCATACTTAATCAAATCTTCGGCGACGGCTTTCGCAAGGTTAATTGGAACAGCGAAACTGTATCCTGCATAGCTTCCCGTACGCGTGGCAATGGCTGTGTTAATGCCAATCAGTTTGCCTTCGATATTGACCAGCGCTCCACCCGAATTGCCCGGATTGACGGCGGCGTCGGTTTGAATGAAATTCTCGACACCGTAGCTGTCGCCGATGATATCGATGTTGCGGCTCAGAGCACTGACGATGCCCGCCGTAACGGTCGATGCCAATTGGAACGGGTTTCCGACAGCGATGACCCATTCGCCGACCTGCACGCCGTCCGAATCGCCAAAGGACATCACAGGCAAATCTTTCGCGTCAATTTTTACCACGGCAATGTCCGTCAGTGGGTCGCTGCCGATGAACTTCGCTTTGAACTCTCGTCGGTCTTCTAAGATAACCTTGATGTTCGCCGCCGCACCGCCCTCACGCACAACATGATGGTTGGTAATGATATAGCCGTCGGGCGAGATGATGACGCCAGAGCCAGAGCCGCGCATTGGCACGTTGCCACGCGGCTGCTGACGAAAGAAAAAGTGAAACATATCGTTAGGGTCTTCCCCGTCAGGCGTGTTTTGTTTGTTCAATAACGGCTTGGCAGTCGTTTCCACATCAATGCTGACGACAGCGGGTTTGGCGACGGACGCCACATCAATAAAGGCTTGATTGATAGCCTTCATGGTCAGCATGGATTCCTTCGGCGTATAGGTTGAATTGCCGAGCGCAACGAGTTCGCGCGGTTGCTGCGCTGACACATTGTCGGTCATTTGCAGCCCTGTGATGCCAACGATGCCGATGATGATACCGATGAAAATCAGACCGATGGCGGTCAAAAGCGTTTTGTTATTCATTGGGTTCTCCTTTGATTAAGTTCTCCTTTAACATACAAGATGATAGTTTTCTTGAATTGCTTAAGGCTTAGCTTGAAGCGTGCAACGCTATTTACGCAGCGATTGTCTTAAAAGTTTAAGATGGCGACAAATCACAGCGCTTGGCTATCAGTGCGGCTACTGCGTCAGTTGGTTGAAGACCTCACGGCTTCGAAGCGGCGGCAAATCCTCAATGTGGAATCGGAAGTAGGTATCAAGAATCTGAGCGATTTCTCCTGCGACGCCGTCTTGTAGGCGCAGGTTTTCTAAGTCGTCCATTGCTGATGACGCCAGCAACTGAATTAATCGAACCGCCTGAATTGAAATTGCCCGTCCCGACAGTCCGCGCAATTCAGCCTCGCGCCGCAACGCAATGCCGCCGTGTTCCGGCAAAAGCGCAAGCAGTTTTTCGTCCGCGCTCTCGAGTTCCTTCCAGATGTTTTTTCCTGACAACACACATTCCTCAAAACTCGGCTTGAAACCCAAGAGCGTTACTAACTTTACTTGAAAGTAAAAGAAAAAATTGCCGATGTTTCTTTTGGATTGGTCGACACGCCAGAGCGTTTCGGCGAGCAACGCAAAAATTTTCGGCTGCATTTCTTCGTCTTCGGTTGCCAGCCTAATGAGTTCGACAATTTGGTGCATCGCAGAGAGTTTCTCGAGCGACGCGGTGATACCAAGAAATGCGGTCTTGACGCTTGCATCGGAGATGTTCTGCACCTCGCGCGTGGATTTTTTATACAGCACCGCATTGATATGCGAGCCGACCTCGAAGGCGGACGCATACTTGCTTTGCGGACTTCGACAGCCTTTGGCTATCGCCGATATGCGCCCAAACTCTTTGGTATACAGTGTTAGTATCTTGGATTGGTCGCGGTAGTCAATCGAGCGCAACACAATCGCCTCACATTTTTTTATCATCAGTTGCTATCAGTTATATCAACGCCGCTTAGACCGTCGTGCCAGAGCGCGCTTCAATGCGTGTCATTTAACGGACGGACTTATCTTTGCTTCAAAGAGCGTCCAATCGTGTTTTTTGATGTCGCGCAAAAATGGCTCTTGCCATTTGTATTCGGGATGCTGTTTCAAAAATTCAGCGGCGATGAAGTCCTCGCCCACCAGCACGCCCGCTTTTGCCCAGAACTTTAAGTCTTTGGCGAGTTCTGCGGTTGTAACCTTGCCTTGCACTGTGCCACCCGGATAATACGCGCTCCAGCCCCATTCAGGACAGCCTTTCGGGTCGGTATCTACTCTGCCGGCAATCATACATCGGTTCGGCGTTGGTGATTGAGTTACCTCGTCCACGCCATCTGTTTCCATTTTTTTGGCGACCTCAATATCAATTTTGCCTCTATTGAGTTCACTTAATTTTTCCCAGCGCGCTTTGCGGGCGTTTGGCGAATTGGTAGAATCTTTGGTATTAAATGTGGTTTCTTCTGCAATAAGTTTTTCATTCGTCGGAAAATTCGAGCCGTAATACATCCCGTCGGTTGTGCGCCAGACTTTGTAATTTTTCAGTCCCAATTCCAGTTTTGCAATTTCATTTTTATTTAAATCGCCGACAAGCCATGTATTGGCATAGCCGCCGTTGTTTTCGGTTGTCATGATTTTAATAAAATCATCAATGCTTTCGCTATACTGTGCTGCTTTACGGGCGCGGACAAATTCAGGCACGCCGGTTTCATTAAATCCTTTGAACTGTGTGATGGTCGTTTCAGTGTAAAGAATCCCCGCGCTGTTGATGACGAAATCATCGCCGCTGTGAATAAAGCCGGGGAAGGCGTCCATGAACATTCTTTTTCCCGTTGCAGGCACAATGTCGAGAATGATATTCCAGCGTGCGCCGACGATGTAGTCGACCCAAGCATTATGTCCCATTGCAATTTTGCCGTCGGCGGTGTAGCTGCCTGTGGCAATGAACGCACTACAATTGCCGGGCGCTTTATTATCGCCAGCACCTTGCTGCATTTTTTCGGCGAGATACGGCACATAGTATTGGCAGAGTTCTATCCACCCGTTAAGTATGGTGAGGTCGACATAATCGTAGTTTTTTTTCTTAATCTGCACGCCTTCTGCCATGCCTTGAATTTCTTCTTTGTATTCCAAATCGACTTTCACCCAGAGCATTTTTTTGGCTGCCTCTCGGAAAAATTTCCAGTCCTTGCCCGTGTTTTGTTTGGTGAAGAGCTTGAACATTTTGATGGCATCGTCGATTTCCTCTGCGAGGTGATAGCCGTGCTGAAACCCAATTTCTTTTGGTTTGCCTTCAAGATAGAGATAAATCCAGCCGTTCTTTTCTTGACGGAAGGAGTCTTTCAGGCGCGGATTTTTGTTTTTTTCTTGCGCCGATGCAAGCGCTGTGAATGCAAGCAGTAAAAAAGCAATGCGTCGCAGTATCATGGTGTGTTGAACATTAAGTTTTGAACTTGTGGAAAATAAAAAAGGCGACTGTATTCACACAGTCGCCTGTCGAGTTTTTGGCAGCACTGCCGTTTGGCTTAGCGCTACGGAATTTCTGGCAGCGGAATTGGGAAGCTGACCACGATGCGGTCTTGCGGGCGGTCAATCGGCAGTTCGTTGAGCCGTCCGGGCAAGTTGTTCGGGTTTGGCGAGCCAGCGCGCGTCGGATAGCGGCGCATATCCACCCAACGATGTCCTTCCATAAAGAGCGAGTAGCGTCGCTCGTAAATGAGCCGGTCGAGCGCGTTGGCGGCGGTCGTGCTACCAGTGGGATACGGCGCGACGCCCGCGGCTTGTCGGACGATGTTCAGATCGGCTTCCGCGTTGGCAAGATTCTGGGTTGCGCCCAAAATGTTCGCTTCCGCGCGCAAGAGCAGGAGTTCTTCATTGCGCATTATCGGCAACGGTGAACTGTTGGTGGCGGCAACGTTGAGTGTTGCACTGGCGGTCAGCCCTTCAACCGTTCTTGCTTCGCGGCGGAAAATTTTAGCAAGGCGCGTGTCGGTCGTTGTGTCGGTGTTGTCTCTGAAAAAAGATGGGTGTGCCCAAAGGTTCGGAAGCGGCGCGCTAACAACCTGAAAGAGTGGGTTTGTTTGGTCGTTGGGCGCATCGGCGTAGCTGTGAAAGACACCGCGCTGCATATTCGCCGCCGTCGGCGTGTTTGAAATAAACGATTGCCCCAACGCTGTCAAGCATGTCGCGTAGTCGCCTTGATACGCCGCAACGCGAGCGCGCAGTCCGCGATTGAACTGACGAAAAGTTTGCGCCGAGTCAAACCCTCTGAAGCCGGGCGAGAGCCTGAACGGAAACGCGACGTTTCCGGCTTGTGAAAGTTGCGCGTTAGCATCGTCGAGTTGCCGAGCGATTTCCGCCAAGGCTTGTTGTCGAGGCACAACCGGCGCGCCGCCCGGGTCGGCTGAGGCGACGAGTTTCAATCCATTATCATACTGCCAATTATGAATAATCAACAGCTGGTAGGCAATGATGGTATTGGCGAATCCGCGCGCGGCGGCAGCTTGCGCCGCCTGCGATTCAGGCAGTGTGACGACTTGGTCTATCAACAAGCGGGCTTGGGCAATTGCGCGATAGCGTGGGTTCGGCGTGCCGCTCACAAAACCACCGCCAGCGTCGGGCTGCCCTTGAACATACTCGCTGCGAAAGCGCGGGTCGTCTTGTCCAAAGTGAATCATCTCTCTGCCCACGCTCCCCGAGCCGATGAGGTAAGTGCCGATGGCGCGAATTTGCGATTCCAAACCGGTTGCAAAACTCTGCAGCGTCAGCGTTGCCGGACTCGGCGCATTCGGGTCGGGAAAGTCTCGATTCGGGCAACCGTATTGCGATACAGCCATCGCAGCGATGCTTACCCATGTTGCCAGTCGTTTTAGCCAGTGAAATTGTTGTTGTTTAAGCATGTCTGATGTCTCCTTGTCTCTCAAATTTTTTACAATCCGAATTGGATGTTGAAAAAGAAACTGCGCGACGATGGGAACGGCGTTACTTCCACCGAGCCCGCAGTAGCTAAGCTACCGAAGTTGCTCACTTCTGGGTCGTAGCTGGAATATCTTGTAAACATTAAGAGGTTTCTGCCCGAGACGCCGATTTTCAGATACGACACGGCGTTTCCGAATACGCTCTTCGTAAAGTCGCGGTTGAAGGTGTAGTTTAGGCTCAACTCGCGCAACTTTACAAAACTTCCGTCCTCGACATACGGTCGAGTTGTCGTGGCGCGAAGTCGCACGCGCTCGCGCGCCGCTTCCACATCGGGCGAAATCCCTGTGCCATCCAGCAAGAAGCGCGAGAGATTGATAACGCTGTTGCCTTGTCTCCAATCGAGCAGGAAAAAGAGTTCAAAGCCGTAGGCACGCACGCTGCTGGAGAATCCCAAGTTGAAATTGGGCTGTTCGTCGCCCAAAATCAACCCGTTGAACTCGCCCGGTCTTACCGTTGGATTTGGCGCATCTGGGTTGGGACCGAAACTCTCCCGTCCAACGATGCTGAACGGAGAAAATCCTTGTCGAATCGTATAAGCGCCTAAGTTCACGCCGAACCCGCCGCGTTGAAACGCTGGCACATCTAACCGTGTAATTTCCGCGCGGTTTCGTGAGAAAATCACACGCGTAGAGACTTCCACCTCGCGGCTACGCAGCCAATTTAAATTTACCGACGCCTCGATGCCATTGGTGCGCATGGCGCCAGCGTTGACCAACTGGCTCGTAAAGCCCGACGACGGCGGCAATTGTTTGAGCAAAATTAAATCGTCGATGAAGCGCAAGAAATAGGTAAACTCGAGCGAGGCAAAGCCGTTCAAAATGCCGGCGTCGAGACCGAACTCGACTTCGGTTGTGCGTTCAGGACGAACATTGTTGTTGCCGTCGCGGAGCGGCACAATCGCGCCGATCAGCCCCGTGACATTTGCAGGCCCAAACGAGAGAAATTTCGATTCAGGCGGCGCCAGCGTTCCTGCTTGTCCGACGGCAGCGCGCAGTTTCAGAAAGTCAATCGTCGCGCTCAGGTCTTTCCAGAAGTCGAGCTTAGAGAGAACCACCGACGCTCCTGCGCCCGGAAAAAGATAAAATTGATTGACGTCAGAATTGACGCTGCTGCGGTCGCCGCGTAATTTCACATTCAAAAATCCTACGCCGCCGAAGTCAATGTCGGATTGCACGTAGAAGCCTTGGTCGTATTGGCGCGTGATGGTTTGTTGCGATACCTGCGTGAGTCCGAGTCCGACCGACGGCAAGTCTGCTGGCAGTCCGCGCACGTTGGCCAGCACGGCGCTGATGTCGCGGTTCTCCACTTGGAAGCCCGCCGACGTCGTAATTGAAACAGAACTGACATTGACGTTGTGAATCGCGCTGAGCCAGAGATTGTTGAAAAAGCTGGCGACGTTGTTCGCCGCGTTCTCGCCCGACGGCGCTTTGGCTTGCTCGTGCTGCGTATTGACGGGCGACGTGATGTTGTTGCGCTGGTTCAGATAGTCTGCGCCACCGCTTGCCACAATGTTCAAACTTTGATTCTCGATTTTGAACACGCTGTAATCCAATCGGAACGACCCCACGACGCGGTCGACAAATTCTTCGTTGCGCACGCGCTCAATGATTTCCGCTGGATTAGACGGGGCAAATGGCATGACGGGAAATGTGCCGTCGGGACGACGACGCACATCGAGAAAACTCGGCAGGCGCGTTGCCGCATAGCCAATGCTCGTCAGTGTTACGTTGGAGTTGCCCGTCGAGGCGCGCTGCGACGAGGTGTTCAAGTAGTTCAACCCGACGTCGGCGGTCAGTCGGTCGCTAAATTTATGCGTTAGGTTCAAGCGCGCGCCGTATCGATTGAAAAAGGTGTTTCGGATGATGCCTTGGTCGTTTCGGGCTTGTCCTGATAGCGTGAAGAGCGTCGTTGCATTTCCGCCACGCGCCGTAATGGACGTTTCGTTCACCAAGCCGTTCTGTCCGTAGAACTCGCGCTCGTAGTCGATGAACTGACCGTTTGCACCGCCGCTGGCAACGAAGGCATTGACGCCCGCCGCGCCAAATGCCGCTCGCAAGCCCGATGAGTCCGCTCGCCAATCACGGGTGCCGACAAGTTTTAGCACAGAGTTGAATCCAAATTGTTGAGACACATCAATTTTCGTTTCGCCCGGCTTGCCTTGTTTAGTGGTAACGACCAACACACCCGCCGCCGCTTTTGACCCGTAGACCGCCGTTGCCGCTGGACCTTTCAGGACTTGAATATCCTCAATGTCGTTTGGATTGATATCCGCCAAACGGCTCGACGGCTGGTCTTGCGAACTTTGCGAGGCACCGCCGACCGCATCGGTAATAGATGTCAATCCGCTGTTGAGCGCATCGTTGCTGACAATGACGCCGTCAATCACAACCAGCGGCTGTGTGTTGCCTTGTAAGGTGGTAATGCCACGCAAGTTTAGGCTGATGCCGCCGCCCGGCGCGCCGGTGTTTTGTCGAATCGACAGACCAGCGACCTTGCCAGCGAAGGCTTGGTCGACGGTTTGCGCCGGCGCAGGCAGGAGGTCTTTTGCTGTAATTGTGCCAATGGAGTTCGGCGCGTTCTCGCGCTTAATACCCGTTGCCAAACCAGTAACGACAACTTCTTCGGCGCGGAGAATGTCCTCTTGCAGGCGGATTACCAAACTCTCGGTGCTTTCGGTTACAACGACCGTCCGCTCTTTGTAGCCGACAAGTTTTGCAATGAGCGTTGCGCTCGCCGCCTTGACGGTGATTCGAAATCGTCCCGACGCATCGGCAATTGCGCCGCCGCCGGTTTCTTTAACGCGCACGGCCGCGCCCAGAAGCGGCTCGCCTGTATTGGCGTCAACCACCGTCCCGGAAATCGTCAACTCTTGCGCCTGAGCCAAACTGTGAAATGATAAGAACAGGAGTGTTGCAAGGAACCAGTATCGTTTCCTCATAATCCCTTCGATGTTTTATTGTTGTGTTAATGAAACGTTAAACGACATATTTCAAGAAAAGGAATTGCGAGCAAATTCGCAAATAAGCTTGGGGGACTTGGCTCGTTTACGGTGTTTTCGCTGCCGCTTCTTTGGCGTCGGCTTCTCTTTCCTCCTCAATGCTTTTGAGCGTGGCAGAGAGCAACTTGTGATAAATGCAGTTTTTATCTTCCTCAAACATATTGTCAATCATGACGGGCTTAGTGCTTTCGGCGAGCGGGTGCATAAAGGGATAATCCGCGCAAAAATGCGGACGCACTTCGTAAATGCGACATTTGTAATCTGAACCCAAAAAAATGCACGGACCTTCGGGCGATTGCGGGTTCGTGCCGACGCCCTTGCCTGTTGGGAAGTAATCGGTGTCTTCGTCTTCTTCGCTCCACAACACTTTATCGTGCAGGTCGGCAAGGCTGTCGCGTTTCAGCACTTCGGCTTGAATGCGCTTGGCTTCTTCGGCATCGACCCAGACGCCGTTTTTGCAACAATTGGCTTTACAGATGTGCAGGTTGCTCATGCAACTTTTGTAGGTGGCGTTCATTCTGTCCTCCGTGCCGTTGCCCGTTTTGAGATGATTGGGCGGGGCGGTTTGCGTTGATGTTGATAGAAAATTTGCGTTTCAAGAAAACGGCGCGAATATACAAAATGCTTTTGCAAAAGCGAAGCGATTTTGAGTATATTTGCAGTCCTTTTACGGAAAACATCCGTCTCGACCAGATGAACGCATCGATACGCCACTTTTCACATTCACCATTACTACAGTCAGCTTCGCCTTGCCGCGCTTGTTCCGAGCGGGCTACTTTTTCCACCTTTTCCAATTATCTCGAACGCTTCTCAACCATTCAACCCTTTGCAGATGCGACTGTCTGAATTTCGCTACACGCTTCCGAAAACCGCGATTGCCACTGTTCCGAAAGAGCCGCGCGACAAGTGCAAGCTCATGGTGCTTGACCGCCGACAAAAGACCATTCAAGATGCTAAGTTTCCTGACATTACCAATTACCTCAAAAAAGGCGATGTTCTGGTCATCAACGACACGAAGGTTTTTCCGGCGCGGCTCTACGGACACAAAGAAAAAACGTCCGCCAAAATCGAGGTCTTTTTGCTGCGCGAGTTAAACAAGCAAGTCGGGCTTTGGGACGTGCTCGTCGAGCCAGCGCGCAAAGTGCGCGTCGGCAATAAAATTTACTTTCCCGACGATTTGGTTGCCGAAGTCGTCGATAACACCACCTCGCGTGGGCGCACCATTCGATTTCTGAACTCCGACATCGATATTTTCCAAGCAGTCGAGCGCATCGGCTTAATGCCGATTCCGCCCTATATCAAGCGCGAGGCGGACGACAAAGACAAATCCCGTTACCAAACTGTCTATGCCCGTGTGCCGGGCGCCGTTGCTGCGCCTGCGGCCGGACTGCACTTCACCACCGAACTCTTGACCAAAATCAAACGCATGGGCGTCGAGATTATCTCGCTCACGCTACACGCCGGACTGAGCACCTTCCGCCCCGTCGAAGTCGAAGACATCTCAAAACACAAAATGGATTCGGAGTATTTGAATTTGCCCTACTCGACGGCGCAGCGCATCAACGAGGTCAAGGGTGCGCGGTCGGGCAAAATTTATGCGGTTGGCACCACTGTTTGCCGCGCCTTAGAAGCCAACGCGACGGTCGACGGCAGAATCAAGTTCGGCGAAGGCTGGACGGACAAATTCATTTTTCCGCCTTACGACTTCAAAGTCGTCGACGGACTCATCACGAATTTTCATCAGCCCGAATCGACGCTCATGATGGTTGCCAGCGCGTTTGCTGGACACGAGTTTCTCATCAAAGCATACAAGCAAGCCCTGAAATCAGGGTATCGTTTCCTCGCTTACGGCGACGCCATGCTCATCATCTAACTCGTTGCTCAACTCTGTTTAACGCTTCAACTTTATGCGTGGGTTTGCAATCATTGCAGCGGGCGGTTTGGGCAAACGCATGAACTTAGCGCCAGGCGTTAGTAAGCAACTTCTTCGTCTCGGCGGCAAGCCCGTTCTCTGCCACACGCTTTCCGCGTTTGAGCAAGCCTCGTCCATTGAAGGCGTGTATGTTGCAGCAGGCGCGGCACATCTCGACACCCTTCGTCGGCTGGTTCGGCGTTATGGATTTTCAAAAGTCAACTGTGTCATTGAAGGCGGCGCTGAGCGACAGGATTCCATTTACAATTGCATTGAGCGTCTTGCACAAGAGCTTGAGACGCTTTCAGCGCGCGAAAAAAAGCAGTGCGTTGTTCTGATTCACGACGGCGCGCGTCCGTTTATTCAACCGAGCGAAATTGATGCCATCGCAATGCTCTCTAAGCAATTCGGCGCATGCGTTCCCGCCACGAAACTAAAAGACACGATCAAGTGCATCGGCGCAGACGCGCGATTTTTCGGCGCCACGCTCGACCGCAGTTCTCTGCTCCAAGTGCAGACGCCGCAGGGCTTTTCAGCCAATTTGATTATCGCCGCACATCGTCTCGCCCGACAAAAAAAATTCTATGCCACTGACGACGCTGCGCTCATCGAAAAATTTTTCCCGACACAGCGCATCAAAATTTTTGAAACTGGGTATCACAATCTTAAACTCACAACGCCCGAAGACCTTGATTTCGGCGTCGCCATTTTGAAACGACTTCGTCTTTCTCAAAACAGTCATCTTAACCGTTCAGGCCATGACGAACAGCGCGCTCTCCGACGCACTCATCTCAAAGCTCGATAAAGGCGATATGCGCTCGCACATCGTTAATCTTTACAAGCAATTCGAGACCAAGTTCAAGATTCAACACTCGAAGGCCGCCATTCGCCGCAAGCGCGTGCGCAACATTGTCGTTACCGGACTCGGCGGCTCTGCCATCGGCGGCGACCTCTTGCGCGCGATGCTATCGGGCAAACTCGACGTGCCGATTATCGTCAATCGCAATTACACGCTGCCTGAATTTGTGACCGACTCTACCTTGGTGATTGTCTCGTCCAATTCTGGCAACACCGAAGAGACGATTTCAGCATACAAAGACGCCATTCGTCGGAAGGCACAGGCATTTTGCATCACGTCGGGCGGCGCAATTGAAAAACTCGCCAATGCGCACGAACACTATACGGTGAAAATTCCGTCAGGCTATCCACCGCGCGCTGCGATTGGCTTTTCAATTGTGCCGATGCTTCAAACGCTCGCCGAGTTTGGCTTCATCAAAGACCCCTCGAAACAGATTCGTGAGACGGCAAACTACCTGCGCGAAAAATCACTTCACTACGCCAACTTCAACGACGGCGCAAACTTGGCGACGGAACTGGCACGCAAATCCGTCGGCAAACTGACCATTGTTTATACCAGCGACGACCTCACCAGCGCCGTCGGCACACGCTGGAAAGGACAAATCTGCGAGAACGCAAAAGTCTTGGCGTATTCCAACGTCTTTCCCGAACTCAACCATAACGAACTTGTCGGCTGGAAGCTCAACGAAAATTTGATGAAGCGCACACACGTCGTGATGCTGCACGACGACGCCGACCACAAACGCACGACCTTCCGAATGAAGGTTACAAAAGACATCGTTAAAAAATGCTCGTCCTCCGTCTCGGACATTTATAGCGAGGGCGACTCGGCACTGACGCGCATGTTTTCGCTCATCTTGCTCGGCGATTGGACGAGTTATTACCTTGCGATTTTGAACGGCATCGACCCGACGCCCGTCGATGCCATCGACCACCTGAAAGCCGCGCTCGCTAAATTTGAGCGTTAGGCTTTGTGTTGTTTATAGAAATTAATCAGCCCGTTGGTCGAGGCGTCGTGCGATGAAATTGGCTCAGTTGTTTTCAGTTCGGGCAAAATGGTTTTTGCCAGTTGCTTGCCGAGTTCGACGCCCCACTGGTCGAAGGAATTGATGTTCCATATCACGCCTTGCACGAAAATTTTGTGTTCATATAGTGCAATCAGCGCGCCGAGCGTGCGCGGCGTCAGTTTTGGGAGCATCAAACTGTTCGTTGGTTTATTGCCCGTAAAGACTTTGTGCGGAAGCAATTTCGTCAACTCTTTTCCTTTGAAGCCTTGTGCCTTCAATTCTGTGCCGGCTTCGTTTTCAGTTTTGCCTTTCATCAGGGCTTCGGTCTGCGCAAAAAAGTTGGAGAGCAAAATTTCATGATGCTCGCCGAGCGGGTTATGCGTTTGGCAAGGCGCAATGAAATCGCATGGGACAAGTTTTGTGCCTTGATGAATGAGTTGATAAAACGCATGTTGTCCGTTGGTGCCGGGCTCTCCCCAAAGAATTGCGCCTGTGTCGTAATCGACGACCTCGCCCGTTTTTGTTACGCGCTTGCCATTGGATTCCATATCGCCTTGTTGAAAATACGCTGCGAATCGATGCAGGTATTGGTCATAGGGCAAAATTGCCTGAGTCTGCGCGCCGAAGAAGTTATTATACCACACGCCCAAGAGCGCCAACACCACAGGCAAGTTTTGTTCAAACGGCGCAGTGCGAAAATGCTCGTCCATTTCAAACGCCCCACGGAGCAACTCTTCAAAGTTCTCGAAGCCAATCGAGAGCGCAATCGATAAGCCAATCGCCGACCAGAGCGAGTATCTGCCGCCGACCCAATCCCAAAACCCAAACATATTTTTGGTATCAATGCCGAATTTCTCCACCTCTTTTGCGTTGGTCGAGAGCGCGATGAAATGCGCTTTGACGGCTTGTTCATCTTTTGCCCGCTCTAAAAACCAGCGTTTGGCAGTGTGTGCATTGGTCAGCGTTTCCTGCGTCGTAAAGGTCTTTGAGGCAATAATGAACATCGTTGTTTCGGGATTGAGCGTTTTGAGCGTCTCGGCGATGTGCGTGCCGTCGACATTAGAAACGAAATGTACGCGCAAGTTGCCCGCGTATGGCTTCAAGGCTTCTGTTACCATCAACGGACCCAAGTCCGAGCCGCCGATGCCGATATTGACTGCGTCAGTAATCGGTCTTCCCGTAAACCCTTTCCACTCGCCGCTTCGCACAACGGCGCAGAACGACTTCATCTGAGAGAGAACGGCGTTCACCTCTGGCATCACATCTGTGCCATCGACCATTATCGGACGATTCGAGCGATTGCGCAGCGCGACATGCAGCACAGCTCGATTTTCTGTTGTGTTGATTTTCTCTCCGTTAAACATTTTTTCAATCGCTTGCTTTACTTTGGTTTCTTTGGCAAGCGCAAAGAGCAGCGGCATGGTCTCGTCGGTGATTCGGTTTTTGGAATAGTCTAGCAAGATGTCGCACGCGTGCAGGCTGAATTTATTGAAGCGGTTGGCGTCTTTGGCAAAAAGGTCGCGCAGGTGAAGTTTAGACACCTTTTTGTGATGCGCAGTCAGGGCTTTCCACGCTGGCAATGTGGTCAGTTTTGGCATATCCGTATCTCCTTTTCCGATTAGACTTTTTTGATTAGATGTTTTCAATTAGGGCGTTAAATTTGATTTGACTAAAGTTACAACTTTTCCAAGCACAACCTTTTGGCTGCGATGAGCCGTTTTGCTGTGTTGTCGTTTATGCTTCTTTTGTTATTGCTCGCTGCGCTTGCGCCGTATACCGCATCGCACGGCGAGACACTGCTCTACGGATTTTTTCGCGGTGTTTGTCATCAACAGGGCGAGCGGTGCATTTATTTGTTTGGCTATCCGATGGCCCTTTGCGCAAGGTGTGCAGCGATTTATTTAGGCATCGGACTTGGCAGCGCAGTTTTGCCACGCTTGTCAAGACGCACCGATTTACTGACAGGACTGCTCGTTTCGCTTGCATTGATGGGCGTCGACAGGCTGTTGGAGTTTTTGAACGTCTATGGCGCTGATTTTTACCTGCGCGCGTTCACCGGGTTTCTGTTTGGCCTCTCGCTGGCGCCGTTTCTCTTTTCCGCACTCTCAGAACTCTTTGCGCCTCAAAAGCCGCAACCTACCGACTGATGTTGCTCCACACCACCCGCGATAAGCCGAGAAAGAGCCATGCCGTCGACCAACGCATATAGGGAATTCGGTTCTCGTAATGCGCATAGCGCTGATACTTAAAGGCGCCGTTTGGAAGTTGCATCTCTTTGATAACCCAGCCGGCCACTCGTTCTGCTGTTTTGTGGTCGCCAAATCGTGAGAGCGTTAGGAGCGATTGCGCGCATGCCGTTGCATCAATTGGATACACACTTTTATCGTAATACTTCGGCTCTTGGTCGTTGACAAAAAAATTCTCTCGATAGTATCGCCAGCCCTTTTGCAGTCCCTCCTGAAAGCCCTTGTCGCCGCTTAGGGTTTGATACTCGTCCAAGCAATCCAGCACATAGCCCGTATGAAAATTATCGACGAAAGCGCGCGTATCGCCAATGGCATATCGCCATGCGCCATGCTCATCTTGATGCTGCATTACAAACTCAATGGTTCGTTTGGCAAGGTTGAGTAGTTCTTTCTCGCCGTTCACGCTTCCGACCTGAGCGCAAAGCCTTGCGCCTTTCATCGTTGCGTTCAAGACAATTTGTTTATCGCGCGGCGAATACGACCAACAAAACCGACCGTCGCTTTTCTCAGTTCGGTTTAAGTCATTCACGACGAACTTCGTCGCGCTTTCGCAGAGCTCAAACGCTCTTTGGTTTCCTAATTGACTGTATGCTTCAAAGAGCGCATTGGTGACGAAACCGGTAGCGACTATCGTTGGCACATAAGCAGGAATTTTGGCGTAACGCGCTTCCCAATCGAAATCGTATCCCCAACACGCGCCGCTATATTTTTCAGAGCGCATCTTGCTCGATTGCAGCCTGATAAGCTCCACAATCAAGCGGTTGATTTCTTTTTCGTAGAACGCTTTTTGTTCGGGCAAACTTTTTGCGAGATACACATAGGCTTGCACGCACAAGCCAAGCGTAACAGGATTGTATCCTTTCGGCACGAACAGCATCGGGCGAAGGTTGAGTGGCAGGCGTTTCAAAACCTGCTGTGCGCCAAGCCTAACGAGTTTATTTGTGTTCAAAAACGGGAGTTTAAACAAGGGCGATGTCAAGGCGTCGTAAGGGTCGTAGCCTTTGTAGCCTTTGCGCAAAATATACGCTTGTGTTTTTTCGATGGCGCGAAGCATATGTTCTCGTTGCGCTTGGCGGCTCTCCGTCTCAACGCCTGTATTTACAAGCGAATTCGGCTCGGTCATAGGTTTGGAACGGAGGTTTTATGAGCGTTTATATTTATCCATTTCGCCGTCGCATAAACGCCCCAAAGCGCGTGCGCGTAGTCCGATGTGCCTTTGCGATGCGCATCAAGCATTGACAAGACTTTCGACGCTTTGAAAAATCGGTGATGCGCTTGGCGGTTGTCGGCGAATGTTTCTTTGACAGCATCGCCCAAGCGTCCGTTCATCCATGCGCGAAGCGGCGTTCCAAATGGTGCTTTCGGTCGATAAATAATTTCCTTCGGCAGATAGGCTTCTGCTGCTTTTTTGAGCAGATACTTTTGCTCTTGCCCGTTGATTTTATACTGCGCAGGCAGGCGCGCAGCGAACTGCACAATGTCTTTATCAATGAGCGGCGGACGTCCTTCGACCGCTGCTGCCATCGTGGCTTTATCGGAGTAGCATAAGTTCAAGCCCGCGAGAAACAGTTTGGTATCGAGATATGTCATCTGCTCCGTGAGCGAGCGGTGCTTGACGCGCTCTAAGGTTTCGTAATAGCGCCGCACGGGATAAAGGTCGCGGAAGTCTTTTTCGAGCAAGGCAGGCGCGAGCATTTCGCCGAGTTCATCGGGCGTGTAATACATAAAGCCGTAAATGAACGACTCTATCGGCGAGAGCGATGCGCTGCGCAGAAACCGTTTCGCCCACCGCACAGGACGAATACCTTTTCCGGCAATCGCCACAGGCAATACCGTTACAAACGGTTCAATTAAGCCACGGCGCAGCGCCGTCGGAATTGTTTGATAGCGTTCAATGAGAATCGCCGCCAACTGTTTTCGATAGCCGCCGAACACTTCGTCGCCACCCATGCCGTTGAGCAACACCGTTGTGCCATGTTCCTTTGCACTTTTTGAAATGAGATACGTGTTTATCGACGCGCCGTCGGCAATCGGGTCGTCCAAATGCCAGAGCATTTTTTCGAGCAGGTCGTTGATGTCGCTCTCAATGAAGACTTCGTGATGCGCTGTGCCGCAGGCTTCCGCCACGCGCCGCGCGTAGTAAGCGTCGTCGGGCATGGCTTCCATTTTTTTATCCGCTTCCGAAAAGCAAATTGTGTAGGTGTCGAACTTGGCAGACGGTGCGATTTTCCGCGAGAGCGCAACGATGACCGACGAGTCTAATCCGCCCGATAAAAACGCGCCGACGGGAACATCGGCAAGCAGTTGTCGCCGCACGGCTTGTTCTAAAAGTTCGCGTAAGCGCTCGACAAGGTCGGATTCTTTTTCCGTCGTTGTCGCTTCGGGAATCGGCACGTCCCAATACTCTGTAAGCGTCAATCGACCGTTTTTGAACACGCCGTAATGTCCTGCTGGAAGTTTCCAGACGTTCTTAAATCCTGTTTTTGGTTCTGGCACCCAAAGCAGCAGCAGCGAGCTTAAGACCGCGTCGGGGTCAAGGTCGGGGTCGATGCCGTTGAGTTCGAACAGCGCTTTTGCTTCGGATGCAAAGGCAAACAGGTCGCCGCGCTGGGTGTAGTAAAACGGTTTAATGCCGAGATGGTCTCGAGCGATGAAGAGTTCGCGCGTTTCCACATCGTAGATGCCGAAGGCGAACATACCGTTGAACCGCGTCACACATGCAGCGCCCCACTCGTCGTAAGCAGCGAGAATGACCTCTGTATCGGAGTGCGACACGAATCGATGTCCTTTGCCCTCGAGTTCTTTGCGAAGCTCGAGGTAGTTGTAAATTTCGCCGTTGAATGTAATCCACCGATTGCCGCGCTTATTTGGCATCGGCTGATGTCCCGCGCTGCTGAGGTCGATGATGGAGAGCCTGCGGTGGGCAAGTCCCGCATTGTGTTCGGCGAACCACTCCATTCCCCAGTCGTCGGGACCGCGATGCGCTTGAAGTTCCGCCATCTGTTTGAGCGTGTCGGGCGAGCCACCGTTAATCACACCTGCAATGCCGCACATTTGTTTTTCAACGAGTTAATGAAGCAAAAAAACGTGTTTTGATTTGTTCGTTTGTCAATTTAGCCTTGGGTCTTCGGGAAAGTTGGCGATGATGGCGAATTCACCGCCTTTGGCGCGCAGCGCGCGGCTCCAAAGTTTATCGTGCGGGTCGTCGAAGACGGCGGTTTTCGTTGCCTGCGACAGATACCATGAACCACCCTGCATTTCGTCGCTAAGTTGTCCAGCGCCCCAGCCGGAATAGCCGAGAAAAAACTTAAAGTCGTTGGGCGTTGCCGCTCTTACCTCAATCAGACGACGAATTTCTTCGTAATTGCCGCCCCAGAACACGCCCTCGACGATTTCAGTGCTGCCTTCAATTTTATCGCCGAGTTTGTGCAAGACGTGAATCGTGTTCGGTTGAACTGGTCCGCCCAAGTAGAGCGGCGCGTTCCAGTCGTCAAGGTCGTCAATAACTTCGTTCACGGTCAGTTCAAGCTGACGATTGAGTGTTAAGCCAAACGTGCCGTTCTCACCGTGTTCGCAAATTAAGACGACGCTGCGACGAAAGTTTTGGTCTTCAAGATGCGCATTGGCAATCAGCAGTTTTCCTTTGCTTGGTTCTAATAGGTCGGACATAGCGCGCAAGTTCGTTTGCTCGAGAAAATTTTTTCGAAAGATAGGAAAGAGTTTTGCGCGTTATGCAACCTTTTTAGTCGCCGTGAGTTTCTCTTTCTCTTTCCAAAGTTCCCACCACGGCGTCGATGGCGAGTGATGATGTTCCCAATGATAGCCGAAAAAGTAGCACGAGAGCATCGCCCAAACGTGATTTTTTCGAAGCGTGCGGGCATTGTGCGGCAGCATTTCTGCGGTGAGCGGCAACTTGTGCGGGCGGTATGTCCCGAAGTAAAATAACTGCAACGCGCCCAAGAACGATGGTATCATCCAGAACATCCATATCCGCGATTCCGGAATCAGGAACACGCGCTCCATCACATTGTAGAGCGTTGCCATAATGACCAACTGCTGCCATGTGGCATAGCGTGTCAAAAAGGCGCCGAGCCAAAGCCAGAAGTTCTGCGACCCGACGTAAAAATCTGGGTCGTTTTCAGAGGCGGGTTCGGCGTGATGACGGTAATGGTTTTTCCGAAGTTGCGGATACCACATCGCTGCAAAGAGAAAGCACGCAACGAAGCCCATCGTGTGGTTCAGCCAGCGGGTTTTGCTGACGCTGCCGTGCATAGCATCGTGCGCCGTGATGAACAGCCCGGTCGAGAGATAGCCTTGCAGCGCGATGTGGCAATAGCTTATCGGCGTTTGCCAACTGAGTGCGCCGTTTGGCAACAAATAAAATAAGTGCGCCGTCCAGCACAAGAGAATCAAAAGTGCAATAAGTGCGCCCACAAGCAAAAATAGTTTGAAATTGTGTTATGCGCCGACGCGGCTGATTTTAATGGTGTCCGTTGTGCCATGCTTCAGAATCGGAATGCCCATTGTGTAGACAATCACGTCGCCGGGCTTTGTAATCGATTTTTCTGCCAGTTTAATTTCAATCGTGCGGAAACTGTCGTCGGTCGAGAGAATCGTTTCGGTGAAAATGGTTTCAACGCCCCAAACCAGTCCCATCAAGCGTTGCACTTTTTCATTGTCGGTGATGACCACGATTGGCATTGGCGGTTTTTGTTTCGAGACCTTAATTGCCGTGCCGCCCGTGTGGCTCAAGACGACGATGGCTTTGGCGTGAACGGTGTTCGCCACATCGACGGCGGAGACTGCAATCGCTTCACCTAAGTCGCCCGGCACGTGGGGCTTTCTCGACTCTTGCGGCACAAATACATCGCGCTCTGCGCGCAGCAAGTGAATCGCCTCGCCTGATTCGACATTATGGATAATTTCGCGCATCATTTTGACCGTTTCTATCGGATACTTTCCAGAGGCTGTTTCTCCAGACAGCATCACCGCATCGGTGCCATCAAAGACAGCGTTTGCCACGTCGCTCGCCTCTGCCCTTGTGGGACGAGGGTTTTCGGTCATGGATTCTAACATCTGTGTCGCAATAATGACAGGCTTATAGGCATAGTTACATTTATGCACGATGGTTTTTTGAAGCACTGGCACCATAGCGGTCTTCATCTCGACGCCTAAATCGCCCCGTGCCACCATGACCGCGTCGGTTGCTGCAATGATTTCATCAATGTTTTCAATCGCTTCTGGTCGCTCGATTTTGGCGACAATCCATGTGCGCTTGCCGCGAGAGCGAATGATGTCGGCAAGTTGGTGAATGTCTTTGGCGGAGCGGACGAAGGACAGCGCAATCATATCGACATCATTATCCAATCCGAAGTGCGCGTCTTCAATGTCTTTCTCGGAGAGCGACGGCACAGACATATTCACGCCCGGAAGGTTCAAGCCTTTGTGGGATTTGAGCAGGCCGCCCACAACCACCTCTGTAATCACTTCCGTTGCATTTTTATCCAACACTTTGACTTCGAGCAATCCATCGTCCATCAAAATTCGGTCGCCGCGCTGCACATCGCCCACGATTTCCTTGTAGCTTGTCGAGACGCGGTTGTATGTGCCGATAACATCTTCTGTTGTAATTGTGAGCGTTTCGCCAGTTTTAAGCAAGACGGTTTTTTCGAGATTGCCAACGCGGATTTTCGGGCCCTGCAAGTCTTGCAAGAGCGCAATGGGCTTGCCGGTTTTGCGCGCAGCTTCTCGGACGAGCTCGATGCGGTGCAGGTGGTCGGCGTGCGTGCCGTGCGAAAAATTCAGTCGCGCCACGTCCATTCCAGCGTGGATTAACTCGGTGATTTTTTCAATCGTGTTGACCGCAGGACCGAGCGTGCAAATAATTTTGGTGCGTTTCATTATGGCTGCATTAGGTGTTTGAGACTCGTCAGAATTGCAGATGCTAACGTGCAACAAAATTTTCACTCTCACAAGCGCCGCTCTTTGCGTGGCTCGAAACAAACAGCCGTTCCGACGTTCCTCGAAACGGCTGCGTCGCGTGCATTTTACTTGGCTGACTACTTCGGCTGCTTGCCTTTCATCATCTCTTCCATCATCTTGCGCTGTTCGGGCGTCATATTTTTCATGCTTTCTTCCATTTGTTTGCGCTGTTCGGGCGACATCATGTTCATCATATTTTCCATCACTCCGACCTGCTTGTATCCTTTCGGAATTTCGAACATGGCCGCGGCGGGCGCGCCTTTGGTGATCTTTGTTACTTCGCTTGTAACTTTTCCGCTCACGGTTTTAAGCGGGAACCCATCTGCGCCTGCGTCTTTCAAGGCTTTGGCGTAGTTGCCGCCGCCACCTTGATTCGCCGCTTGGAACTTTTCATAAAAGGAATAGTCAATGACGTCTTTCGAGACCCACATTTCCGTGCCTTCGTCTAACCCTTCCTGCGTTACCATGATATGGTCGCAGTTATATCCCAAGATTTTTTCCTTGCCCAATTTCTTGACGGTTACCTTGCGGTCTTTCGTCATAGCGTTGCTTCTTTCGCGGGCTTCTTTGAGATTGAGTTCGGTGTAGGTTTTCGCCTCGTCGTTGAGCATATACATTTTGTCTTGGTCGTTGAGCTTCATGAGCATCGTCATTTTGACGGGCATCTTTTCGGTCTTGATGTTCGACTCGATGCGCATCGCCGATTTGACGAGCATCATTTTCATCTCGCCGCTCATCTCGTTTTCCGACGACGTCATTTTCATTTCAATCACGCCCTCGAACTGTGCGACGGCTTTTGCGGATACGAACAGCAGCACGAGAACTGCAACACAATTGCGCATAAATTACCTCGTTTGGTTAAAATTAAAGAAGTTTGAACATCAGCAGTACGGATAGTTGGAAGAAGTTGAACGAATTTTCCTGCGCGGTTGCGTTGGAGAGCGTGATATTTTCTCTGCCCGTCAAATTCGCCAAGCGATATTTCCCTTCAATGTCGAAGGAAAGCGGAATGAGCGGCGGCGAAAATTCAATCCCAATGCCAGCGCCAAGCCCATAGCGTGTATATGATGATTTATTTTCAGGCGTGATATTATACAAGCCGAAGTCCAGAGCCACATACGGCGTGATTATCGGCAACGGCAACGGCGAAAACTCCACGCCCGCACCGACATTCAAGACATTGACACGGCTGCCCGTCGGCGCAAACGGATTCGTATTGATGGGAATGCTCGTGTTCGGAATCGTCGTCGATGTGTTCGTATTGGTCGAGAGCAAGTTGTAATTGACAAACCCGACAATGCGAAGCGGAATGAGTGGTGGCATAATTTTAAGTTTGCCCGACACGTTCAGCCCGCTTAAAGGCGCATTGGTCAAGCTATTGAAATTGACGCCGTTGCCTACCAGTGCAAAATCTTGTCCGCCGCTCGACAGCCCGCCGCCAATGCCACCCTCTATTGTCAGCAGTTGCGGCAGCCCGGGAATCTGCGCCGAGGCGGAGATGGCGACAGACGCGGTCAGCAGCA
This sequence comes from [Candidatus Thermochlorobacteriaceae] bacterium GBChlB, assembly GCA_000724175.1. Classification (GTDB taxonomy): domain Bacteria; phylum Bacteroidota; class Chlorobiia; order Chlorobiales; family Thermochlorobacteraceae; genus GBChlB. The sequence goes on along the minus strand of JPGV01000015.1, from coordinate 116,350 downwards.
CAAGCACATATTTTTTCATATTTGCGTTCCAATAGAGTTAGAGAATTTTAAACATAATCATCACGGAGACTTGAAAGTAATTAAATGCCTCTTCGTTGTTCTCTTTTCCAATGAGATTGGCGAATCGGTATTTTGCTTCCAAGTCGAAGGCAATCGGCACAAGCGGAATAGAGAGTTCCGCGCCCGCGCCAACCCCAATGCCCGTCCGCGTTCTCGTCGTATTTGAAACTGATGTTGAATACACGCCTAAGTCCGCTGCAAGGTAGGGGGAAAGAATGGGTATCGGCAAGATGTTAAACTCAATGCCGATGGCCGGGTTGAGCACGCTGGTTTGTTCTGAAAACGTTACGGTGGTGCCGCCTGCGCTGACGCTACCGCTGAATGAGTTGTAGCTGACCAACCCCACTACCGTAAAGGGCGAAATCGGCGGCGTGATTTTTGCCTTTCCGAGAATGTTCCAGCCCGAGTAACTGACGGAGGAGTTCACGGTTCGTCCTGCCACCGTTACGCTTTGCGTTTGGCTGCCCACACTCAGCCCGCCGCCCACACCGCCGCGAATGGAAATGAGCGTCGGCAGTTGCGCTTGTGCCATTGAGCTAATCAAAAACAGCGCGAGAAGTAGTCCTAGTTTTTTCATTGCCTTTGGATTTTAGAGTTTAGAGACGGAACTCATTTGGCTGTAAGCGCCATTGATACACCGATGCCGTTGTAGCCCATAAGCTCAAGCTGTAACTGCGCAAGAGGAGAGGAATCGCTTTTATCATACCCGCTCTTTTGTTTATGAGGCAGATGCGGTGCAAATATAGCGATTTTACTTCGAGAAAAATGTCCAGACGCCAATGACGACAAACCCGGCGCCCGCGATGCGCCTAAGCAACTCCGGCGAGATGACTTTCTCGAGCTGCGCGCCGACGGCGACGCCGATTGCCGACGCGCACACCAACGCCACTGCCGACCCCAAAAACACCGCCCACTTGCTCGTTTCTTTGCCCGCCGCGAACATCACTGTCGCCAGTTGCGTCTTGTCGCCGAGTTCCGCAAGAAATACGGTCGTCCCAACCGTTAAAACTGTTCTCCAAAAAAATCCTGCATCGTTGAACACTGTTTAAGTTCAGAAGGTATCAGTTGTCGATGAATCGTTTTGTCATTGGTTCGTAGGCATCAATGCGGCGGTCTCGCATAAAGGGCCAATGCTGTCGGTAAAAATCAATGCGTGATAAATCGCACTCGGCAATCACGACTTCCTCGTTTTCAATTGAGCCTTTTGCTAACAGAACGCCGAAAGGTGAGGCAATAAAACTTTGTCCCCAGAACTGTAAGCCGTCGTTTGGATGTTCGGGCGAAAACTCCGTGCCGATGCGGTTCGTTGCTGCCACATAAACGCCGTTGGCAATCGCATGGCTGCGTTGCATCATCTCCCATGCGTGATGCTGCGCGGTGCGCGTGGCTTCGTCGTGTTCCGATGTCGCCCAGCCAATCGCGGTTGGATAAAACAAAATCTGCGCCCCTTGAAGCGCGGTCAATCGCGCCGCTTCGGGATACCACTGATCCCAGCAAATCAAGACGCCGATGGTTGCAAATTTGGTTTTAAAGACTTTGAAGCCCAAGTCGCCGGGCGTAAAATAAAATTTCTCGTAGAAGCCCGGGTCGTCGGGAATGTGCATCTTGCGATACTTGCCCAAGTAAGTTCCGTCGGCATCAATGACGGCGGCGGTGTTGTGATAAACGCCCTGCGTGCGCTTTTCGAACAGCGCGGCGACGATGACGACGCCAAGCTCTTTGGCAACCGCAGAGAGCCTTTCAGTCGTCTCGCCCGGTATGGGTTCGGCGAAGTCAAACGGCTTGTAATCTTCTGTTTGACAAAAGTAAAGCGTGGTGAACATCTCTTGCGTGGAGACAATTTGTGCGCCCTTTGCGGCTGCTTCCCGAATGCCCGCGATGGTTCGCGTCATGTTTTCTTCGGGATTCGGCGAGGCGCGACGCTGCACAAGCCCAACTTTGACAAGATGTTTCGACATTGGTTACGATGTTGGTCTAAAAGTTTTTTAAAGCGTTATTGGCTCATCTCGAACTTTCAGAGCGATTCGCCGTCGCTCGCTTTCGCGCGATTGTTTCACTTAGTTCGCACGAGCGGTTTACATTTCTCGAATGCCCAATTTACGCCGCAGTTCCTCGACGAGGGTTTTCAAGCCGCGTTGCTTTGGGCTGAGCATGAGCGCAGTTTCGTAAGCTTTCAATGCGCCACGCGTGTTGCCGACGGCAATGTAAATCATGCCCAAGCCGGAAATTGCGCCGAAGTGTCGCGGCTCTAAGGCAAGTGTTTTCTCGATATCTTTCATAGAATTTTTAAAGTCGCCGTTGAGGTAATGCGCGGTGGCGCGTTTGTTCCAGCCCTCGGCAAACTCCGGCGCCAGTTCGGTAACGGCGTTAAAGACGTCAATCGCGCGGCTATAATTTCCTAACGACATTTCTTCGATGCCTTTTGTCATGAGCACGTCAATATCCTCTCTGCCGCTCTCCATCCACAGTTCCCAAATTTCAGCTTGCAGGCGCTCCGTCTCCAATTCCGTCTTAGCCACTTTGAGCTGCGCAAACAGGGTGCTCAAGCTGTCCAGTTTTTCTTTGGGCGAGAGTCTCTTGCGCGTCGTGTCGTTTGATGCGGCGGACTGCGTTTCCAAACGGACGACGCCGTCGGTCATCCAGCAATCTTTGTATTCGCCCGCAGGTTGCTTAGAGAGCATAAACAGGTAGCTCGCGGCTTTTCCAGTCTTGTCAATCAGGACGACTTTTTGTTCGGCTCGGTTGCCGACGATGTTCATTGCGCCGCGCTCATCGCCATCGTAGTTCAGCATTGGCGCGTAAAGCGGATTGTGGACAAGCTCAATGAAACGCTCAAGCGGCGCGGTAACTTGTTTGTTTTCAGGCGAGGCGAAGCGAAACGCGACCTCGATGCCGAAATCGGGCGTCGGCACATCGTTTTGTTTGAGCGCCGCCAGTTGAATGCTCACAACTTGGTCGGGCGTAAGGTCGGGATTCGGGTAGAGCGAATCGGCGTCAAAAGGGTGCATCGGCGTAAGCAGTTTCGTTTGGTCTTGTTGAACGGTCGTTGATTTCTCAATGGTTATTTTTTCGGCATGGCCTGTTCTGGCTTGATTTGACAACGGTTGACAACCGATGATAAGACAGAGCGACAAGGCGACTCTCATGATGGGGAACTGCATTTCGCTTAAATTTCTTTTTTCGCTGCCATTTTGATGGAGCTGAATTGATGTTTGATTTTTTCGCCCGGCTTGATGTAGCTCAAACTGTTTCGAACTGCCATTGCCGCGTCGGAGAGTCCGGTTTGAATCAGCTTTAACTTTCCGGCGTAGCTGGCAATGTCGCCCGCCGCAAAGATGCCTTCAATCGAGGACTGCATCGTCGCCGACTCGACGGCAATGGCGTTGCCGTCCAATTTTAATCCCCAATTTTTAATCGGGCCTAAATCCGACTTAAATCCAATGAGCGGCAAGAGACAATCCGCCTCGAGTTCAAATCGCTCTGGCTTAGATTCACATAAGACTTTTTTCAACACGCCGCCGTCGGTCTCAATGCTCACAATTTCAGTTCTCAGATGCACAGTGGCGCGACCAGCATCGACGGCGTCCATCACATCAGCCACCGTTTTGCCGTGTCCTTGAAAATTGTTCATGCGGTGAACCAGCGTAACCGATTTGGCGACATCCAACAGCCCCACTGTCCAATCTAAGGCGGAGTCGCCGCCGCCGACAATCACCACACGCTTTTCTTTGAAGTCATCTACTTTTCGCACCGAATAAAAGATGCTTTTGCCTTCCAGATGCTCGACATTGCCGAGCTGGTCTAATTTTCTCGGCGAGAATGCGCCCAAGCCTGCGGCGATAACCACAGCGCGCGAGGCATACTCGTTGCCCGCCGCCGTCCTGACCATGAACGAGTTGTCGTGCTGCTTTTCGACATTGACGACCTGCTCGCCCAAATGCACATCGGGCTTAAAGGGTTCAGCTTGTGTCCAAAGTTGCTCGACCAAATCGGCGGCGGTGATTTGCGAAAAGCCTGCAACATCGTAGATGTATTTTTCGGGATACAGCGCGGTGAGTTGTCCGCCAAGTTGTTCCATGCTGTCGACGATTCGACAGGTTACATCGTTCATGCCACATTGAAATGCAGCGAAAATCCCCGTTGGTCCGCCGCCGATGATGGTGAGGTCTTTGATGTCGTTCATTGCTTTCTCCAAAAGTTTGTTCATTTTTTCAGAGGACGGCGCGCGTTGCTTGTGTGTTATCCAACCAGTTCGTTCAACTGCGCCCTCGGGCGTCAGTCCAAATAGAAGCCCTGCGGGTCTGCGACGCCGAATGTCACGTGAATCGTGCGTCCCTGCGCGTCCAATTCCCGAATTTCGACATGCTTGGCGTCGGGCTTTGCGACGATTTCGCCCTCGTCGTTGGTGAAGACCAACACTGCCTTGACGCCACCGTGCGGCGTTGTGCCGTGAAATTCATACACACCGTTTTCCTTTTCTCGAATCACGCAGCCCGCCGTTGAATTTGAAATGACGGGACAGCCGACGCATTGACAGTAAAATCCAGCATCGGCCGGATACAAGTCACATCGTGGAAATTCCATAACCTGATACCTAATGTGGTTTGAAAGACTTTTTCGGAATATACGGACTTCGTGACGGACTTTGTGGTATGGTCTCGAGCCGCGTAGTTGAGCGACCGTCAACGCTTCACGATGTTTTTACATTCCACTTACCATGCCACCGTGCGGCGCGTGCCAAATCCGACGCCGTAATAAATCGCATTCAGCAAGAGCCGTTCGGTTGCGTGAAAATACGCTCTGAAATTCGGTTCGCCGGCGAATAAAATCACTTGACCTCTGCCCTTGGCTTCGCGCGTCAGATACGCCGACCGCGCCCAGACATCGCGGGCTTCCTGCCACAAGAGTCCCGACACGCGTAATTTTTCAGCCTCAGCAAATCGACCAGCCGTTTCAATCGGCGATTTGGACAAATACACATGCGGCGTGTATATCGTCGCCGCCACTTTCTCGCCTGCACCGAAAGAGAGCCAATGTTCTTCGTCGAGTTCTACGGTCATCAGCGTGCCACGCGGCATAAAGAGTCTTGCTCGTTCATCTTCGAGCCTTATCGTTGCATCGTCTTTGGAAGCGGGCTTTTCACTTTTCTCTGCGTCTTTTTTGCGCGCGTCCCAAATTTCCAAACTGTCTAATTTTTTGTCGATGTTCGATTCCAACTTCAGTGCAGTCTCAAACGACGCAAGGTCTTTGAGCGATTGGCTTCGCAGTCGAACATTAGAAATTCCGTTTGAACTGTCGGCGAGAAATGCAGCGGCTTCTTCAATAGCGATGAGCGTGCCGCCCTGTTCCGCCCACGCCCGTAAGGCACGCGCGCCCGACGCGCCCAATGTTTGTCGATAGTTTCCGCTCGGCAGGATTATCACGTTGTATTTCTGTAAATCATAACGAAGCATTGCGCTTGCGTTGAGCAAACTCACGCGCTGTTTGAGATGCGCATCGAGCAACCTCCAAATCGGCGCGAAGCTCGTTGCATCGACGCCGTCGCCAATGACCAGTGCGATTTTCGGCATTGCCAACAGTGTGAACTCGCCGCCGCCCAAGTCAGGGCCTTTGGTTGCGAGCGCCGTGCCGACACCGCGAATCGTTACGCCTGTTTCTTTGGCGATCTGCTCCAATGTGCCGACAAGATTTTTCGCATTCTCGACCTTGCGCAAAAGAAGCGTTCCGCGCGGATAGCTGCGCCCAGCGATTTCAAACGGTTTTTCTGCCGCTTGCACATTGCACTCTTTGGCGAGCATTGCCGCCAATGCCAGCATCGCGCGTTCATCGGAGCAATCGAGTAAAAATCCGTAAGCGGCGTTGGGATTCTCAACGCTGCCCTGCGGCGGCGCGGGCATGGCTGCGGACTTTGCAGCGACCGATGGTTTTGCGTCGCTCCAATAACACTCCACGCCATACGCAATTGGCACTGACCATCCCGTTACATCGTAGATTTTTGACTGCTTCTTTTTTTCTAACTCACGACGCTCGCTGCGCAAAAATTCCAGCGACATTCGCGGGTCGAATTCCATCATCACTTTGGCGAGCCTGCCGTTGGGCTGGTCGAGCGGAATAATCAGCGTGCCTTTCGGCAGCGCGCGCGGCGACTCTTTTCCCGTCCAATAATCTACCGCGCCAACGGTGAAGTCTTTTTCAGCAATACCCACATCGATTTTATGCGTCAATAGCTTTTCTAATAACCTCTCGACGCGCGTTTGATGTTTGGCAGGCGAAATGTAAAACACCTTTGGCTCGTTTGCCTTGGCGGTTACACCGCCTTGTTTGCGCAACTCGTAAAAATCTTTCAAGAGCTCTTTTTTATTGTTTGCCGCCGTCGTCAGATTCGATAGTGAACTGGTGAACTGTCGATGCACCGCGTCTCGATAGGTCGAGAGCGAGCCGTCAGGGCGCTTAACGAGAGAGCCTTGCGTCGAAGCTTGTTCATAGAGAATGCCGACCGCGCCGATGTAGAGCGGATACGACGAGCCGTAGCCCGCATACCACTCGTCGTACGTTTCGCGCGTGAAGTAACTCCATCCGTATCGGTCAAAGGCTTTGGCTTGCTCACTTCCAAAGATCTTCCACCACTTTTTGGTCGTCTCGGAAATGTTGCGGTTGAGCGGCTCGTCGGGCGGATTAAAATAATACGTTTGGTATGACCCCATCTCGTGCGCATCGACCATCAATTGTGGGTGCCACGACTGCACGGCTTTCACGCGGGCTTGGCTTTCGGGATTGACCATCGCCAGCCAATCGCGGTTCATATCAAACAGGTAATGGTTGAACCTGCCGCTTGGCTGTGTCCCCGTGTGGTTGAGGCTTTGCGCGTCGCTGTTCGGCACGGCGCCCGACCACTGCGTAAATTGATTTATCGCCCGCTCTCTGCCGTCGGGATTTTCACAGGGGTCAATCACGACGATAAGCTCCTTCCGCAATTTTTCTGTGGCCGCATCTGTTCCCGCCGCAAGTTGATACGCCACCTGCATCGCGGCGTCTGAGCCTGAGAGTTCATTGCCGTGAACATTGTATGCCATCCATGCAACGGCTGGCAGGCGTTCTGCGAGCGCGGCGGCGGCGTCGGTGGAGAGTTTGCTAGACGCGAGTTTTTCTATTTCGGCGCGACTTTCGTTCAAGCGCGCTAAATTTTCGCGCGAGGAAATGACGGCGTAAATCATTTTGCGTCGTTCAAACGTTTCCCCGAAGGTTTCCAACTTTACAAGCGGCGATTTTTCAGCAAGCGTTTGGAAATACCGTAACACATCGGCGTGCCGCGTGGCTTGGCTGCCAAGCGCGTATCCGATAACCGAGTCAGGTGTTGGAATCGCCGCGTCATACGTTCCATTGGGATAAAACGGCATCGGCGGCTCTTGCGCTTTTGCTATCGAGAGTATTAAAAATGAAATTATTAAAATTACTTTTTGCGCAAAAACTGTCTTCATTTTATAGCTTTTTCGATTTTTACTTTTTAAGTTTTCAGGAATTATTTTTCCAAAATTTTTTCCAAATCTTTTTCCCAGCTTTCTTCGGGCACTTCGATAATTCTGCCTTTTTCAGCGTTGCCTTTTAGGACGATGAGCGTCGGCACACGTAGAACTTTATACCGTTCCGCTGTTCCGGTTTCTTCTTTTTTGAGGCGGTCGACGCCGTAAATCGCAAGTTTTTCGAGCGGCACGCCAGCAGCGTTCATCAATTTTAATATCTTCGGCATACCGATTTTGCTGTCGCCGCACCAACTTCCGCCGAATAATAAAAACGACACCTCATTTTGGTTTACCAACATTTTAATTTTCTGAACGCTGGCTGAGTCGGGCATATAATCGGCGGCATCGTAGCTTTGCCACTTGGCACTTTCTTTCCATGCGTCCCACGAGCATTGCCCCGTTACCAATTCGCTCTGCAACGGTTTCGTCGCTGCGCAGCCATTCACAAAAAACCCAATAACAAGCGCAGTTAAACACAACCGGGATATTTTATTTTTCATAATCTTTCCCCCAAAGAAATTTTGTTCGAAGAACATCGTAATAATTTCGTTTTTCATTTTCGATAATATAAACGGGTTTTTCAGATTTATAGACGCGTACGCGGTCTTTAGCAGTTAATTCAATTTGCTGACTGCCGTCGCAGTTGAGCATAAACCGCTCGTCCATTGATTCAATTGAAATTTCAAGCTCTTTATCGTCAGAAACGACTATCGGGCGCGTTGTTAAGACATGCGGGCAAATCGGCGTAATGACAAATACTTTTGATTTCGGCACAATAATTGGACCGCCAGCGGACATAGAATACGCCGTTGAGCCGGTCGATGTCGAGATTATTAATCCGTCGGCTTTGTAATGGCTGACCAGATGTCCGTCAATTTTTAATGAAATCACGGGCAGGCGCGGAAAACCGCCGCGCTCCGCGATGACATCGTTGAGCGCAGTGATTTTATGTTCTTTTTTGCCGACCTTCACGCAGGCTTCCAGCCGAGTGCGCGTTTCGGTTTTAAAATTGTTTTTCAGCACGCGCTCAATGACTGGATAGAGTTCCTCTATGCTGAACTCGGCGAGAAATCCCAAGCGTCCAAAATTGACGCCCAGAATTGGTGTTGCGTTGGCGTATCGCGCGACACGCAGGAGCGTGCCATCGCCGCCAAGCGAGATAATTACATCGCAGTTTTCCGAAAGCGTTTCAATTTTGCACCGCTCAATTTCGCCGAGAATTTTCGCGGCGTCTTTCTCGACGATATACGCAATGCCGCGCTCTTTGAACCATTGCGTCAGGGCTTCGCCTGCGCGCAAGGCGCTCTCGCGCGCCGTGTTGATGCTTAATCCAAATTTCATATCGCCGCCCCGAGCAGGCTGAATTTTATCGTTGGGTTTTTCAACGCGAAGTTTTAGCATGAATTATTTTTGAATATACAACGCCGATGCGGAGATTCATTTTTCTATCGTCTCGCGTTTGAAGAAAGTTTAATGTAACTTTGTTGCCAACGACAGTGCTTCGAACCTTGTTTTGAACCCGAAGCTTTTTTGCAATTAACCCGATTTAAATGAAACCCGAACTGAAAGTAGGCTTAACAGTCGCGGCAGCCTTGCTTGTCCTCGGTGGCGCCATTTGGTGGGCAAAGGACGTCAAGGTCGGCGAACAAACTGCCACAATTGTTTTCCCCAATGTGAGCGGACTTAATCAAGGCGACCCAGTGATGATTAACGGCTTGAAGTCGGGCAAGGTGCAAACCATTGCGCTCGCCGGCAGAGCCGTTGAGGTAACGATTCTGCTTGACCCGACTGTCGTCTTGTATCAAAACGCGGTTGCCCAATTGATGATGCTTGAATTGATGACAGGCAAAAAAATCGAACTCGATGTCGGCTCGCCCGATGCAGGGCGGCTTGCACCAGATGGAAAAATTCGTGGCATCTTTACAGCAGATATTCCTCAGCTCGTCGGCTTCGCGGGCGACGCAATTGACACGCTGCGCTTGCTTGTGCGCGACCTTCAAAGCGTTGTCGGCAATGCCAATGCCATCATCGGCGACGCCTCTGTTCAGGAAGACCTAAAAATTTCTGTCCGCAATCTCCGCGTTGCCACCACCGATTTGGCAATTCTCGCACGCGATTTGCGCGGCGCTAACATCAAACAACTGCTTGCTAACATCGACCGCACGATTAACACGGTTGAAACGCTCGTCAAAGACCTTCAGCCCGATGTGAAAGGCGCTGTCGGCGACGTGCGTGGCACCCTCAAAAATGCCGATGCACTCATCGCCTCGCTCTCGGAGCTTACCAACAAACTTAAAACCGACAAGCAAACGCTCGTTGGCAGGTTGCTCAACGATGAAAAATTCACGCTCAAGCTCGACAGCATTGTCAATAATTTGGATTCGCTTTTGAAGCTGGGACAAAAAGACGGCATGAAAGTTCAACTTCGGTTGTTCTGACCCTTTGCTTAATCGTGCGCATCGGCGTATATTCGCAGCATCTTGTTCAACCCTGATCTTAGTTTGCTATCAAAGCATATCAGGCATATCAGGCAATTAACAATGACCTCAAAAAACGACCGTTCCGAAAACCGCTCTGTTATGAAGCCACTCTCGACGCTCTTTGCAGTTGCTGCCATTGTTCTTTTCTTTGATGCGTCTCTTTTGGCGCAATCGCCGCTGACGGCAAGCGACCGTTTGTTCCACACACAAAAAGCGCTGTTGGAGCGCGTCGGCACAACCAGCATCGCCACCACAGGCTCATTTTTCTTTCGCGGCAGCGATTACATCATCGGCAGCGCGTTTCCGTCAACCGTCTTGCAAGCCAACGCTGATGTCGCCGTCGATTACATCGTCGACCGCCACTTGATGTTTTCTGCGTCGCTCAATGCCTTTCAAATTCGAAACAGTATTGTCAATGCGCCGTCCGTTACCGATTTGCTTGGCGGCGCGCGCATTGTGGCTAAGGTAGGCTCGTTTGGCGTCTCAAACAATCGCATTCAATTGGGCGGCATGCTCGATTTTCAAATTCCGTTCAGAGGCGAAAGCAATCCGCCGCTTCTGCCATTTCACTTCAACGAGTTTGGTGCAGGGCTGACATTCATAGGTTCGTATTTCTTCGACAACATCTTTCCTGAAGCCGCCGCTGGCATTCACTTCAATCTCGGGGTTCGCTCGTATTTTTCATCAGATAAAGCCATCTCTCGCGGCGCGCCACCGTTTCGTCAGCTCGGCTTTAGTCCCTTCACTGTGCGGCTTGGGCTTGGCGGCGATGTCCCGCTTCCCATTCCAGCCTATAACATCGTTGCTTTTGCCGAAATTTTTTCCGAACTCTATGTCGGGTCGGAGTTGCCTTCGATTGTGTATGGACGCGAGAGTTTCGCTTATGCCGTGCTTGGCGGAAAATATCAAGCGTTGGATTGGCTCTGGGTGGAGTTGCTTGGACAGATTTTGCTCATCGGCGGCTCTGAAAGCACCGATGTTGCCACCGCCGCTGCATTCGGCAATCCCGTTACGACGCTCTCGGGTATGAACTACGCGCCGTTCCGCATTTCGGCCGGCGTCCGGATTGACCTCGACCGCCGCTTTCGCATTCCTTATCGCATCGACGAGTCGCTTGGATTATACGATGAACAAGTTTACACACAAGCAGAGCGCCGCCGTAACAAGCGCGTGATGGATGTGCTTGACGAGCGCAGTCAGGATTTGGCAGACATCTACAAAACCGTGCGCAAACAAGACACAACGGTCTACGGCAAGATTTATTACGAAATTGTCATCGGCAAGCGCGGCAATGTCGAGAAAATTCGGCTGCTCGTCTCCAGTTTAGACGAATCGCCGCTCGGCAATTTCACCGAAGAGCAGTTCGCCGAAGCCATCAGGAATTGGAAATTCCCGCCTGGCAACCGCGACCTGACATTCGACGTGTTCAAAATTGAAATCTCACCAGCCGGTGTCGTCTCGATTGTCTCGCGGTAGGCTACACCGTGTTTTTTCTGCAAGCCTTAATCCTATACTTGCTGCCTGCACTTGCTGCGCCGTTTCGACTATTCGCATCGGCGGCTTTCCTCACTTGAAGAACTGGTCGAGCGTGTAAATTTTTCCGTTCATCTCGACCGAGAGTTCGTTGTTGTTCGGATTAACAAAGACTTGCATTTCGCGCACCGTCCATTGCGTCGATCGACCATCAAAGTTCGGGTTGTATCGGTCTTCGTTGTTGCGCACCACATCATCGGCTTTCACCGCAATGTCTTCGTTGCTGGACAGAATCACAAGCTGCATGGTGCCGTCAACCAAGCGGCGTTTAATTTCATTTGTGTTTGTGATTCGTCCATAGCCCGCCGCCGATGAAATCGTGAGCTTCAGGCGACCGTTCTCGTCGCGTCGCGCTGAATGAATGAAGTATTTATCGAGCTTGTGAACCGGGTTACCAGAGCGTGTAATTGGCATGGTTTGAGTGTTTAGCGTTAGTGTATTCAAGCCCAAAACCGCCGGCTTCTTTGGTTGCAATTTACGCTTTCTTCGCGCCATTGAAAAGCACATTAGGGTCGTGCATCAGTTGTGTCGCGTTCTTTGGTTTGTCTGGCTGGCGTAGTCATGGCGCGCCGTTGTCACGACAGATGATCATTGCGAGCGTAGCGACGCAACCCATTAGTGAGTGGTGCTAACAGCGTTCACCGTCAACATCACTTTGATACATAACCCAAAAAGTCCCGCTCGTCGCGGGACTTTTTGTTTAGTGTGCGACAATCAATTACTTATCGTCGACGACTTCGAAGTCGGCGTTTTTGACTTCACCGTCTTTGCCGCTTGCGGCGCCGCTGTTTGGCTTTGTATCGCCGGCTGCACCTTGGGTTTCATAGAGTTTGCGCGATGTCTCGGTCCACTCTGCCGACAGCGCGTCCATCGCCGACTTGATGGAACTGACCACACCAGAGGCTTGCGCTTCTTTGAGCTTATCCAACGCCGCTTGAATTTTCTTTAAGTTATCCGCCGGAATTTTATCGCCGAGTTCTTTTATCTGACGCTCGGTTGAAAGCACCAAGGCTTCTGCGGCGTTCTTCGTATCGGCTTCTTCTTTTTTGCGGCGGTCGGCTTCGGCGTTTGCCCTTGCGTCTTCTTTCATCTTTTGGATTTCCGCGTCCGAGAGTTTTCCGCTTGCCTCAATGCGAATTTTTTGTTCCTTGCCCGTTGCTTTGTCTTTGGCAGAAACAGACAGAATGCCGTTCGCATCAATGTCGAAAGTTACCTCGATTTGCGGCACGCCGCGCGGCGCAGGCAAGATGCCGTCGAGATTGAACCGACCGAGCGTTTTGTTGTCAATCGCCATGGGACGCTCGCCTTGCAAGACATGCAGCTCGACGGACGGTTGGTTGTCGGACGCCGTTGAGAAGATTTCTGATTTGCGCGTCGGAATTGTCGTGTTAGCCTCAATGAGTTTTGTCATTACGCCACCGAGCGTTTCAATGCCAAGCGAAAGCGGCGTTACATCAAGCAGCAACACATCGGTGATGTCGCCTTTCAAGACGCCGCCCTGAATTGCAGCGCCGACCGCCACGACCTCGTCGGGATTGACGCTCTTGTTCGGCTCTTTCTTGAAAAACTCTCTGACCATTTCCTGCACTTTCGGAATGCGCGTCGAGCCTCCCACAAGCACAACCTCGTCGATATCCTCAATCGAGATTTTGGCGTTTTTAATCGCGCGTCGGCATGGCTCCAGCATACGGTCGAAGAGGTCAGCGGCAATCGACTCGAACTTGGCGCGCGTGAGCGTAATGACCAAGTGTTTTGGCCCGTCTTGCGTTGCAGTAATGAAGGGCAAGTTCACCTCCGTGTCGGTGCGCGACGAGAGTTCGATTTTTGCTTTTTCAGCCGCTTCTTTTAGGCGTTGCAGCGCCATTGCATCTTTGCGCAAGTCAATGCCTTCTTGCTTTTTAAATTCGTCCGCCAAAAAATCAATGATGCGCTGGTCGAAGTCGTCGCCGCCCAAGTGCGTGTCGCCATCGGTCGAGCGCACCTCGAAGACGCCGTCGCCTAACTCCAAAATGGAAATATCAAATGTGCCACCGCCCAAATCGAACACGGCGACTTTCTCGTTGGCTTTCTTCTTGTCCAAGCCGTAGGCAAGCGCGGCGGCGGTCGGTTCATTCAAGATGCGCTTGACATCAAGACCGGCGATTTTACCCGCGTCTTTGGTGGCTTGGCGCTGCGCGTCGTTGAAATACGCTGGCACCGTAATGACCGCTTCGGTTACTTTTTCGCCCAAAAAATCCTCGGCGGTTTGTTTCATCTTTTGCAAAATCATCGCCGAAATCTCCTGTGGCGTAAATTCTTTGCCGTCGGCGCGAACCGTTACGCTGTTGTTGCCAGAGACCACTTCGTAAGGCACGAGCTTCATTTCGCTCGTTACTTCCGAATAGCTGCGCCCCATAAACCGCTTGATAGAATAGATGGTGTTCTTCGGATTGGTAACTGCCTGACGCTTCGCGGCTTGACCGACAAGGCGGTCGCCGTTCTTGGCAAAACCGACGATAGAAGGCGTCGTGCGATAGCCTTCCGAGTTGGCAATCACCACTGGCTCGCTGCCCTGCATCACCGCCACACACGAGTTTGTTGTGCCTAAATCAATACCAATAATTTTACCCATTGATTTGCTCCTTTTGACTGATGTTGAGATAAGTAAAGTTGAACTCTTTTTCGTCGATGTCGCCGCATCGTTTCAGAATTGTTACATAGAACCGCGTTAAGAAATTCATCTGGAAAATACGCTCTAAACTTTGAACATTCTACATCGCCTGCTCTTGAACTGTCTTTTGACTTGTAGAAAAACCGTAGCGGCAATTGCGAGGCTTGGTCGAAAATAAAAGGCGCCTTCGCAGAAAATGAACGAAACTGCGAAAGCACCATTGAAAAAGGAGAATAACTATGAACTGAGTGTGTAAATGCTTTCACAGCCAATTTTGTTCCGCAATTTCCGCTTAAAAAGTCAATTTGGTCGTTTTTACAAAATAAGTCGTTATTTTTAACGGTTTAAACTTTAACAATTTTTCAATTTTTGAAAAACGGAAGTCTCTTTTTGTCGTGATTCCGTTGATTGTAGCAACTTTGTGAGTTAGCGCTGTTATCGGGCGCGCGCCCATTTTCGAACGCTTACACTGCCCTACACTTCAACGGGAAAGTCCGACTTTCGTCGGACTTTTTCCGTTTCATCGTTTCGCGCTTATCGCAACATGATTTCTTTCGTGTTTTTCACTGGCTCAACTTTGGGCAAGGTCAGGCGCAAGACACCATCCTTGAACTCGCCGTCGATGTTATCGCGGCTGACGTTTTCGCCAAGCGTAAAGCTGCGGGCGACCGACCCGTAGAAGCGCTCAATGCGATGATAATTCTTGTCCTTCTTTTCGGACTCTTGTTTGCGCTCGCCACGAATCGTGAGCATGTCGCGCTCAACGCTCACTTTAATGTCTTCCTTCTTCATGCCCGGCATATCGGCTTCGATATAAATGGCTTTGTCGTCTTCGGAAATATCCACCTTGAAACCGCCGAACTCTGGACTGACCGTTTGAAACGGCGAGCGGAACATTTCGTCAAAGACGCGATCGATTTGCGTCAGCGGGCTTTGATTGAACTTCACTAACATGGCTTGTCCTCCTTTTCTTTTTGGTTGCATCATTACCATTGATGTTTATGATGATTACTTGACTTTATGCTTCGGTTGAAGCCTTGCACCTTGCTCATTTTCAACTCCCGTGCCAAACTGAACAAGCCTTGATTTTACAGCGTATTTCGGGCGGCGGCGCCGTAAAGACCAATATGTTTGACAAACGTTATCTCGTGCGTCATACCCAGCGATTCATTTTGTCAGGACGCGCCTGCGACGTTTTTTCAACCCTATGCCTTCCAAATCCAATTTCGTTTATAGAGCGCTCGCAGCACCACATACCACAGCGCCAGCAACAGGAGCGGATACAAGAGCGAACCGACCATTTCGCCCGCCCACGACGCCAAGAGGTGTTTGTAGATAAACTGCTGTAACGAGAGTGTCTCGTCGCCGACCCGAAACTTTATCATGCTCCCCACGACACGGGCTAACATGCCTGACGCAAAAAAGAGCAAGAGCGCGTTCACGCCGAACACCACAAACGGCTCCGTCCATTTTTTCCACCCATTGACGTCAATCGCGTAATAACACGCTGCCAAGACGACCAGCGCGTAGCCGCTCATAAACACAGCGTAGGACGGCGACCAGATATTTTTATTGATTGGAAACGCCCAATCCATTGCGCCGCCGATGCCCAGCGCTATCACGCCCGCGAAAAAAAGTCCCGCCGCTTTTTCAATTGGCTCACGCGGCGAGCGCAACCATGTTCCCGATAGCGTTCCGGCAAGTGCAGTGGCAATCGCAGGGATGGTCGAGAGTAGCCCTTCCGGGTCCCAAGTTTTGGCGGCTTTCCAGAGATGCGCCGTTCCGAAAATCGTGCGGTCAAGCCAAGCAGCGATGTTGTCGTCTTTGGTCTGCCAAAGCGTCTCGCGGTCGGGCGGCGGAATGAGCATGAGAAGCCAATACACTGCCAAACAGCCAAGCGCTGTGATTGCCTGCATTTTTACATCGGTATGCAAAAAAATCAGCGACGCGGCAAAGTAACAAAGCGCAAGTCGCTGCAAAACACCCATGATGCGAATTGTCTCGAGATTGAAATTCGGAAAGCCTGCTAAGACCAAGCCTAACAGGAACATCACGGCGGTGCGCCTAACGATTTTCAGGTAAATTTTTTGGCGCGAGTCGCTCTCGAAGCGTTTGCCAAGCGCATAAGGAATGGCAGCGCCGACGATGAAAATGAAAAATGGAAACACTAAATCGGTGATTGTCCAACCGTTCCATTCAGCGTGCCGAAGCGGCGGATAAACATGACTCCAACTGCCCGGATTGTTGACAATCGTCATTCCCATCATCGTCAGCCCACGAAAGACATCGAGCGATACCAAACGGGTTGATTTAGACTCATCGGTCGGCACGGCCGATTCAACGGATTGCAGCGCAAGGTGATTGAGGCTTGCCGCAGGTTCAATGGTTGGTTGGTTCATGGTCGTTGCTGTTTGAATGCGCTTGGCTGAAACTACGCTTTTCGCGCGAGACTTCCGTTGTTCAACGGTGTCGAGAACGCAACGATTTCTCTTATCTTGCCACACAAGTCGTCACTTTTCATCATCGCATTATGAACGAACTCAACGAGCCTTCTGCACCAGTTGCGCCGCCGACGCTGCCGATTGTTACCGACGAGATGCTGCTCAACTGTATGCAATGCGGATTTTGCCTGCCGCATTGCCCGACTTACAGCTTGACGGGACTTGAACGCTACTCGCCTCGCGGGCGAATACAACTGACGCGGGCGATTCACGAAGGGGCGTTTTCATCGACGGAACATGCTGACCAACTTTCCGACTCGATTGACACGTGTCTGGGCTGTTTGGCGTGCCAGACTGCCTGTCCTGCGGGCGTGGAGTACGAAAAAATTTTTGAATCGGCAAAGACAGTGGTTCAAGCGCATTACGCGAAACACCCAACGCTGGCGTCTTGGCTGCTGCAGTTGGCGATGCGGCACGTCTTTCCATACCCCAAACGGTTCAAATTACTCTCGCGCCTCATTTGGCTATCTCAAAAACTTCCCCTCGGCGCGGTCTTGCCAAAACCGCTCAAACGTATGCTGGAACTCTCGCCTCGAATTTCCAATCGGTTTTTCGATGAGGATTTCAAGGGCGATGTGCGTCGGTCAGATGAGCCAACCGCGCTGCTGCTTTCTGGCTGCGTCATGAACACCGCGTTTAGCGACGTACATCACGACACTGCCGCCGTTTTGAAACGCGCTGGATTTCATGTCGATGTTCCTAACGGTCAGGGTTGCTGCGGCGCCTTGCACGCGCACAATGGATTTTTAGACGAGGCGAGAGAACTTGCGCGAAAGAACATTGATGTTTTTTCAGCACAGAGTGGTGCGATTGTCATCAACTCGGCGGGCTGCGGCGCCATGATGAAGCACTATGCCATGCTCTTCGAGCCGACCGACATTTATCATCAAAAAGCTGTCGCGCTCTCGATGCGCGTTCAAGACCTTTCGGAAACCCTTGCGGCACAAGGCGTTTCGGGCAGCACGCCGTTTGACAAAATCTCTGGACTGAGGGTTACTTATCAAGACGCTTGCCATTTGGAGCATGGACAGAAAATCCGCAATGAGCCGCGAGCGCTCTTGAAACAAAAATTTTCCGACGTGGTCGAGTTGGGGTCGCCAATGTGCTGCGGCAGCGCGGGCATTTACAACTTAATGCAACCCGAACGTTCAGAAGAATTATTGGCGGAAAAGGTAAAGGCGATTGAACGGACGGGCGCCGACATTGTGGTTACTGCAAATCCCGGATGTTTGTTACAACTTCGTTACGGCGTGGCAAAGGCAGGCTTGAAGGTGCGCATCATGCACTTCGCCACCGCGCTCAACTACACCGACTAATTATTTTTTCTTGTCGCTGTCGACAAAGAAATTAACGCCAACTGCGGCAGCAAGTCGCTCGACGTATTTTTCAATTTTTGCTACACGGTCAAAGCTATCCGCTTTGAGCTTATTGTAGTTTTTGGAATAGGCTGCTGAGCGTTCTTCTTCAAACTGCTTCAGCTTTTTTTGGTAGGCAGTCAGCGCGGCATCAACGTTGGTATCGCGCTGTTTGACGAACTTCGGGCGGTCTTTGTCCCAAATACGGTCGCTTTCCATCGCCACGATTTCTGTGTAGCGAATTGTGATGTCAAACAGCTCGGCGATTTGTTGCTGCAAATCTTTCCACTCTTCTGGCGTCAGTCCGCCGCGTTCCTGATTGTTCATAGATTTTTCATCTGGTATTTGATTAACGCGAAATTTACGTGAGAGTCGATAACAGAATCAAATTATGTTTTTGTAAAAACTTACAGAGATTTTAACGAGAGTTCGGAGACCTCGGAAATTTTTCCGTTTTCAACCCGCAGCGTGCGTGCCGGCACTTGTTGCACCAAGCTGTAATCATGCGTAACCATTACGACCGTAATGCCCTTCAAATTGATTTTGCGCAGCAGGCGCATGATTTCTATTGACACATGCGGGTCTAAGTTTCCTGTCGGCTCGTCAGCCAGCAAGACATACGGCTCTCGCACGAGCGCGCGCGCAATAGAGACGCGCTGTTGTTCGCCGCCCGAGAGTGCCTGCGGCAACTCGTTTCGCTTTTGCGATAACCCAACTTCCGACAGCGCATCGCTGACTTTCTTCGGAATCTCTTTCGGGCGCGTGTCGGTTACTTCCAAGACAAACGCCACGTTTTCATACACAGTGCGGTCTTCAAAGAGCCTAAACTCTTGAAAGACAATGCCCAAGTTTCGACGCAGATAGGGAATGTCTCTTGGCTTAATGCTCCTTGAGCTGTATTCGCCCACGCGCACGTCGCCGCTGTCGGGCAGAATGTCCATATACAGCAATTTCAACAGCGTGCTTTTGCCGGCGCCGCTTTGTCCGACGATGTAGACGAACTCGCCGCGTTTGACGTCAAGCGAGACACGGTCAAGCACGCGCTTATTGCCAAGTTGTAACGAGACGTCCCGAAGTGAAATCATCTGAAGTTCATGCCGTTGTTTCCAAATGCCGCCGCCTCTCTGCGACTTGTATGGCAAGATGAGTTGCCGATAAAAAACTTGCCTCGTTGGCAATGCCTTTGCCTGCAATGTCAAATGCTGTTCCGTGGTCGGGCGATGTGCGCACGATTGGCAAGCCTGTCGTCATATTCACGCCCGTTTCAAACGCGAGCATTTTAAACGGAATCAAGCCTTGGTCGTGATACAGTGCAAGCACAGCATCGAACTCTTTGTAGCGTTTTGCGCCGAAAAATCCGTCGGCTGCAAATAGTCCGTCGACACAGAAGTCTTGTTTGAGCAAGGCAAGTTCGGGTTGCAAAAATTCGGTTTCTTCTTTTCCGATGACGCCGTTGTCGGACGCATGGGGATTGAGCCCCAACACGGCAAGGCGCGGCGTCTGAATGCCAAAATTTTTTGTGAGCGCATTGGCAAGCGCCGTAAGGTGCGGACGCAAGCCCGACGCGCGTAAGGTTTCCGACACCTTCCCAAGCGGAATATGCACGGTCGCCAACGCGACTTTTAAGTTCGTCTCTATGTCGCAGAGCAACATCTGAGCACGTCCGCTTTGAGACAGATGTTCCAAAAAATCCGTGTGTCCTTGAAACGGGTATCCCGCTTTTGCAATTGCTTCTTTGTGAATTGGTGCCGTAACCATGGCATCAGCTTCGCCGCTTAGGCACAGCGTTGCAGCGCGTTCCACTGCTTTCATTGAAAGTTCGCCCGCGTCCGCCTGAATTTCGCCAACATTGGCTTTGATGTTGCACGATAGGCTCAACACATAAAGCGGCTCATCGGGCGTTTTCTCCTGCATTGGTATGTCATTGAGCGATTCAATTTCAACCAAAGGCGTCGTCAAGTTCAAGCGTTTTTCATAAAACTTCATCATACAATACGAGCCGACGACGACTGCTCGATGCGGGCGGTGGCGCCATCGATGAAAAGATTTCAAAATCACCTCACTGCCAATGCCGTTGGTATCGCCTTGCGTCCAGAGAATCAACATCAGCTTTACTCCTTTTATTTACAGGCGTTTATAGGCGGTGGCAATTTCTTCGTCTTTCAGGATTCCGCCGCGCGATAACAATAAAAATATCGGCGAAAGCACAAGCAGCAGCAGTCCAAGTTGCGGCATATTGGTCACGCTCGAACTCCCTAATTTACTTTGCAGTAAGAGCGCGCTGAACACAGCGAAGACAATCGCCGAGACCGCCACGCCCATGGAAATTGTTACCAGCGTTGTTTGCAGCTTTCGATTGGAGAACAAAACACTCGTTATTGCAGGCAACGCGACCGATAGCGCAAGGGTCGCATTGAACAGCCAAAACAGCGTTCCAAGTAGGGCGCCGCGCCCGAAGTTACCAAACCCGTAAAGCAGCATCGGTTCAGCAGTTGTGCCTTCGAAACTGTATTTCCAAAACGGAAGAACGCCACAATTCAGCGCAGCGCATATTCCTGCGAGCATTAAATAAAGCGTTTGGATTCTAAACCACATAACAGGTTAATTTTTCACATCAGGCGTTCGAGTTGCCTGTGTTTCAGGTTGCACCAGTTTCCGAGTGGCAATATAGCGCGTTACCGCCTCAATTGAGAGCAACGCCACATGCGCCGACGCAGCGCCCAACACAGCGCCCGCAACGACATCCAACGGAAAATGCGCCCCAACATACACTCTCGAGAGCGACGTCAACGCTGCTAAGCCGTAGACACTTGATTTTACAAGCATTGACAGTTGGCGGCTCTTTGAAATCAGTACGACAAGCGCGTGGGCAACAGTGAACGCCGTTTGCGAATGTCCCGACGGAAATGATTTTTCATACAGCGGCTCGAACATCACATTGACCACCACGGCGCCTTGCTGAATCGCGTCTTGAAATACTGCGAGCGGGCGCGGCGCATTGAAGAACGCTTTTGCCCCTGTCAGCAAAACGCCACATATCAGTCCCGTCAGTGCCAACGCAAATACATTTCTGACAAAAGCATTTCGGTCGGCGATGTACAGCCACAGCAGCGCCACGGGAAAGACAACCATGCCGTTTCCGAGATGCGTCGTGTAGCCGAGCAGCACGTCACCGAGAGGGCTTTTGAGCGCGTTGTTAATCCAGAAGAACAGCGCGTGGTTTAAGTGTTCGATGTCCATTAGGCGGTTATCGTCCGTGTCCGTTTTGCAACAAAAATTTCAACAGCGGTGCCGCGTGAAGTGCTTGAACAATTTCGCCCGCTTGAATCACGTTCAAAACCTCTTTCGGCGGGAGCAAATGTACTGTGATTTCTTCTGTCTTTTCCAACGCTTGCGGTTGTTTCAGCTCAACGCCTTTGGCAATAAATGTATGCGTCAGGTTCGTTTGAATAGCAGGATTGGCGCACAGTTGCATAAAGTGCGACCATTCGCCGCCGCCGTAGCCCGTCTCTTCCAACAGCTCACGCTTCGCCGCATCGAGCGGCTCTTCTCCGGCGTCAACGACGCCCGCGCATAGTTCGTAGTAGACATCTTTTATGCCGTAACGAAATTGGCGGATGAGAACCACCTCGCCCGACGCTGTAACAGGAATGACATTCACCCACGCCGGATACTCCCACACATAAAACTCGTCTATCGTGCTGCCGTTGGGCAACTCGACGCGGTCTTGACGCATCGTCAGCCATGGCTTTTGAAAAAGATACTTTGAATCTAAGGTTTTCCATGCTTTGGGGTCGCTTGGCAAAGATATTGGCATAGACGAAGATGTTTAGGCGTCCGCCGACGCGCTGAACGGCGGACGCAGCGGTGAACAAGGGTTATTTTTTCGCCAGTTCTTTCTCGATAGCGGCGGTAAATTCTTCGCTCATTGGATTGACGCCGCTTCTGAAGCGCCCGACGATTGAACCATCTTTGGCAATGAGGAACTTCTCAAAGTTCCACTTCACTTCGCCGTTGGGTGTTGCATTTGCAGTCAGAAACTTGTAGAGCGGGTGTTTGGCATCTCCTTTGACGGGAATTTTCTCAAACATATCGAACTTGACGCCAAACTTCGTGGTGCAGAACTCTTTGATTTGCGCATTGCTGCCCGGCTCTTGTCCTCCGAAATCGTTGGAGGGAAAACCTAAGACCACCAAGCCCTTGTCTTTGTATTTCTCATAGAGCTTTTCAAGATCGGCATATTGCGGTGTGTATCCGCACTCGGACGCAACATTGACGATGACGACCACTTTACCTTTGTAATCGGCAAGCGATTTGTCTTTTCCATCAATGGTCTTGACGGTGAACTCGAAAATGCTCGACACGGGCAGAGCAACAAAGAGCGCAGCAGCAAATAAAACAGATTTGAACATAATCGTTTGTGAATTAGGATTAGCGTTTCGTCTCTGAAATTGGAGACGATGCCATAACCGCTTTCATGTGAAATTCATTTCAACTCTTTTCACAAGCCAGCTTCTCGCGCCTTGCAAAGGCATTGCAGCCGATAGGGAAAAATGCTATATTCCGTATTTAATCTAACAGAAGCTCGAACGTGGCTCTCTCTAAGCAGACCGCTCCGCTGGATTCAGCGCTTGAAGATAAAAAATCTATTCTCGTTGTCGACGACGAGGCGCTTATCCGCGAGTTGGTGAAAGATATTCTTGCCGACGACTACAATGTCCTTCTTGCCAAAGATGGCGAAGATGGTCTGAAGCTCTACCGCACACATGCCTCTAAAATCGTCGCCCTCGTTACGGATTTAATTATGCCGAAGATGCGCGGTGATAAGCTGTTGGAGGTAATTCGTCAGGACGCGCCTACATTGCCTGTCATCGTCATCACAGGGTATGAACGGGAAATTGATATGCAGAAATTCAATTCAGACTCCAAAGTCGTTGTGATGCAAAAACCGTTCAGCGTCGCAACACTACTTTCCGTCATAGAGAACTTTGTCTCCTAACAGTTTTCTTTCACAGTCGAGCTATCTGCAGAGTCGGGCGGCATCGCACGCCGCACCTGACTCAATTGGCGCAATCGGATTACTTTTTGGCGTCGGTTTTCTCGCCGGCTTTTTCTTTGCCTTTAGTAATGACTTCGGGCTCAGCGGTCGCTGCTTCGGCTGCGGCAGTTGCAGAGACTTCGGCTCTCGGCGCGACGATAGAGACAATCGAAATGGTTTCATCGCCCAGAATTTTCCACTTTTCCGACGCATAGAGTTTATTGGCGTCGCCGACGTGCAGCGTGTCGTTCAAGTCCATGTGCGTGATGTCGAACTCAATGTGTTCGGGAATATCGGCGGGCAGCGAGCGCACCATAAGTTTGTGCAGAATGACTTGCACCCGTCCGCCTTTGATAGCGCCCGCAGGCGTGCCTTTGAACATCGTCGGCACTTCAATGTCAAGTGGTTCGTCAGCTTTCAGGATTTGAAAGTCGGCGTGTAAAATGCCTTCGGTAACGGGATCGAACTGCGTATCTTTCATTACGGCTTGGCGTTCTGTGCCGTTGGAAAGTTTCAAATTGACCAAGTGCGATTCGGTTGTGTAAACCAGTTTTCGCAGTTGCGATTCTTTGACCGCAATCGTCATTGATGCTTCGCCTTTGTGATAGACGACTGCTGGCACAAGTCCTTGTTGGCGCAGGGCGCGGCGCGAGCCTTTGGTTTGTGCGGTTCTGAGTTCCGCTTCAAGTGTAACGGTTTGCATAGTTCTGATGTTTGTTTCTAATGTTTCTAAAATTTTCTAATTGTTTTCGCTGCCTTTGCTCAGTCATCGAAGAGCGAACTGATGGAACTGTCGTCGTAGATTCTTTTAATCGCCTCGGCGAACAGCCCGCTCACGGAAACGATTTCCAATTTCTCCATCGGCGCATGCGTTGTAACGACAGAATCGGTCGCTATCACTTTTTCAATCACTGAATTTTCGATTCGCTTGACGGCTTCGCCCGACAGAATCGGGTGTGTGCAAGCAGCGAAGATGCGCAAAGCGCCATGCTGTTTGAGCGCGTTTGCTGCGCCGACCATCGTGCCGCCCGTGTCAATCATATCGTCGACGAGCAACACATTTTTACCTTTCACATCGCCAATGATGTTCATAATTTCGGCTTCGTTGGCGCGCGGGCGACGTTTGTCGCAAATGACCAAGTCGCATTCCAAGCGTTTGGCGTAGGCGCGCGCAAGTTTGACGCCGCCAACATCGGGTGAGGCAACCACCAGATTATCGGTGATGCTCAGCGTTTTGACATGGTCGATGAGAATGCCCGCTGAATACAGGTGGTCAAACGGAATATCAAAGAACCCTTGAATTTGCGGCGCGTGCAAGTCCATCGTGAGCATGCGGTCGGCACCAGCGGTCGTAATCAAGTTGGCAATCAGTTTCGCCGTTATCGAGACGCGCGGCTGGTCTTTACGGTCTTGCCGTGCATAGCCGTAGTAGGGAATGACCGCCGTGATGCGACTTGCCGACGCGCGTTTGGCAGCGTCAATCAAGATTAAGAGTTCAAGCAAATTTTCGGCGGGCGAGTTTGTCGATTGAATGATGAACAAATCGCTGCCACGAATCGACTCGTTGTAATGCACCGTGATTTCGCCGTCGGAAAAACTGCGCACTTCGGCTTTGCAAATTGGCAGCGACAAGTGCTGCGCGATTTTTTCCGACAACGGGCGATTGCTCCGCCCCGCAAAAATTTTAATCGTCTTGAACACAGCGACCGCTTCTCCGAAGAGCTCGACTCAATTGTTGAAGTTTTCGTCTCGTCTTTTTGGCGTATATTCGCGCTGCTTTGTGCGAACGTGCTCAAAAAATGAGGCGCAAATATAGCGCGTCCGTTCCGAAAAACCGCGCGTTTTTTTCACATTTTTCACACGACTGTTTAACCGCATTTTACGCTATGACGCTCGCCGAAATTGCCGCTTACCTTCAAACCGTGCTTTCCGATGTGGAACTTTTGGGCGACGGCTCCATTGACATTCACCGCGTCGCCCGTATTGAAACCGCCGCGCAAGGCGACCTATCTTTTATCGCCAA
The DNA here is from genome assembly GCA_000724175.1 of [Candidatus Thermochlorobacteriaceae] bacterium GBChlB. Taxonomy (GTDB): domain Bacteria; phylum Bacteroidota; class Chlorobiia; order Chlorobiales; family Thermochlorobacteraceae; genus GBChlB. The sequence continues at coordinate 91,190 of JPGV01000015.1, read as the reverse complement.
CTCGAAATATGAAAAGTTCTTGACAGAAACCGCCGCCTCCGCGCTCATTGTTCCGAAAACCTTGCCCGTCGAGCCGCTCAACGGCAAAGCGTTCATCAAAGTCGCCGACGCTTACACCGCATTTGTTTTTGTCTTGGAAAAATTCATGCCGCGCGTCCCCGTCCATCGAGACGGCGTTCACCCAACGGCAGTTATCGCGCCGTCCGCGACCGTTCATCCGTCGGCAAGCATCGGCGCGCATTGCTTCATCGGCGAGCGGTGCATTATCGGCGAACAGTCGGTGCTACACCCAAACACCGTCGTTTTGGACGGCGCGCGCATCGGCAATGGCTGCGTGATTTACCCTAACGTCGTTATTTACGACGGCATGAACATCGGGAATCGTGTTGTCATTCATGCAGGCACGGTGGTCGGCGCGGACGGATTCGGCTTTGCGCCGCAGCCGGACGGGACTTACAAAAAAATTCCGCAGGTCGGGATTGTTGTCATTGAGGACGACGTCGAACTCGGCGCCAATGTCTGTATCGACCGCGCAACGCTGGGCGAAACAATTATCAAGCGCGGCGTTAAAATCGACAACTTGGTTCAGGTCGGACATAACTGTTTCGTCGGCTCCAACACCGTCATCGCCGCACAGGCAGGGCTTTCGGGCAGCACGAAACTCGGCGAAAACTGTATGATTGGCGGACAGGTCGGCTTTGTTGGGCATCTTGAAGTAGCCAATCGCGTGACATTCGGCGGACAATCAGGCGTCACCAAATCCCATTTGAAGGAAGGTGAGTTTTTACGCGGCAGCCCAGCCTTGCCGCTTCGCAAACAACTTCGGCAAGAAGCCTTGACGGGCAAATTGGAATCGCTCTTCGAGCGCGTGAAAGTCTTAGAGGCTGAACTTGCATCGCTCAAGCGGCAGTAACCTTTACCGAGACGGCTCATTCCTCGCTCATTGGTTTTCTTCGGGCGAGTTTGCGCGTGCTGTGTTGTTTTTTTTCCTCTATGCGTTTCTCTTTGGAATTCTTGGTAGGCTTCGTGGCTCGGCGTGGCGTTTCGGTTTTAAGCGCCGTTTGAAGCATTTGAACCAATTTTTTCGTTGCTTCTTCCCGGTTTCGATATTGGCTGCGGTGCTCCTGCGCGGTAATTTTCAGCACACCCTCTGAATCTACTCTCGATGCCAATTTTTTCAACAGCCTTGTCCGCGTTTGGTCGTTGAGCGATGGCGACGCGGCAATGTTGAAATAGAGTTCCGCTTTGGTCTCAACTTTGTTGACATGCTGCCCGCCCTTTCCGCCGCTTCGAGCGAATTGGACGCTGAGTTCCGACATCGGAATCGATAGCGACGGCGTGATGTAAAGCGATGCGTTTGACATTTTCGGCTGGCCAGTATGCTCGCATGTGCGCTCGACGGGGGCAGCAGCATTTTCCATTTTCTCAGCGGCGGTCAGCGCGTCAGTTTTCCCAATTCGGATTGCGGACGGCTTGGGCGAGATTGAGCCGTGCGTCGGCAGTCGTTGCGGTGTAAATCGTCTCGCCCCATTTCCAAACAATGACTTGATTGCCGTTGGAGCAAGTGGTCGTAAAGAAATTTCGACCGTCTGCTGAGATGTAGTCCATCACGCCAGCGGGCATCACGTTGGCTTGACGCACATCGCGTTCATGCGCAACGAATACAGAGACGAGCGATTTCTTGTCGTTTTTATTAGCTGCTTGAAAGACCATTTCGCCAGCGTTGATAGTGCCAAAGGCGCTGACTTTGGCGGCGGCAAGCGTGTGTTCTTTCACCACTGGCACGACTGCATGAATACCGACCGATTTCGACAAATAATTTGCGACCACTTGCGCGTCGCCACTTTGAAGTTCAATCGTTTTCATTTTTTCGGGCGTGGAGGCAAAGGCGGTGTTCGTCAATTCAAAAATGTTTGAGGTGGTTGCCGCTTCGACGTCGCCTGTTTTATCGAACATGCCGCTGCCAGTTCGGTTTCGCATAAACCCTGCGAAGACGAGCATCGCTAAAACGCTGGTTGCCAAGACAAGCGCGAAAACCGAGTTTGCTTTGCTGTTCAAATTCGGGTTGATAAAGAGCGCGCCAGCCAGCGACTGTCTCCAATTGGATTTTGCAACGCGGGCAGCGGAGACACCGAACAGTTTATCGGAATTAAAATCGACCGACAGTTGCACGTTGGTTTCTTTGCCGACCGCTCCAAGCGTCTGGCGCTTGATGGCATCGACAAGGCTTTGTGGTGCTTTGACGCGCTTGAGTTTTGACTTCAAGATAGCTTTGGTGGCACGCTCCGCGTCGTATTCAGCGCGGCAAGCGGCGCATTCGCTGATATGACTGTGAAACTCGCTGTCTTTTTGCGGTGAGAGTTCGCCGTCAATAGCGGCACTCATGAGTTTAAGGGCTTCCTTGCAATCCACTGTTACTGCTCCGGTTTGCGTTGGTTGTAAATATACTCGCCCGTTTTGAGTGCGGTACGGTTGTTTGCTTTGTCAATGATGGCGTTAATCTTGCCAATCGTCAGGGTTGAATCTATAGCCGTGCTGTATTGCATATTCCATGAGCTTATCTCGCAAAATCTTTCGTCCGCGATGCAGCCGTGAGCGCACGGTGCCAATCGGGCAATCGACCATATTTGCAATTTCTTCGTAAGTGAACCCTTCGATGTCGCAAAGTTGAACGACCTCCTTGAAATCTTCTGGCAAGCTTTCCAGCGCGCGCGCGACTTCATCGTCCAAGAGTTCGCCAAACATCTTTTCCTGCATATCATTGGAGTCGAGCGAACTGTGTTTTATCGTGTGATAAAACTCTTTGATGTCGTCGTAATCAACCTTGTCTGGTTCTTTGGATTCCTTACGATACTTGTTGATGTAACTGTTCTTGAGAATACGAAACAGCCATGCTTTGCAGTTCGTTCCTTTTTCAAACGAGTCGAAGAAGCGATAGGCTTTCATGTAGGTTTCCTGCACGAGGTCGTTGGCATCTTCGGCGTCGCCCGTCATGCGCAGCGCAAAGTTGTAAAGCGAATCGATATGTATCATCGCCTCTTTTTGGAAATCGAGTTGGCGCTCGATTTCCGCGCGCGTCAGGCGTTGCGAGTCGCTCTTAGGTTCGGCGAGAGTGATGTCTTCGTCCGAGAGCGGTTCGATGGTGTCGAAGTCAAGCTCGTCTTTTACTTTTGTCGCCTGCGGTTTTGCTTTCTCAGACGCACGGTCAGGCTTGGGCGCCGCCGTGGACTTTGCGCTGTCTTTTTTCACAACTGATTCTTTTGACGCTGATTTAGCGGAGGGTTTCGCCGTCGCACCCGAGTCGGACTTGGGTTTCGATTTTGTCGGCGGTGTTTTTTTTCCGCTGGCTTTTAAGACAAGAACGATGGGCATTTGGTATTTCCTTTCTGTAATTGGAGCTCTCCCTGAACACTTCTGAACGCTTCTGCACATACTTCGCAAAAACAAGCTATGAAGTTTCGGAGAGAGTTACAAGCGAAATCTTGTTTGGCAACGCGATTTAATACAATAGAGATTCGCCCGAATCGCTGCTTTTTTCTGTATCTTACGGAAATTTTTGCTTTACTGCGACGGTATGAATTCGCCGCCGATTTTTTGCTACCATAAAATCACTTCGCGCCTCGATTTCGGCATTGGCACGCGCACGCCCGACGCGTTTCGACGCGATGTAGCGTGGATTGCCTCTTTGCCTGCGTCGGTGCGTCCGCAACTTGCCTTCGATGATGGCTACGACAACACTTTTACGGCAGCCTATCCGATTCTCGCTGAACACGGCTTGACGGCGTCGGTGTTCGTCGTTACCTCAATGCTTGGCAACCCCAATTCGTGGGACTCGAATTTTTTTGGCGCGTTCATGCATTTGTCGCTCTCGCAGGTGAAGGCGCTTTCGAGCGCGGGCTGGCACATCGGCAGTCATGGCGTTACACATCGGGCGCTCACCACGCTTTCCAACACTGACCTTCGGCGCGAACTTCTCGACTCGAGACAGTTTCTGGAAGATGCGTTAGGAAAAGCCATAACACAACTTTCCTTTCCTTTTGGTATGTTTGATGCGCGCGTGATTGACGAGTGTCGTTCTGCTGGTTACACATCGGCGCTCTCGATTCGGTGCGCGTCCAGCGACGGATTTGTTCTGCGCAGCAAAGCCGTTTATCGATTCGATTCGCCTGCGCAGTTGCGGGCGAAACTTGCTGACGCGCCGGCGGAACTCTGGCGACTTCGGGTTATCAATTCGTTTTCAGGACTGACGGTCGCTATGCACCAGCTCACACGCTACGCTTAATTGACTTGTTCAACCGTTTTGTTTGTATGACCGACAAAGCCACGCAGTATTTTTTGCTCGCCTTGTCGAGCCTTGCGGTGCTGTATTTCGCCGTCGAGGTGCGCATTGTTCTCTCGCCGCTCCTGATGCTCATTGTTGTTGTGTTTCTGCTCTATCCGATTCGGGACAATTTCTACGCAAATCGATTGCTTTGGATAACCGCTGTGCTGTTCGTCGTTTGGTTTGCGAAAGTCTTATCTGGACTGCTTGCGCCGTTCATCATCGGCTTTGTGTTAGCGTATTTGTTCGAGCCGCTCGTCGAGCGATTGATTTGTTGGCGACTAACACGCCCGGCTGCCGCGCTCTTGATTACGCTCTTCGGCGTCGGCGGGTTGATTTTAGCGGTGGTGTTCATCACGCCGCTCATTTCAGACCAGATTTCCGCACTGACGCGCGCGCTGGCGATGCTGCCTGCACAAACCGAAACGCTCTTCAACGACATCATGACGAGTCCGCTCGCCCAACAACTCGGATTGGATTTACGCGCCGCAGAGCAGTCGCTCTTGGAGTGGCTTCGGTCGAGAACAACCGACATTGGCTCGATTACGGCAGAGGCGCTTGGCGCAGTGGCAGGGAGCATTCCGCAACTTCTTTCGGCGCTCATCGATATTATCCTCGTGCCGTTTTTATCGTATTATTTTTTGACCGACTTTCCGATTATTCAATCAACCGTGCAAGACCTCGTGCCGCGAACTTATCGAGAAACATTCCGTGAATACGCCATACTTGGTAGCGACATCGTGCGGCAATACTTGCGTGGACAGCTTATCGTGATGTTCATTCTCATCACGCTTTACTCGATTTCCTTTTCGCTCATCGGACTGCGCTATTCGTTGCTCGTCGGCATTGTCTACGGCGTGATGTCGTTCATTCCCTACATTGGTGGCATCATTGCGTTTGCCGTCAGCGCCATTGTTGCGCTTTTCGGCGAGAACGTGCCAACGACGCTTTTTCTCATCGCGCTCATTTACGCGGCGGGGCATTTGGTTGAAAACTTCATTCTCGTTCCAAAAATTATCGGCGAGAAAGTCAAGCTCAACCCGATTGTTTTGTTCTTGGCGATTTTTCTCTTCGGATATTTTTTCGGATTTCTCGGCGTCTTGCTGGCTGTGCCGCTATCGGCGTTTCTTATCGCTGCTTTCAAAAAACGCTTCTTGGAACCGCGTGAAGCCATCGTTGATCAATCAGCCGAGCGCGCTGCTGTCGAAGAGGAGGTTAAAGAACTTTGACCGCCGCTGTCGAGATTTTACGCGCCGTCGAGCTCTACAAATCTTACTCGCCGAAGGGGCGCGAGCGCATCGAGATTCTGCACGGCGTCTCGCTTTCGGTGTATGAAAACGAACTTGTTACCATTGTCGGCGCGTCGGGAAGCGGGAAAACAACCTTGCTCAATGCGCTCGGCACGCTCGACACGCCCGATTCCGGAGAAATTTTTTTTCGCGGCGATAAAATTTTTTCCAATCATGCCTTTCAACTTTCCGATGAGAAACTCGCCGTGTTTCGGAACAAGCGGCTCGGCTTTGTCTTTCAATTTCACCATCTTTTGGAAGATTTCACCGCGCTCGAAAACGCCGCGATGCCGAATTTTATTTTGACCGGTGATTTCAAAGCCGCGCAACAGCGCGCAGAGCCGCTGCTTGTCAGCGTCGGATTGCAAGACCGATTGCATCATTTACCGTCGGAGCTTTCAGGCGGCGAAGCGCAGCGTGTGGCGGTGGCGCGGGCGTTAGTGAATAATCCCGACATCGTGCTTGCCGATGAACCGTCAGGCAATTTGGATTCACAAAACAGCGATAAACTTTATGAGCTGCTCGCCACGCTTGCGCGCGAGCGCAAGACATCGTTTGTGATTGTAACGCACAACAGCCGCTATGCCTCGCTGGCGAACCGTTGTTTGGAAATGAACGATGGCGTTTTGACAGAAACATTTTTGGGAAACCCCTAACGATGTTCTTTTGTCTGGTTCTTTAAAGCGCGCACGCACTCGAACACAGCAATGCCGACCGAGACGGCAGCGTTGAGCGAATGTTTTGTGCCATACTGCGGAATCTCAATGGCGAAGTCGCACGCCACAAGCACATCGTCATCAATCCCCGACACTTCGTTTCCAACGACAAGGCAAATCGGAAAGTCCTGTTTCGTGAGCGCATCATATCGGCGGGCGTTTTCGGCAATTTCCAAGGCGGCGATTTTTACGCCTTGCACTTTCAACAATGCAATGGCGTCGAGCGGATTTTTGAGGTATTCCCACGCTACGGTTTCGGTTGCGCCGAGTGCGGTCTTGTCGATTTCTTTGCGCGGCGGCACGGCGGTGTAACCCGTGATGAGAATTTTTTCGATGCGTGCAGCATCGGCGATTCGGAACATCGCGCCGACATTCCACATCGAGCGGATATTTTGGAGCAAGAGGTAAATCGGGTGTTTCGGCGCGGCGCGGAACTCGTCGGCAGAAAGGCGATTCATTTCGTTGCCAGACAGTTTTCGGAGCGACATTGGTAGCAACTACGATTGCGCGGCAAGTTGTCTTGAAGGCACAGCGCCGATGAACGCTTTTGGCAGCTCAATAAAGAACGAACTGCCTTTGTCTTTGCCGTCCGACTCCGCCCAGACTTTTCCGCCGTGCAGGTCGACCAATTGTTTGACAATCGATAAGCCCAAGCCTGTCGATGTTTCGCCGCCGGTTGGTCGCGCGGACAGTTTCTGAAATTTGCCGAAGAGTTTTTTCATGTCGTCGTCCGTAAGCCCTTGTCCCTCGTCTTTGACTTCGACGCGCACCGTTGTTTCTGTTTCGGAGACGATAACCCTGATATGTTTTCCCTTGGGCGTATATTTGATGGCATTGCTGACCAAATTCTCAAACGCTTCGCGCATCCAGCCCAAGTCGATGTCGGCGACGGCGTCGGGGCTCATGATAATGAGTTCCAACTTTTGTGATTTCAATTCGGCTTGAACGCTGTTGGCTTCCACGACACGCTGCACCAATTCCGCAATGAGCGTTTTTTGTTTTTTGAGCTCAATTTTACGGCTCTCGAGCGCGGTGGTTTGGAGCATATCGGTGATAATTTTGAGCGTGCGCTCCGATGCACGCAGTATAATTTTGAGTTTCTCAGCGACAGAACTTTCCCCGTCAATTTCTTCGAGTATCAATGCCGTAAATCCCATGATGGACTGCAACGGATTTTTGAGGTCGTGTGCTGCAATGCCCAAGAGTTCGGTTTTGAACGCGTTGGCTTCTTCGGCAATGGTGCGCTGCTGCTCTGCCTTGTAGCGTTCCGCGTTGAGCAGTTCGTTGAGCCGTATCAATTCTTCGTTTTGAACTTTGTATTGCTCTTCGGAGCGTTTTTTCTGGCGGTAGCTGTTGACGGCCAGCGCTGCGACGATGACAAGCAGCAGCACGCCGCCAATAAGCGAGTTTCGAATCAAGGCTTCTTTCTCGTTTTCCTTTTGCAGCATCTCGATTTGAACCTGACGCCGCTGCACATCGTGCAAGGCTTGCATATTCGCCACCGCGCGCAGATTTTGCTCGTTTATGACCGAGTCTTTCATGCTTTCAGCGAGTTTGGAGTAGGCATAGGCTTTCACATAGTCTTGCTTGGCGGCGTAGATGTCGCCCAGCGTCCGCGAGGCTTCCATCAACTTTTCTTTGCTATTGAAGTCTCTGGCCACCTTGAAACATGCTTCGGCAGTTACCAACGCCGTATCGAGCCTGCCGTATTTGAGGTAAATCTGTGCAATGCTGTTCAGGCTTGTCGCCGTTCCCCAGCGCGAGTTGCTGGCTTTGAGCATGTCTAAGACGCTGCGATGAAAGGATAGCGCTTTTTCGTAATCGCCGAGTGCGCTGTAGATAATGCCCAACCGTATTTTTATGCTTTGAATCCCGTCGTTGTCTTGTAGCTCTTCGCGCAATTTGAGCGTGCGATAGCAATACTCCAGCGCTTTTTCGTAATTGCGTTGCTGCTCGTAGGTCTCGCCGAGCCTGATGCAGCAATACGCAATGCCGCGCTTATCGCCTAATTTTTCAAATTCTTGCAACGCGCGAGTGCCGTATTCAATGGCTTGGGCAAGCGCGCCTTGATGTTTGTGGACATTGCCGATGTTGTTGAGCGCGTAGCCGACTTCGACTGCGTTGCGCGGCGGCTGTTCGGCATATTGCAATGCATTGAAGAAAAACTCCATTGCCCGCGAGTAATCTCCGCGGTTGGAATAAATGACGCCCATATAATTTTGGTTCTGCGCAAGGCCGTCTTTGAAGCGTCGGTCCAAAGCGACCGCATAGCCCAAGCGACCATATTTGAGCGAGGAGTCAAGGTCGAACCAACGGTATTCCCACGCGATGGCGTTGTAGAGTTTAGCTAAGGAGGTGTCCTTTGCCGACGGAATCCGTTTCATTAAGCTATCAATGACGCGACGGTTTTGAGCTTCAGCGCCGCTTGTTAGCAGCCAAAGCAGTATGCCGAGAAGCGTGATTTTTTTCAAAATACTGTTCATTACAACGTCGCTTTTTTTCGTGCGCAAAGTTAGCCAACGTTTCAGGCAATCAAAACGATTTTCGTTTAACTTAATAATCTTTTGAGTTCCGAGAGCAGTTTATTGTTTTCGTCGGGCGTGCCGATTGCAACGCGCAAACACTTTTCCATCTGCGGATAGCCCGTTACGCTTCGCACCAAAATATCGCGCGCTTTCAACGCCTCAAACATTTCCTTCGGCTGCTCGAGCTGAACGACGAAAAAATTTGCGTCGCTTTCATAGACCTTCAATTTTGGAATTTCTCGCAACGCGCTCGTCAGGCGTTCGCGCTCGCGCAAAATGGTCTCGATGCTGCCCTTGACGACGTGGTAATTCTCGAGGATTTTCATGACCGCAATTTCGGCAAGGCGCGACGAGGCAAATGGAATCTTCGGCTTCATGAGTTCCTGTATGAGCGCCGGGTTAGCCACCACGAACCCGACGCGCAAGCCCGCCATTGAAAATGCTTTCGACATCGTCCGCAAGACCATCACGTTGGAATAATTTTCAATCAGGTCGAGCGCAGAACGCTGTTTTGAAAATTCGTGATAGGCTTCATCGACCAAGACGAGCGAGCGCGTTTCGGCGACAATGCGCTCAATGTCTTCGAGCGGCATAGATTGACTTGTCGGGTTGTTCGCCGTCGATAAAATAATCACGTTTGGGCGGGAGCGTTGGGCTTCCTCGATGATGTCGCTGACGCGAAACTTTAAATCATCGGTCATGCCGATTTTGAGGATGTCGGCTTGCACCAGCGCGGCGACTTTTTCATAGAGCGAAAATGTCGGCGCAGGAATCAAGACCGATGCGCCTTTGCGGAACGTTGCCATAAAGATGGTGTAGATAAGTTCGTTTGAGCCGTTGCCCATCATGACGCACTCTTTCGGCACGTTAAGAAACTTGGCATAGCGTGTAATGGCTTCGGTCGGAAACACGTCGGGATAGCGATTCCAGTGTTCCTTGTAAAACTCATTGAGGATTTCCAGTTTCAGCCACGCGGGCAGGTCGAACGGATTTTCGTTTTGATTGAGCTTAATGCTTGCCGTTTGTCCGCCCTCGACGCTGTATGGCGAAAGGTCGCGCACGGCAGGGTTGATATTTTCTAAGAACGCATCGTCAGTTTGAAACGCTTTCAACATAGTGTATTTTTGAGCGACAGTTTATTAAACTCTAAACCACAAAATAACCAATGCCCGCGAAACTCACGATTTTAACCAACGGCTCGATTAAAGTTGAAGGCGACTTTGAAGTTTGCGACCCGCAAGGCGGTGTCTTCAATGTGGCAGGCAAGCCTGCCGTTTTTCTGTGTCGCTGTGGTCAAAGTGCCAAAAAGCCTTTCTGCGATGGCGCGCATAAAACGTGCGGCTTTACATCGGAGGTCAAGGCGTCGGCTTAATACGCTCGTTTGTTTTTATCAGCAAAAAAGCCCGCAAGATGCGGGCTTTTCCGTTGTGCAGTGGTCGCTCGTCAGATTGTCGGATCCGTCGGTGTGTTCGGATTGTTGGTGCGTTCACGTTCGGGATACGGATAGAAATTTCTATTGCGCACGGTCGGCGGCACAACTTGTCCTGGTGTTGGACCCGGAATGCCCAACCGTCGTGCGTCCTCGAGCCGCGTGCCGGTCATGAACAGCTCGATGCAGCGTTGCTTGTAGATTTCGGTTCGCAGCGATGCCGCGTCTTGCGCCCCTGTATAGGGTGTCGAGTTGGCTCCGGTATTGATAGCGTAAGTTACCCCGACCTTTGTTCTAACACGGTTGATTTCCGCGACGGCATCGGCTGGTCGATTCAGACCCACAAAGGCTTCGGCGCGAATCAGCGTCATTTCTGCCGGCCTGTAGATTGGAATAGACACATTATTTGCGGTGTAGAATGCCAGCACATTGCGATGAAAGAACTGCGGCGGCGCGGTTGGCGTCGGGCTGGCAATTGAGCCGGGAAATCCGGCTTCGCCAACGCCGGCTGGACGAACCAATGTTGTTCCCAAAAAGAATCGGTAGCGCAAACTGTCAGCTACCTCGTAAAGCGCGGCTGGCAATCCAAGGCTATCGCGGGCGCCGAAGTTTGTGCCTGTTGCAGACGCATTGGCAGCGTTAAAGACACTTGCCCAAAGCTGGTTGATTGCGTTGGAGCCATCATAGACAAAATCGGAGCGGCTATTGAGCGGCACAAGGTCAGCGGCGGCTATGGCATCTTGGAATCTGCCTGCATACAGCAAATAGCGCGCTCGATGTGCGTTGATGACATTTCTCAAATCGACCGCCGTGCCTGAGGGCAGCACTCGGTTTCGAAATTCGCTGTTTGGGAGCAGCGTGCCGGGCGTGGCGTTCAGGCGCAGCAACGCCGAATCGAGTGATTGAATTGCCAAGTTCAAAACCGCAGTGCGGTTGCCGTAAATGGCGCGTTCAGCGCGGTCTGTGCCAATCGGTGCTTGCTCGAAGTTCTGAATCAGATTTCCCAACGCCATTGCGCGATGCAAATAGGCCACCGCTAAAATCCCATTGCGCGTGCTATCGACGATGGTCGTTACGCGCGGCGCGCTGTTGATGATGAGATTGCTGATTTCAATCGTGCGCAGCAAGTTGGTAAAAAGACCAAGCACATTGGCGTTGGCGTTGTTGAGCCCGGCGCCGCCGAGTTCAATCTCGACGAGATTAACGAAACTGCGCCGCACCGCCAGTTCTCGGCTTGTTACACCCGTCGAGGTTACAATGCTTGGCAGCACATCGACGGCATAGAAGCGTTGCAGTCCGACGGCGGTGGCAAAAATACCGTCGCGCGTGCTTAACGCTTGGTCTTCCGTTGCCGAGTTCAGGTTCGCCGGGTCTAAGGTGCATCCGTTCAACGCCAAGAGCGCGCCTGCAAGGCATAACGCGGCAACCGAGATGCGAATCGTAGAATACATTTTTTGTATGGTCATGGCTGTTTAATCCTCCGCGTTAAAAGTTGACTCTGAGAGCAATTGAAATGCTACGTGGAATTGGCGTTTCTGTATCATCGCCGCCACGGACACCGCCCGGCTGCGTCGCAAACGCATTGAGCTCAGGGTCGAAGCCACTGTAGTTATCGAACGAAAACAGGTTTCGACCAATCACGCTGATAGAACCGCTGCGGATTCCGAACAAGTCATTAAACGCATAAGAAATTGACGCCTCGCGGATTTTGACGTAAGAGCCGTCTTCCATCCAATTTTCGGCGATGAAAAAGACGCCCGGATTGTCTGGCGTCGGTGCTGGATTGCGGTAGAAGCCCCGCGGCAGTTCTCCTGCAAGCACGCGCCCTGCGCCAGCGCCGCCGCCGCCAAGTCCGTTTAGATTACGCTGCGTGAAGTTGACGACGGTTGCGTTTCGCAGCACATCGATTTGCAGACGGAAAGTCAGGTTGCGAACCACTTGAACTTGGTTAATCCACGACGCCGTCCATGATGGGTTCGGGTCGCCGATGATGCGAAAGGCATTTGCGCCATTGGGTTCGAGCAGACGAAGCGGCACGCCCGCGCCGCCCGGTCCGCCAGTGCTACGCACAATGTTGCCGTTGGCGTCACGTTGAAACGCATTTTGGAAAAAGATGCCGAGCGGCTGCCCTTCCTGCGCGACCGACCAGTTAAAGATGCCGAGCGGCACCGTTCCGCCGACGACGTTGCTGGCGACATTGCGATTGCTGGAAAAATTCACAATCGTTTCCCAGCGCACATTGTCGGTTTGAACCGGCACGGCGCGCAGCAAGAGTTCAATGCCTCGATTTGTTACCGTCGCCACATTGTCGAGCCGCGTACTGAAGCCAGTTGATGGCGCCAGATTTCGGGCAATCAGCAAGCCTGTATTGACTTTATCGTAATAGGTGATTTCCAAGCCGATGCGGTCGTTGAGGAAACTCATATCTGCGCCGACCTCAATTTCGCGTTGGCGCTCGGGCTGAATATCAGGTGTGCCGAGCCTCGTGCTTGGCACAAGTCCGGGCCTGCCGCCGTAGTTGACCGCACTAAAAAGCGTCAAGCGGTCGAATGACCCGATGGCGGTGATGCCGCCTGAATTGCCAAATGCCGCCCGCAGTTTCACGCTATTGATGATTTGCGCGATGCCAGACTCTTTCCAGAACGATTCATCGGAGAGGCTATAAGACAGGCTGGCTCTCGGATAGAACTGCCATCGATTGGAGAGGCCGAATCCTGACGACGCATCGACTCTGCCGCCAAGCGTGAGGAAATACTTGTCAAATGCGCCAAAGGTTTGTTGTAAAAATCCGCCGTAGAGCGTGAGCGGCACGTCGCGCAGTTCGCCCGGCGGCGCGTTGATGCCTGCGCCAACGGTTTGAACAAGCGGCGCCAGCACCGTTGTTTGAGCGGCAAGTTGATCGATGCGCTCGTATTGCAGCGTTCCGCCCACTACCGTTGTAGATTTCAACCAAGGCTGTAAGTCGGCTTGATACCGTGCGTTAGCATCGAGGTTGAATTGCCGAAAATCGCGCGTGGCTCTTCGCGAAAAACCGTCTGGCGCGCCGCCCGATGTGTTGCCCGGCGGCATAAAGCCAGTTCCCGTTTGGGTGTAAGTATCAAAACCAGCAGTAATGTCTGCACCGAACCCCTCAAACGGCGAGACATCCAGCCGCAGACTTCCGGCAATGCGATTTGTTACTTGCCCGAACACAAATCGGTCAGCAATTTCAACCGGATTTGCGGTAGTTGCCAATCGCGGATAGATGCCCGTTACAGGGTCGGGACGTGGGTCGATGTTATTGTTGTTGAACGTGAGTGCCAGCAACATGCCGTCGCTGCCCGACGCGCCGTTGTTGAGAATATCTGCGCTGTTGCTCAAACTGTAGCTCGCGCTGAACGAGAGCCTCGCCCAGTTGTTGATGGTTTGGTCAAGGTTGGCGCGAATCGTGCCGCGTTGAAATGCCGAACTTTTGATGATGCCTTGATTGCCCAGATACGACGCCGAAAGAAAATACTGCGTCGAGCCGCCGCCGCCCGACACCGACAAATAGGTTTCAGTGCCAACGGCTTGTCTGAAAATAAAATCTTGGAAATTGAATCGCTGCGTTGGTCGTTGGTTCGGCGTTCCGACCGGATCGAGAAACGGATAGGTATTGACCTCCAAGGTTTTTCGGACATTGTCGAAATTAACGCGCGTGCCGAACTCAATGCGCGGTTCGCCCAACGCGCCGCGTTTGGTGAAAATCTGCACGACGCCGTTGTTGGCGCGGCTGCCATAAATCGCCGCCGCCGCTGCACCTTTGACAACCTCAATGCGCTCAATGTCGTTTGGATTTAAATCCACCAACCGATTTTGCGCATATCCACCTAAGTTGAGCAGCACGGGACGCGCGTTGTTGATAATAACGCCGTCGACAATGTAGAGTGGCTCTGCGCTTCCGAAGACGGTATTGACACCGCGCAACTGAATGGAAATGCTGCCACCCGGATTGCCAGAGTTTTGATTGATGAGCGCGCCAGCTACTTTTCCTTGCAAGGCTTGATCGATGCTCGTCGCCGCGCTCTTGTCAATGTCGGACGCATTGAGCGTCGTAATGGCGTTTCCAATTTCTTTTTTGCTTGTTAAGACGGAAGTGCCCGTTACCACCACTTCTTCGGCGCGCGTTACATCTTCGTCGAGCAGCACATCACCAAGCTGCACTTGATTGTTATCGCCAAGTGTAAATTTTACGGCTTTGCGCTTGAAGCCAATATAACTGACGCTGATGGTGTAGCTGCCGGGCTGAAGCGACACGAGCAATGCGAAGTTCCCGTCGCGGTCGGTTGGCACGCCCAACACTGTATTTTCAACGCGCACAGTTGCGCCGACGACGGGTTGCTTTGTTGCGCTTTCGAGGACTTTGCCGCTAATGCTATATCGAAGTTGCTGCGCAACCGATACGGTCGGCAGCGCGAGAAGCAACGCCAAGAGCCAAAGGCGTCGACGCGCGGCATTTCTCGCCGTTGCGGAGCAGTTGCTCCGCCAAAGAGATAAACGCTGAGTCATAGATTTGTTCTCTTGTTCTCAATTGTCGAAAATGAATAGTCTTGAAAAATGTTCACGTGTTGATTGTCGATAAAAGAACGTGCAAGGAAGGTAACAATGGGGCGGCATCGGCATCTTCTCGGCGGTCATCGTTTAAGATTCGGCAGGCAGTATTCCTTCGTGCATTGTTGTTGATTTTAAGATAATACAAATTTGAAAAACTCATCATTCTTTGGAAACTTGCAAAAAACGAATTTCACGCGACTCGATAACTTCACTGCTTTCAACTATGACCGTTCACTCGATTTCTAATTCATCGCCTGCGCTTTTTAGCGCGACCAAAGAGCAACGTCGCCTTGAAAAAATTTTCACGGTGATTTATCCCGACTCCAAAGCAGCCTCGCGCGCCGTCGCCAATGACATCGCCGACCTGATTCGACAAAAAGCTGCATCGGGCAAACCGACGGTCTTGGGACTCGCCACCGGCTCAACGCCGACCAGCGTCTATGATGAGCTTGTTCGCCTGCACCGCGAAGAAGGCTTGTCGTTTAAGAACGTCGTTACGTTCAACCTCGATGAATACTACCCGATGCAGCCCGATTCGCTGCAAAGCTATGTGCGTTTTATGCGCGAATATCTCTTCGACCATGTCGATATTCTGCCGGAGAACATTCACATTCCTGATGGCACGGTTGCGCGCGATAAGGTCGCCGATTTCTGCATGATGTATGAAGGCAAAATTCAATCGTTTGGCGGCATTGATTTGCAAATTCTTGGCATTGGGCGAACTGGGCATATCGGCTTTAATGAACCCGGCTCGAAGAAGGATTCGCGCACACGGCTTATTACGCTCGACCGCGTAACGAAATTAGACGCCGCCAGCGATTTCTTCGGCGAAGAAAATGTGCCGAGCAAAGCCATTACGATGGGCGTCGGCACGATTCTACAAGCCAAACGAATTATTTTAATGGCGTGGGGTGAAGGCAAAGCCACGATTGTCCAAAAAGCCGTCGAGGGACCAATTTCCGAGAGCGTTACGGCGTCGTTCTTGCAAGAGCATCCGAATGCGTCCATCATTCTCGATGATGCATCGGGAGCAGAACTGACGCGCATTAAAACACCTTGGCTCTTAGGCGATGTGGAGTGGACGGAGACACTTACGCGCGCGGCTGTGGTCTGGCTCTCACAAACACTCCACAAACCCTTTTTGAAACTCACCGACGAGGACTACCGCGAACACGGTATGGGCGATTTGCTCATACAGCGCGGAAATGCTTATACCGTCAATATCGACGTGTTCAACAAAATGCAGCACACGATTACGGGCTGGCCCGGCGGAAAGCCAAACGCCGACGACACTCACCGCCCAGAGCGCGCCAAGCCGTTTCCAAAACGCGTGTTGATTTTCAGCCCGCACCCCGACGACGACGTGATTTCTATGGGCGGCACGCTCATTCGCTTGGTCGACCAAGGACACGAGGTTCATGTGGCGTATCAAACCTCGGGCAACATTGCCGTCTTCGATGAAGATGCCATTCGCTTCGCCGATTTCGTGCGCGACTTCAACGAACTCTTTGGCTTAGAAGGCAGCGCCGCCTCGAAAAAAATCTATCAAGACGTTACTGATTCGCTTCGCCAAAAAAAGCCCGCCGATGTCGACACCGACGCGGTGCAAAAAATCAAAGACCTCATTCGGCGCGGCGAGGCAAAAGCCGCCTGTCGCTATTGCGGCATTCCCGAATCGCGGGCGTATTTCTTGGATTTGCCGTTCTACCAAACCGGTCGCGTCAAAAAAAAGCCGCTCGGCGAAGCCGATATTCAAATTATGATTGACCTCTTGGAGCGCATTCAGCCACATCAAATCTACGCGGCGGGAGACCTTTCCGACCCGCACGGTACCCACCGCGTTTGCTTGGACGCCTTGTTCAAAGCCATTGAGCGCATCAAGCATCATGAATGGATGCGCGATTGCTATGTGTGGCTCTACCGTGGCGCGTGGCAAGAATGGGGATTAGCCGAAATCGAGATGGCTGTGCCGCTCAGTCCCGATGAACTCCTGCGGAAACGCCGCGCTATTTTCAAGCATCAATCGCAGAAAGACAGCGCACGATTTCCGGGCAGCGACAGCCGCGAGTTCTGGCAACGCTCCGAAGACCGCAACCGACACACCGCGAAGCTCTACGACAAACTCGGTCTCGCCGAATACGAGGCAATCGAAGCCTTCGTGCGCTGGAAGTTCTAATGCCCGCCATGGAAACAAAATAGTTTTTTAATGCTGCGCTAACACTAAGCTAATGCGCACGCGTTACTTTTGTTTTCCAAAAACAACTACCAACTCGACCTATGACTATGAAAACTCACGCTCTTTCACTCTGCGCAGCCCTGCTCTCTTTTATGGGTATCGTCGGATGTTCATCAAACACATCATCTCCGACCACCGATGAGCCTCCAACACGCGTCGGCTCCTTGCGCTTCATTGGCGAACAGCGCATTGCATTCAATACCAAATTTCAAAACACCTCTGTCGGCGGGCTGTCCGGCATTGATTACGATGGCAGCACTTGGTTTCTGATGTGCGATGACGCCGCCGATTCAAACGCCGTTCGCTTCTACGCTGCCTCGCTGACGATTACACCCACCGCTTTCTCGCCTGTTACCTTGACCGGCGTTACCACCATCAAGAACCAAACAGGCAGCGACTACCCACGCCGTCCCAGTGCTAACGCCGTCGACCCCGAAGGACTCTGCGTTGATCGGTCTGATAACACCCTCTATTGGTCTAGCGAGGGCTACCGTCCTGCACCGGGCGGCGGCGCCAACCCAATTAACGGACGCATTATTGCTAATCCGTTCATTCATCAAATTCGCCGCGACGGCACCTTCATTCGCAACTTTACGCTTCCCTCACGTTACAATATGGACACGCTGTCTAACCCTCCCGTCGGACCGCGTAACAACGGCGTGTTCGAGAGCGTGCGCCTAAGTGCCAACGGGCAGGCTGTTTGGGCAGCAATGGAAGAGCCTCTCTTCAACGATGGCGACCGCTCAACAGCAACCAACAATGGCATTATCCGCATGATTCGCTTCAATAAATCCACAGGGCAGTCGACGGGTGAATTTGCTTATTCTATGGACAGGCTTGTTCCCGTCCCTAACCCTCCGGGCTCATTTTTCGTGCATGGCGTTGTGGAAATCTTGCCCGTTACGGATACCACCATGCTTGTGATGGAGCGCTCATTTGCCGTCGGCGGCACACCCGATTACAATATCCGCATTTATGAAGCCAGCCTGAACGGCGCCTCAGATGTCTCGGCTATCAACAACATTAATCCCGCGTCTATTTCCGTCATGCGCAAGCGGCTCATCCTTGACTTTGCCACCATTGCCTCAAATTTACAAGGACGACGCATCGACAACATTGAAGGGATGTGCTTTGGACCGCGTTTGCCCAACGGCAATCTCACAATGGTTGTGGTCTCGGACGATAATTATAGCACTTCGCAGGTTACACAGTTCATCGCCTTTGAAGTCTTGCCATAAGCACAACAGCCATAGAACTTAAAGACGCCTTTCTCGCGCTTGTGTTGAGGAAGGCGTTTTTTTTCGCGATGGGATTGCGCGGCGCGCATTGCATAGGTGGAGTGTTGCATTTGAGCAGGTTTTTCCCCTGCAAATTTTGGCACAAACGTGGCACGATTTAACTGTGAAAATGCTCAAAAGTCCTGTTTTTGAGCAAATTTAGGGAGGGTGTGCGCCCGACGGGATTCGAACCTGTAACCTTTGGCTTCGGAGACCAATACTCTATCCAGTTGAGCTACGGGCGCATATGTGTTGTGTCGGAAATTACGCGCTGCAACAACGCTTTCCAAAATTTGACGGTGATGTTTTAACTTTATCCCAGTGCAGTTCATTTGTTAAAATTTTCAATCATGCCAATGAACGACAATTCTTTCTCAATAGACGCCGCCATCACGCACGTCTATGATGTTCCTATTCCGAAAGACGCGCTGATGCAGTTTCTCTCGCAACCCAAAACATTCGAAGCCTATATGCCATCGGTTCGCAAAGTAGAATATGTCGGAGCAAGTAGCGATGGCGCAGCGCTCTACGAATGGCAATACGATATTGATATGCCGCTGGCGCCGACGCTGCACATTGTCATTCCGACCGAGTATCGGCGAAACGGCACCGTTGTTACACACCACACGCCCGATGGCAATGCCCACAATTGGATGGCGTGCAGCATGACCTTCGAAGACGCACCCGAAAGCGCCTCGCATACTTACCTGACGATGAATTTGCATATTCGGCTCAAACGCGCCTCTGGCACAGAGCTGCACCCACTTGGACTGTTTATGGGACAGGGCTTTATGTCGAGTCAGATGCAAGGCAGAATGGAAGAAATCGCCAGAGTATTCGTGCAAAAAAGTGTTAATGCGCTTGCGGCACAACAGAACGGAACGCCTTGACGCCTATGCCGCATATCCACATCATCATTCGGCACGGCGATGGCTCGGAGCAAGACCTCACACTCGCTGTGCCGCAGGGCACGGAACGAAGCCTTCAAGACCTTGCCATTGAGCAGCACCTGAAAATCGGCGGCGCGTGCGGCGGCTTGGGACTTTGCACCACCTGCCGCGTTAAAGTGCTTGCGGGCGGCGACAAACTGCCGAGACTCACGCGCGCCGAAAAAGACTTTCGTGAGCGACAACTGCTCGAGCCCGATGAACGGCTTGCCTGCCAATTTTCGCCCGACGCTGATTTCACTTGTTCCATTGAAAAATAACGCACGAACAACGCCATGAAATCTTCCCTGCCGCTTCTTTTTCTGACGCTTTCGCTGTTCGGTTGCGGCACGGCGCGCTCGATTGTCGAAACAGAACGCCCGAAAACCCTTGTCGCACTTGATTCTTCACGGCGGGCGCTTTACCTAAACGCCATCTCAAACGTGAAGCGCGTCTCGAGCGTTGAGGGCATCGCCGACTTCCGACTGACATCTCCAGAAATTTCGCAGAGTATTTCCTGTCAGATTCGCGCCAGACGCAACGACGCGGTTCAACTCATCGGCTCGGTGTTTTTCGGCATCACCGTCTTCGATGCGCTGTTTCGTTCCGATAGTATTTTCGTCAATAACATTTTTCAGGGCGAACTGCTCGTCGGTAAAAACAGCCCCGACAACTTGCGCCGCGCCACGGGCGTTTCCGCCGAGTTCTCTCAACTTGTCGATGCGTTCTTGGGTGCGCCTGCGCCGACGCTTCCCATCGACTCGCTCCAATCCGTTCAAGCAGACAACGGCAAGGTTTCATATCGCTTAGCATCGGATAGCCGCGTTGAACTCGTCGATATTGATTCAGCGACGGCGCGGGTTGAACAAGTAAGGATTTACGACGACGGACGGCTGCTCGTCAAAGCCGACTTACAGGACGCCGAGAAGATTTCAACAGACTCCACTGTTATTTTTCTGCCGAAACTCATCAGCGTTACCGTTTATGATTATCGCCGCGATTCGCTCGGCATCGCCCGAAATGTTACTATTGCTTACGAGGCTCGGCGCGTCAATGCGCCCGATTTCTCGATTGACTTTCGCTTACCGCGCTCCGCAAAACGCCGACGCCTTGAAGACATTGAATTTTTAATGAAGTAGTCTTGACATCAAAAAGGCGTTCTGTTTGGAACGCCTTTGTCGCAAATTTACCTAACGGCTTTATTTACATTGCCGCCTCGAAGTTTTTGCTTACAAACTCCCAATTGATGAGTTTATCAATGAACGTTTGTGCATAATCGGGACGGCGATTTTGGAAATCAATGTAGTAGGCATGTTCCCACACGTCCATGGTGAGCAGCGGCGTTTGTCCATGCACCATAGGCAAATCCGCGTTGAGCGTTTTAGTTACTTTTAGCTTGCCATTTTCTGCAACAAGCCACGCCCAGCCAGACCCAAATTGCGTAACGCCCGCTTGCTTGAAGGCGTCTTTGAACTTGCCGAAGTCGCCGAAGTCTTCGTTAATTTTGTCCATGAGCTTGCCTGTCGGTTCGCCGCCGCCGTTGGGCGTCATGCAGTTCCAATAAAAGGTGTGGTTCCAAATTTGTGCGGCATTGTTGAAGAATCCTGCTTTTGTAGCGTCGCCAGCGGTTTTCTTAATGATGTCCTCGAGCGACATCGTTTCGTATTCGGTGCCGGGAATCATATTGTTGAGATTGGTCACATAGGCGTTGTGATGCTTGCCGTGATGAAACTCGAATGTCTTTGCGGTCAGGTGCGGCTCAAGCGCTTCTTTCGGATACGGCAGTTCGGGCAGTGTAAATGGCATGATTTTTATGAGATTTGAATTGAGAAGAATTGACTACAACAGTAATGCAGTTCTTATAACCATTTTAGCGGCGACTTCGTTTCTTTCCGCAAAGACTGTAAATTTCGCCCTCAACAACTTGACGATGAGACCATCTGCGCCAATTATTTTACTTGTCTGCATGCTCGCGCTTGCTGCGTGCAATCCGCAGCAGCCCTTGACGCCCGACGACCAAAAATTTATGGACGTCTACGCCGACATCTTGCTCGCGCAAGGCAGTTACGAGATGCTTGTCGACTCGCTGAAACGTCGATACAACAAAAGCGATACGCTGAGCCTTATTTTCGCATCGCACCGTTATGCGCCCGAAGCGTTTGCGCGACAAATGGAATCGTATCGCCGCCGTCCAAAACATTGGCAGGACATTCAAGCCAGAACCATTCAACTTTTGGAGGAACGCAAACAGCGCGCGATTGATGAACGGCAACGGCTTCAACTCCTTCCGATTCACTCCAAAGCGCCTCTGCAATGAAACTCATCGGTGTTACGGGCGGCATCGGGAGCGGGAAAACGACCGTCTGCGACATTCTCCGCTCGCTTGGCTGCGCTGTCTTCAACGCCGACCTTGAAGCCAAACGCCTTCAAGAAACCGATGCTGATGTGATTGCCGGAATTAAAAATTTATTTGGCGACGGGATTTACCAGAGCGGCGTTCCCGACCGAAAAAAAATCGCCTCGATTGTGTTTAGCGACTCGAAAAAATTAGACGCGCTCAACCGATTAATTCATCCGAAAGTCTTTGCGTTGTTCGAGGCTGCAAAAGCGCAGGCGGCGGCATCGGGGAAACCAGCCCTCGTGAAAGAGGCAGCCATTTTGTTTGAATCAGGCGGCGCGCGTCAAGTCGATGAAACAATTGCGGTCATTGCCGATAAAGCCGTGCGCGTCAAGCGCCTATTGGAGCGCGGGCTCTCCGAAGCAGAAGCCGAACAGCGCATCGCCGCACAACTGAGCAACGACGACCTCATCAAACGCGCCGACTATGTCATTTGTAACAACGGCACACTCGATGACTTGAAACGCGACACCGCAAAAATTTTTCATCAACTCTTTGAACCTTTGCTCAAAAAATCGTAGTTCATCATCTTACAGTTTCATTCACTTTATTTTATCAACCAATGACTGACGCGCTTCTTGCTCCTGACCTTTCCGCCTCGCTCAAAGACCGCGAAGCCGACCTCTTTTTTCACACCTATGCCCGTTTGCCGCTTGAACTTTCACACGGCGATGGCTGCTATCTCTACACGCGCGATGGGCGCAAGTTTTTGGATTTGATTGCTGGCGTGGGCGTCAACGCGCTTGGCTACGGCAACGCCCGCGTCATCAATGCCATTGAATCGCAATCAAAAAAATTTATCCACTCGTCGAACTTGTTTTTGATTGATGCGCAATTTCGGCTGGCGTCAAAACTTTTGGAGCTCACCGGTTTCTCGAAAGTCTTTTTCTCGAATAGTGGCGCAGAGGCGATTGAAGGCGCGATAAAACTGTCTCGCAAATGGGCGCGGACGGTTTCCGACACCAAACGCCAAGTCTTATCGCTCACCAACGGCTTTCACGGGCGAACCTACGGCGCGGTAACGCTCACCGCCAAAGCCAAGTATCATGAGGGCTTCGAGCCACTTTTGCCCGAGACCGGATACATCACCTTCAACGATGTGCAAGATTTGGAAGCGAAGGTTTCGGACAACACTGCTGCTGTGTTTCTGGAATTTGTTCAGGGCGAAGGCGGCATCTGCGCGGTCTCGAGAGTGTTTGTCGAAAAGCTTTTCGAATTGCGCGAGAAACATAATTTTCTCGTCGTCGCCGATGAAGTTCAAGCTGGCTGCGGCAGAACAGGCACTTTTTTCGCTTATATGAATTTCGGCGTTCAGCCCGATGTGATTTGCGCAGCCAAACCGCTCGGCGGCGGTCTGCCGCTTGGCGCCGTCATTGGCAACACCCGCGTCGCCGAGACTTTCACCAAAGGCGTTCACGGGACAACTTTCGGCGGCAATCCTGTTGCGTGCGCGGCGGGCGTGGCGCTCATCGAGGAACTTCTCGAGAAAAACTTGATGGAGAACGCGCTGCATGTCGGCGCGTATTTCAAAACGGAGTTGGAAAAACTTGCGCGAAAGCATATTCAAATTCGCGCGGTGCGGCAATACGGCCTGATGGTCGGCATCTCGGTCTCGCGCGATGCCAGCTACTATGTCGAGAAACTGTTGGAACACGGCGTCATCGTTAATGCCACGAACAGCAATGTGATTCGACTTCTGCCGCCACTGACGCTTACCGAAGCCGACGCCGAAACCGCTATCTCGGCATTGGACGACGTGTTTTCAAAAGAGTGGAGCGCCTGACTGCCCTTGCGTGTTAAAAGTTTAATACAATTTTCATTGCCAGCGTATTTGAAGTCTCAGAACATTTCCTTATTCTCGCATCAATCCTAACAAATTTTCTAACTTTCAAAGTGGCTCAAACACTCATGGCAAAACA
Source organism: [Candidatus Thermochlorobacteriaceae] bacterium GBChlB (assembly GCA_000724175.1). Lineage (GTDB taxonomy): Bacteria > Bacteroidota > Chlorobiia > Chlorobiales > Thermochlorobacteraceae > GBChlB. The sequence continues at coordinate 67,582 of JPGV01000015.1, read as the reverse complement.
AACCGCTACCGAAAAATCTCGCGCAACCAAGAAACCCGCTTCGTCTGCCCGTCCCAAAAAACAACCAGCGATTTCAATGCCGCTCCAAAAAGAAAATTATCTTTACATCGGCATTGGGGTTGTCGTTATCATCATCAGTTATATTCTCATGGCGATAGACAGTTCAGTCGATGGGTTCATTTCTTTAACGCTCTGCCCGATTTTGCTTATTGGCTCGTATCTTTGGATTGTGTATGCGCTTGTGTTCCGTCCAACCAACGAGAAGAAACCGTCGGACGCCGCGCCCGCGAACTAACCGTCTATGTGTTTATCAAATGACAAAATCCCGCGTTCAGGCGGGATTTTGCTTGGTCGTGTATCATCATGTTCGCTTTACTGCTCACTGCGTTGCGGACGGCGGTCGCGCGAGTCGCGTGGCGGTCGTTCTTGCCAGCCTTCGGGCTTCGGCAGTAGCGCTTTCATGGAGAGCGAGTATTTTGTTTTGCCCGTCTTTGGGTCTTTGCGCACTTCCATCAATTTGACATCGACGCGGTCGCCGGCTTTGAGCACGTCGCTCGCCCGCTCGACGCGCTTGAACGAAATTTCCGAGATATGCAATAAGCCTTCGATTTTCGGCAGAATCTCGACAAATGCGCCAAGCTCGTCGCGCACTTCTTTGATTAACGCACCGTTATAGACAGTGCCGACTTCGGGCGCCGTCGTGAGATTTTTAATCATCTGCATTGCGCGTTCTGCGCCTTCACCAGAGACGCTTGCAATAGTTACGGTGCCGTCGTCAGCGATGTCGATTTCCGTTCCCGTCTCGGCGGTGATGTTGCGAATGGTCTCGCCGCCTTTTCCGATGACCGCGCCGATGGTCTCGACTGGAATTTTCATCGTTGTCAGGCGCGGCGCATATTTCGAGAGGTCAGCACGCGGCGTTGCAATCGCGTCTTTCATAATTTTCAAAATGTGCAGGCGCCCCTGACGCGCTTGTTCCAAGGCTTTGGTCAAAATCGCGTAATCCAAGCCATCGATTTTGATGTCCATTTGACAGGCGGTAATGCCATCGACCGTCCCAGCGACTTTGAAGTCCATATCGCCCAAGTGGTCTTCGTTGCCCAAAATGTCGGAGAGAACAGCGTAGTTAGCACCTTCTTTGATGAGTCCCATGGCAATACCAGCGACGGGTTTTTTGAGCGGAACGCCTGCGTCCATTGCGGCAAGCGTGCCACCGCACACCGATGCCATAGACGACGAGCCGTTGGACTCGAGAATATCCGAGACGATGCGCATGGTGTAGGAGAACTCGGTTTCATCGGGCAACATCATTTTTATCGCACGTTCGGCAAGGTTGCCGTGTCCGATTTCGCGCCGTCCAACGCCGGTCATTCTGCCGACTTCGCCGACCGAGAACGGCGGGAAGTTGTAGTGGAGCATAAAGCGCTTGTCTTCTTCGTCGAGCAATGTGTCGATAAGCTGCGCATCTTTTTTGGTGCCAAGCGTCATGGTAACAAGCGCTTGTGTTTCGCCGCGCGTAAAGAGCGCCGACCCATGCGCGCGTGGCAAGAGTCCGAGTTCAATTGAGATTGGGCGAATGGTTGTCAGGTCGCGCCCATCGAGCCGAATGCCGCTGGTGAGCAATGTCTGACGCATCGCGTCGCGCTCCAAATTGTGAATGATGCCTTTGATGAATTTTTCATTCAGGTAAATGGCTTTTTCGGGCGCAGCAGCAAGGACTTCGGGCGTCAGTTCAGCTTTATATTTTTCCAATACCGCTTTGAGCGTTTCGTCATAGACCGCTTTGGTTCTTTCGGAGCGTTCTTCTTTTTTCAACGGCTCTTTGGCAAGCGCGACGAGTTTATCGTAACAAAGCGATTTAAGCAGTTCCTCGAGGTCGGCTGGCACAACGATGGGTTTAAACTCGCGTTTGGGTTTTCCAGCGTCGCGCTGCAGCTCTTCCTGAACGGCGCAGATTTTTTTGATGACCTCATGTCCGAACTTAATTGCGGCGAGCATATCCGCTTCGGAGATTTCCTTCATTTCGCCCTCGAGCATACAAATCGTGTCTTTTGTGCCACCGATGCAAATATCGAGGTCACTTCGTTCCAGTTCGTCGGTGTGCGGGTTGATGATAAACTCGCCGTTGATTCTGCCGACGCGCACTTCAGCCATCGGCACGAAGTATGGAATGTCGGATAAAAGCAATGCCACAGATGCAGCAACGCCGCCTAAGACGTCCGCGTCGTTAGTTTTATCGGACGAGATGACGGTTACGACAATCTGGGTTTCCGCCGTGAAGCCTTCTGGGAAAAGCGGACGCAGCGCACGGTCGATTAGGCGCGCCGACAAAATTTCCTTTTCACTTGGTCTGCCTTCACGTTTGACAAAGCCGCCCGGAAATTTTCCAGCCGCCGAATACTTTTCTCGGTATTCCACCTGAAGCGGCAAAAAATCTTGTCCGGGAACTGGTTCATCACGCTTCGCAACGGCTGTCGCCAACACCATAGTATCTTCAAGCGAGACGACCGCCGCGCCGTCTGCTTGCTTTGCCATTTTGCCAGTCTCGATTCGCAGAATTTTCCCCTGCCCTAAGTCAATTTCTTTTGTGAACACCATGATAGTTTTCGTCGATAGGTTAATAATTCGTATTTACAGTTTGAATGTTTGTGTTGCGAGTGAAAATTGTGTGCTTTCTCAAAACAGACAGAACAATCAAGTTAAGCGGCGAATATAGCGAATTCAACATCACTATGAAAATGACTTTTCCTCAACCCTTAATGAACGGCCTATGAAACACTACCGCTGGGCGGTGCAAACCCCCGACCCTGATAAAGTCCGCGCGCTTGCCGACGCCATCAATGTTAGCGAGCCGATTGCCAGAGCCTTATGCAATCGCGGCATATTTACTTACGACGACGCCAAGGCATTCTTCCGACCAACACTGGAGACGCTTCACTCGCCGCTTGCGATGAAAGGCATGGACATCGCTGCCGCCCGCGTCTGCAAGGCGATTGACAACCGTGAGCGCATCATGATTTACGGGGATTACGATGTCGATGGCACCACTGGCACGTCGCTTCTTGTTATGGCATTGCGCGATATGGGCGCCAGCGTTGATTTCTATATTAACGACCGACGGCGCGAGGGCTATGGCGTTGCACTCTCTGGCGTCCAGCACGCCAAAGAGACCGGCGTTACACTTGTCATTTCAGTTGATTGCGGCATCACTGCGTTTGAACCCGTCGAGTATTGCAACGCGCACGGCATTGATTTTATTATTTGCGACCATCACGAGGCTGAAGACCGCGCGCCCAACGCCCTCGCCGTGCTTGACCCAAAGCAAGCCGATTGTGCGTATCCGTTCAAAGAACTTTCCGGCTGCGGCGTCGCCTTCAAACTCGTTCAAGCCGTTTCGCAGTTGCGCCATCTTGATAACGACTTCGTGCGCGAGTATCTGGATTTCGTGGCACTTGCAGTGGCGGCAGATATTGTTCCCGTCGTCGGTGAAAATCGCACGTTGCTCGCCGAGGGCATCAAACGCTTTCAAACTAACCCACGCCCGTCGCTTCGCGCACTCGCCGATGCTGCTGCTGTGAACCTCACGAAAACATCTACGACGTCGCTCGTCTTTTCGCTCTCGCCACGCATCAACGCTGCTGGTCGGCTCGACCATGCGCGGCACGTGGTTGAACTGCTGACCACATCGGACGACAGCAAAGCGAAAGACGTTGCCGAACTGTTAGAGCGACTCAATACGGAACGCCGCGAGATTGACCGCGCTGTGTTTTTGGAAGCAGAGGAAGCAGCGCGAACACTCACCTCTCTTTACCCATCGTCGATTGTGCTTTATCATCCAGAGTGGCATTTGGGCGTTATAGGTATCGTCGCCTCGCGCGTCGTCGAAAAGTTTTATCTGCCGACCGTGATTCTCACCAACAACAATGGCGTCCTCAAAGGCTCGGTGCGCAGTGTCGCTGGCTTGAATGTCCATCACGCCTTATCGATGTGCGCGTCACATCTTGTTCAGTACGGCGGACACGACATGGCGGCAGGATTATCGTTGAAACTTGAAAATTTGGAGGCGTTTCGTTCCGCATTTGAAAAAGCCTGTGGCGACCTGATGAGTTACGATATGCGGATTCCCGAACTGCGGATAGACGCGGAAATCGAGTTGGAACAAATCAACGAAAAGTTTTTCGGCGTGCTTCAACAATTTGAGCCATGTGGTCCGAACAATATGCACCCGCTTTTTCTGACGCGAGGGCTTAAACCGCTTTATCCGCCGCAGCTTTTGAAGGAGCAGCATTTAAAGTTTTTCGTTCAGGATAAACTCGGCAGACGCTTCGATGCGATTGGCTTTGGAATGCCCCACCATTTTGAGGCAATTCGCAACTCAACTCGTCCCGTCAGCATTGTCTATTCTATTGATGAAAACGAGTGGAACAGAGAGAAGCGCCTGCAACTGCGCTTGCGCGACCTGAAAGTGGATTAACTGGTCTTCTTAGCGTGTTTAACCAACTGGTAGAGTTCGGCGGCGGCAAGCATTCCAAGCGGCGGCGCAAGCATATACACCCAAAGCGCATCGAAGCGCATTGCGGGAAGCGCCGATGCCAAGGTTCGTGCAGGATTCATTCCAAAACCTGTTACGGGACCCGATACCGCCACGTAACACATTACCAAGATGCCCGCAAACACACCTGTAAATTGCGAGAGCGTTTTATGAGCCGAGGTTACTTGCACCATCGTCATCATTCCAAACGCAATGGCAAATTCTACAGCGAATGCAGTTGTTTCACCGACATTGTTCGGAACGGTAACAATGTAATTGACGGGCGAGGCGGTAAATGCGTCTTGCAAAACGAGTGCGGAGAATAGCACGCCCGCTGTTCCCCCCATCGTCTGGAAAAGCCCGTAAAACCACGCGTCTACGGCTTGTATCTTCCCCAATCGACACATCGTGAGCGTTACCGAAGGATTGAAGTGCGCGCCAGAGATTTTTCCAAACGGCGAATAAATCAGCGCGGACGCCGTTGCGCCCATTGCAAGCGCAATACACCACAATCGCATTGTCGCGTTTGGCAACGCTTCGCGGACGGGCGATTTTGGATACTCGAAGAGTGTGGTGAAGAATGATGCCGAGACCATGAACAGTCCGAGCAAGATGGCTTCACAGAGATACTCGCGCCAGCGCACTTGAAACGCCGTTGTTATCATATCAGCCGCCGTGTGCAAATTCGGGATATAGCGTCATACCACCGTCGACATAAATCGTTGCGCCTGTGATATAATCCGCGTCATCGGAGCAGAGCCACGCGGCGACCTTGCCGATGTCCTCAGTAACACCAATGCGCTTGTAAGGAATGAGCTTGAGCAACGCCGCTTCTTCTTCGGGCGTATCCATCGCCGAGTAGTTGATGTTGGTTCTAATCGCGCCGGGAGAGATACTGTTGACGCGGATTTTCTGCGGTGCCAGTTCCTGCGCGATGCTTTTCATCATCAACATCACGCCGCCTTTTGATGCCGCATAATTAACATGCCCCGCCCAAGGAATAATGTCATGCACCGAGCTAATGCAGACGATTTTGCCCAGCGCCACCGAGACGTTGCGCATACCGCGCCGAAGGAACTCGCGCACAGCTTCGCGGGCGCAAAGAAATTGTCCCGTTAAGTTTACATTGATGACGAGATTCCAGTCGTCGAGCGTTTGGTCTTTGAAGGGCGCGTCGCGCTGCAGCCCAGCATTGTTGACCAAGATGTCAATTGTGCCGAATTTCTCAATGGCTTCTTTGAACATCGCTTGCACTTGGTCTTCTTTCGACACATCTGCTTTGATGCCAATCGCGTTTCCGCCATCTGCCTTGATTTCCTCAATGAGCTTCTCCGTTTCTTCCGGTCTGGAGATGTAATTGATGACGACATCTGCGCCGTCCGCGGCCAGCGATTTGGCAATCGCTCTGCCAATGCCGCTGTTGGCGCCTGTTACCAACGCCTTTTGTCCTGCTAATCGTTTCGACATAAAAAATTTTGTTTGGTTTTTGAAACAGTTCTGTTCACATCTTTATACCCGCGCAATTAAATGGTCGCCGACGCGCAGCGCATTTGCCATAATGGTCAGCGATGGATTGACCGCCGCGCTCGATGGGAAAAATCCGCCGTCGACGACATACAGATTATCCAAGTCATGCGCCTTGCAGTGTTCGTCCAACACCGACGTGCTTGGGTCTGTGCCGAAGCGCGTGGTGCCGCATTGATGCCCGACTGCCGCAATCGGAATATGCTTGCGGAAATATAGCGAATGCGGAATGACATGTTCGTCGTCGACATCGCGCAAAATCTCCGTCCATTTTTTCATCAGTCGATTAAACCCGTCGATATTGTGGTCGCGGTAATGCAGTTCAATGTTGCCCTGTTTATCTATCACGACGCGGTTTTCTGGCAAGGGCAAGTCTTCGCCTGTGAGCCACCATGCCACGCTGTGTGTTGCCATTTTCTCGAGCGCAAAGTCAGGCGCGAATTTCGGCGCATCGGCGGCGAGCATATCTTTATTGAGTTTGCCCAAAAGTTGTATATGTCCCATTGGAAATTTGAACTCGTCGTCGCCCCAGTAGAAATCATTTAAGGCAAGCGTCTTTTGGAACTGCGTCGGGTTTGGCTTGGTCGAGACGCCTAAAATCGCGCCATTGTGATGTTTCATAAAATTGCGCCCCACTTGGTCGGAACGGTTCGCCAAGCCTTTTGGGTGTTTATCGTTTGCCGACAGTAAGAGCAATGCCGCCGAGTTAATCGCGCCGCACGCCACCACAACTATCGAGCCTTTGAACGACAACTTTTCGCCTTTACGCTCAACTTCGACAGATGTAACTTCGCGACCGCTTTCACTTGTTACCAAACGAGTTACTTTCGCTTCGGTCAAGAGTTCTACATTGGAATGTTGCAGCGCAGGACGCGTGCAGTTAATGTCGGAATCGGATTTGGCGTCGACCAAGCACGGGAAGCCGTCGCAGGTGTCGCAGCGAATACACGCGCTGTGAAACATATCTTTCTCATTGAGCTTGACGCCGAGCGGCAAGTAAAACGGATGGTAGCCATGCGCTTTGAGGTCGTCGTTTAACCCCTGAATGCGCGGTTCGTGGCTGACAGGCGGGAACGGGTAGTCTGCGCTCATGTTCGGTTCGGTCGGGTCGTCGCCGCGTCGTCCATGCACGTGATACAGTTTTTCGGCTTCAACATAGTATGGCTCGAAGTCGTTGTATCCGACGCACCACGCGGGCGACATACCGTCTTTATGCTGAACGCCGTTGAAATCTTCTGCGCGCAAGCGCAACAGCGCCGCGCCGTAAACTTTCGTGTTGCCGCCAACCCAATAGCCTGTTCCCGGGTGAATTTCTTTGCCCTCATGGTCGTGCCACACTTCGTCGGTATGATAGCGGTCTTTTTGGAACACTTCGACAGCGTCCCAATTTTGTTTTTCACGTGGCAAAAACGTGCCGCGCTCCAAGACGAGAATTTTTTTGCCCGTCGGCGCAAGTTTGTGCAGAAGCGTACCGCCGCCTGCGCCCGTGCCAATAATGATAAAATCGTAATGCGTCATTTTTTGGAAGTGAAAATTTTTGAAAAAGCATTTATTAATTCTGTTTTATTTCAAACTTTGCACTTTTAAGCAACTCAATGCTGTTGTAGTCCTCGATATTCCTAAATCCAAACTCCCAAATAGAATAATGTTCTCTACCTTTCTTTTCGTCTTGATTGATAAATTGCTTTTCCGTTCTTATCGAGGTTAAGTTGATTTTTGCCACCTGCGTATGTCAGAAACGGTTTTGCTTTTATCTTCATTGCGCTGATTGTTGAGGGTTTTTACTCGCTAAGCGGGTCAAGCAATTTTGCAATTAAGCCCGTCCAGCCCGTTTGATGCGACGCACCAAGTCCCTGTCCTGTATTGCCGTGAAAATATTCGTAGAACGGCACATAGTCTCTGAAGTGCGGGTCGCTTTGAAACTTTTCATAATTGCCGAACACGGGTCGCCGCCCCTGTTCATTGAGCAGAAAAATTCGCGTTAGGCGCTTCGATAAATCAAATGCGATTTCGGCGATTGTATGATACTTGCCCGACCCTGTTGGATGCTCGACCTTGAACTCGTTGCCATAATACGCGTGAAATTTGTAGAGCGATGTAATCAGCATATAGTTCATCGGAAACCAAATCGGACCGCGCCAATTCGAGTTGCCGCCGAACATCGCCGATTCTGACTCGCTGGGCTGATAATTGACCTTGAACTCTTCGCCATTGACATAGAACGTGTATGGATGTTTTTCGTGATACCGCGAGAGTGAGCGCACGCCATAGTCAGATAGGAACTCGGTTTCATCGAGCATGCGCTTGAGCAAGCGTTTCAATCGATGTCCGCGCAAGAGCGACAGCAAGTGTTGCTCGCCGACATTTTTATCCTGCCAGCGCGAGACAAGGCGAGCCAAATCGGAACGGTAGTTCAAGAACCACTGCATTCGATGCGCAAAGTCCGGCATATTTTTGATTTGTCGGTCGTCTAACACCTCCACCGCAAACATCGGCGTTAAGCCGACAAGGGAGCGGACTTTCAAGCTCACCGTGCCTCCATGAGGAATGTGCAAGACGTCGTAGAAAAATTGGTCTTCTTCATCCCAGAGATCGACATTATCGTTGCTAATGTTGGCAAGTGCGCCCGCGATAAACAAGAAGTGTTCAAAAAACTTCGTCGCCATGCCTTGATAGGTCGCATCATATTGCGAGAGTTCGATTGCGATACGCATCATGTTGAGCGAATACATTGCCATCCAACTTGTGCCGTCGGCTTGTTCTATGTGTCCGCCTGTTGGCAGCGTTGCGCTGCGGTCAAAGACCCCAATGTTATCGAGTCCTAAGAACCCGCCTTGGAAGATATTGTTTCCCTCGAAGTCTTTTCGGTTTACCCACCATGTAAAATTCAGCAGCATTTTATGATACACGGTCTTGAGGAACTCCAAGTCGCCTTTGCCGCCGTTTCTCTTTTTGTCAGTGTTGTAAACGCGCCAAGTCGCCCACGCATGCACTGGCGGATTGACGTCACCAAAGTTCCATTCATAGGCAGGCAACTGACCGTTAGGGTGCATATAGGCTTGTTCGGTAAACAGAATCAATTGCTCTTTGGCAAAGTCATGGTCAATCATAGCAATCGGAATGCAGTGGAAGGCGGAATCCCATGCGGCATACCAAGGATATTCCCACTTATCGGGCATGGAGATAATTTCGGCGTTATTGAGGTGCATCCACTCGCGGTTGCGTCCGCGTCTGCGTTGTGCGGGCGGCTTGGGCTGCGCTGGGTCACCGTTGAACCACTGCAAGACATCGTAGTAATAAAATTGTTTCGTCCACATCATGCCAGCGAAGGCTTGTCGCTGCACGTTTTTTTCATCTTTATCACCGATGCGCCCTTGAACTTGTCCGTAAAATTCGTCGGCTTCGCCAAGTCGAAGCGAAAACGTTTGGTCGAATTGCTCGAAAGGGGTTGTCGTAAAGTTCGTGCATAGTCGAAGTTTAATAGACACGGCGCTTTTAGCGGGAATTGACAATGCGTAGTTCAGGGCAGTTTTCGTGCCGCTTCTCCCGCGGTGGACGGCGTCGCGGTTCCCGTGAACCACATAGTCGTTAATGCCGTCTTTGAACACGCCTGACTTTTTTACGTTGTAGAGTCGATTGACATTGGTTTCGTTCTCGCAGAACAGTGGGTCGGGTTTGCGCTCGCGCTCATAGTAGAAATAATATGCGCCCAAATCGCGGTGATTGAGTTTGATGCAGCCGTCGTCGTCGTAGAACATCGTTGGTTTGTAGTCGTCGTAGCCCCACGCCCATGTGTTTCGAAACCAAAGTTGCGGCAAGAGAGAGAGGTCGGCTGCGTCGTTCCCGCGATTATGAACGGTGATGCGAATCAGCATATCCTCAACATCGTTCTTAGCGTATTCCATGAACACATCGAAGTATTTGTCGTCGTTAAAAACGCCTGTATCGACGAGCTCGAATTCGGGCTGGAATCGATTGCGTCGTTTATTTTCCTCGATGAGCCATCGGTATGGAAATTCCTGTTGCGGATACTTGTAGAGCATTTTCATGTAGGAGTGTGTTGGCGTGCTGTCCAAGTAGTAGTAATACTCTTTAACATCCTCGCCATGATTGGCTTCTTGTCCAGTCAGCCCGAACAGGCGCTCCTTTAAAATTGGGTCGCGTTTGTTCCAGAGCGCGACGGAGAAGCAAAGCAGTTGCTGGTCGTCAGAAATGCCGCCGATGCCTTCTTCGCCCCAACGATACGTTTTACTTCGCGCGTCGTCGTGCGTGATGTAGTTCCATGCATCACCGTTTGCGCTGTAGTCTTCACGCACCGTTCCCCATTGGCGCTCCGTCAAATACGGACCCCATTTCAGCCAATGCTTCGCTTTTGTTTTTTTTTCTTCGAGACGTTTTTTTTCGGCGTTCATTTTTACGTCTGTTTGGTTTTTTAAAAGCCTAACGAATCATTAAAGGTTGGAAGTCAACTCGATAGCTTCTGCTAAGACAACGTTACAGCATTTTCTTCACAAAACCATCACAATAAACGGCGGCTATAAGACGTCTGTAATCTCGCCGTCTTTCGTTGCGAAGTTTTGCAGTGTCTCAAACGCGCCCTTTTTGAGTTGCCGAAACGCTTCGGGCAGCGCTCGCTTCGTGAGTCGTTTTTCGGAAACGCCTGTGCAGTTGCAGCACAAGAGTTCCGCATGGGCTTTATAGACACGCGCTCGACCAATCACGCGCGTCGCATTTTCAGTGAAGGCTACATTCGGTCGCCTGTCCAGCACTAGGTAAGAAAGTGGCAATTGGCGCAAATCAATTCCCATCACCGAGCCGAATTTTGACCACGCGCGTTCAGTGAAAACCTCTGCGGGCGATTCGGCGAAGTGATGACACCAGTGCGCTTTGTTTGAGTCGTCGAGCATTCCGCAGGGCGCGTTATGAACGCACGGCGCGACGACGTGAAACTGGTCTCGCAAATGCTCCCGCACCGCAATGAGCTTTCGACTGCATTCGTAAGTTCCTGCATCAACCCAAACAACCGCCGTCGCCCTTGACGCCAATTCTATGATATTTTCAAGCGACTCGAGTTCAGTTAAGATGTGGCTGAGCAGCAAGACGCCAATGCTTTCCAAACGATGAAGGTCGCTTTCGCTGAGTTGCTGAATAATTGCGTTTGGAGCGTCGTCGCGCAATTTTTGTTCAGCGAAGTTCATTGCCGATGCGGAGCGGTCGTAAAGCCGAATGGGAAAACGGCTTTGCACACCAAATTCGCGGAGAAATTCGCGTGTGGCGATGCCCGTCCCGCAACCCCAGTCCAGACAAGGGGTTTCAGGCGGCAGCCAATTTTGCTTACGCAAGTCGGAAAAGACGTGCCGCCATTTCCAAGCAATACGCTGCGCGAATGTTTGGTCGTAGCTTTCCAAATCCTCGATTGAACGCCAGTAGTCCGAGTCGCCTGCGTTGCCCGAAAGAAATGCGTCGCGCAAGCGTTTCAACGTTTCAACATTGAGGTCGTTGATGTTCATAGATTGAAATTCACTCAAGCGGCGACGTTTTGCAACTGCAAAACGGATTTATTGTCTACATCTTCTCCGGCGCAGAGATACCAAGAATTTTGAAGCCGTTTTTCAACACCTGCCTTGTTGCTAAGGATAAATAGAGCCGCGACTTCATCACGCGCTCTTCTTCACCAACGATTCGGCATTCAACATAAAACTTGTGAAACGCCGCCGCCACGTCGTTGAGGTAGTTAATCAATTTTTGCGGTTCCAAACTTTCAGCTGCAACTTCAATCGCTTCGGGAAAGCGCAGCAGCGTTTTTGCCAACTCCAATTCTTCTTTTGCGGCAAGCACGCTCAGCAGCCCGTATTCCGACGCCTTTGCCGTAAAGCCGCTTGTGTCTTCGGCGACGCGGACAATGCCGCAAATGCGCGCGTGCGCATATTGCAGATAAAAAACGGGATTGTCGCTCGATTGCTTTTTTGCCAGTTCTAAGTCGAAGTTCAAGTGTGACTCTTTGGAGCGCATCATAAAAAAGAATCGGGTAGCGTCGGCGCCCACGTCGTCGATTAAAGCATCGAGCAGGTCGGCGTTGCCTTTTCGCGTCGACATTTTGACCACCTCGCCGTTTACAGTCGTGGTAACGAATTGATTGATGGCGACTTTGACGCGCGTTTCGTCGTAGCCCAGCGCTTTGAGCGCACGAAGCACGTCGGGATACTCGTCGATGTGGTCAGCACCGAAAACATTGACCATTAGGTCGAAGCCGCGCTCGTATTTCGTGATATGATACGCAATGTCGGGCAGCCGATAGCTCGGTTCACCATTTGATTTTACCAGCACGGTATCGACGGCGACTTCTTCTTTTGTTTCTTTATTGACGGTCTTTTTTCCTAAGAGCGAGGTTTTGAGCCAAATCGCGCCGTCTTTACGCTCGATGTAGCCCAAGTTGTCCAATTCAGCAATCACGCGGTCGTTTCGGCTTGGCTCGTCGCAGTCGCGCCGATAGAGCTCGAGTTCGTTGAAGAACGAGTCGTGCCTAATGCCCAAGCGATGCAAGGTTTGTTTGATGGACTCGAAAATTTCCGCTTCAGCAAATTCTTTGAAGAAGTAGGGCGCGGCTGCCTCTTTTTTTGAATCGCCGAATTGCTCAAAAATTTTTTGCGCGATGTCTTTGATGTAGTTGCCCTGATAGTAGTCGTCGGGAAAATCCATTTTTTCGCCGCAGAGTTCGAGGTAGCGCAGCTTGACGGAGTCGCCGAGAATGCGCATTTGCCTGCCTGCATTGTTGAAATAATATTCGCGTGTAACGCTATAGCCTTGTGCGTCGAGCAGGTTAGCAATCGTGTCGCCCAAGACGCCGCCACGCCCGCGCCCAACGGTCAGCGGTCCTGTCGGGTTGGCGCTGACATATTCGACAAGGGCTTTTTTGCCGGCGCCAACGCTCGAGCGCCCAAAACTTTCGCCCTGCTCGAGAATCGCCTGAACGGCGTTGGTTACAAATGCATTGGAAAAATAAAAGTTGATGAATCCCGCACCCGCGATTTCAGTTCGTTCAACCGCATCGTTTCTAAACGGAAGTTTGGCGACGATGTCGGCGGCGATTTGTCGCGGATTTTTCTTCAACTCTTTGGCAAGCACCATTGCGATGTTCGTCGACGCATCTCCGAATTTTTCGTCGGCAGGTTTCTCGATGTGAATCTCTCGCGTGTCATTTACGCCAATGTCTCGCAACGCTGTTTGTATGCCGGAAATAAGCAGGTCTTTCATTGATTTGAAATTTTGAAACTGACGGTAAGGTCGAGTGTTTGCTGCACTTGCAACTGGCGACTGATATTTTCTTGATAGAGCAGCACAACGCCGAGGCGCGTGTCCAAGATGTTGTTGATATTAAAAAAGAGCGTGAATTTTTGATTGACTTCCAGCGCGCCAAGCCGCGCAAACGGCGCGAAGAGCTGCGTGCGTGTTCGAAAGGTAGCGCCTTTGAAAAATTCAACCAGCCAGACAGCGTAAAATTCTACGCCAGCGCGAATGTTGACCCGCTCAAGTTCAGGCGTCTTTGGATCATCGGCAAATGTGGGAAATTGGTTGGTGAAAATCTCGCGCGCCGCAAGCCCTATCGACGCGCGCAGCGTATCCGACGCGCCGTAGGAAATGCCGAGACTTTGAACGCTATACGCTGGGTCGAAAAACGCCGAAATGCGCGGCGCAGCAGGTTGTGAAAAATCAAACCCTTCGGCGAACTGTGTGCGCAGCGACGCAGAAAATTGCGGCTGAAGCGAACTGCCCAAATCATACCTGACCACTGTTGAAAAGTCAATAATATCGTTTGTTTTTCGAAACACGCCATCGACCAGCGTTTGCCCAAATTCTGTATAGAGACGCGTTTCCCACAGCCAACAGTTTTCGCTATATCGCGTTGTGGCGTTCAGTCCGCTCGACCATGCAATCGCATTTACGCCGCCGCCAACCCAATTGCTGAACGCGGCTTGAACAATCGAGAGCGACGGTCGAAGCTCGTATCTAAAGACCTGCGCCGGCTCGGCAACCGTCTTTACAAGGCGCAACTGTGTTTGCACTGTTTGCATCACCATCAGCGTATCGCCCTGCTGCGTCGTGTCCGCTTTCAGGGTGACCGTTTGCCTTGCGATTTCGCGGTAGTCCTGCGCACCTGCCGTCGATGCGAAAAGCACCATACACACCAGACGCGCCGCATACGCACGCACCGAGACAAAACTCATGAGCCGAAGTTGTTGGCTTACGATTTTCAAAAAGGCTCGGCAAAAATACAACACCGAGATGGGTTTTTCGTCATCGCAGTCGTCATCACGCCCTACGCCGATAGCCCATTTGAGCCTTTCTTTGTTGATTCCCCGCCCATTATCTTTGAGAAATACCGATGCTCGCAGCTGTGCTGAAACAGACAACACCAAGTGATATGCCACGGTCTATTCTTACGCTTTCCGCAGCTGCGCTTTCAGATGCAGATGCTCTGCCCCTTGCGCGTCTATCCGACCACTTGGGCTTGCACTTTACCAATGTGCTTTCCGCTGATACCTGTGCGGCTCTCGTTAAACGGGTGTATGACGCGCGCCCGTATTGGATTTCCGACTTCGACGGCGTGCAATTTTCACTCGGTCGAGCGTGGTATACGCATCTCGAGCAAAACCGCACAGCGTTGTATTTTTCGCGCGCGGCTGAGTCGAATGCGACGGTAGAGCGTTTTTTACCTGCTGTGCAATCCAAACTGCGCCGCATTGTTGAATGCATCGTCGGAGAGACCGTTGTGCAGCGTGTCGGCTGGTGCGGAGCAGGCGTGCATATTTTTCCGGCACACCAGTGGCTTTCGTTTAACGGCGGCGAGCCGCACTTTGATACAGAGGGACTCATCGGCAATGCTTTGCAACGGCGTGCGCGCGCCATTACGCTTGTGCTGATGCTTCAACCACCCCTGTCGGGCGGCGGGCTACGCGTTTGGGAGACGCTCTATACCGCAAGCGACGATAATCCAACGCCAGAGATTACCGCCGAGATGACCAACGCATACAGCGAGATTGCACACTACGGCATCGGCGATTTGCTGGTCATTGACAGTTATCAACTACACCAAATTCAGCCGTTTTCAGGCGAGCGCGACCGAATTTCAATAACCCTTCACGCCTGCCAAACGCCGTCAGGGTGGGAAACGTGGTTCTAATTTTCGCGTCAGAGCAACTGATGCGATTTATACCAGTCGAACGCCCGCGCAATGCTTTCTTGAACGGCGTCGCCGATGCTTTTGGTGTTGGCGAAGCCCAATTCCTGCTTGGCTTTTTCGGACGAGTAGTAAAAATACTTTGTTGCGGTGAGCAGGATTTCTCGGTTTGCCAGCGCCGTAATGCGTTTCAATCGGCGCGCCCGCGCGGTCAGCGCGACGAAGAGTTTGACGACGCTTTCAGTAATCGGCACAAAGACTTTCGGCGCGCCAATGACGTCGCAAATGCTGTCGAAGACTTGCTTGTAGGTTAAGTTTTCTCCGCCCAAAATATAGCGTTCTCCTGTTCTGCCTTTTTCCATTGCCGCAAGATGCCCTTGAACGACATCGTCAATGTCGGCAAAGCAAACGCCGCCTGTCGGATAAACAGGGACTTTGTGGTAGTAGAGGTCTTTGATGAGCCGTCCCGCGTTGAAATTTACGTCGCCCGCGCCAAACACGTAGCTTGGATTGACAATCACGCAGTCTAAGCCATTTTCGACCGCGCGGGCGGCTTCGAGCTCCGCCAAATGTTTGGTTTTGTAGTAGTCGACGTGCAGGTCTTCTAAGTTCCACGATTGCGTTTCATCGGCAGGCGATTTGGTACCAGTGATGCCGACGGCAGAAACAGAACTCGTAAAGACCACGCGCTTTACCTTGTTCTTCAACGCCGCATTGAAGAGGTTTTGCGAGCCAGCCACATTCACCGCATAGAGTTCGTGCGATTTTCCGGGACCGATATACGCCTTTCCGGCGGCGTGGTAAATATGCGTCATGTGCCGTGTTGCAGTGAGGAGCGAGTCCGCGTCGGTTACATCGCCGTATCGAATATCGAGCTTGTCGACGACGTCGCGCAGGGCATCGAGGTTAGAGCGTTTGCGGACAAGCACGCTGACGGGATAGCCATCGGCGACGAGCCGACGCGCAATGGCAGAGCCAATGAACCCGCTTGCGCCAGTTACGAGAATGTTCATAGTTTAGTCTCCTGTTGTCGCGCGGTGGTCAATCGTTCATTTTGACGGCGCGCGAAGTTGAAAGAACAGTTGCCCGACAAGCAACGGGCGTCTCTGTTTCATTTTTGCTTTTTCGGCACTTTCGCCGCAGGCTTTTGAGCAGCGACCGCGACGGGCGCTTCAAGTTTGGCTTTTTCCAAACTATCGAGCTGCGCAGTATAGCGTTTGATTTGCTCTTCAATCGTTTCGTGCTTTTCCATCAACTCTTTAAGTTCTTTAACCAATTTTTCAGATTTTTGTTCGTAGCCGTCAATCGGCTTGCCCTCTTCGGTATGTCCTTTGAAGTCCGCCTCAATCAGCCGCTTATCGAAGGTGAAGCTCACCGGGTCTTTTAGTTTGATAACCAGATCTTTGGACGCATCGACGATGTCTTTGAGCTTTTTAAGCTTGCTCTCGTAGTCGTCGACGACTTTTTGATGCGCCCGCGTCAGCGCGTTGAAGAGCGAATCGTTTTTTCCGCCCAGCTTCTTTTTAAGGTCTTTGTTTTTTTCGTTGTATTCGTTCTGCTCTTTTTGCAGATAGGTTTGGTTGCCGTCGAGTTTCAGCGCCTCCTGTTCTAACGCGCTGCTTTTTTGTTCAATCTCGCTGATGAGCGCTTTTTGTTCTGCCGACGGTCCGCAGCCGACGAGCAGCACTAAACCCAACCCGATGAGAACGACCTTTGACGTGTGCATAAAAAATGTAACGCAGTAGTTATTGATGGTTTTAATGTCGTGCCGAAAGATACTGCATTTTTTATTTCTTTTTCTTGCTGTCGGATTTTGCATCGACTTTCGCGGCAGCCAGCAATTGGTCGAGTTTCTTGTGGTCTTCCATCATCTTCGCATGGTCGGTGGTCATTTGCTGATGCTCTTTTTTCATCTCGTCATGCTCTTTTTTCATCTGTTCATAGGCTTTTTTCATCTCTTCTGCTGCGCCAATTTGCTTCTGATATTTTTCAGCTGTTGCCAAATGGGCTTTGAGCTGGTCGGTGTGTCGCTTAACGATAGCCCTGTGCGCGTCAATCATCTTGCCGTGTTCAGCAATCAGTTTCTCTGCGTCGGGCGGGAGTGCGCCTGCTTTTTTGAGCGAGTCCGCTTGTCTTTCAAGCGCGTCATGCTCTTTTTCGGCTTTGGCATGCTCGGCTTCGAGGGTCTTTTCGTCTGCCTCGCACATGGTCGCTAATTGTTTCATATCGGCAACAAGTTTGGTTTGTTCTGCCGACGGTCCGCAGCCGCCCATTAGAGCCAGAGCCGCAACGAGCGAAACGAGTGTCAGATGTCTCTTCATAGTTTGAATGCGTTAGTTGATATGGTTTTTGTCAGAGAGGACTCAGTTCGCCGCTCACCAATTTGGCGCGCAGTTCTTCTACTTTCTTGTGCACGTCGTCTGGAATCAGACTTTTGTTGTTGTCGTTATAGACATAATCAACGCCTTTGTTTGCAAGTCCTAAGCGCACCACTTGCCCGCCTTTGAACGTTTTTGCGTCGACGTCTTTGGCAGCTTGCAGGACGGCATTTTCCACCAATTTCACCATGCTGGTCAGCACTAATCCCGGCGCTTCGTTTTCTTGGTTCATATCGACGCCGATGACAAATTTCTTGGTCGTGCGTGCGGCTTCAAACACGCCAAGCCCTGTGATGCCTGAGGCATGGTAAATCACGTCGGCATTTTTGCTGTATTGCCCGAGCGCCAGTTCTTTGCCCTTGGCGGGGTTCTTAAAGCCTTCGCCCGACAAGCCCGCATAGCCGACGAGGATATTGATGTCGGGACGAACGTATTTCGCGCCGGTCTGGTAGCCCTTTTCAAAGCGCTTGATGAGCGGCGACTCCATGCCGCCGACGAAGCCAATCGTGCCCGTTTTGCTCACCAGCGCCGCGATGGCGCCGACGAGAAACGAGCCTTCTTCTTCTTTGAAGACAATGGCAGAAAGGTTCGGCGGAAGCGGCTTTGTGGTATCGACTGTGTAATCGATGCAGACGAATTTTTTTTCAGGAAATTCTTTGGCAACCGCGTTGATGTCGTCCGTAAAAATAAATCCCGCACCAACGATGAGCGCTATGTCGGGCTGCGAGGCCAGTTGACGCAAGGCGGCTTCGCGGTCGGCGCCTTCGCCCGGTTCAATGTATTCGTAGCCCGTGCCGAGTTCTTTTTGAGCGCGTTGAACGCCCGCGAAAGCCGCATCGTTGAACGACTTATCGCCGCGTCCGCCCACATCGAAGACCAAGCCGATTTTAAACTTTCCTGCCTGCGGCGCAGATTTTTTTTCTTCTCTTTGCACCGACGCTTTATCCTGCTTCTTTGCGCATCCGCCCGCAACGAGCGCCATAAAAACCATCAGGAGGGTAAGACGAGTAATCATGCGTTGAATTTATGATTTTGGTGACGTCGTAAAGTTTTTCTTTGCCAAGACAATCGCGCCGACGACCGCCAAGAGCAGCAGTATCGAGACGATTTCAAACGGAAATAAAAAATTTGTCAAGAGCTCTCTGCCGATGTATTTCGCCTCGCCGAGTTGCACCGTCGTCAGCGCGGTTTGCTTAATGGGAATCGGCGTTTTGAGTCCGATGATGTAAAGCAACTCCACCAGTAAGACGCCGCCGAGCAACACAGCGAAGCCTTTACGCAAATCGAATTTTTCGGCGAGCGCGCGCTCATTATCCAAGTTGAGCAGCATGATGGTAAAGAGAAACAACACCATAATGGCGCCGGCATAGACAATGACCTGAACGACGGCGATGAACTGCGCCTCGAGCAAGAGATACAATCCGCCCAGCGCAAAAAAGTTTAAAACTAAGAAGAGCGCACTTGTTACAGGATTCCTCGACCACACTGTCCCAACAGTTGCGACGATAATCTGCGCACCCAAAAAGACAAACAAGATTCCGGAGACGTCCATTTTTATGAGAACTGCATTTGATGCCGGGAGAAGATTACAAACGCAAATTTACAAAAAACCGCTCAAAGGAAAAATACTGACAACCACTTTTTGAATTGTTCACTCCGGATTAAAAACGACTTTGTCCTCTCTTTGCAATCGGCTAACTTATAGTTGCGGCTTATCAACTCAACCGTGAAGTTTTATGTCGACACTCGAGACCACCGCCCGTTTTTTCCCTGCGCTTTCTCGCGATGAGGAACAACCCCTGATTCATCGATTCGGCTCGCGCCTTGCTTTCGGCGCAGCGTACGCGCTTGCGGCAACCGAACAGCTCTCTTTGCAAGAGGTAGAAGCCCGATACGCTTCGCTCAACGACGACACGCTTTCAAAGGCGCTGACCGCTCTTGCTGCGTCCGCCGACTTTGCACCGCTCTACTCGCTTTCAGTCTTGATGAGCCAAGCCACCGTGCCGCTCTCGGAGAAAGACCTTGACTCGCTTTGGACGCGCTTGCCGTTTCCCGACAGTTATCCATCGAGCTGCGACGACCTCTTGCTGATATTGCTTCGCTTGGGATTTGTCGAGCCCGACGAGTCGTGCAGTGAACCGAAATATCGCCTTAATGACCGCGTCAAGCACATCGTTTTGCGTTATCTATCCGACGCCGATATGAAAAGCGCGAATATGACCTTTGCCTCGTTTTACAACGATTCCAAGCAGCTCGACCAAGAGCGCGTCCCGAAGTGGCATCATCACCTGATTGCCGCAGGCTTATACACCGAAGCCACACAACTCATTACAGCCTATTCTCAAGCCTTCATTCGCGCCAATCTGTTCCAAACGGCATTTGATATGCTCGATAAAACGCTGTCATCGGCAACCAACATTGACCAAAACATTGCACTGTTTCTGCGACATCAATTAGCGACGGCAAGCATTGCGCTTGAAAATTATCCACGCGCGATTAAAGAAATGAAAACCGTTTCAGAGGCAATGGCGGCAGCAGGCAATCAGGCAGGCGCGATTGCGACGGCACATCAACTTGCGGCAGTCTATGCCATGAACGGCGATGATGACTTAGCCATGCGCGGCTTTCAAGGCGTGATGCGCGCCCACGAAGCGGTGAAAAATATCTCGGGCGTGGCGGCGGCGGCGGCGCAAATCGGCATGCTGGCACTCACGATGAACAACCCTGCGCTTGCTGTTGAACACTTCTACATCGCCAAACGTCTGTCGGAAACCCTCAGCGCGGACGAGAAAAACATCAGCGAACAAAATTGGGCGTATCTGCAAGAGCAGTTGGGCGCAGATGAATTTGGTCGTTTGTTTTCGTCGCAGAAGCTATCCGCAGAACGCTATTGTGAAACCCTCTCCAAGTAACGCCGCGCGCGCTCGCATGAAACGCCGCCGTTCTCGTCCAACTCAAAAAGAGCGCATCTTGAAAGTCGGTCTTGAACTGTATTTGCGCGAGGGCATTGACGGACTATCGATGCGCCGCATTGCCCGCAAACTCGGTGTCGTCGTCTCTTCGCTCTATAAACATTATGCCAATAAAGAGGCGCTCGTTTGGGCGATGATTGCCGAAGGCTACGATCGGTTCGCCGAGTATTTAACACAAGCCTTAGACGCGCCGACGCCCGCCGAACAATTGCAGCGCCTGACGGCGCAATACCTCGCCTTCGCCTTAGAGCATCCGAAGTATTACGAGGTGATTTTTCTCAACCCGCACCACTACTTTCAGAGCGACAACATTCCCGATGCGGCGCGTGAAAAATCAAGAGCCGCGTTTTCCATTTTAGAACGCATCGCTAAAACCTGTATGGACGCGCGCCTTCTAAAATCGGGCGACGCTCAAGCCATCGCCTACACGCTTTGGACGCACGCGCACGGCGCCGTCGCGCTTCGGCTCACGGGTGTCGCGCCGCAAGATGAAACAACCTTCTCTGCCTTCTACTTCTATTCCTTTCAAAATCTGCTCAACGGATTGAAACGATAATTTTTCAATAAAAAGAGAACACTGTTCCCTTTTATTCGTATATTTTAAGAGAACACTGTTCTCTTAAAACTGACAAATCGATTCGGCTATGAGCGACATTCGAACGATACACGGGTTACTCGGCAGCGTTACGCTGCTGGTCGGCGTTTTTGCTGTCTTCCTGTTCGCTGTTGCGTGGATGGGCAAGCGTGCTTACACTGGTTTTCATCACGGGCTTTTCGGTGTGTTTGCGTGGCTGCTGATTTTGCAGGGCGTTTCGGGCGCGTTCTATCTGGCGCGTTTTTTTTCGTCGGGCGTTGAACTCGTGCCCTCCGCTTGGGCGCACCTTGGCGTTTCCGCGCTTGCCGTTACGCTCGCGCAAACCTATCGCGCTTGGACGAACCAAAGCGACGCGGAAAAACACCGTAACTTGTGCCTGACCGCGCTGGCGTCTGTTGCGTTATCGGTTTTTGGAATGATGCTGCTTGGCAGGTCGTAACAACGCCGATGGTTTTGCTTCATCAAATGTTCACATTTATCGGGAGAAATTTAATTATGAACAACCTTGATTTTTGGCGGCGATGGGTGGTCGCAAACGCTTTGGGCGAACTCGTTGGTTTAGGTGCGACATTCTCGATTGGGTTCTTGGCGTTCAGCGCGACGGGCGAACCGCGTTCCGTCGGCGCGGTTCTGCTGCTTGCCGGCGCAACGGTTCTGACGGGCGCGATTGAAGGCGCTGTCTTAGGGTGGGCGCAGTGGCGAGCGATGAGAACGTCGTTCTCCATTTCTCTAAAAGACTGGCTTGCGGCGACGCTCGCGGGCGCGCTTTCAGCATGGTTTCTTGGAATCGTGCCAAGCACGCTGATGTCGATTGGCGAACAGTCCGGCGGCGCGAGCAGCGTTGAACCGCCGCTCGTTGTTATGATGTTTTTAGGCGGCGCGATGGGATTGGTCTTGGGCGTCGTTTTGGCGATTCCGCAGTGGCTTGTTTTGAAAAAGCACGTTGAACACGCCGCGTGGTGGATTCCCGCCAACAGCCTTGCATGGCTTTTTGGAATGCCGATTATTTTTGGCGGCATTGACCTTGCGTCGTCAGTCGATTGCGTTTTGTGGATGATTGTTGGAGTCGCCGCTACGCTTTTCTTGACGGGTGCGACCGTCGGCGCGATTCACGGTGCATTTCTGACTCGTTTTGTCGAGCAATCCGTGTCCGTGCGTTCCGAGTCGATGTAAAATTTAGCGCGAGTGATTTTTACTCCGTTATTTTTTCTGCAATTGTTTTGCCCTGCACGAAGAGCAAGAGGTAATCGTGGCTGCCCGTTTTGCTGTCCGTTCCCGACATATTGAACCCGCCGAAGGGATGCACGCCGACGAGCGCGCCGGTGCATTTGCGGTTCAGATATAAATTCCCGACGAAGAACTCTTCGCGCGCCCGCTCCAACTTTCTCTTGTTGGTTGTATAAACGCTGCCCGTGAGTCCGTAGTCGGTGTTGTTGGCAATACGCAGCGCGTCGTCGAAGTCTTTTGCCTTGATGCACGCCAAGACGGGACCGAACACTTCTTCTTGCGCCAGCCGCGCTGTTGGTGCGATGTCGGCAAAGACTGTTGGTTGAACGAACCAGCCTTTGCTCGAGTCTACGCCGCCGCCTGCAAGCAATCGGCCTTCTTGTTTGCCAATTTCGATGTAGTCCACGATTTTTTGAAACGCCCGCTCGCTTGAAACCGCGGTCATTGGCGCGTTGCGCTCCGCGTCGCCGACACGAATGGCGTCGACTTTTGAGATAAGTTTTTCCAAAAACGCGTCATAAACTTTTTCATCGATAATCGCGCGCGAACACGCCGAACATTTTTGTCCCGAAAATCCAAACGCGGCGGCGGCGACACCTTGCGCGGCAGCGTCAAGGTCAGCTTCTCGGTCGATGATAATGGCGTCTTTGCCGCCCATTTCTGCAACGACACGCTTAATCCATTTTTGACCCGGCGCCGTCTTTGCCGCCATTTCGTTGATGCGCACACCGACGTTTCTCGACCCTGTAAATGAAACGAACCGCGTTTTCGGATTAACGACCAACGCTTCGCCGACATCTGCGCCGCCGTGAATGATGTTCAAGACGCCTCTCGGAATTCCGACATCTCGCATCAACTCGAAAAATTTATGCGCAATGAAGGGCGCGTCGGGCGACGGTTTCAACACAACCGTATTGCCTGTTACCAATGCGGCGACGGTCATTCCTGCCAAAATCGCCAACGGGAAATTCCACGGCGGCAACACCACGCCAACACCAAGCGGCACATACACCATTTTGTTTTTTTCTTTGCCGAGCCACTTCGGCGCTTTCACGACGGGCTGTTCGCCGTCGAGCCGCAAGACTTCGCGGGCGTAGTATTCCATAAAGTCAATCGCTTCGGCGGTATCGGCGTCTGCTTCCGTCCAGTTTTTTCCAACTTCGAGCACCAGTGCGGCGGAAAATTCGAACTTGCGTTTGCGCATCGCCGCCGCCGCTTTGACGAGCATTTTTGAACGCGAGGCAACCGGGGTTTTCTTCCACTTCTCAAACGCTTTTGTTGCGACGTCAATGGCATGATTGGCGTCATCTATCGTGTTGTGAGGAAATGTGCCAATCACCTCTCGGTGATTACAGGGATTGACTGAAATGATTTTTTCGTCGCGCCAGACTTCTTCGCCGCCAATGACAGAGGGGTGGTCTTTGCCCAATTCCTCCCGCACTTTGGCAATGGCTTTTTCCATCGCCTTGCGGTTTTTCGATGCACTGAAATCGAGCATCGGCTCGTTGGCGAAGGGCGGGAGTTTGAGCTTTTTATTTTTCTTTTTCTCTTTCATAGTCGGCTTTGACGAATCGAGTTGCTGAAAAATTTTAGTTGATGAGTCGCTCATACTTGCCGTTCTTCCGTCGCCTTTATCGCAATCCGCGTTGTATCAGTTCGCGCATGCCCAGCACCGACTGCTGCGAAACACTCCCGCTTGGCACTGCATGTCGCAACATACGGGTTGCCCGTCTGTTTCACCGATGTCATAAAACTTCGGTTGGTCGCTGGAACGATACTTGGTTACGAACATGCCAAACGGCGGCAGCCACAAACTGGGCGTTAGGGGGTCATCGTTTCGTTAGCTCCGATAACTCCGGCTCGCCTGCATCTTTCCACGCCGAATACCACGCGGCGGCGACACGCACGGTGGTCATCTCGAAGCGACGCTCGACCATGTCGCCCAACTCGCGTTTGTAATTCTCGAAATACGCGGTCGAGAACACTTCCCGTTCACGCTTATTCTTGTCCAAAATTTTCGTGGAGATTTCTTCGGGCTTCAACCCTTGTCGCGCTTTCAGGTCAGCTTTGAGCACGCTATCGACCATCAGATAACTTTCCAATGCCCACTTAAAACTTTCGTTTGTTTTATCGGCAATGTAATATACTTTTCCTTGCGGGTCGCCTTGCTCGTAGCGACGCATAAAACGTTCGGGAATGTCGGATTCCCAGCGTCCGTGAATGCCTTTTTGTCCCGTGAGTTGCCCGTCGTAATTCAAGGTTGCATGGAGCGGCACGTTGCAATCGGCGACGTAGTGTCCCAAGTTCGCGGCGAAGAATAAAATTTTGTCGAGATTTTTTGCTTTGAAGGCGTTGGTTAGGCTGTCGCTGAACGCTGCAATGCGCCACGGAACAAGTCCGTAGGTGCGAAGGGTGTCCTCTGTGTATTTTTTAACGGCGGCTGCATAGTCGCGCGGCAGCTCGTTGAACGGATATGCGCCGTAGCGGTCGATATCGATGAAGTGTTGTGGCGCTTCGGTCGGGTCAACACGCCGTCGGTCATCGGCATCGATGGAATGCTCAATGAGGAACTCGGCATAACTTCGAAAGAACGGCGCGGCTTTTTCGGGCATCAGCGCGATTGCACGGCGATGAATTTGTTTGTGCGCCCAAAATCCCCAGCCGCTCGATTCGGTTACCGGGCACAGCAGCCAGAGACATATCGTCAGCAAGGCTGCAAGCGAGAGTTGTTTCATTGGACGTGGTGTTGTCAATGACCGAGATAAATACTTTGGTCGGGAATCAAGACCGTTACATCGCCGCTTACTTTGCATTGGCAGCCCAAGCGCGATTTCAGCGTCAGCCCAACGGCTTCGTCTAATTGCTCTTCCTCATCGTCGCTCATCTCTGGCAGATGCTCCATGCCCTGTTCAATAATAACATGGCAAGTGGAGCACGCGCAGACACCACCGCAGTTGTGTTGAAGGTGAATGGCGTTCTCCATACAGGCGTGCAGAATTGAGGTGCCGTCGTCGACTTCAATAACGCGCTCTTCGCCGGGCTTGTTGTAAAAATGCAAGGTGATTTTGTGCTTCATGCTTTCGGCGGTTGCGCCGTCGGATTCGGGTTGGTGCTTGGGCATTGGCTGTCGTGAATGTCGTGAATGTATTAACGCGGTTTGTTTCTGAACCGCAGCTCCATTTCGCGAACTTTGAGTTGCAACTCTTCCATCGGCAGTTGAAGGTAGTAATTGACCACATCGCGTATCATCAAGAGCCGAGTGGAGCTGTCGGTCGTAAGTCCCTGACGGCGTTTCTCTTCGAGGATTTTGACCAAGTTTCCGCTTTGGAGTTCTTCCATCGAGAGCACATAGAGTTCGCTGTTTTTATCGTTGGATTTTATGGCAGCAAGTTTATCGGGCGCAGCGGCAATTTGCACTTGTTGCGTCGTCGACGTTGCTGCGGGCGCAGTGGCAGCAGCCGAGGGGGCGCCAACAGCGGCGGGCGCATGTGCTTCTTCTACGTCGCTTTGTGCCTGAATCATTTTGTTTGTTGTCTCACGCAAGCGCTGCGACAGAATCTTGATAAAGTTCAAGAGAATTTTAATCGCTTCATTCGGTCGGCTCTGAAGCATACGGTCGAAGTTATACTTCGGCAGCACCAGCAGTTCGGAATACTCTTTTACAATCGCGGAGGCAGAGCGCTTTTGCTGCTCGAAGAGCGACATTTCGCCGAGCAATGCGCCGGGACCGAGCGTGAGGAAAACCACATCTTCACCCGCTTGATTTTTCTTGGCAAGCTCGACCTTTCCTGACAAAATCACATACATGATTTGTCCGACGATGAGATTTTCGCGGAACAGCACATAGCCAGGATCGAAACTTTTGATGAAGGCGTATTTGACGATTTGATCCATCTCTTCGCTGGAAATGCCTTCAAAGATTGGAATGTTTGCCGGATCGATTTTACGCATCGCTTGCGCCGTAGGTTAGTGAATTAAACGAGAATCGAAGTGGAACATACAAAACTTGTGAGCGCGCAGTCTTGAAATGCGCGTGGCACTCTGCCTTGAATGTCGCTCTTAAATGTTCGCTAAATATAGGTTTTTGACCGTGAATGTCAATAAACTTCGCGTTTGTTTCGCCAATTTCACCCTTGAAGATTTCCGTCTGACGGTTATGCGCGGCTGTCGTAATAGCGCGGCACGACGTGCATAAATTCCGACGCGCTGTGGTCTTGAATAAACGCCGCGAGGAACGGCGGGTAGATGGGTTGCTGGTGCAGCGTTTGAATCGGCAGCCAGCGTGTCTCTAAAATCAATTGCTCGGCATCGCTGATTTCAGGGTCGCGACCAGTCATCACTGTTCCCCCTGTTACGCGGCACTGAAAACAGAGCGATATAACATGCGCTATTGGCGCAATTACTTTTTCCAATAACGGAAACGGAAAAATCAGTTCTTTGACAAAGAGCAATTTTCCCGCCTCGCACTCTAAGCCCGTTTCTTCGCGCACTTCACGCTGCACAGCCATCTGGGCAGACTCGCCCACTTCGACCGCGCCGCCGGGCAGTATCCATGCCTCTTCGGGAAAGTAGTCGTTTCCGATAAAACGTTTGTGCTTGACGAAAAGCGCGTGGTTATTTTCAACGCACAAGCCTGCAACGCGCACGCGAATCCTGCCGTTTGGGTTTTGAGCGCCAGCCGTCGGGTCGTTCATTTGGAATGGTGTAGAAAGAGTCCTTTTTTAGTGGCAAGAAAGTGGAACGCCTGCATGGATTTCCCCACGACGGCGTCCGGCTCGCACAGCTCGAGAGGCAGATATTCTTTTTTCGACTCGTTCCAGAGAAGACGCTCGACAATGCCTTCAGCAATGAGCCGCGCAAGGTCTTCATCGAGCGTATCTGTGTTCAGCCGCGTTTCCTGTTGCAACTCCTCGTAGGACAGGACAAAGTGCAGGGCATCCAAAATTGTTTCTTCGGTTCTCGAGAGTTGTCGGTGCGACATTTAGAACAACAATCCGATGACAGGCGCAACACCGATGGCGCTTATGTTGCCCATAGAAATGTATCGCATATCAATGCCCACCGCAACATTTCGCCATATCCAAACGTCCATTGGCGCGTAAAAGACATTTCCTATTGAGTAATAAAAATTCGTTCCCGCCGATGGCACATTGGTTGTTGGCACGCCCGTGAAATTGCCGGTTGCGTTAGGCAGACCGTTGAGATTACCGACGCTGTTGAACACGAGGTTCGTCCACATTATACCTGCGCCGAGGTAGCCGCGATTTAAGAACCGCACTCCAAAGAGTTTCAAGGGCACTTCCAAGCCGACTTCGCCGCCGACCGTGTTGTTGAAGACGGTGTTGCCGCCAACAGTTACCTGCGAGAGCATTGGGTTTTGCGTTTCAAACGTGGTGCCGCCGCTTAAAAGTCCCGTGCCGCCGACATACAGTCCAAACGGGAATGTATAGCCTGCGCGGGCTTGCGCGCCGAGACCGAATCCCGTGCCGAAATTGACACCGATGCCCGACAGGGAACTCCAACCAGCAATGTCGTTGCGCTCTCTCATTGTGCGACGCAAAAAGGTCGGTGTGATTTCTTTTTCATTGGTTGCTACAGAGCCGTTTGAAGATGCCGGCGCAGTCGATTCAGGCTTATCGCTCTTTGTGATGAATCCGGGAGCGACATTTCCGGTCGCGGGCATCGCAGGCCATGTCGGTAACTTTTCTTCGCGTTCACGCTTGCCACCAAATATCTGCGCCTGCGAGAGACTTGCGGTCAAAACAAGCAAGCAAAAAATAGCCAGTTTGCTTTTCACCAGTTTGCTTTTCATAATTTTCAGTGGTCATGTTAAAGTAAGTCTGAACGATTAACGATGAATCTACAACATCAGTTTCAAAAGCCCAACGCTGAAAATCCGCCATCAATGGAGAGGCATTGTCCTGTGATGTAAGACGACGCAGGCATTGCCAGAAACGCGACCGCACGAGCAACTTCTTCGGCTTCGCCGATGCGGGCGGCGGGCGTTCTTGCCAACACACGCTTGAGGTAGTCTGCATTTTTCAAGACGGGTTCGGTGAGCGGCGTGCGAATATACCATGGGGCAACGGCGTTGACGCGAATTTCGTCTGCCGCCCACTCGACGGCAAGGTAGCGCGTCAGTTGCTCCATTGCCGCTTTCGACATGGCGTAAATTGCGCCGGTTTGTGTCACGCGCGTTGCCGAGACGGAACTGACGTTCACAATGCTTGCTGTGTCGGACTTTCGAAGCATTGGATATGCTAAGCGGCACATTTCGAACGCCGATGTGAGGTTGGTTTCCAACAAGTGCGCGTATTCATCTGCCGAGTAGTCCATTGTTTTTTTTCGAATGTTTGTGCCGACATTATTGACCAGCACATCGAGCTTGCGCCAAACAGACGCGACCTCGTCGAAAATGGCGGTGCGGTTTTCCGCCGTCTCGACGCCGAGCGCAACGCCGTGCGCCTTCCAGCCGTGTTTGTGCCACGCTTTGAGCCGCTTTTGAACTTCGGATTCGCTGCGGGCGACGATGAAGACTTCCGCGCCAAGCATCAGAAATTCCTCCGCGATGGAAAGCCCAATGCCTTTTGTCCCTCCTGTGATTAGTGCTTTTTTTCCTGTAAGTTTCCAGACGGATTGCATGATTTTTTTACGCAGGTTTTTTGAAAATGCGGTCTACAAAGGTTATACTTTCGGCGCACATTTCAAACAGCGACCATGCAACGTCGTTAAACATTTTTGAGCGCACATTTCCATTCCAATTAACACATCAACATTTTCAAATGCTGAAAACGCCGGTTCTTGAACTTTCGATTCTGCCTGATTTTATGGTTGGGTTCTCAAAAACAAGCCGTCCGCCAAAGTATGCCGGAACGCTCTATCCCGCCGATGCTGACGCGCTTGCGGTGCAAATCGATGCTGCGCTCAACACGGCGTTGCCCCAACCGTTGACGGATGTCAAAACCTTGCTCTTGCCTTACGCCGATTATGCTCACATCTTGACCCAATTAGCGACAGCGTATCGCTCGACAGAATCTTCGCGCTACGACCTTATTGCGCTGCTTGCACCGTCGAGCGTGGCATCGAATCGTATTACGATTTCAGGGCATGGATTTTTCGACACGCCGCTTGGCAGGCTTGAAATCAACGATTATGTGCGCAATGAACTCTGCGACGAGGACGACGATTTTTTTATCTCCGAAGACGGGCTGGACGACGCCGCGCTTGAATTGCACTTGCCCATTTTGCAACGGGCGTTTGGCGTGCGCGCGCCGTTCAAATTACTGCCCTTAATGATGGGCAGCCAAACGGTCGATTTATGCACGGAAGCCTCGTCGGGCTTATCTGAAATTTTTCACAGCAAAAAAGTTCTGTTGGTTGCGCTCTGCAATTTTTCTATGTCGGGCAAGGCGCAGCTCGATGACTACTTGCGCGCGCTGGCGGCGCAGGATCATGGCGCACTGCTTCGATATACAGCGCTATATGGCTCAACGCTCGGCACAGGGCTGGGAAATGTCGCCGTGATGGCGAAAGTCGCTCATGCGCTTGGCGCCAAAACATTCACCGAGTTTTCGCGCGTAGCCGACGCCGCCACGGGCCGTCTTTATCTTTCCGCTGCTTTTTCAAAATGACTTTGCTATGCTATGATGTCGCTGCCTGCAAATTTCAGCGTTGAGGATTTCCGCGTTACGCTTGTCGGCGCGGGCGCATTGGGTTCGGCGCTTGCCACAGCGCTGCACGCCAAAGGCTATCGATTTGTCAGCGTTATTAACCGCACGGCAGCCGATGCACAGCAACTTGCGCTTTCTCTTGGCGCGCCGCATTACTCCGACCAGTTGCTCGACATGCCACATGAGACCAACCTGCTGCTCTTGGCGGTAAACGACGGCGCGATTGAAAGCGTCGCCGAAAAAATTTCTGAGTTGCGTTTGGGCTTCAAGACACTTGTCGCCATTCACTTTTCGGGGGCGCTCTCGACCGACGCTCTAAAATCGCTCGGCGCAAAAGGCGCTATCACCATCGCGATGCACCCGTTTCAAACTTTTACGCGGCAAGCCCACGCACGCCTCGAAAGACCCGATTTGTTTAAGTGCTACTTTGGGCTTCAAGCGCCAGAGATTGAGGGCATTGAGATTGGCAAAAAAATCGCGCACGATTTGGGCAGCAAAGTCATGGTTGTGCCGAAAGACGCTAAAACGCTTTATCATATCGCAGGCGTGATGACCAGCAATTATCTGGTTACACTGACCAGTCTTGCCGCCGAAGTCTTTGCCGGACTTGGCTTGCAGCCGAAAGAAGCGTTCAAAGTTTTTGAACCCATTATGCTTGGCACGCTTGACAATATGCGCCATGCCGACGACGCCCGCGAGTCGCTTTCCGGACCGATTGAGCGCGGCGACGCCCGCACGATTCAGAAACACCTCAATGAACTTTCTGAACAATTGCCGCACATTGTTCCCGTCTATGTCGCGCTGGCGATTGAAACGGTGCGCGTGGCGATTCACAAAGGCTCGATTTCGCAATCCGAAGCCGCCGATATTTTAGATTTGCTCGAAGACTTCGCCCGCCGCGAAACCAATGCCTAAGCACCATTGCTCCAGAATCGGACATTTCCCTGAGTGGTTACTTTGTGCGACGTCGCACAGCCGTTGACGCCCTGCCACACCTTGCTCGTCGGCGCTGCGTAACATTTCAAGAGAAAAGAATACGCACGTTATCAACACTCAAACTATTGTTGTATGGACAAGGAAATACCGATTCACCCGCTCAAGCAAGCGCGTGAGTTTATGACGCAAGGTAGCTATCACCAAGCCGTCGCTGAATACAAGCGTGTCATTCAAGCCACCGCCACCGATATTGCGATTTATCACGACATCGCCCTTGTTTACCTCAAATACGGATTCAAACATCTTGCACTCGATTACTTGTATCGCTGCGGATTTGTCTGCATTACTTGTCGGCTTCTTAGCAAGGCGCAGGAGATTTTAGAGGAAATGAACGCGATTGACCCCTTGTCGCACTACGCCGAAGCGTTGGAGTCCGAACTCTCGCTCGCGCGCCAATTGTAGTCGATCGTTACACGCAAAGTGATTGGTTTGTGGATTGCGTCAGTCGCTCTGCGCCTTTGCAATGACGGCGGCTAACGTATCACTCACCTTATCTGTCATTCCGAGCCAGAGCGGTGTAATCCAGCATGGATGCTTCACTTGCCCGACAGTGCCGCTTGGACAAGGTCGGGACGCATGAAAGTGGCGCGGTAGTTTTCAATGCCATAGACACTATTGCCAATGCGGACATTGAGGTATTGGTCGCCCTTAGCGGAGGCACTGTAATAGCCCTCTGGTGTCAAGACAACCCATTCACCATCGGTGAAGCTGACGCACAGGGCGATTTCTTTTCCAGTTTGAACGTTCCAAAGACGGGTTGAACCATCTTGCTGCACGACGCCAGAGTGTTGCCATCAGGCGCAAACGCGACGGAAATGACCTTATCTTGATGCCCCTCCAGCGTCCGCGTTTCCTCACCAGTTGAGACATCCCAGAGCGTGATGGCTTTTCCCCATTCTCTCAACGACGCCAGCAACTTTCCATTGGGCGAAAAGGCAACAGAATTAACAGCATTGCTATGCCCCTTCAACGTGCGTATCTCTTTGCCTGTCTTTACTTCCCACATGATGGTCTTATTCCGCTTTCTCAATGCCAAATACTGTCCATCCGGTGAAAAAACGACAGACATAACCCGACTGCTACGCCCCGTTTGAACAAAGACCTCGGGCTTCTCCTGCGCCTGCGCACCAATAACCATCAACACAAGTTGAGGTATGACCAGTGGCGCTGTTACTTTGCCTTTCATATTGCTGTCTTTTGTTGGTTTGTGTGAAAACGGTTGAGCCAGCGTGGGAGTGCCGTGCCGTCTGTGCGGAGGACTCGCACGTGCCGTGTCAAAGTAACAAACCGCAGGTTCAAGAACAAGGCGCAAAAGCCCTGTTTGTCAGTGTCATTCCGAGCGCCGTTGTTAGATTTTCTTGATGTAATACGCGATGCTCGATGCCTGCATTGGGTCTTGACCAGCAATAGCGGCAAGTGTGCCATAGAGGGCTGTATTGACCAGCGTTCCCAAGCCGCTTGGTTTTTTCTTGACAGCGGCGATTAGCTGTTCGCTGAGCAGCGCGTTGTAGTAGCTGTCGAGCGGCAAGCCGTGCATATCGACGATTGCTAAGCCGTGCTTTTGCAACAGCGCAGCGAATGTCTTGGGCGTGAAGTGGTAGAGATGTCGCGGCGCTTCGAGCGGCACCCAGTATTTGCCGTAGTGTTTGGCGTCGTAGCTGTCCAAATTCGGCATCGCGACCATGAGCATGCTGTTCGGCTTTAGCAAGTGTCGGAGTTTCTCGAGCGTTTCATTGATGCGATGCACATGCTCGAGCGTATGCCACATAACAATTAAATCTTGTGGCGTGCTAAGCTCAACCGTTAGGAGTTCGCCCTGAAAAACGCGCAAGTTGTTCTCTTCACGGGCGAAACGGGCAGCTTTTTCAGCGATTTCGATGCCGGTGAGTTCCAACTCGGCGTCGGTGCGTTTTTTGAGTTCGAGTAGAAAGTCTCCCGTTGCGCAGCCGATTTCCAGCACCTGATACACCCTTTCGCTGTCAAACGTTACACGTTTCAAGACTTCGCGCGCTTTGAAGCCAAGCGAGATGTATTCGCGCACAAATTTATAGACGCGGTCTTGCAGCGTGGGATGTTGTTTCAAGGTGATGAACGGGTCGTAGACGAGCGCGTCGTAGTAAGCGCCGATTTCCGATTGGGTCGGACGCGGGTTGAGCAGCGTTAAGCCGCTTTGCCTTGATTTTACAACTCTCCACAGGTCGCCTCTCTCGACCGCGAATCGGTCAGGAATTTGGCAGAGCGTTTCAAATTCGGTGGCGCCTGAAATCGGACAAGCGATGTATTCCATTAACGCAAGAAAAATTGAACAGTGAATTTCACTTCCCGTCTTGCGTGAGTTCAATGAACGCCTCTTCAAGCGTTTGTCGCCGCCCCACAAGGTGCGAGAGATAAACGCCTTTGCCAGCGAGAAATCGATTCAATGCCGCAAGGTCTTTATCAGCCAGCTCGACGACGAGCGAAGCGTTCTCGACGGTTGCCGAAACAAGTTTATCGTAGTCTTTGACGGCGTTCAGCAAGCGCGTCATATCGTCGGCTTCGAGCGCAGCGAAGAAATTATTGCTGACAATTTCGCGAATGCTGCCTTGCTTCAAAATTTTTCCCTTCTTAATGACCGCAACATGCGTGCAAATTTGCTCGACTTCGCTTAGCAAGTGGCTCGATAAAAATACGGTCTTGCCTTCTGCGCCCAGCGCTTTGATGATTTGCCGCACGTCTCTGATGCCTTCGGGGTCGAGTCCATTGGTTGGCTCATCGAGAATAATCAAATCAGGTTCGGCAAGCGAGGCGGCAGCAATTGCCAAACGCTGTTTCATGCCGAGCGAGTAGGTCGAGAACTTGTCCTGTTGTCGCGCCGTCAGGTCGACGAGTTCCAACGCCTTGTCGATGTGTTTGTCGGTCGCGCTTTTAATTTTGGCGACGATGCGCAAATTGTCCCGACCGGAGAGATACGGATAAAAGTTCGGGGTTTCCAATGTTGCGCCCACGCGCTGACGTGCTTTGTCGAGATTATCGGTTTCAAAGAGTTTAATAGCGCCGCTTGTGCGGTTGATAATGCCGAGCATCATGCCGATGGTCGTGGTTTTGCCGCTTCCGTTTGGTCCTAAAAATCCAAACACTTGACCTTTCTCGACGGAGAATGTGGCGTCGTCCACCGCTTTTTTGTTTCCGTAAGATTTTGTGAGGCGTTGCGCTTCAACGATGTTCATTGGGTTGTTTAGCTGTTTGTAAAAAGGTGAAGATACGATAATCGAGTTATTGATTGATGAAGCGGCGCGCGGAAAAAAAACTGCCGAAGAATCCGAGCAGGCACCCCAGCGCGAGCAAGAGTCCATACAGCAGCAGCGTCGGCAGTTCAAGGGCGTCATAAATATCGCCGTAAGAATTGCGTAAGAGCGCCATGAGCGCGAACATCAATGCTGCGGCAATCGCACCGCCTGCTAAGCCCTGCAAGATGCCTTCAATCAGAAACGGCAGTTGGATAAATCCAAACGTCGCGCCGACAAGTTTCATGGTTTTAATAATGTCGCGTTTGGCGTAAATCGCCAAGCGAATGGTGTTCGAGACAAGCGCAATCGACGCCAGCGAAATCATAACGCCGAGTCCGGCCGTAATTGAAAACAGCAACCTCGCGTTGGAATCCAGATTGACGAGAAATTCCTTATTGTATCGCGCCTCGACGACGCCCTCGTAGTCGGAAATGTCCCTCACGAATTGCTCGAGGCTATCGAGCGTGGCGTAGTCGGGCTTTAAACTTGCTTTGATAGATTGCGGCAGCGGATTGGTTCCGAGAATCTCCTCGATTTTTTCGCCGAACTCTTTTTGAAAAATTTTCGCTGCCGCTTCTTTTGAAATGTAGGTCGCGCTTGCCACGCTTGGGTCGTCTTTAATTTTTCGGAGCAAATTTTCGCTCGCCTGCTTCGAGAGGGCATCACTTAAAAAAAATTCCACCTCGACGCGGCTACGGATTTGCTCCAAGACGCGCGCCGCGCTGAGCGTTACCGTTATGAACGCGCCGAGCAGCACCAGCGAGACCGCAATCGTAGCAACCGAAATTGCGCTCGAGAGCTTCGCCCGTTGAAATCCTGAAAAACTTTCTTTAAGGATATATGCGGCGTTCATTGGCGTTATTTTTTCATCAAGTCCCGCGTGGCGATGTCGTCGAAGCCGCTTGGAATCGTCAGGTTCATTGCGCGAAGCGTGAGCGCATTATAGACGCGCTTTCGAATTTTAACTTCTTCGGGCGCGAGATTTTTTTCGCCCTTCAACGCGCGCGCCGCCGCAACGCCCGCTTGCCTGCCCCACTCATACAAATCCGCGCCGTAAGCAAGCAAGGCACCGCGCTTGACCAGACCAATTTCGCTTGTAACAATCGGCACGTTTTTATCGGACAGCGCTTTTTGAATCGTCTCGAAGCTCGAAAAAATAATGTTATCAGGCAAGGCGAAAAACACATCAATTTTCTTTCCGACTAAGGCTTGCGCTGCCTGCTGGGTTTCATTGGACGTATTGACACCGACGGTCTCGAGCTGCAACCCTAATTTGGCACATGTGGATTTTAGCCGCTCCATTGAATTAACCGAGTTCGGCTCGCTTGTGTTGTAAATCGTGCCGACGCGCACAGCATTTGGAAATACCTGCTTGATGAGCGCAACGCTGGTATCGATATACGCCAGCGTTTCATAGACGCCGAAGAGATTAGGCGGCACAGTTCCATTGGTGGTTTCCAACTTTGCAAGGTCGGGGCGCGGCGAGACCATCATACAAACTGGAATCGTCTTGGTTTTTCCGATGGCGGCAATCGTCGCCACTGTCGGATTCGTGGCAATCAGTGCCACTTTTTGCGCAAGAAAATAATCGAGAATGTTGTTGAGCGTCGAGATTTCACCGTTGGCATTTTGGTAGATGAGCTTCACCGTTTTGCCGTCTTCGTAGCCTGCGTCGCTGAGCGCATCGTAGAAACCGCGTTTGGCTTCTTCCAGCGTTTCATCTTGCACATGAAGCACATAGCCGACTTTCGGGAGCGACGAGTCTTCCTTCGCGCCGCCGCAGCCAAATAAACCCGTTAGGAAAGAACACAGAAAAAATATGCGACATGCCATGAGTGAACCTTTCAATTGTGATATCAACGAAGTGTTGAGATTTAGTTTAAAGTGCGTTCAAAAGATTTAAGCGTGTTCGAGAGCAGCATGGCAATCGTCATTGGTCCGACGCCGCCCGGCACGGGCGTTATGGCAGAGGCGATTTTTGAGACGCTTTCAAAATGCACGTCGCCAACAAGCCGCGCCCCCGATTTTGCCGTTTTATCCTCGACTCGGTTAATGCCCACATCCATCACCACTGCGCCCGCCTTGACCATTTCCGCCGTAATGAAATTCGCCTTTCCAATTGCTGCAATTAAAATGTCGGCTTGCCTCGTAAACACTGAAATGTCGGGCGTCGACGAGTGACAAATCGTAACGGTCGAGTTCATAAAATCTAACTTTTGCACCATCAAATTCGCCATCGGCTTGCCGACAATGTTGCTTCGCCCGACAACGACGCAATGCTTCCCCGATGTGGAAATTTTATACCGCTTGAACAGCTCAACCACACCAAACGGCGTGCAACTGATGAAGCACTCGTCCAAGCGACCTATCATCAAGCGACCGACATTTTCAGGGTGAAATCCGTCGACGTCTTTTTCGGGCGCAATAGCAAGCGTTACGGCAAAGTCGTCGATGTGCTTCGGCAGCGGCTGCTGAACCAAAATGCCATGCACCGATGTATCACGGTTGAGCACGTGAATTTTATCAAGCAGCTCCGTTTGCGAAATCGTGTTCGGCAGCTCAATCACGTCCGAGTTCATTCCGATTTCAACGCACGATTTAGCTTTGTTGCGCACATACACTTGCGACGCAGGATTGTCGCCGACGATGATAACCGTCAGTCCGGGTGCCTTGCCCGTTTTTGTTTTGTGTGCCTCGACCGTCGCCTTCAATTCGGCTTTAATGTCGTCCGCAATTTTTTTTCCGTCGATGAGAATCATACAGAGTTGAATGAAACCGCCGATAAAACAAGCAGTCTTGCTTCACAGCGTCGCTGTTTTTTTCAAAAAGAACTCAATGGTTTTTCGCAGTCCTTCGGCGCGACCAACTGTCGGCTGCCACCCAAGAACGCTTTTCGCCCGCGTGATGTCGGGCTGACGCTGCTTTGGGTCGTCGGCAGGCAACGGCTTAAATGTAATCTCTGCCTCGCGCCCCGTAAATTCTTTCATAATGGTTTGCACCTCTTTGGCAAATTCCAAAATGGTGATTTCGCTTGGGTTGCCGATGTTGACGGGTTCGTGAATTTCGGCGTTGAGCAATCGCCAGATGCCGTCGACCAAATCGGACACGTAACAAAAGCTGCGCGTCTGCGAACCGTCGCCGAAGACCGTCATTGGCTCGCCGCGAATGGCAGAACCGACAAACGACGGCAGGGCGCGTCCGTCGTCCAAACGCATTCTCGGTCCGTAGGTATTGAAAATGCGGAGAATGCGCGTGTCGAGCCCGTGATGCCGATGATACGCCATCGTCATGGCTTCGGCGAAACGCTTGGCTTCGTCGTAGCAACCGCGAAAGCCGATGGGATTGACATTGCCCCAGTAGTCTTCCGTTTGCGGATGGACAAGCGGGTCGCCATAGACTTCCGACGTCGAGGCAATCATAAACCGCGCTTTTT
Organism: [Candidatus Thermochlorobacteriaceae] bacterium GBChlB; assembly: GCA_000724175.1. Classification (GTDB taxonomy): domain Bacteria; phylum Bacteroidota; class Chlorobiia; order Chlorobiales; family Thermochlorobacteraceae; genus GBChlB. The sequence goes on along the minus strand of JPGV01000015.1, from coordinate 29,812 downwards.
TCGCCTTCGCAAATCCCAGCGCCTTGTGCGTGCCGAGCGAGCCGACTTTGAGCGTCTGAATTGGAATTTTCAAATAATCAATCGGGCTGGCGGGCGAGGCAAAGTGCAAGACATTATCCACCCTACCCTCGACATAAATGTAGTTCGTCACGTCGTGCTGAATGAACTGAAAATTCGGATTGCCGATGAGATGCGCAATGTTATCGGGACTGCCTGTGATGAAGTTATCAATGGCGATGACTCGATGCCCTTCGGCGATAAAGCGGTCGCAAAGATGAGAGCCGAGAAACCCAGCGCCGCCTGTAATAACCGTGATAGGTTGTGATGATGACATGAATCTGGTTTTTGTGCCTGAAAACTTGAAAATTTAGTTAATCAGCTGCTGTTCAAAAATAACCTTTGTTTGTCGGACTTTACAAAGTTACCGCTTTGTGTTAGATTCCGTTGTCTTGTTGCGTCAATTATTTTTTTGGCATGAACACTTTTCCGAAACGCCCATCGCTTCTTGTCATCGACAATGTGATGATTAACTCCGATGTCCTAACAGCGATGTTTCGATGCGATGTGTCGGTGTGCAAAGGCGCGTGCTGCGTTGAGGGCGAGCGCGGTGCGATGATTTCAAGCGACGAAGTTGGTGCAATCGAGCAGGTGCTGGACACGGTGAAAAAATATCTGCCCGAAAAAAATTTATCCGTCCTTGACTCGGACGGCATTTACGAAACATATCAAGGCGAGTTGTATTTGAACACCGTTGGCGGTCGGGAGTGCGTCTTTGCCTCGTTTGACGCGCGCGGCGTCGCCCAGTGCAATTTGGAACGCGCCTACTTGAACGGCGAAACAACTTTTCGCAAGCCTGTTTCGTGTCACCTGTATCCGATTCGTGTGCAAAAGAAATTAGGCATGGAGTATTTGGTTTATTCACAGATTCCCGAATGCGAGGGCGGTCGGCGGTGCGGCGCGGCGGAAGGCGTTCCGCTTTATGAGTTCGTTGCGCCCGCACTGGAACGGCGGTTTGGTCGTCCCTGGCTTGAAAAATTTTTATCGCACGCCCGCTCCTCTCGAGCCAGTCGTGCTTGAACCTGCTTGTCTGAAGGTTGTTTGATTATGAGCTCTCAAAGTCTTTCACAGCGACAAACCCAAACGCTTCGGCTTAGCCCGCAGCAGATTCTTTACACGAAACTGCTCCAGCTTCCTGTGTTGCAATTGGAACAGCGCATCAAGCAAGAACTCGAAGAAAATCCCTTGCTCGAAGAGTCCAGCGAGATGGACGCCGCTATCGAAACAGACGACGACGTCGCGCTGCTCTCTACGCCCGAACCAAATAGCATTGCCGACGCTGCGGCTCAACCCGTCGGCTCTGAACCAACAACAACAGAAACGCTGCCAACTGAAAAACCTGCCGACGCTCCACCAGAGAAAAATGATGAACATGATTTCGAGAGCGAAATTTCCGAGTATCTGCACGACGACGACGAAGGGTATAAAACCGAAAACTTCAACGTGCCAACCGACGACGAGCGCGACTATCTTCAACCCGTTTATGAAGAAAGCCTGACGGAAAACTTGCTCAACCAGCTTCGGCTTATCGGCGTGAGCGATAAAGAGTTCGCGATTGCAGAGGAACTTCTCGGCAACCTCGACAGCGACGGCTACCTTCGCTGCCCGCTCGACATCATTCAGGACGGCTTGCTGACGCTCGGCATTTCCGCTACGGAACACGAGATTGAAGAGACGCTCGCGAAAATTTGGCGATTGCAGCCAGCTGGTGTCGGCGCGCGCAATTTGCAAGAGTGTTTGCTCATTCAGTTAGAGGCGCTCGCTGGCGAACTTGACGACGAGCGCGAAGACGACCGACTGCTCGCGCATCGACTGCTCAGCCGCCACTACAATGAGTTCACCATGATGCACTATCAAAAATTGGCGCAGCAACTTGGCGTAACAATGGAGCAATTGAAACGCGCTGTTGCTATGATTCAAAGGCTCAATCCTAAACCAGCCGGCAGCGCAAACGGCAGCGCGGGCAACTATGTGATTCCCGATTTCACGGTTACATTCAACGGCGAGGAGTTGATTCTGACCGCCAATGAACGCGCAACGCCGCAGGTAAAAATTTCCAAGCGCTATAAAACGCTCTTGGGCGATAAAACCCAGCCACGCGAAGCGCGCGAGTTCGTCAAGCAAAAATTAGACTCGGCGAAAAGTTTTCTCGGCGCAATTGAAATGCGTCGACATACAATGCACAAAATCGTGAGCGCGATTGTCCAACGCCAACATGAGTTTTTCATCGAAGGCGCGTCGAAATTGAAACCGATGATTTTAAAGGACATCGCCGAAGATACGGGCATGGACATCTCAACTGTCAGCCGTGTCGTCAACGGCAAATATGTTCAGGGCGATAAAGGCATTTGGGAGTTGAAATACTTTTTCAGCACGGCGGTTGAGACAGAATCGGGCGATGAAATCTCGAACCGCATCATCAAGCAGCAGATTAAAGAGTTCGTTGAAAAAGAAGAGCATGGCAAACCACTTTCCGACGATAAGCTCGCCGAGTTGCTCTCCGACCGAGGCTTCAAGGTAGCACGCCGCACCGTTACCAAATACCGCGAACAGCTCAACATTCCCGTCGCTCGGCTTCGCAAAAAAATCGACACACTTACTTGATACACTCCGCATTCCTATTATCTTCGCGTCCGCGATTGCGTCGCCGATGCCTGTGTGCAGCGCGCTCAGACGTTCGAAACAATTATTTAACGCTTTTCGTTAATCCTATTAACTTAATTTCTACTTGTGAAAGAAACTCAAGCGATTCACGCGACCACTGTTATCGGCGTTCTGCGCGACGGCAAGGGCGCTTTGGGCAGCGACGGTCAAATGACCATCGGCTCGACTATCTTAAAGCAATCGACCTCGAAGGTGCGGCGAATGTTGGGCGGAAAAATTCTCGTCGGATTTGCGGGCGCGACCGCCGACGCGATTACCTTGCTCGACCGCTTCGATGAGAAACTTCAAGCGCACGGCGGAAAGTTGGAACGCGCCGCCGTTGAACTTGCCAAAGACTGGCGCACCGACAAGTATCTTCGCCGCTTGGAAGCCATGCTTGCCGTGATTGGTCAGGACCGCGCGCTCATCATTTCTGGCACGGGCGATGTCATTGAGCCCGAAGACAGCATCGTCGCCATCGGGAGCGGCGGAATGTTTGCACTGGCGGCGGCACGCGCGATGTTGCGCTCGACCGATAAAGACGCGAAAACCATTGTGGCCGAATCGCTGAAAATCGCCGCCGAAATTTGCATCTATACCAACGACCACATCAGGGTGGAAGAAGTATAACGAATGTAGCTTTTTTAACAATTGCACGAATATCTATTCATCGATAACTCAAAAGCCAAACGCAAATAACAACATCAACATATAGTAGGAAAAGGATTTATTAGGAATGGCAAGAACGAAGTCGTCAGTCGACTCCCCTTCGGAAGAAAAACAATCCTCCAACGGCAAGCACGCTGGCACAGGCGGATTTTTAGCGCGTATGCAAAGCATGACGCCGCACCAAATCGTACGCGAGTTGGATAAATACATCATCGGTCAGAACGAGGCGAAAAAGTCTGTCGCCATCGCGCTTCGAAATCGATATCGCCGGCAGAAAGTCGAGGGACAACTGCGCGATGAAATTATGCCGAACAATATCATCATGATTGGCCCGACGGGCGTCGGCAAAACCGAAATCTCGCGGCGTCTTGCCAAACTTTCTGGCGCACCATTCATCAAAGTCGAGGCATCGAAATTTACGGAGGTCGGCTACGTCGGGCGCGATGTCGAGTCGATGATTCGAGACCTGACTGACCTTTCGGTTAGCATGGTTCGACAAGAGCAATCGGTTGAAGTCAAAGAGCGCGCTGCCCAACTTGTCGAAGAGCGCATTTTGGATATTCTCCTGCCGCCCGTTCCCAAACCCGCTGCTCTGAAGCGAGACGGCGACAAAGCCGACGACCTTGACGAAGATTTAGAGCAAGGGTCGGAATCTGTTGAGCTCGAACTCAACGACCGCAGCCGTGAAAAAATGCGCGACCGACTGCGTCAAGGAAAATTGGACGACCGCACCATTGAACTTGAAGTGGCGTCCGAGTCATCGCCGACGATGCAAGTCTTCGGACCGTTCGGACCGTTGGAAGATTTGGGCGGCATTATGCAGGATTTGGTCGGCGGCTTGCCGAAGAAACGCAAGAAACGCCGCGTTACGATTGCCGAAGCTCGCGGTATTTTGGAGCAAGAAGAAATCCAAAAACTCATTGATATGGATGCCGTCGTCAAGGAAGCCATCTCGCGCGTCGAGGAATCAGGCATTGTCTTCATAGATGAAATCGATAAAATTGCGTCGGCGGCAGGCGCCAGCGGACGCGGTCCCGACATCAGCCGCGAGGGCGTTCAGCGCGACTTGCTGCCCATCGTCGAAGGCTCGAATGTGATGACAAAATACGGCATGGTAAAAACAGACCATATCTTGTTCATTGCTTCTGGCGCGTTTCACGTTGCTAAACCGTCGGATTTAATTCCCGAACTGCAAGGTCGTTTCCCGATTCGCGTCGAGCTAAAAAGCCTTTCAGAAGCGGACTTTGTGAAGATTCTCACGCAGCCCGAAAACGCCCTCATCAAACAATACTGCGCGCTCCTGAAAACCGAAGGCGTCGAGTTGGAATTCTCGGAAGACGGCATTCGAGAAATCGCGCGCACCGCCGCCGAAGTCAACGAGTCGGTCGAAAATATCGGCGCGCGACGGCTACATACGATTATGACAACCTTGCTCGAAGACCTAATGTTCGATATCCCAGAAAACGTGCCGAACAAAAAAATCGTCGTTAATAAAGAGCTTGTCGAAGGCAGATTGAGTAAAATCGCCAAAGACCGCGATTTAAGCCGATATATCTTGTAGGCTTATGAACTGATATTTGACAAGAGCAAACGAGTAAACTCTTTTTGAGCATTTGCGTATAATGCTCCGAAAAATTGTTAATTTTTACAAACTTAAAACCTGTAGAACATTATGAATAACACACTTGAATTTCAACGCTATGGCGTTGCTGGCGCGTTAGAGGCGATTGAAAAGCGCGTGCTGACGCAGGTCTACACATGGATGACGCTTGGCTTAGCGCTTACAGGCGCAATTGCCTATTTCGTTGCCGATTCGCCCGCGCTTGTCGGCACACTGGTTCAGAATCGCTGGCTCTTTTGGGTGCTGCTCTTCGTTGAGCTTGGTCTTGTCTGGGTGATTGGCGGCATGATTGACCGCCTCTCGGCTGCGACTGCTGCTGGACTCTTTTTCCTGTACTCGGCCATCAACGGCATTACGCTCTCGTCGATTTTCTTGGTCTATAACTTAGGCTCGATTGCGGGCGTCTTTCTCATCACTGCTGGCACCTTCGGCATCATGAGCCTCTACGGCTTGACCACGAAGCGCGATTTAACGAGCATTGGGAATATCCTTTTTATGGCGCTCATCGGCATCGTGATAGCTGGACTTGTCAATCTCTTTATCCAAAGTTCGGTGTTCGGCTTCATCATTAGCTTGATTGGCGTCGTGGTGTTCGTTGGACTGACGGCTTATGATTCTCAAAAAATTAAAGAGATGGCTGCGAGCGCGCTCGATGGCGAAAGCGAAGGTAAAATCGCCGTGTTAGGTTCATTGACGCTCTACCTCGACTTCATCAACTTGTTTCTGATGCTGTTACGGCTCTTCGGCGGCAGCCGCAGCGACGACTAACTGAACTGAAGCAGCAATTTCTTAGACGATTTCTTAAATTAACGGCGGCACTTTTGCCGCCGTTTTAATTTTGACCACTATGGTTTCTGAAACACAGCTTCGGCGCATCATCGACCTTGCGATTGAAGAACTTGGCGCGGACGCCACACAGGCAACCGTGCAAGCTGTCGTTGCCGACGTGCTCAAAGAATATGAGAAAGGACTGCCGTCATTGGCGCTCTCGGCGACACGCACGAGCGCGCCGCGTCAGAACTACACAAGCGGGCGAATTATCGTTACGGCATTTGGAAAAAACGCGCCGGGCATTGTGAGCGGCATTACGTCAGTTCTCGCCGCGCACGGCTGCGACCTTCAAGACGTCTCACAAAAAATTCTGCAAGATGTCTTTACCCTCATCATGCTCGTCGATATTTCAAAATCAAGCGCGGATTTTCTCACACTCAAAGCAGAACTTGCAACAGTATCGGAGAAACTCGGCGTGCAACTCATCGCGCAACACGAGGATATTTTCAGAGCGATGCACCGTATCTGAGCATCGCATTGGCGTGTCGTCTTCAAACCACATCTTGCCATGGCAGATAAACTTTCTCTTTTGATTCTCAACGGCGCAAACCTTTCGCGCTTGGGCAAACGCGAGCCACACATCTACGGGTCGAGAACGCTACGCGAGATTAGCCAAACCTTGACCGAGTCGTTTGCCGACCTCGATTTAAATTTCTTTCATTCCGAAAGCGAAGGCGAGTTAATCCTGAAACTCTATGATGCAGAAGATAGCGGCATGATTCGCGGCATCGTCTTCAACGCGGGGGCATACACGCATTACTCACTTGCCTTGCGTGACGCGATTGCTGCGATTTCAATTCCGGTCGTCGAGGTTCATCTGTCCAATGTGTTCGCCCGCGAGCCATTTCGTCGCAACTCGGTGCTGTCGGAGGTCTGTCTTGGTGTGATTAGTGGGTTTGGCGAATACAGCTACCACTTGGGTGTGCTTGCCCTGAAAAGTCATCTGTCGCAGAAACCATAGGCGGCTTCACATCACACTTTGCGTGTCGATGTCGATATCGAGTTTCACCGCGCTCTGCGACCACTTATGCCTGAACTCTGCTTGTGCAGCGCGGAACCGTTGCTTCGTCAGCCGTGCGCCGCCTTTTTGTTTGATGAGCAATTGATAGCGAAAATTTCCTTTGAGTTTGGCAATCACGGCGGGGACGGGACCAAGAATATCAAATTGCGTTTGGTTTAAGCAGGCACGAAGCAACCGCTCGAAGTCCATTGCGGCGGCTTTGACGTCGCTGTCGCGCTTGCCTGAAAATTCTACTTTGGCGAGCCGCGCAAACGGCGGATAAAAAATGCTCTGTCGCGCGCTGGTCTCGTAGTCGAAAAAGCGTTTGTAATCTTGCTGCAAGAGCAATCGAAACACGTCGCTTTGCAGATTGAACACTTGTAGAAACACCTCCCCTTTTTTTTCGGCGCGCCCAGCGCGTCCTGCCACTTGTAGCAACAATGAATAGAGGCGTTCCCCCGCGCGAAAGTCTGGGAGCGACAGTCCGATGTCCGCCGCAAGCGCGCCGACGAGCGTTACATTCGGGAAGTCCAAGCCTTTGGCTACCATTTGCGTGCCGAGTAAAATTCGCGCGTTGCCTTCGGCGAACTCTTGCAGAATTTTGGCGTGCGCATCTTTGCGCGACGTTGTGTCTAAATCCATTCGCAAAATTTTTTCGTTTGGAAATAGCGACGCCAGCTCTTGCTCGATGCGCTCTGTGCCGCTACTTTTGAACATTAAATTTTCCGAGCCGCAGCGTTTGCATTGATGAATCATCTCTTCGGTTCTGCCGCAGTAGTGACATCGAAGGTGGTTTTCCGTCAGGTGAAACACCATTGGCACGCTGCACGAGGCGCACATTTTAATCAAGCCGCAGTCGCCGCATTGCACACTGCCCGCAAATCCGCGTCGATTCTGGAACAGAATCACTTGTTCGTTCCGAGCCAGCCGCGCTTTGATTTCCTGATAGAGCGTTTTGGAAACAGACGGCGAGACTTTTTCCGCCTTCGACAGATGAACGAGTTTGATGTCGGGCATTCGCGCATTGTCGGCGCGCTTGGAAAGCGTGAGCAGGTCATACTTACCCGACAGCGCGTTAGCGTAGGATTCCATTGAGGGCGTCGCCGACCCCAGCAGGCAGACGGCGTTTTCAAACTTCGCGCGCATAATTGCCACATCGCGCGCATGGTAGCGCGGCGTCGGCTCGAATTGTTTATACGATGGCTCATGCTCTTCATCGACGATAACGACGCCCAAATTGGGAAGCGGTGCAAATATGGCAGAGCGCGGACCTAACGCGATTTTTGAGCGACCGTTTTTGAGGCTTTCCCAAGCGTCGAATTTTTCGCCGTCGCTCATCGCGCTGTGCAACACGCGCACGTCGTCCCCGAAATGACTTCGAAACCGAGACGCCGTTTGGGGCGTGAGCGAAATTTCTGGCACCAGCACAATCGCCGTCTTGTCCTGTTCCAATGCGGTTCGAAGGGCTTCGATATACATCCATGTTTTGCCGCTTCCCGTTACGCCGTGCAATAAAAACGTCTTGAACTCTCCTGCTCGAATCGCCGCTGAGAGTTTTTCGACGACTGCGTTTTGTTCGTCGGTAAATCGAATGGCTTTTTTCTGCTCGATGAACAACTCTGCAAACGGACGATCGACGCTGACTTTTTCAACTGACAACACACCACGCTTGACGAGCGCCTGAAGCGCTGCACTGTCGGCAGAAATGTCTTCTCGAAAAAAAATCGGCTTTTTCAACGCAAGAATTTGCTCGAGCGCTTCGGCTTGTTTTTTCGAGCGCGAGAGCGCAGCGGCAACGCGGTTCAACTCCGTTTCGGAAAAGTCCTTCGCCAAACGATAGGCTTGTTTGACCTTCGCCTTGCCGTTCTGCATGAATGTTTTTTTCACTTCAATCAGCCCGACGCGCTGCAATTCCGATAATGCTTGACGAAAGTTTTTCGAGCCGACGCGCCGTTGCAGCTGCGCCACCGTGAGCGTTTTTTCATCAGCAAGCACGCGCATCATTTTTCGGCGCAAATCGGTTTTGATGATTTTCTCGTCGGAGTGTTGCAACGAAAATTCTTTGAGTGTTACGGTCTCTCTGGGTCGAATCCGCATAGCAGCAGGCAGTGCCGCATTGATGGCTTCAATCGGATAAGCGATGTAATACTCTGCCAGCCAGAGCGCAAGCTGCATCAATTCGGACGAGAGCGCGGGCGCGCCGCCGTCGAAGACATCGAGCAGTTCACCGACAGGCGACATGGTTAGTTCTTCTTTTGTGAGAAGCGACGACACAAACCCCAATCGCTCCGCGCCCTGCTTTCCAAACGGCACCAGCACGCGACTGCCGACGAACAGCGTATTCAAAAATTCATCCGGGACAGCGTAGCAGTAAGCGCGATCGCTATAAAGATGCTCGATATACACATTAACATATCTAAAGCAATCGTCTTGGTTTGCTTCATTTTTTAAGGCGTTCAAGGCGAATCGTCTTGTTTTTTGAGTTAAACTATTTTAGCTTTTGCAACTGTTAATTATTCGTCAACATTAAATCAACAAAACTAACCATTATGTCTTACACATTCACGCATCGAACGTTTGCGCGGCATATTTTTCTTGCCGTGCTGATTTTCTTATCACAGTCACGCTTGTTTGCGCAAACATCCTACGGCACAATTTCAGGCACAGTTATTGATTCTAAAACCAAAGAACCGCTTGCCTTTGCAAAGATTCAGGCAGTCGGCACGAAACTCGGCACCGTTACGCAGGCGGATGGAAAGTTCAGTTTTCGCGTTCCCGCAGGCAATTACGACCTTCGCATTTCCAGCACGGGCTACTCTCCGACCATCGATAAAGTAACGGTTGCGGAAGGAGAAACCATCACCAAAAATTATTCTCTCACCGAGAACTTTGCGCAAGCGCAAGAAGTCGTTGTTACTGGCACGCGCCGCAGCGACCGCACCGTGGTTGAATCACCTGCGCCGATTGACATCGTCACCTCGCGCGAAATCAAACAGATGGGACAAGTCGAGACAAACCAAATCCTGCAAGCACTTGTGCCGTCGTATAACTTTCCACGCCCGTCAATCACGGACGGCACTGACCATGTGCGCCCTGCGACATTGCGCGGTATGGGACCCGACCAAGTGTTGGTCTTGGTCAACGGCAAGCGTCGGCACACCAGCGCGCTCGTTAATGTCAATGGGTCGGTCGGACGCGGGTCAGCCGCCGTGGATTTGAACGCGATTCCAGCCAGCGCGATTGACCGCATTGAAATTTTGCGCGACGGTGCGGCGGCGCAATACGGCTCTGACGCAATTTCAGGCGTCATTAACATTATCCTGAAAAAAGACGCCCCCTCTAATGTTTCCGCACAGTTCGGACAAAACACCGAAGGCGACGGCAGAGTGCTTCAAGGCGATTTGAGCCATAGCTTCAAACTGGCCGACAACGCTTTCTTGAATGTCAGCGGCGAAGTGCGCGACCGAAGTTTTTCGAACCGCTCAGGACGCGACGACCGACAGCTCTACGCGCTTGTCAATGGGTCGGCTGACCCGCGTGAAGCCAACGCTAACCGCATTAACCACCGATTCGGCGACGCCGCCACGACCGACGCCACCTTCTTTTTGAATACATCTATTCCCATTTCAGAAACTTTTGCGTTCAACGCCTTTGGCGGATTTGGGTATCGACGTGGTGAAGCAGCCGGCTTTTTCCGCCCGCAGTTAGACGACCGCGTCGCTCGCTCGCGCGATGCCAACGGGAACATCGTTACGCTTCACCCCGACGGCTTTTTGCCGCTTATCGCAACGAACATTTACGACGCCTCTGGCTCGCTCGGCATTGAAGGCAGCGTGGGTGGCTGGAACTTGAACTTCAACGCGGTTCACGGACGCAACTACTTGGACTTCAACGTGCGCAACAGCAACAATGCTTCGCTGGGCGCAATCATCTCGGCGCAAGATGCGCCGCGCTTGGGCTTAGCCGCTGGTTCGCCTGCGCCGACGTCGTTCTATGCCGGAACGGTCTCGTTTGCTCAAACCACATTCAATGCCGACGCTACGCAGCAGTTTTTCACTGGACTTAAAACGCCGCTTAACATCGCGCTCGGCGCAGAGTTTCGCATCGACCAATACGGCATTCGCGAAGGCGAGCCTGCCTCATACATTCGCGGCGCAGGCATTGACTCGCTTGCGCTGAGACCCGATGGCTCGCGCGGCGGCATTGCGGCGGCTGGCTCGCAAGTCTTTCCCGGCTTTCAACCGTCCGATGCAAAGACCCGCAGCCGCAACAGCGTTGCGCTCTACGCCGACGTCGAGCAAGCGATTGAAAATTTTCTCATCACCGTCGCCGGACGCTTTGAAAATTTCAGCGACTTTGGATCGACTATCAACGGCAAAGCCGCGTTTCGATATGAGTTCGTGAAAGGCTATGCAGTTCGCGGCGGCGTCAGCACGGGCTTCCGCGCGCCCTCAATGCAACAAATCGGCTTCTCGACGGTCTCGACAAACTTCATCGGCGGCGTGCCGTTTGAAATCCGCACGTTCTCTGTTGATGACCCGGCGGCAAGAGCCTTGGGCGCACAAGACCTCAAGCCTGAACGCACGCTCAATCTTGCCGGTGGACTGACACTCGACCCGACTCCGAGTTTCTCCATGACAATTGATTACTACAACATCACAGTCAACGACCGCATTGTACTGTCAGGAAATTTCGTCGGCACAGCGACACAAAACTTTCTGCGAAACAATGGCTTTAGCGGCGTCGCCGGCGGACGGTATTTTACCAACGCCATCAACACGCGCACGCAGGGTGTCGACATTGTTGCGCGTTATACCGCCGACTTGGGCGCGTCGGGGGTTTTGCGGCTGACCGCCGGATTTAATTACAACCAGAACGAGGTAACGAACATCAATACGCCAACGCCTGTCGCCCTGCTCAACCTTGGCGAGACACTCTTTGACCGCGTCGAGAAAACGCGCATTGAGCGCGGTCAGCCGCTCACAAACTTGAACCTGATGCTGAACTACAACATCGGCGACTTTGCGTTGATGATTCGCACGATTCGGTTCGGTGAGGTAACCACGCCGAGTTTTACGCAACTTTCAGGCCCCATTATCTCGAACAACACGGTCTATCAGGATGTTGCACAGTTCGACCAAACGCTCAGCGCGAAGTTCATCACCGACCTTGATGTGTCGTATAAATTTTTTGACCATCTAACGGTTGCGGCCGGCGGCACGAACATCTTTAACGTCTTTCCAGATCGCACGTTTCTTTTGCCTGCCAATGCCAATAGCGGCAGAATTTTACCGTTCAGTGGCGCAAGTCCTTTCGGCTTCAACGGCGCGAACTTCTACACCAGAATTTCTTACACGCTTTGATTATTTCGTTACGCTTGCCCGAAACCGTTTGTCAACACAGGCGTTTTCGGGCGACGCGATTTTTGAACAAACAATTTTTGAACTTTCCAACTTTTACGCGAAAATGTCCAAACGATTTTATTTACCTTTTATTGCACTCACACTTGTTTCGTTTCTATCAGGCTGCGCCCGACAAACGACCAGTCCCGACCCGTTGGAAAACACGGCGTCAGTTCGCACGCTGCATCTCTCGCCCGGCAGCCCTGCGTTGAATATGCGCATCAATGGAGCTCGGCTCAACGCGCCTGGCACGACAAATCCTTCCGACACAATTCGCTATCTCGATAACCGCGCCTATTTCAGCATTCCAGCAGGTGCGACAACCGTGAACTTAGTAAGTGCGCCGACCTTTGCGATTCCAAGCCCGCCGCAACTGACGCTCACCGCGCAATTTCAAGCTGAGCCAAATCAACAGCGTTACACGGTCGCCGTAGTAGATACAATTCCGCGCGTTTCAACCGTCGTCTATCGCGACACCGTCGTTGCGCCAACCGTTGAAGCCTTGCCGCCCGGCCGAGTATTGGTGCGCGTGGTTCATGCCTCGCCAAATGCGCCCGCAGTAACGCCCGTCTTGCGCGTTATCTCAGGGGCTGCACCCGACAGCGTGAGAACCTTTCCATCGATTTCGTTTCGCCAAGCTACGCCTTACATTCGGCTTAATGCAGGTTCGGGAACATTACAGATTCTCAACTCCGCGACGCAAGCCGTTATTGCCACGCCTGCGGCCAGCGTTCCCGGTCCGGGCGCAGGCTCGGCATCGGCGATTCCCGGATTTATTTACACGATTTACATTCGCGGCATTGCAGGCAACACAGGCGCAACCGCATTGGGCTTGACGGTTATCAGGGATAATTGACGAAGCATTTCTTTGTCAACCTCATTTTTTCACAGCGGCATCGCTAATCCCGATGCCGTTTTTATTTTTACACGCCGATTGTTTTAAGCAGTTATCTACAATGAAACAGCACACGTTTTTTTCTATTCGCAAGTGGTTCTTCCGAATCTTCACGCTGCTGATTATTCTGCAAATCCTGTTTTACTTGTGGAAATGGGTGGCAAGCTACTTCTTTTTCTAACGCGGACGAACCTGTATATTTCGTTCAGAATGCGCCTGACGCACAACACATTCAAGGAGAACTACTATGAACGCCGCACACGCTGCTACACAGCCAGCCACGACGCCGTCGTCGCTTCGTCCCACCTCGAAATACGACCTTTACGCCTCTGAAATTTTGGCGCGTTTGCAAAGTAAAAACCACCGCACGAAACAATACGCTGAATATGAGCAGGGGCTTTTGTCCAACAGCCGCTTTGTTGCACTTAACGGCACGGTTCATCATTACCACGATTCACATCCGACTGCGCCGCCCGATATGCCGACTGTGATTCTTATTCACGGCTGGGATTGCTGGTGGATGTGGTGGCATAAAGTTATCGGCTTTCTCTCCGAAAAAGGCATTCGCTCGATTGCTTACGACCTGAAAGGACATGGCTGGTCAGACGACGACGCCAAACGCGATTATTCACTGAACTCGCTCTCGCAAGAGCTGCACTTACTCGTCGAGCATTTGGGCTTAGCGCGCTACCATTTAGCGTCGTTCTCGCTCGGCTCGTTTGTCGCGTTGGACTATGCGACGCGCCGCAGCGATGAAATCGAGACGATTACGTTTTTCAATTTCGGCTACTTTCCGAACAACCCGACGCTCTCCAAAATTATTCCGAAAGCTATTCCGTTTCTCTTCGATAAAGTCGTGCGCAAGCTCACATGGTGGCCCGCGCTCTACGCCTACGCCCGCCTTACGCTTGCACGCAATCCCGCAACGAAAGAAGATATTTTCGTTGGCATGAACAGCATTCGTTTCGTTACCGGCGAAGCGATTCGGCAAACGGCGGAGCAACTTGCCAAAATGGAGGTAACCGAAAATTTGCCGAATCAGGTGGCGATGCTTAATACGCCAATTTTATTCGTAGCAGGCAAAGGCGACCAAGTTGTGAGTTGGAAGAACACGAAAAAACTTTTTGAACACGCGCGACGCGGACGCTTTGAACTCATCAAGAAATGCGGGCATCTCATCACGCTTGAACTCCCGAAACGCACAGCAGAGTTGATTGCCGACCAAATGTCGCAGAAGTAGTAGCAGTGGCGTTGTTCAAACCGATTTCGCGCGTTCTATAAACAAACGTACTTTTTTAGCGTCTTTTTTTCCGACGCGTTTTTCAACGCCGCTTGACACATCGACACCATACGGCTGGACCACCTGCACCATTGATTGCACGTTTTCTGCGTTCAAGCCGCCTGCAAAAACAGCGTAGCCAAATTTTGACACGTTCTTTGCAATGCGCGCCGCTCTTTGCGTATCGATTTGAACACCCGTGCCGCCGAGCAATTTGTCGTGAAAGGCATCGAAGAGAAATCTGCTCACGCCTGTTTGTCTGTAAAACTGTTCCGCTTGCTTGACGTCAAAATCGCTGCCGACTCGAAAGACCTTTAACACGCGCGCTGAAATTTTACGCACATCTTTTACCGACATCGCATCAGAGTGTTCTTGAACGATTGAAATTCCGGTGGTGCGGCAAATGCGGTTAATCTCGTCGGGCGAGTGATTGACAAACACACCGACTGCTTGCACAAACGGCGGCAGGGCGTCAATGATTTTTTTTGCAGATTTTGGCGCGATGTAGCGCGGGCTTTTTTTGTAGAAAATAAACCCAAGCGCGTCTGCGCCGGCGTGGGCAGCCAGAAGCGCGTCGTCCAAATTTGTAATGCCGCAAATTTTTACTTTTGTCATTGGCGTTGCGTATCGAAATCTACAAACAAAAAAGCCGAAGCGGTGCTTCGGCTTCAAGTAGCACACGCATTGGTTATGCTATCGCACTTTCCTCGTGCAAAATTTTTGTTCCCATCACCTCAAGAAACTTCGCCAACCATTCGGGGTGCGCAGGCCATGCAGGCGATGTTACCAAATTTCCATCGACCACAGCTTGATGCGCTGGCACAGAGACAAATGTTCCGCCTGCTGCCGTTACCTCAGGACCGCACGCAGGATACGCGGTTAGGCGTTTGCCCTTGACGACACCCGCCGCTGTCAGAACTTGTGCGCCATGACAGACTGCCGCAATGGGCTTATTTTGTGAGGCGAAGTGGCGCGTCATGTCAAGCACTTTTTCGTTCAGTCGGATATACTCAGGCGCGCGCCCGCCTGCAATCACCAGCGCATCATAGTCTTCGGGCTTGACATCAGCAAATGTCGCATTAAGCGCAAAATTATGACCGGGCTTTTCGCTGTATGTTTGGTCGCCCTCGAAGTCGTGAATTGACGTGCGGATTTTCTCACCTGCTTTCTTATCTGGACAGACCGCATGGACATGATAGCCGACCATTTGCAGCGCTTGAAACGGCACCATCGTTTCATAATCTTCGGCATAATCGCCGACGAGCATCAAAATTTTCTTCGACATATTTTGGACTCCTTGTTTGTTAAGTTGGAAAAATGTGCCTTTTTGGTAAGGCAGGAATTTACGCTTGTTATTCGCCTTTGTCAAGACAATTTTTAGCGCCGTCGCTACCGAAAAAGGTCGGAGAATACAGGCACGCCGAGTGGGTTTGTCGCTAAAAATCCTTCGCCGTAGCGCACGCCAATCAGCTCGCCGAAATATGTCGCCCGCGCTTCAAGCGCAAGTAGAAATTCCTTTCGCGTCAGGTATGATTCAGGTTCTTTTGAGTTCGGATTGTAGAACTGCGATTTGAACGCCAAAAGCCCAGCGCGCGACTCTTCAAATGTATCGGAGACATCGACAATAAAACTCGGCGCAATGAATTTATCCTGCAAATAGTGCAAGAGAAATTTCGGTCGATGTCGCTCTTGATGTTTTCCGTTTTGCTTGGTCTCGATTTTTCGAAGTCCCGCGTAGAAACACGCTTGCTTGATGAGGTCGGCAGCGCGTTCATGGTCGGGGTGTCGTTCAACGGGCTGCGGCGCCAGCACCACCAGCGGTCGATATGCTCGAATAACAGCGATGACTTTAAGCATATTTTTTCGGGAAAGGTCGAATGTGGTGTCGCCCAAGTTTAAGTTCACTCGTGCTTTGTAGCCCAGAGCGGTGGCGGCGGCGTTAGCTTCTTTGCGCCGACGTGCGCGTGTGCCTCTTGTTCCCATCTCGCCTTCGGTCAGGTCGCAGACGACCACGCTTTTTTGTTCGCGCGAGAGTTTGAGCAGTGTGGCGGCGCAGCTTATTTCCACGTCGTCGGGATGCGCTCCAAACGCCAGCGCGTAAATTGATTCGGTCATGGTTAAAACGATTCAAATTGGTTTTGAGCTAAATTTAGGAGAGTTGCTTCAAGTCATCATCTATGCTGCAAAAAATTATTTCAGGCGGACAAACGGGCGTCGACCGCGCAGCGTTGGATGTTGCGATTGAACTTGGCCTCTCGCACGGCGGGTGGTGTCCGAAAGGGCGCAAAGCTGAAGACGGCGTCATTCCCAAACGGTATTGTCTTATCGAGACGCCAACGGGCGCATATCGCGAGCGGACAGCGTGGAATGTATGGACAGCCGATGCCACCTTGATTCTTTTTTTTACTCCCCTTTCGGGCGGCACCAAATTTACGCGCGACGTCGCCCAGCTTATCCAAAAACCGTTTCTGCTCGTCGCACTTAACGATGCACCCGAGCCGCGTATCGTCTCCGACTGGCTGCGTCGTGAGCAGGTTCATGTCTTGAACGTGGCTGGCAATCGG
Source organism: [Candidatus Thermochlorobacteriaceae] bacterium GBChlB (assembly GCA_000724175.1). Classification (GTDB taxonomy): domain Bacteria; phylum Bacteroidota; class Chlorobiia; order Chlorobiales; family Thermochlorobacteraceae; genus GBChlB. The sequence continues at coordinate 12,851 of JPGV01000015.1, read as the reverse complement.
GCGTCGCAGCATCGGCAGGCATATCGTCTTGCCAAAAAATTTTTGAGAGAGGTCTTGGGGCTTTCGGCAAAGTGAGGCTTTTTGCGTAGCTTTGTGCTTGTCAAACTCATCGTTCCTAATTGGCAGTAGCATGGAAAGTTCTGTTCTCTCTCTCGTTATTTTTCTTCCGTTCTTGCTTTCTTTTCCGCTTTTTTCGTTCAACCGTGCGCAACACGGCACGGCGCGATGGTATGCCCTGCTCTCATCGCTCTTGGTTTTTGCAGGCGCGCTGTATCTCGCACTGCAATTCAATCCGTCAAGCGGATTTCAGTTTGAACATACGGCGCTTCAAAATTGGCTGGGTGATTCAATGGACGTCAAGTATAGCGTTGCGCTCGATGGCACGTCTATGCTCTTGTTTGCTTTCGCGGCATTTATGTTTCCCGTTGTGGTGCTTGGCTCATGGGAGCGCGTTACGACAAATGCCCGCGAGTATTACTTTTTTCTCTTGATGCTCGAGACCTGCATACTCGGCATTTTTTCCGCCGTCGATTTATTTCTTTACTACATGTTCTGGGAAGCCATGTTGATTCCGATGTATTTCCTCATCGGCGTTTGGGGCGGCAACGGGCGCGGCGACGCGGCGACGAAATTTTTTATCTATATGCTCACCGCCTCGCTTGTGATGCTTATCGGCATTTTGTCGCTTGGCTACATCAGCCGCGAAATGGGCGGCACATTCACAACCGATTATCACAAGTTGCTTCAGCTCGAGCTGCCGCTCTCCGTTCAGAACATTCTCTTTTGGCTGTTCGGACTCAGTTTCTTTGTTAAGGCGCCACTTTTCCCGCTTCATACGTGGGCAGCAGATGTGTATAGCGAATCGCCGACGGGCGCCGTGCTAACAGGCGTTTTGCTCAAAATGGCGACGTATGCGCTGATTCGGTTCAACGTGATGCTCTTTCCGACAGCATCGGCAAATTTTGCGCCGCTTGTTTGCACACTTGCGGTCGTCGCCATCATTTACGGCGCGTTGGTTGCAATGTCTCAGCCAAACGCCAAACGGTTGCTTGCATTTTCATCGGTGAGCCACTTGGGATTTATTGTTCTCGGAATTTTCTCATTCACGCAAGAGGCGTTGCAAGGCGCGATGATCTTGATGGTCAACAGCGGTCTGACGACCGGATTGCTCTTGATGCTCGTCGGCTGGCTTGAAGAGCGGCGCGGCGATGTGCGGCTTTCCGAGTTCGGCGGCTTAAAGAAAAACATGCCGATGTTCAGCGCGGCGTTTCTGATTGCCACATTTGCCTCGATTGGTTTACCGGGTTTGTCGGGATTCATCGGCGAATTTTTGACGCTCTCCGGCGCGTTCAAATCGACGACGCTTCAAACAGGGCTGTATGCTATGCTGGCGGCGCTCGGCGTGATTTTATCGGCGGCGTATATGCTTCCAATGGTTCAGAAAATTTTTACAGGCGAACTGACCAGTGAACGAAATGCTGCGCTCTCTGACCTGACGCCGCGCGAGATACTCGTCGCCGCGCTCCTTGTTGCGATGATAATTTGGATAGGCGTCGCGCCCAATTCATTTTTGAAATTATCCGAAACATCGTCGCAAGCCGTGATTGAATTTGTAACGCAAAAATCTGCGTCGCAAGCACTGGCGAAGTAAAAACCGTTTTTCAACCGCAGTTCAACATGCCAAACGATTATCTTTTGTCTCTCCCGATTCTCGCTGCTGCCGGCTGGTCGGTCTTGCTGATTATTCTCGAAGCCATGCTCTCGCGCGCTGCACTGACGCGCGTTTTTGCGATGCTCGGCTTTGCACTTGTCGGCGGGCTGTCCGTCATTGGGTTTCCGCTTCAAGGACTTGCGTTCAGCGAGATGCTGCGCATCGGCGGCTTTCAGCACTTTGCAAACATCATCTTTTGTCTCTCGGGCTTGCTCGTCGTCGCCCTTTCCGAAAAATATCTTGACGATGAGAATGTTCATTACGGCGAGTATTACATTGTCGCGTTTATTTCGGTCGTCGGCATGATGCTGCTGGCGGCGGCGGCGAATATGGCGATTTTGTTCATCGGTCTGGAAATGATGTCGATTGCGCTCTATGTGCTTGCGGGCTTGATGCGACGCGATGTGCGCTCGAATGAAGCCGCAATGAAATACTTTCTACTCGGCGCATTTGCATCGGGCTTACTGCTCTATGGCATTTCGCTTATTTATGGCGCAACGGGTGAGCTTGCGTTGCACAAAATCGCTATCGCTATTCAAACAGGCAGCGCGTCGATGCTTTTCTGGATTGGCTTCGGCTTGCTCATCACGGGATTTCTGTTCAAAATTTCCGCTGTGCCGTTTCATCAATGGACGCCCGACGTTTATGACGGGTCGCCGACGCCCGCCGCCGCGTTTATGTCGACCGGCGCAAAAGCTGCCGCGTTCAGCGCGCTTATCGTCGTCGTTACAAATTTTTCAACGCTCTTGCAAAACAGCCCAACATGGTCTTTGGTGATTTCTTCCATCGCCCTTGCTACTATGGTCGTCGGCAACATTGCCGCGCTTGCGCAAGAGAACTTGAAACGCATGCTCGCGTATTCCTCTGTTGCACATGCAGGCTATATGCTCGTCGGCATCGCTGCGGCCACGCCCGACGGATATAGCGGCATTATGTTCTATACGCTTGTCTATACGCTGATGAACATTGGTGCTTTCGGCGTTGTCGCGCTGTTGGAGTCCAAAGAAAATCTATTGCTGGCGTCGGATTATGCCGGCTTGTTTAAGCATCGCCCGATGCTTGCAGGCGCTATGGCGGTCTTCATGCTGAGTCTGGCAGGTGTGCCGCCGCTTGGCGGGTTCATCGGTAAATACAAGGTGTTCGCGGCGGCGGTCGACGCAAAACTCACGTGGCTGGCGCTTGCAGGCGTTTTGGCAAGCGCGGTCTCGGCGTATTACTATTTGCGCGTTGTGTATTTTATGTTCATGCGCGACCCCGTTGGCGAAGCGATAAGCGCACCAGCGACATCAAGCCTTGCCTTCGCTTTAATTGCTGTGGCTGTCGTGCTGCTCGGCGTTTTCCCGACGGAAATTTTGCGCATCACCGACGCCGCGCTCAAATTCGCCCAACTCCCAACACAGACCGGATTTTAGGCTGCACGATCAGAAACACCTCGGTGCATCTGAGGCTCACTGTCTCTCTGAAAACTAAAAAGCGCCTCGTTGTCGAGACGCTTTTTAGTTTTGATTTTAGCTGCCGCTTAGTTGAACGAGCGCGTTGTTTCTTCGATATGGGATTTGCCGTTGCGTCCGTTGGTGTGTTTGGCTCTGCCATCATGCGCATGCTCATCCTCGGCGTTGGGATTAAATGTTACCATGCCATTTTCATCCATCAAGACGCGGTCGTAGTCGTAAGCGTGCCAAAGCATTTTAGGCGTTTGTGTGAAGTTCTCCGTAATCGGCGGCGACTGTGTCGTCCACTCGAGCGTCAAGCCGAACCATGGATTTTTCGGCGCGGGCTTGCCAATATAGAGCGAGCGAATCAGGTAAATCGCCATAATGATAAAGCCCAATCCGAGAATCCAAGTGCCGACGGTCGAGAGCAAATGCGTTGATTGGTATTGCTCCAAGTAGGTGTAGTAGCGGCGTGGCATACCTTGTAAGCCCATGATGAACTGCGGGAAGAAGGTAACATTGAAGCCGACGAAAATTAGCGCGGCGGAGACAAGCGCCCAAAACTCGTCATACATTCTGCCCCAGATTTTCGGCCACCAATAGTGCAAGCCGCCCAAGAACGCAATCACCGTGCCGCCCATCATCACATAGTGGAAATGCGCGACGACGAAATATGTATCGTGCAAGTGCAAATCGACTGAAATGGCGCCGAGGTAAATGCCCGTCAGCCCGCCAATGGTGAAGAGGCACAAAAAGGCGTGCGCATAAAGCATCGGCGCTTGGAATGTCAATGAGCCTTTATACATCGTAACGACCCAGTTGAACACCTTGACGCCCGACGGAATGCCGACGAGAAAGGTCAAGAACGAAAACACCGTTGCGGCAAGTTCCGATTGACCGCTGGTGTACATGTGGTGTCCCCAAACAATGAAACTCACAAGCGCGATGGCGATGCTTGAAAACGCAATCGGCACATACCCGAAAATCCTTTTGTGCGAGAACGTTGCAATGAGTTCCGAGATAATCGCCATGCCGGGCAGAATCATGATATAGACTGCTGGGTGCGAGTAGAACCAGAAGAAGTGTTGATACAGCACAGGGTCGCCGCCCATGGCGGGGTCGAAAATGCCAATGCCGAAGGCGCGTTCCAAAATCAGGAGCAAGAGCGTAATGCCAAGCACGGGTGTCGCCATCACTTGGATAATTGACGTGGCATACATTCCCCAAACGAAGAGCGGCATTTTGAACCACGTCATTCCGGGCGCACGTAGCTTGTGAATCGTTACAATGAAATTCAAGCCTGTGAAAATCGATGAGAAGCCCAGAATGAATGCGCCGAGCGTCATGGCTATGACCGATGTTTGCGTCTCAACGCTGTAAGGCGTGTAGAACGTCCAGCCGGTATCAACGCCGCCCGTAACCAGCGAATACACGGCAAAACATGCACCGACGACGTAAATGTAAAAACTCATCAGGTTCAATCGCGGGAACGCCACATCTTTCGCGCCAATCATGAGTGGCAAGACGAAGTTGCCAAGCGAGGCGGGAATGGCGGGAATGATGAACAAGAACACCATCACTGCACCGTGCAGCGTGAAAAGTTGGTTATACATATCCGGCCCGACGATGTCTTGCGTTGGGCGAATCAGCTCGAAGCGCAACAAGAGCGCAAAGACGCCGCCTAAGAAAAACGCGAACATGACGGCAAAGAGATACATCACACCGATGCGTTTGTGGTCGACCGTCCAAATCCACGACATAATGCCCTTCGGCGAGTTGAGAAAGTTTCGCGTCCTGCCCGCTGTGGCGGTGTGCGTCGAGCCTTTTACGCCTGTTTCCATAAGCGCTGCCATTGTTAACTCCTACGGTTAATTGTTTGTAAATCTATTGATGTTCAAGATGGTGTTACTTCAATGTTTTGATATACGCGATAAGCGCGTCGATTTGCTTTTCTTTCAAGACGCCTTGGTATGTCGGCATCACGGGCTGGTAACCCGCAACCACTTTTGCGTTTGGCTCGAGCATTGATTGGCGCAGATAATTTTCATCGACAACGACTTCTGAGCCGTCAGCCATTTTGTGCTTTGCGCCATAAATGCCCTTCCAAGTCGGACCGGTGTTTGCTGTGCCGTCGTTGCTGTGGCAAGTCGCGCAGGCTTTGGATGTGTAGAGTTTCGCGCCGAACTCGACGGGCGACATTTTTCCGCCGCTTTCAGCTTCTTCCAGCCACTTGGCGTATTCGCTTTCGGTTACGACACGCGCTTTGCCAATCATTCCAGAATGGCTTTTGCCGCAATACTCTGCGCAGAAAATATCGAATGTGCCAGTCATTGTCGGCTCAAACGACATGGTCGTATAGCGGTTCGGCACAGCGTCCATTTTGGTGCGGAACGCGGGAATGTAAAAGCTGTGAATCACATCGCTTGAGGAGAGCAACAGTTTCACGGGTTTATTGACGGGCAACACCATTTCGTTGACGCTGTTCGTGCCGTTGGGATAGTCAATCGCCCAAAACCACTTTTTTCCCGTTACTTTCAACTCCATTGAGTTGGCGGGAATGACGCGCATATCCAAGTAGGACTTGAATCCCCAGAAGAAAATGATGAAGACGAGCACTGTTGGGATAAGCGTCCAGGTGATTTCCAACTGGTTGTTATGCGAAATCGGCGAGGTAAAGGTCGGCGCGCCGATGCGTCGGTATTTCCAAAGGAAATAGAGCGAAATCATCGTAATGAGCACGAACAAAATTACTGAGCCCCACGTGATAAATGCAACCAGCGAGTCCACATCGCTTGCGAACCGCGAGGCTTGCGGAAGCGTCATATTGGTTGCGCTATTCTGATTCATAGTTTAGAACTCCTTACTGCTTTTAATTGATGTCAAATTATCGGTCTAATTCAATTCCACGTCTGCCTTGACGGTGCGGTTGCGCTTGTGCTTTGCGCTTTCACGCATCCAAAACACGCCAAGGAACACCGTTAGGGCGACAAGCGTCAGCGCACCAGCCACGCGCATGATGTTCATTGCCAGCGGCACATATTTTCCCGTCGTCGGGTCGTAATGAAAGCATGAGAGAATCAGTTTATCTACCGTGTTGCCGATTTTTCCTTCCGCCGCTTCCATCAAGCCTAACTTCAAATCAAAGCGTTTGTAATCAATGCCGTAAAGGTATCGCGTGATTTTTCCGTCGGGCGAAATCAGATACGAGACCGCCGGGTGCGCGTATTCGTCGCGCGCTTTATCGTAGTAATACTTAAATCCGACTGCCATCGCCAAGCGCTGCGTATTTTCTTCTTTGCCCACTAGGAACGACCACCCGTTTTGCGCCTGTGGGAAACTCTCAGCATATCGGTTCTTTTTCGCCGCCGCAAGTTCCGATGTTTCTCGCGGGTCAATGCTGACGGTTAGAATCGTGTAATCTTTTCCGGCAACCAAGTCCAGCGATTTTGCGCTGTTCGCCACGCCGTTCAACACCAAGCCGCACAGCATCGGGCAACGGTAGTATGCCAGCGTGAGCAGTATCGGTTTGCCTTGATGCAAGTAGTCTTTCAGCGCAACCTCTCTGCCCATCTCGTCGGTGAAGACAAGCGATTCAGGAAGCTGCGCACCTAAATGCTCATCGACCTGAATGTTCTCCAACTCTTTCGGCTTTTCCAAAATGATTTGAGCCTGCGCTGTCGCCGCTGCAACGCACAAGGCAAGAACCAAGTAAATTTTTCTTTTCAAAATAGTCGTTCTTGAGTAAGTCGTTAAAAATTGATTGTCCATGCGCGCGTCAGTCTCATCGTTTATTTTAAGCTTTCCCATCATTCGTTGTCTTTATCAGTCTCCTTCTTCGTCTTCGGGCTTTTTCAGGCTTCGGACGAAGGCTGCAATGCCAATGCCGACGAGGAGAATCACGCTGCTCATCAACAGCGTTACTACGATTCCAGTAATCATGCGACGGCTTTTCGCGGCTGTGTCACGGCGCACTTCAAATCGCCCAATAATTCGGTATAAAAATTAAACGGCTTTCTGATGAACTTCGCGTTCATTTTTTCAACCAATTCCGATGCATTGATAACGCCCTCTTCGCCAGAGATAATGAACACCGGAATCATCTTGTTGACTTCCCGAATTTCTCTGATCAACTCCGCGCCGTTCATTTTCGGCATCCGCAAGTCAGTAATGACGCCGCAAATTGTCTGGCAATGCTTCATAAATTTTTCCAGCCCGTCAAAGCCGTTCTCGGCTTCAATCACCTCGTAGTTCTCCAATTCTAAAATATCGCACAGCGTCTCACGCAGCAGGTTGTCGTCGTCGACCAGCAAAATGGTCGGCTTTGTTTGCACATAACTCATACTTCTTTTTCCTTTCGGCACAACTAATTTACTTCTCAAATTTGTCAGGTTGTTGTTTTGTTTTGTATGTAATAATGTGCTTAAAAACGCTTTTTGAATTGCTGCGACTCATCTTAGTCGCCACCACCACAGCCGCCGCCGCAACCGCTACCACAGCCGCCGCCTGAATCTCCACCACCAGAGTCGCTACTGCTTGAACTGTCGCCACCGCCGCCGAAGAGGTTGTCAAAAAAACCGCCGCCGCTTTTCTCGTCGCTGTCGCCACCGTCGTCGCTGCCATCAAATACGGAGATGTTGCTGCTGTCTAAACCGTCGCCTTCTTGCTTTTTCTTGTCTTCACGCGCTCGATTCGCCAATGCGAATGCGCCAGCGCCGCCTGCTGCTGCAAGTCCGCCGAAGAGCAGTTCGCCGCCGCCGCAGCCCGGAAGCACCAGTATGGCGATTGGCGCAAATACTACGGCTGCGCTTGTACCGAGAAACTTCGGTTTGGGAATCACCCAATTTTCTCGCGTGTTGATTTTCTTCAGCTCAGCGGCTTTCTTAAAGCGCACCTGTTCCGATTGCCAAATATCCGCCGGCGGCTCTTCGTTGAAGAAGGCGCGGTATGAGTCCAGCGTGCGGTTGTAGAGTGCGCCGTATTTTTCGCGCTCCGATTTTCCGCCCTTCGTCGGGTTATGATGAATGGGCTTTCCCAGCACGCCGTTGCAAAAATCGTCCCAATACGATTTGGTGTAGATGAGATGGAGATGCCATACCTCATCAACTTCTTCGGAGGGCGTTACCTCATGTCCGGCGCTGACGGCGAGACACATGAAGCGCTTGTATTCTTCAATCACACGTTTAGCGAAGTTCAAAGACCAAGCGTTTTCACGCGCTAAACGTTTAGAAAAAGGATAGGCGGCATCAACGGCATCGAGCGAAAACGCGCTGATGCGATTCCAGAGATTTTGTTGCGTTGTCGTCATCATCGTCGCCTCCTTTCTTTTTAGTGGTGAATTTCAAGTGCATCATTGCGTCAAACTAAATCACGCCGTTTAGATTTTCCGCAACGGGTTGTTACTTCTCTGCCGTTTTTTTTGCGACAGGGCTGGGGTCTTTCTTCGCATCCTTCGCATTGCTGTTGTTGGCACTCTCTTCAACAGGCGGCGCTGTTTTTTTCCGATAGGCTTCGTCGGCGATGCGCTTCATGGCTTCCGAAATCGGAATTTGATAGACGCCTTTTTTCTCGTCGAGCACTTTGTAAGCGTTGAGCGCGCCGTCTTCGCGTTGGCGCAACTCGCGGAGTTGATTGCTTTCGGGCTTGAGCGCCGACTCGAGAATTTGTCGTTCTTTCGAGATAATGAAATACTCGCTCACGAGGAACATAATGAACCCAATGACGCATACGCCGATGATGAACGAGCCGATGATGCGTCCGCCATTGACGTCTTCTTTTTCGTAACCGCCGTCGTGTGATTCAGGCGCATGTTGCGGCGTGGCGAGATGTTCCGACGTCGGCTGCATAACCTTCTTCTCCTCTGTTTCGGTCATAATTTAACTCCTTCCAGTCTGCTTAAACTCAATTAACAAATTTACGATTTTTATTGATGGAATTTCAGTGAAATTTCCAAGCGCGGGTCGCCGATAGGCACCATGGGCTTGGAGACCAAGCGCGTCCAGAACGTCCATAGAAAAATTCCGCCGATGCCCGCCAGCGTTGTCAGGTGCATCCATGACAGCCCGATGCCGTGATGTGCGTGTGCAGCGTCGGCAGCGCCATGCGCGCCCATGCTCGGCATCACCAGCCAGAAGTAATCGACGACTTGCATAAAGAGCATCCACAGCGTCAGGACTCTGAGTATCGCGGGGTTGCGTTTGACGGCGCGGAACATCAAGGTAAAAAACGGAATCGCGAAATGTCCGACGATTAAAAAGATGCTCACATATTCCCAGCCGTGTTCCCAACGGTGTTTGTAGAAGAGCGTTTCTTCATCAATGTTGCCATACCAAATCAGCATAAACTGCGAGAAGCCGATGTAGGTCCAGAACACTGTGAAGCCAAACATCAATTTGCCCAAGTCGTGATAGTGTTCGACTGTGATGGCTTTATCCAACACATTTTGACTGCGCAAGTAGAGCGCGAATTGGGTGATAAACGCCAGAGTTGCCCACCAGCTTCCTGCGAAGAAATACACGCCGAAAATCGTGGAATACCAATGCGGGTCGAGCGACATCACCCAGTCCCATGCGGCGAAGGTAATCGAGAGCGCGAAGACGAAAATGCCCGGCGCACTGATGGCTTTCATGCGGGCGCGATGTTCGTCTTTGTAGCCGCCGTCCATATCCATTGAGGCTTTGTAGAGCAGAAACGCGAGCGTTGTCCAAATTGCAAAGTAAATGAACGCTCTGATGAGAAAGCCTGTCGTGTTGAGCCAGCCGGCTTTGTGTTGCAACAGTTTATCAGTGGCGACCGCATCGGCGTGCGACCAATGGTAGAGGTCGTGAATGCCGACCGCAATCGGGATAAAGAGAATCGCCATGACGGGCATTGCCATCATAATCGACTCGGTGATGCGGCGAAGCACTGTGCTCCAATCGGCACTGACGATGTGGTGCAACATCGTAAAAAAGAGTCCGCCGAGTGTAATGCCGAGCCAAAAACAATACGCCACGAGATAGGCATGGAAGAATTGTTCTCTGTCCATGAAAAATCCGCCGATGCTCGCTACCAGACCCGCGATGCCCAATACCAGTGCAATCGTGCCGAAGCGGCTTTCCTTTGTGAGTTGAAAATCTTGAACGCTCATAGTTTCGTCCTTTCGTTACTGCTTGATAAATTCTTTACGCATTTCTTCGGGCACGTCGGCGATGCTTGCATTTTGGCTGCGTTGTAAGGCGCGAATGTAAGCGACGATTGCCCAACGGTCTTGCGCCGAAATTTGCGCTTTATATCCCGACATATTTCTGATGCCATTGGAGGCGACGAGAAACAAGTGTCCGTCTGGCACGGCGCGGATTCTGGCTTCGTGCAAACTCGTCGCCATCATATTGCCCCGTTCCATCATGATGCTTTTGCCATCGCCAACGCGGCTATGGCACGGCGCGCAATAAATGTTATAGCGCTCTTGACCGCGCTGCAGGGTTTCCAAATTGACTTCAATCGGAGCAACTGCAACGGTGTCGCCAACTTTGGTAACGCCCGCGTAAAAAATCGTGTTGTCTTTCAGGTAACCGCGCGCGACGGTGCCGGCAACGGGCATTCGCATTGCTGAGCCGTCTTCAAAGAAGTCGCTTTTGCGATGCGGCTTTAACTTTTCCTGTGTATCCATATTCGGGTTGATATGAATCGGCGGCTGGTCGCCCGGCAAGCCGCGAAAGCAGCCCGTAAGTATGGTTGCCATAAACAGCCAAGTCGCCAAGCCTAAAATTTGTCGTTTGTTTTCGCGGTTCATTTTGCTACCTCCATCGTTTTGCTTGCAGCAGTCTGTGTTGCTTCCTCGAGTTCTTGTTCTTCAATCGGTCGATGCACCAGCTCGATATTTTTTCCGCCGATGCTTTCAAGGAAGGCTTTCGTTTCGCGCACATTGAATTTTTTATCCCAAGCGAAAATTGCCAAGAAAAATCCGTCGTCCGTTACTTTGGCGAAGCGATCGCTGTAAAAAATCGGGTGAAAGAAGCGCGGCATTTTGTTCAAATAGAACATGCCGATAATCGCTGTAAATGCCGACGATAGCACCATGAGCTCGAACATAATCGGGACAGAGGGCGGCAGGCTGAAAAATGGTTTGCCCGAAAAGACGAGCGGATAATCGACCGCGCCCATCCACCATTGCATCCAGATAGCGAATAAAAATCCGCAGAAGCCGACGCCGAAGACCAGAAATCCGAGCGGCGATTGGCGCAACCCCATGGCGTCGTCCATGCCGTGAATCGGAAACGGCGAGTAGACTTCATAGCGGTCGTATCCGGCGCTGCGTGTGGCTTCGGCAGCGCGCAGGAGCTCGGCGGGATTATCGAACTCGGCAAGCACTGCGTCGGTTTCTTCTTCAATGAGAATCCGTAAGGCTTCTTGTTTGGCTTTCTCCGCATTGCGGTTCATATCGTCAAAATTCTGACGGCTTTGAGTCATTGCGTCCATGGTTAGCGTCCTCCGTTTTTCGTTTCAAGTTCGGCGGCGTTTTCCTCCGCGTGTCCATTGCCTGAATGTGCGTCGTGTCCGTTGCTGTGTCCGTCGTGATGTCCGTAGCCTTCCCAATGCGCGTTGGCTTGCGGCAAGACACCCTTGACTTCCGAGATAGCAATCATCGGCAGCCAGCGCAGGAAGAGCAGGAACAGGGTCATAAACACGCCAATTGAACCGACGAAACTGCATACATCGAAAATCGTCGGCGTGTAGTATTTCCAACTTGACGGCACAAAGTCGGTCGCCAGCGATGTTACGGTGATGACGAAGCGCTCGAACCACATTCCGATGTTGATGACAATAGAGACGACGAACATCACGGGAATGTTGGTGCGCAGTTTCTTGAACCAGAAGAGCTGTGGCGACACCACGTTGCAGAAAATCATTGACCAATACGCCCAAGCGTAAGGTCCCGTTGCGCGTTTGATGAAGATGCTCGATTCGTATTCGTTGCCGCTATACCAAGCAATGAAAAATTCGCAGGCGTAGGCGTAGCCGACCATCATGCCCGTTACAAGCATAATGATGTTCATCTTCTCCAAGTGCTGCATGTTGATGATGTCTGCCATTTTCGGGTAGACCATGCGCGTGAGCGTGGCAAGTGTCATCACCATAGCGAAGCCAGAGAAGATCGCACCAGCAACGAAGTATGGCGGGAAAATCGTTGTATGCCAGCCCGGAATGATTGAGGTGGCGAAGTCAAACGACACGATGCTATGCACCGACAAGACGAGCGGCGTCGAGAGTCCGGCGAGAATCATATATGCCCGCTCATAGTGTTTCCATTGACGGTTTCCGCCGCGCCAGCCCATAGCGAAAAATCCGAGAATGTATTTGCGAATGCCGGGCGTGGCACGGTCGCGCAGCGTGGCAAGGTCGGGAATGAGTCCAACATACCAAAAGAGGAGCGACACCGTGAAATACGTCGACACCGCGAACACGTCCCACATCAGCGGCGAGCGGAAGTTCACCCACATGTGCATCTGGTTCGGGAGCGGAAAGAGCCAGTAGTCGAGCCATTGGCGTCCGGTGTGAAACACGACGAACGTCGCCGCGCAGATAACGGCAAAAATCGTCATTGCTTCCGAGAAGCGGTTAATCGAGGTTCTCCATTTTTGGCGGAAGAGAAACAAAACGGCGGAAATAAGCGTGCCGGCGTGTCCGATACCGACCCACCAGACGAAGTTGGTAATATCCCACGCCCA
>JPGV01000014.1 GCA_000724175.1 [Candidatus Thermochlorobacteriaceae] bacterium GBChlB | reverse complement strand
CGGTATCGAAGTCAATCGCGCCATTTTGAAACCGCTCTTTCATCAAAATTTTACTGAGCGCGTGCAAGGTGTGAATTTCGGTGTAAAAGTCGCCATGCTCGGCATCAATAATGTCTTGCACTTCCTCATACGTGAACCGCCGCTTGGAGTGAATGACCGTTTTGGCAATTTCATAGTCCAACACCTGCGCGCGGCTGTTCATCGTAAAAATCACTGAATAGGCGAGCCTGTCGACGTGTGGGTTCAAACTGCAGATATTTTCCGACAAGTTCGACGGCAACATCGGAATAACACGGTCGACCAAGTAAACTGATGTGGAACGGCGCATTGCCTCTTCGTCGAGCTTTGTGCCTTCCTTGACAAAGTGCGAGACATCGGCAATATGAACACCGATTTTCAAGTCTCCGTTATCGAGATACTCGACCGAGAGCGCATCGTCAAAATCTTTGGCGTCGTATGGGTCAATCGTAAAGACGACTTTATCACGGTAGTCAAGCCGTCCTTTCAAATCGTCTTTTGAAATTTTCTCTGACAGCTTATTGGCTTCGGCGACGACGGCTTTCGGGAATGTGGCATCAATGCCGAGCGAGCGTGCAATCGCGGCGACTTCCACAGACGACTCGCCNNGTCTTTGGCATCTTTGAGTTTGACGACGATTTCGGGAACGATGCGACTGTTATCGGGAATCAATTGAAACGCTTTGTTCTTTCGTTTGAGCGTGCCGACGATTTCGGTTCTTTTGCGTTCAACCAGTTGGACGAGTTCGCCCTCGAAGCGGCGCGACCACGATTCTTTTTTGCCGCGCTGGTCGAGTGGCGCAAGCGTTACCTTTACTTCAATCACATCATCTGTCAGCACATCGACGAGGTGGTCAGCGGGAATGTAGATTTCGTCCTCATATCCCTCGACCTTGACGAAGCCGTAGCCGTTGGGGTGCGTTGAGAGCGTTCCTGTGTAAGTATTGCCCACCTGAAAGCGCGGTTTCGGCGGCGCCAGCACAATTGGCGTTTGCTTTTTGTCGACCGGCACAGCGAGTTCTTGATGTGTGCGAATCATGTCGGTCATTGAGACGCCGTTAGCGGAGAGGCTGTAACATCGGTCGTCGTCTTTTTCCAATCCGCCTGCTTCGTGGAGCCGATGCAAAATGTGCCAAAAGCCCGGCAGGTCTTCGTCGGAATCGTAGCCGAGTTCGGCAGCAATGTCGCGCGAGCGGAAGCGCCCGCCTTCGTGCTCGGCAAAGAAGTTGAGAATTTCAGCAGCGACGGATTTTTCGCCCTGACGAATCAGAAATTCCTTGACGCGGAGCATATCGTTTGGGCTGGGGCGCGACGCATCAAGTTGTTGGCGGCGGCGTCGCTCTTTGCGAAAAGACTTGCGAGACATTAAGTTTAGGAGTTTTTGTAATCTTCTATGGAAAGCGTGCGTTGACATTGACCTACGTCGCGCGCATCGTTGCTGGCGATAATCAGCACGACATTGGAGCGCAGCTCGTCGAGTATTGACCAGAGTTGCGCGATGCCGTTTTGGTCGAGCGTTACAGTGGGTTCATCGAGAAATAAAAATTTTGGCTGCGCGGCAAGCGCTTGAATAAATCGCAACCGCTGCGCCATGCCAGAGGAATACATTTTCACCGGTTTTTCTTTGGCGGCATGGAGCGCGAAATGCTCGAACAATTGGTTAAGGCGGGACATTTCTGGCGTTACATTCTTGGCTCGAAGCGAAAACACGATGTTTTCCAACCCTGTGAGTTCTTCATAAAACTGCAAATACGGCGCAACAAACCCAATGTAGCGGAATCGCTCGGTTTTTTCAAGCGATTTATCAAAGAGCGTCATGGTTACGCTGCCCAACGTCGGCGCAGAAAGTCCAGCAAGAATTTTCATTAGGGTCGATTTTCCGCTTCCATTTGAGCCTGTAACCGCAAGGCTTTCCGAAACGGTGAGCGAGAGCGAGATACCTTGAAAGACAGGCTTTCGGTCGTAGCGTTTGTGTATGTTGATTGCGTCGAGCCTCATGTCTTTGATTGAACCGCACGGGAAATACCAAAATCTGGTGCAAAAACCAAACTGAGGCAGTCCGAGCGCGCCCGCTCTCCTTTTTTAATAGAGCAAAAAATCTTTGCAAAAAAGGCCGCGATTGAATATGTTTAAGGCCTGCATTTTGCATACGGCGCGGTAGCCAAGTGGTAAGGCAGAGNNTTCGCCGGTTCGATTCCGGCCCGCGCCTCAACAAATCTCACCCGTTTATTGCCAACCATGCTGCTTCGCCTGCCTGCTTTCATTTTTAACGCCGCTATTCTTCTGCTTTTGCTTGGCTATGTGCTGTATCCGACGCTCGCGACCGTGCGGCAAAGTTTTCTCAACGAGCAAGCCTCTTTCACAGCGCAGTATTATGCGGCGCTGTTCAGCGCAGAGCGCTTCGCAGTTTTTCGGAACACGGTCGTGCTTTCGCTGGCAACCGTCGCGCTTTCGGGCGTATTTGGAGTTTTGCTTGCCTATAGTTTTTGGCGATTTCGTTTTCCGGCGAAAGCCCTGCTCTCGACGTTGTTTTTGCTGCCGCTTGGCTTGCCGCCGCTGGTGGGCGTGTTCTCGTTTCAATTTTTATACAGCGAGTCGGGCATCGTTCCGCGTTTTCTGCAAAGCCTGTTTGGACTTTCCACCTCGCCTTTTTCCTTCGAGGGATTTTGGGCAGTATTGGTGATTCATGTTTATTCCTTCTATGTGCATTTCTTTTTGTTTGCCTCGTCGGCTTTGGCGAGAACCGATTATGCACTTTTAGAAGCGGGAGAAAATTTAGGCGCAAGCCGCCTAACGGTTGTATTTCGAGTGCTGTTGCCGCTGCTGCGTCCGGCGCTCTTATCGGCAGGATTGATTGTGTTCATTTTGAGCGTGGCGTCGTTTACGGCGCCGCTGCTTTTCGGCGGACGGTCGCCGTTTCTTACAGTTGAAATTTATACGCAAAAAACCGCTGGCTCGCTCGGTGATGCTGCCGCGCTGACAGTCGGGCTAATGATGATCTCGATTCTTGCGCTTTACTTTTTTGAGCGATATGCGGCAACCCATCGAGCAGCACTGGCGCAGCGCGGCGCCACGCGCGAGGTCAGTTTGGAACGCATCAATCCTGTTTTTACCGCATTGCTCAGTATGATGGCGTTGTTTGTGTTGTTGCCGATTGCCGTGCTGGTTTTAATGTCGTTTGCCGAGAACACTGCCGCCTCGCGCACCATATTGCCCGCGATGTATAGTTTCAAAAATTATTTCAAGGTATTCTCTGAACCGACGGCGTATCAGCCGTTTTTGAACAGCCTTACGATGGCGCTGCTTGCAAGCGTGCCGAATTTGCTGTTTGGACTCGTGGCGGGAATTTTATTGGCGCAGCGACGCATCTACGCGCGCGAGTTCGTCTCGCTGTTGCTGCTCTTGCCGCTCGCCTTGCCTGGCACTGCGCTTGCCGTGAATCTCATTGCGGCGTTCTCAAAACCCTCACCCTTGTCGTTTGGAACGGCGTTGGTTGGTTCATACACGCTTCTTCCGCTTGCCTATTTTATTCGGCACTTGCCTTACATTACGCGCAGCGTGAGTTCGGCACTGGAGAGTTTTGATTACACGCTCGTCGAGGCAGCGTCGACACTGGGAACACCGTATATTCGCGTGATTGGTCGCGTGATTGTGCCTGTGATTCTTACCGCCGTGGCGTCTGGATTTTTATTTACATTCATCAGCGCGTTAAGCGAATTTCCATGTTCGGTGATGATTTACAATCCCGACAATGTGCCGATTTCCGTCGACATTTTTTCGCAGTTCCGTTTGGGCGATTTTGGCGCAGCGTCGGCAGAAGGCGTTCTACTGATGCTCTTGGTCTTCGCTCTCACGTGGATTTCAAGCGCAGTGTTTCGAACATCGAGCTCGCGCTCTGGTTTTGACTTTTGACTTCATCTGCTATGAAACGACTGCTTGAATTTCTCATTCTTGACTTTCGGGAATTTCTTCTCTTGACGTTTTTTTGTCTCGTCTCGCTGGCGCTCATTGCTAATAAAGAAACCCCTGCGCTGCGCAGCGTCAGAAGTGCTGGCTTGGAGACATTCAGCGCTATTGAAGCTCGTTTTGCTGCGATTCAAAAATACTTTGGACTTGTCGGCGAGAACAACATGCTGCGCGAGCGCAACGCTGAACTTGCCGTCGAAGTTGGCATCGCCCGAAATGCGGTTTTGGAAAATGAGCACTTGAAACGCCTCTTAGCCTATCGCAATGAAAGCCGCTATCCCTTGAAGCTCGCGCAAATCATTGACCGCACATTCAACGCTGAGCGCAATTTGCTGATGATTAATGTGGGGTCGGACGACAGCATTGCAGTCAATATGCCTGTCTTGACGGACAAAGGACTCGTCGGGCGTGTTATTCTCGTCTCGCCGAATTACGCGCTGGTGCAGCCGATTATCAACCGCGATTTCAAGGTTGGCGTTGTTACGGAAAAGACGCGCACGGCGGGCGTCTTGTCTTGGAAGCCGTCGGAAAATCTGGCGACGGTTGAGCATGTCTTGCTGAGCAGCGAGATTCAAGCGGGCGAGCAGCTCTTGACAGCAGAGTTTAGTTCTTTCGTCGGCGCCAATGTGCCAGTTGGCGTGGTGAAGCACGTCGACCGAAAAGCTGGACAACTTTTTTACAAAATCGATGTCGCGCTGGCAGTGGAATTCGACAAGTTGGATTACGTGTTCATTCAATTGAGACCACCGAATAAAGAAAAAGACGCCATGAAAAAGCGGTTCAAAGAATTTCAATAAACTTCAAGCCTCGTTAATTTTCGTCGTCGCATTGGGCTGTGCAGCAGCGCATTTTATTCTATACATTGGGCGGGCTGGCGCTTGCTCTGGTTCAAAAGTTTCTGCTCGATAGGCTTGCGCTTTACGACATCGCTCCCGATATGATGCTTGTTTTGCTGACATTCATCGCGCAGCGCGAAGGACAAAGCGTTGGCACAACGGCAGGATTTTTTATCGGACTCCTGATGGACTTACTGCACGGCACGCTCGGCATCGACGCGCTCTCGAAAACCGTCGCGGGATTTACAGCGGGATTTTTTCGAGAAACCGAAGGCGCAAGACAAACGACGACGTTCATCGTTGCCGTTGCCGTCTCGAGCGTAGCTGGAATTACAGCATATTATCTGACCGCCTATGGACTTGCGCTTGTCTGGTGGAAATTACCGATTTACATTGCGGTCGGCGTCGGTTACAATTCCGTCGTCGGTTACGCCGCATATCAAAGCGCGTTACATCGCATCTGAGATTTGCACGGAGTTAGAGTTACTTCATTAACCTTCGGGGTGAACTATGTCGGATAATAAAACATTCGTAGCGCCGTTTGTTTATGCAGGCGTGTCCGTCGTCTTCGCTGTCTTGCTTGGGCGGCTTTTTTATTTGCAAGTCATTTCAGAGTCGGAGTTAGGGCAAATTTCTTCGCAGAACAGTGTGCGCAAATTTCCGATTGAGGCTGCGCGCGGCACGATTTTCGACCGAAATAATATTCCCGTCGTCGAAAATCAGCCGCTTTACTCGCTGCAAGTTATTCCGTCAGAGTTCGACAAATCGAAACTCTCGATGCTTTCGTCGCTTGTCGGTGTTTCGGAAGAGTATCTGCGTGAGCGGCTCAAAGACGCCGAAGACCTCAATCGTTTTCTACCCGCCAAACTCGTGCGCGACTTAAGCCTTGCCACGCTTTGTCGGCTCGAGGAAAATCTTTGGCAGTTGCCTGGCGCCGATATCGTGATGGAAAGCAAGCGCAAATATCCCAAAGAGTTCAACGCGCCGCACTTTCTCGGCTATACAAAATTTCTCTCGAAACAGATGATTGAGAAATTACCGAAAGACGTCTATGCACGCGACGACATCATCGGGTATAGCGGGCTTGAAAAAAGCTACGAAGATGTCTTGCGCGGACAACGCGGCTATAAACTGATGGTCGTCAATTCCATCGGCAAGCAAGTCGGCGAATACGAGGGCGGAGGGCAAAACATTCCAGTGCAGCGCGGCAGCGATTTATTTCTGACGCTCGATGCGCGGTTACAAGCTGCGGCCGAAAGTCTGCTTACTGCCACAGGCAAGTCGGGCGCCATCGTCGCGCTCGACCCGCAGAACGGCGAAATACTCGCCATGACCAGCCAGCCCGATTACGACCCAAACTTGCTTGGCGGCTCGACCGACGCCGCCACATGGAACGGCTTAGTCAAAGCCCCCGGCAACCCGCTTTTCAACCGCGTTACGCAAACACGCTATCCGCCCGGCTCAACCTTTAAGATGATTACCGCGCTTGCCGCGCTCGAGGAAAAAATCATCACCCCCTCGACCATTCTTGGCTGCTCCGGACATTTCAAGTTCGGCGATAAAGATTTTCTCTGCCACGGCGGCAGAGGCCACGGCGGACTCGATGTCGTTCGCGCTATTCAGCACTCTTGCAATAGCTTCTTTTATCAACTCGTTTTGAAAATCGGCTTCGACCGATGGACGAAATACAGCGCGATGTTCGGCTTCGGCGAAAAAACCGGACTCGATATTTCTGACGAACAAACCTTGATTCTTCCGTCACGCGAATACTTTAACAAAAAATATGGCCCGTATCGAGTCGGCTGGCACGATGGCTTTTTGGTGAACTTGGGAATTGGGCAAGGCGACATTGGCGCCTCGCCGATTCAAATGGCGCGCTATGTTGCCGCGCTTGCTAACAGCGGCACACTTGTTACGCCGCACCTCGCTAAATCCTTCCGCGACAAACAAACGGGCGAACTGGTGCAACTTAAATTCGAGACCAAAGATATTCCCATCTCAAAATCGACCTTCGACCTTGTGCGCAAAGGGATGTTGCTCTGCGTCGCCGATGGCACGGGCAAAGCAGCACAAGTCGCTGGCATCGACGTGGCGGGCAAAACTGGCACCGCACAAAATCCGCACGNNGGCTTCGGCGGAAAAGTCGCTGCGCCGATTGCCGGACAACTGATTGATTTATACTTAAACCGCCTTCAGAAATCCGAACCGCCGAAGCTCAACACGCCTAACGGCGCAGTGGCAAGCATCGGTCAGCCATCACTTAACGAAGAAGTAACACGATGAACAAACAGATTCATTTGGCGGAATCGCTCGTCGACCGCTACATTCACGACTACCTCACGCACAATCGTGCTGCACGCCTTGTGAGCCAGATGCTCGATGAGCTTGGCATCGGGCTTCGACCGCTTATTGACCACATCACGGTTCGCACACACGATGTCGAGCGTCGCGCCGAAGAATTTTTAAGCGTCGGGTTCGCCGAAGATGTGAATCTCGGCATCGTCGAGTATGACAACTGGTGGGCGA
>JPGV01000013.1 GCA_000724175.1 [Candidatus Thermochlorobacteriaceae] bacterium GBChlB | reverse complement strand
TTCTTTTGCCTGCGATTTATGAAGGGGTGGAAGAGAGACGCATGGAACGTCAAGCGTGACGATGCGTTTTGCAAACGTGCGGTTGCAAGTCTATTTTCGCCGCACAAGTTGCTTTCCTTAAATGCTCAAAACGCTTTACATCAAAAATTTCGCACTCATTGATGAACTCACGATTGAGTTCGGCAGTGGCTCTGGGGGACGGCGCACATGCAAAAACATTTGCACAGAGAAAAATCGCGCAACGTTGTTTGGCATGGAAAAAATGCTTACTCATTACAGAGAACTGTTGTATATCGCACTTGAAACTTATTCATTAAAACTTATTCATTAAAACTTTTGCGTGAACCGATGCGTCACTCCCCAACTGTGATAACAAGTGTTACATTGTTACTGCTGACCTTGACCACGGCACTTGCCGAGCCGCCACAGAAGAATATGGCGATAGGAACAGTCGTTCCCGCTTTCTGCCGCTACGATTTTCCCGCAACGCTCGCTATCTCAAAACTTGCTGTCGGTGATTTCAACGGCGACAAGCATCTTGATATTGCCGCGCTTGAACAGCGCACAGGAAAAATTGCAGTCTTTTATGGCAATAGCCGCTTGGAATTTGCTTCGCCGAAACTTGTTGCCGTCGCAGGTAAAGCAATTGACCTTAAAGCAACCGACGCAAACCGAGACGGTATTTCCGATTTAATCGTTCTTAGCGACGCGCCTGAAAAAATTGCCTGTTATATCGGCGGCGCGTTGGAAAAAATGACGTTGCAGGGTGAACTCGATGCAGAGCATGGCACGGAAAAAATTTATGTCGAGACTCGATTCAGTAAAACCACCGTCTTTGCAATTGGTCAATGGCGCGGCGTCGATTGCATTGAGGTTTCGAGCAACGGGGAATTGACGCGCATGGCGCGACGCGCGAGTGAAAGTGCCTACTGGCAATTGGCGGTAACGGAAAGCGTTGAGCATCGGAACGGCGGCGACTTGCTCTTAGCCGACGCCACAGAGCGCAAAATACGCTTGGCGCGAAACTCTGCCGATTCACTGGCTGGCGCAACGCAGCTTAGGTTCGAGACCGATGTCTTTGCCGTTTCTTGTGCAGACTTTAATCAAAATCAATTGCCTGATGCGGTTATTGCGCTTGCGCCGAAACGGGCGGGCGAAAAGTCCGCCTTGCTGCGCGTCATATACGATGTCGGCGTGCAAACCGGAACACCTCCCTTGACATTGCCCTGCGGCGAAAGCCCGTCAATTATCTTGACTGACGACATAAACGGCGACGGTGTCAAAGACCTCTTGGTGCTTGACCGTGCTGGACAAACCGCGTTCTTCTATCTCGCCAAAGGCACGTCGGGATTTTCAGACCCTATATCGCTTGGCGTCGGCGGCGTGGAAGATATGGTCGTTGCCGACCTCAATGGCGACCGAAAGCCCGACATTGTCTTCGCCGACGAGCAGCGCAAAAGATTAGTGATTTTTTCAATAACGCCGCGCGATGAGCGACAAAACATTGAGCGCATCGTTACACGAGCTAATCCAATCGCATTGGCGGCGGTGCGACGCAGACAGCAGTCGCTCTTGCTGGTAGCAGGCAAGGCGGAAACCGTCTCCGTGCTGAATCAAGAAAAACACTTGGCGTATCAAAAATCCTTTGTGCTTGAAAGCAAGCCAAAGTTTCTTTGGCAAGTGCAAGACAGCGGTGAGTTGCTCTGCCTTGCCGAGTCGCCCGAAAAACTGACGATGTATCAAGTCAAATCGACATCACTGGAAAAAGCGGCGGAACTGCCCATCTTGACATTAAATGTGGCAAGTGCAGAATTTTGGAACGGCGACGGCGGCGCACCAACGCTCCTGATGCTGCTCGATGAAGGCAATCAGGAAATTTTGCCGCGCGTCTTAACCTATCACGTTTCACGAGATGGCGCGCCGCACATTGATGAAATTTCACTTTATCCCGAGCTGCCTGCGGAGAAAATGCTGTTCATCAACAAGGCGCGCGTTGGAAAAAAAACGGGACTTGCAGCGCTAAGCGTGAACGACAACCAGATGCTCGCCGCTCGGCTGTTCGAGTTCGGCTCAATTGAGGCGCGTCGCTTGAAACTCGTTGAAACCAAACAACTCGTGCTGGTGCCGTATTCAGCAGACGATGCCCTGCACACCGCGCTCGTCGAGGATTTCGACGGCGACCAAAAACCCGATTGGCTCTTGATATCGCAGACCAAATCACTGCTATTTCTCTCGAGCAAGCGCTACCGCGCCGAAAGACTGCGCGGACTTCGACGGGTCGACAAGCATGAGTTTATTCGCGCGATTGATGTGAATCAAGACAAAAAATTAGATTTACTCGTTGGTAATCGACAAAAAGCTACGCTGACCATTATGCTAAATTCCGGCAAAGGCGTATTTTCAGTGCCGATAGTCATCGACGACATTGACGCGCAAGACGCCAAGTCGTTGAAACACGATGGCGTGCCTGTCTTGGCGGTGGCGAACGCACGCTTACATACGATTGACTTCATTCGATTCCCGCAAGGAATGAAAACCGTTGTTGTGAGTGCGGCGCCGCGTTGAGTGCCACGCCGAAACGACATAACGCACTGTCCGCGTTCAAGGGCATCACAGATTTTTCCAATTACTATCTCAAGTTTTCTTATGGCAATTTTACCGATTTACACTTACGGCGCTGAGGTATTGAAAAAAACGGCAAAGCCGGTCAAAGCCGTCAGCGACGAGTTGCGCGAACTCATCGACGATATGTTCGAGACGATGTATCAGGCAAATGGCATCGGGCTGGCGGCGCCGCAGGTCGGCGTGTCGCTGCGTTTGCTTGTCGCCGATATTTCAATGATTGAAGAATACGCCGAGACAGCGCCCATGGTCATTATCAACCCGCAAATTTTGTCGACGCGCGGCGAAGCAACAATGGAAGAAGGCTGTCTCTCGATTCCCGGCGTACGCGAAACCGTCACTCGACCAAAGCTCATTACGCTCAAATACCGCGATGAAAATTTCGAGGAACATATCGAGGAAATCGACGGCTTGATGTCGCGTGTCATTCAACACGAGCTTGACCACTTGAACGGCGAACTCTTCGTTGAAAAATTAGATTCGAAAACGCGCCGCGACCTCAAAGAAGAATTGGAGGCTATTAAGCGCGGCGATGTTGAAGCCGAATACGAACTGGCGGAAAAGTAGGATACAAGTGAATGTTGTTTTCATGGGAACGCCAGAGTTCGCCGTTCCGTCGCTCAGAAAAATTGCGGCGTCAAACGACCGAGTCTCGCTGGTTGTAACGAGTCCCGACAAGCCTCGCGAGGGCGCCAAAAGCACCCCTGAACCGACGCCCGTCAAACGCGCCGCCCGTGAATTGAGCCTTCCCGTTTTAGAAATCGATGACCTAAAAAGCCCTTCGTTTGAGCAGGCACTCCGCGAGGTCGCGCCCGATGTGATTGTCGTCGTAGCGTTTCGAATTTTGCCGCCGCATCTCTTTTCAATTCCAACAAAGGGCATTTTTAATCTACATGCGTCGCTCTTGCCGAAGTATCGCGGTGCCGCGCCCATCAATTGGGCAATTATCAACGGCGAAAAAGAAACGGGCGTAACCACGTTCTTCCTACAAGAGAAAGTTGATACAGGTAACATCATTTTGCAAAAACGCATCGAGATTGCGCCTGATGAAACCGCCGACGACCTTTCCAAAAAACTCTCGCGCTTAGGCGCGGACGCCGTCGTTGAAACGCTGCAACGCATCAGCAACGGCACCGTTGAACCCGTCGAACAAGACAACATGCTTGCCACCAAAGCGCCGAAACTCTTTAGGGACAATACCAAAATTGATTGGGCGAAGTCGGCAGACGACGTGAACAATTTCATTCGCGGCTTGGCAGAACGTCCAACGGCATGGACAACCTTTAACGGCAAGCAAGTGAAGATTTTTCAAGCGCGTCCGTCGAGGCTTGAAAATACAGGTGCGCCGGGCGCATGGCGCATTGAAAACAACTCGCTCATCGTCAATTGCGGCGCGGGAACAGTGGAAATTCTATCGATGCAAGTCGAGGGAAAAAAACGGCTCACGGCAGAGGAGTTTCTGCGTGGCTACCGCGCGATTGGCTCAGAAGCGTTTTTGTAGACGACAGACCTTACAAGCGCGACGACGCTTTGCGCAGCCTATCCATCAACGCACGACCAATGCCCTGTTCGGGAACGCACTCGCAGTAAATGTGCGTAACGCCCGCCGCATCGGCATCTCTGAAAAATGAAAAAAGAGACTGCGCGTATTCCTCAAGACTCATACAAATTTTCTGAAAGTGCAGGGCAGGCGAGGGCATGCTAAGCCCGATGTAAGCAGATTTCTTCGTTGCACGGCGAATCTCATCAACCGAGTCGATTAAAACGACGGTCGCCGTCGGCGCGTAGTGCGTGTATTTCATGCCCGGACTTTTCGGCGCAGCCGTCTTTTTCGGGTTGGCAAGAGCCGTGCGTGCATGCACTGCTTGAAGCTGTTCCAACGAAATTGCGCCTGTGCGTAAAACGAGTGGAACTTTGCCTGTGCAATCTACTACCGTCGATTCCAGCCCTATCGGCGAATCGTCGCCTTTTAAGATGCAACTGATTTTTCCATCAAGGTCTTCTTTGACCGCGCGCCATGATGTGGCACTGGGCTTGCCTGACAGATTCGCCGACGGCGCAGCAATCGAGACGCCCGCCGCGCGTAAGAACGCTTGGGCAACGCTGTGAGACGGCATACGAACTGCAACGCTATTTAAACCAGCGGAGACAATGCTGGGAACAAATTTGCTTTTAGGCAAGACAAGCGTGAGCGGACCCGGAAAAAATTTTTGAATAAACTCATGAGCAACGTCAGGAATGCGCTGCGCCAGCAAGGCAAGTTCCGAGTCGTGAGCGATATGGACGATGAGCGGATTATCGGACGGGCGACCTTTTGCTTCAAAAATTTTTTTGACGGCGGTAACATCAAACACATTCGCGCCTAAGCCATACACGGTTTCCGTCGGAAAGGCAACACACTCGCCTTTCGCAATAAACATCGCCGCCTGCTCTGCTGAAGCGGTTAGTTTTGTCTTCATGTAATGTCATTGCTCAAACCACGTTGGCGTGCAATACTCCGTAAAATCCTCACGCAAAGCTACGCGAATTTATCTGCGACAAACACATCTTTTTTAGGGGAAATGCGCTTAGAAAAATAGCCGTAAATGCAAACAGGAAAAGGAGTTAGAGAAAAAATAGTCTAAATCGTCTCCGAGCAGGTGGTTATTTGCTTGTGGCTTTGCGGAGTGCGCGAATGAGGTCGTCTTTTCCGGCGCGGGAAATCTCTCGCCCGTGCATGGACAAATTGGAGGTCTGGCGCGCCAATCGGCGAAGTTCAGCAACGCTCATCGCGTCGTAATCGTTGTCGTGAGGTTGAAGGGTGCTTGTTTTCAGCGAAGGCGGTGTTGGCGTTGGCGTCGCCGAAGTTATTTGCGCGCTGACGGGTGTGTTGGGCGTGGAAGATTTTTTCTGGCGCGTATCAATCGTGATGTAAATGAGCTGATCGTTCAGCCCAATGTCGGGGCGTGGAATAACATGTGCAACGACGAGTGTGCCGACGCGCTCGGCGGCTCTTGCACCTGCATCAACGGCGGCTTGAACCGCTGACACATCGCCCACAAGTTTAATGGTAATCAAACCTGCATCGACGCGGTCGCGCGAGAGGAGCCGAACATCCGCCGCTTTGAGCGCGGCGTCGGCAGCTTCAAGCGCAGCGACAAGTCCGCGCGTTTCAATCAATCCAAGCGCAAGCTCTTCCATGTCGGCGCGTCGATGCAAGTTCAAAAGTTTATTTGGTCAGCTTGCCAATCTCTTCCACGAGTTTGGGCGCGTCGGCAGCCGTTTCTTCCAGATTCGTTTTAGCTTGACTAATTGCTCCAACGACGCCATTGACATCGAGCGCCGAAAAATCGTCTTGTGGTTTCAAGCCGCTCAGGCGCTTGAGCAGGTCGGCAGCGCGTCCGTTGTCTCTATTGAGCGACTCCAAAAGCATCGGAAGCAATTTTTTGAAGTCCGTTACTTCGGAGGCTTTATCGCCAAGACCTTTGGCTGCCGCAGCGCCGAATCCTGCTGGGTCTTTGCCATACTTGCCGACGAGAAATTTCGTTTGTTTGGTGCGCGCGTTGATTTCTGCTGCTTCCTTGAAAATCTCGTCGTAGTTGGCTTTGCCGACAGTCTTGTATTTGACCGTTTCGCCGATGGCGTCGATATTTGGAACGCCTTGCAACATTTTTAAGGTCGGAAAAATATCGCCGAGCAATACAGTTCGTTCTTCGAAGGTCGCGCGAGGCTTGTTATCGCCTGCTGGATTAGGCAATCCAAACTGCGCAACGGAATTGTGTGAGAGTGCGCTAAAAAGGCACAGGGAGGCAAATAGCCGCAATGAAAGGGTAGTGTAAGTCATGGTGTAGGTATGTTAGGTTTGAAAACATTGCTATCCACGTTTCGGCAGAATAAGTTCCACATCAGCATGCGGTCTGGGAATGACATGGACGGAAACAAGTTCGCCGACACGCTGCGCCGCCGCCGCGCCCGCGTCCGTTGCGGCTTTGACCGCGCCGACATCGCCACGCACCATAACGGTAACGTAACCGCCGCCGATGGCTTCTTTGCCAATCAGCTCCACTTTCGCAGCTTTGACCATTGCATCGGCGGCTTCAATCGCGCCGACAAGCCCTTTGGTCTCCACCATTCCAAGCGCATCCATTGCCATAGCTGAGATTCTCCCGAGAAGTTTTTTGATAAAATGTTGCCCCAAGTTAAATCAAACCACATCAATTGCAAAAAGCGAAATCCCGACCTGAATGGCGCGACGGAGGGGACAGACAAACTGGCTGGTCGTGTATCAAAATTGTGTCGAAGGCGAAACACCGCCAGCACGGCTGAACCATAGATTGCGTCGCTACGCTCGCGGAGCAATAGCAGCGTAGGCATGTTGCAAATCTCTCGATACCGACCTATCTTCCAGCACTTCAAAAACCTGTAACTTTCCTTGGAGTATGTCAGTCGAGTCCATCCTATTCATCGGCGCAACGATTATCGTCATGCTTGTCGTTGCGCGGTTTCTCAATCAAGCAATGATGAAAACCAATCTGACGGCGGTCATCACAGAGGAGGACAGTATCGCGCCGGGCATTGCTTTGTCGGGCTATCTCTTCGGCGTCGTCCAAATCACGACGGAAGTCTTGACGGGCGAGGGCAGCCATAATTTGCTGTTGGACATCGGACTTATCGCGCTCTACGGCATCGGCGGCATTTTGCTCTTGGCATTGCTCTCGACGGTCGGCATCAAGGTTCTGCACGGAATTGATTACCTCGATGAAATTCGAAAAGGCAATGTGGCCGTTGGCATTATGGCGGCAGGCAGGTTCATTGCAACCTCGTGCGTGATTGCAGCGGCGGTGTCGGGCGAAAATACGGGCGAAAATCCCATCGCCAAAGAAACGGTCGGCGGCACAGCGTTGGCGTCGGTGGTATTCTTTGTGATTGGTCAAGTGTCGCTCATTGTCCTAACGAGATTATTTCGGCTGCTGACATCTTACGACGACACAAAGGAAATTCTTTCCGGCAATGTTGCCGCTGCACTTAGCTACGCGGGCTTGATGATTGGCATTGGCATCGCGGTTCAAGACGGCATCAAAGGCGAGTTTATTGGCTACATAAATGGCTTGCTTTACTATGGAAAAGCCATGCTCGTGGTGTTGGCGTTCTACCCGATTCGACAATTTTTGGTGCAGGGCATTGTGCTGGGCGTTGGGTTTAGTCCTTACGGTGGCGCGCTCGATAAAGAAATCAGCGTTGACCGCAACATCAGCGTCGGCGTTATTGAAGCTACATCGTATATCGCAACTGCGCTCTTAGTTACTCGTTTAATCTGAACTTGCAAGACCCGTCTGCGGGATAAAAGAAGAAAGTTCAATGGTCGCTCTACCAATACAGTTTCCGAGTGCGGCGACGCGCAATGACACGCCCAAAATTGTCGCGCCCGAAAAAGCCGCGCACGAAGCCGACTACGCGCGCTTCGCCGAAAAACTGGTGCGGACCGGCATCATCAGCGACCCGTGGCTGTACGGACAAGAACGGTTTTCACTCTCGCCCGTCGTGTTGTCAAGCGATACGTATGAAAAATTCTGCCGCGCCGCCGAAGCAATCGGGAAAGTCTATAACGAACTCTCTGAACTTGTTTGGCAACATCCCGAATGGCTCGATGAGTTTTTTCACCTGACGCCATTCCAGAAACTGATGTGGTTGTCGTCGGGCGGAAACTGGCACGCGATTGCACGATTGGATGTGTTTCTTTGTGCCGACGGGCGAATCCAAATTTGCGAAATGAACAGCGACACGCCAAGCGGTGAAGCCGAAGCGGTAATTCTCAATCAGTTGTTCTATCAAGACGTGGCAGACTGCGAAAATCCTAACGAAACCTTTGAGACGCAGTTTATCGAGACGTTTCTGTCAGCATACCGAGCGTCGGTCAAAGACCCAACGGCGCAGCCCAGCGTTGGCATCATTTATCCGACGGATATGCCCGAAGATCTCTCGATGATTCTCATCTACAAGTCGTGGTTCGAAAAGCGCGGCTGTAATGTGGTCTTAGGCTCGCCGTTCAATTTGTATTGCGACGCGGAGCGAAACCTGCTTCTGCTTAACGAGCCAATCGACTTGGCAATTCGGCACTACAAAACCGACTGGTGGGGCGAGCGACTGCCCGTTTGGAAAGATGGCGAAGACTATCCCGACCCGTATCCGCTCGACCACGAACTCTACGCCGTTCTAAAAGCCGAAGAACACGGCACAGTGGTGATGCTCAATCCGTTTGGGGCAGTCGTTACGCAAAATAAACTCTCAATGGCGCTCTGTTGGAAAGCCATGGGCCAATTTTCACACGCGGCACAAGAGGCAATTCGAGCCTACTTGCCTGAAACATATCGATTGGCGGACGCATGGGAAATGAACGTGCTCAAAGATAAAAACGACTGGGTGCTAAAGTCCGACTATGGCTGCGAAGGCACGGACGTCATCATCGGAAAATTCACTGACGAGGCAACTTGGAAACTCTCGCTCGATATGGCCATTACCGAACACTGGGTTGTGCAGCGTTACTTTGAAGCTGCGCCCATCAATGGAAAAATTCCAAACTATGGAATTTACTTGCTCGGCGGCGCGGCGGCGGGCGTTTATACACGGCTCTCCAACATGGCAACCGATTACACGTCGCTGACGGCGGCGACCTACATTAAGTCAGTTCCTTAACAGTAAAAATGATATGAGCAAAGAAGAGACGAATTTTGAAACAGGCGCAGATTGGTGGCGCGAAAAACTCTCGCGGCGCGAGGCGAATAAACGATTGGCAAGTGTCGGTGCGCTTGCGGCTGTCCTTGCCGCGTCGGGCGTCTTGCAAGGCTGTGATGAGGACGAAGAAGAAATTATCCGCGACACAACTGAACTGCAACGCGAACAAGGCTGGAATGTTGGCGCAACCGACAAAACACTCACGCTGGACAGCAAAACCAGCGCAGACAGCACTGGCTCAATTGGCTGGGCGACCTATCTCGACCCGCAAAATTTGCTCAAAGCCTACGAGCCGACGAACTCGAAATGGAAACCATTTGTCGTGCCGACGCTGGTGCAGTCGCTCTCGCAGCCGACGCTGCGCAGCCAACTCGCGCCTGTCGTTACGCCCGCAATGAAAGAGGCTTACGCCAAAGGCTTGGGAATGCGCGAAATTGTGCGTCAAAGCAAAAATCCTGAATCGGTCGTCATTGTCGCTGACCTTGTGGGCGTCGAGTCGGTGGCGTTTGGCGCCGCGCTTGCCGATGTCGCCGATGTGGTGTTGGGCTTTGACAACTGGCCTCACCCGCTTGGCGTTGTGCCGTCTCAACAAACGCTGGGCGCGCTCATCTACTACGCCGAAGAAGTCGCGCAAAAATCAAAAAAGCGCACGGGCAACCCACCCGCTGTGATGCTGCTCGACAGCAATCGGCTTCTGCCCTACAATGATGCGACCGATGGCGACACCAAGTTCGATAATCGGTGCATTGCGAAACTGCCGACCGCAGAAAATCTCGCCAGCGCTGGCGCAAAGAGCGTTCTCTACTGCGCGCCCGACAGCACCCGCACAACCGAGCTAGATGACCTCAATGATGACTTTGCCACTTACAAAGAAAAAGGCGTGGCGGTCTCAATGGTCAATCTTTCGGAGTTCAAGCCTGCACAGGCAAGCGTCGCGCCCGTCACGCCCGATGGAAAATTGCCTGCTCTGCAAGGAGATTCGCTGACAAGAGCCATGAACGGCACTACTGCCGCCGCGCCTGTGAACACAACCACCACTTACTACTACGGCGGCAGCCCATCTTTCGCGCCATGGTTTTTCTATCACTACCCGATATTCTATCCCTCGCCTATTTTCTATCCGTCATACAGCCCGAGTTATTACAGTTCGCGCGTCTCGCCAGTAAGCCGACCAAGTTCATACACACCCGTGCGCCGTCCGACGATGTTCTCGTCGCGCACCACTGGCGGAGCCTTAGGCGTTGGTAAAGCTCGCCCAAGTGGTTTTGGCAGAGTCTCGACGCGCGTCTCATCGTCAGGCACTCTGACGGGAGTGCGCTCCGGTCGAAGCGGCTCGTTTGGTCGAAGCGGCGGATTTTTCTCATCGTAACCCAATACAGCAAAGGACGGAGGCGAGGCGCGCGTGCCTGAAAAATCAATAGCCGATGGCAGGTAAAGACAATGCTGCGTTTGAGCAAAGACCTTGAACTTAAAGACTTAAAAATCGACCCAATATGATAAACAGACGGAATTTTTTCTCGCGGTTGTTTGGCGGCAATAAGCCCAAAGAGATGGGCTTCTTGGGAATCCAAGTGGCGTTCAATTATTACGGCAAAGAAACGCTGCGCTCTGAGATTCATCACATCATCAACGCGCCTGTCGATGATGAGGAAACGCCCGCCGAAAAAAAACGCATCTATCGAAAAATCGTTATGAAACTCCTTGAAGCCGAGCCTTACTACGAATACGGCTTCTGGGATTTTATTCCCGATGCTGCCCGCGCTGAAAGTGAATTTCGACATTGGGTCAACGACATTGAAGCCAACTTAGCATTAGAGGAGGACGAAGTCGCCGATGAAGTCGACGGCATCTCGCGCCTAAGCGCCAACAAATACTACGTCGTCGTGAGCTTGTGTTTCCTGCTCGAAGCCTCCGCGATGCTCGACCGCTTCGTCGAGACTGTCATCGACGACATTCCAGAAGAAGAATACATGACGCGCGAAACCTTCGCGCGGCTCATCGCCGCTATCAATCAATTTGACTTTGAATATTGCTACGGCGACGCCGTCTACATTATGCCCGGCAATGAAAAAGATGGCATCTCATATGAAGACCTACTCGGCGAAGGCTGGGAATATCTCAAAATGATTTCGTGAAAAGAAAAAACGACGAAAGGTGAAACGCGCTTCAATGAACGTTTGTCGTTTGGCTCTACACTCAAAAGACACGCCATCAACGCTATGATTGTAAGCCGACTCCAGCTCCCTGATTTCAAAAGCCTCTTCAGGCAATGCTATGCAATCGTGTATTGTCTGACAGGGTGGCTTATGCAAAGTTCTGCCCAAGAATACGACCTGATAATTCGCAACGGCACAATTTACGACGGATACAATTTGCTGCTCGTCAAAGGTGATTTAGCCGTCAATGCAGATACGATTGCCGCCGTTGGAAACCTGACGAGTTCAACAGCCAAACGAGAAATCGATGCGACCGGACTGACGGTTGCGCCGGGCTTCATCAATATGCTCAGTTGGTCGACGCAGTCGCTCATTACCGACGGACGCGCTCAAAGCACGATTCGTCAGGGCGTTACGCTCGAGGTCATGGGCGAAGGCACGTCGATGGGCCCGCTCTCGCCAGAGATGAAAAAAGGCATGCAGATTTTCCAAAACAAAGGAAAGAAAATCGAGTGGACGACGCTCGGCGAGTATTTGGAATTTTTAGAGAAGCGCGGCGTCTCGACGAATGTGGCGTCTTATGTCGGCGCAACAACGCTGCGGCAGTATTTCATCGGCAATGTCAATCGCGCGCCGACGAAAGACGAGCTTGAAAAAATGAAAAAGCTCGCACGCGCGGCGATGGAAGAAGGCGCGCTTGGCATTGGCTCGGCGCTTATTTACACGCCCGCCGCATTTGCCAAAACCGATGAACTGATTGAACTCTGTAAAGCCGTCGCGCCATACGGCGGAATTTATGTGTCGCACTTGCGCAGCGAAGGCAACCGCTTTGAACAAGCCGTCGATGAACTCATTACCATTGCTAAAGAAGCCGATATTCACGGCGAGATTTTTCACCTGAAAGCGGCTGGGAAAGCCAATTGGCATAAGCTCGATGCGGTCATCAAGAAAATTGACTCGGCGCGCGCGGCGGGACTTTCAATCGCAGCGAATATGTATACCTACACTGCGGGCGCGACAGGACTTGATGCCGCTATGCCGCCGTGGGTTCAAGAAGGCGGCTTTGACGCATGGCGAAAACGATTGAGCAACAAAAAAATCCGCGAACAACTCAAAAAAGAAATCTCGACACCAAGCGACGAGTGGGAAAATTTATATCTCGCCGCAGGCACGACGGATAATGTGGTCTTTGTCGGATTCCGCAACCGCCGATTGAGAAAATACATCGGCAAAACCTTGACCGACGTTGCCAAAGAACGCCGCACGTCGCCCGAAGAAACCATCATGGACTTGGTGATGGAAGACGGCAGCCGCGTCGAGACAGTCTATTTTATGATGTCGGAAGACAATGTGAAAAAACAATTGAAGTTGCCGTATATGACGTTCGGCTCCGACGCAGGCTCAATGTCGCCCGAAGGCGTATTTCTTCTGTCCAATCCGCATCCGCGTGCCTACGGAAATTTTGCTCGATTGCTCGGAAAATATGTGCGCGATGAAAAAGTTATCCCGCTCGATGACGCCATTAGAAAACTGACCTCGCTGCCCGCCGAAAAACTGAAACTCACAAAACGCGGTTCTCTCAAAATTGGCAACTACGCCGATGTCGTCGTCTTCGATGCAGCTGCGATTCAAGACCATGCAACGTTTGAAAAGCCGCATCAATTTTCGACAGGCGTCAAACACGTGTTC
This sequence comes from [Candidatus Thermochlorobacteriaceae] bacterium GBChlB, assembly GCA_000724175.1. Lineage (GTDB taxonomy): Bacteria > Bacteroidota > Chlorobiia > Chlorobiales > Thermochlorobacteraceae > GBChlB. Next base: position 14,077 of record JPGV01000013.1, on the reverse strand, counting down.
GTGAACGGCGTGCAAGTCTTGAAAGACGGCGAACATACAGGCGCAAAGCCCGGACGAGTCGTGCGCGGCGCAGGCTGGAGGGGCTGGAAGAAATAGGATAACAACCGAACCAACGACGCAGCACTCTTGAACAATTTGAAAATTTCCGACGTCGTCTTTACCGTCATCGACCTTGAAACAACGGGCGGCGTGAAGCCTGACCACTCGATTATTGAATTTTCCGCGCTTAAAGTGCGGTGCGGTGAAATCATGGATGAATTTACCTCGCTTGTCAATCCACGGCAACCGATTTCGTTCTTCATCTCGCAATACACGGGCATTACCAACGAGATGGTGCGCCACGCGCCTGTCATTGCAGACCTCCTGCCGCAGCTAAGACAATTCATCGGCTCAAGCGTCTTCGTTGCCCATAACCTCAGTTTCGATTTGGGGTTCGTGAATATGGAATTGGAGCGACACGGCTACGAGCCGCTTGAAAATCCTGCGCTTTGCACGGTGCGACTGGCGCGGCGGTTGTTGCCGAAAACCCAACGAAAAAACTTAGGCGAACTTGCTGCGTCTTTCGGCATCGAGATTCAAAACAGGCATCGCGCCAAGGGCGACGCGCTGGCGACCGTTCGTGTCTTGACCGAACTTATCAATTTGGCGGCAGTGGAGCACGGCGCGGAACATCTGCAAGAGCTGCTCTCGCTGCAATATCAACCAATGCGCAAGTTCAAGCGCGAACCGCGACACATTCAGAAAATTCGAAACCACCTATTGCCAAAACTCCCCGAAAAAACGGGCGTCTATTTTTTTTACTCCGCCAAAGATGAGTTGCTTTACATCGGCAAATCGAAAAATCTGAAAGCGCGCGTCAGTTCGTATTTCACGCACAACGCCGAAAAGCCCGATAAAGTCAAAGAGCTCGTGAGCGTCTTGCGCCGTGTAGAGTGGCAGCCAACAGGGTCGGAGCTGGAAGCGTTGCTGATAGAATCCCGACTGATTAAACTGCACCGTCCGCGCTACAACACGATGCTCAAACGCTACAAATCCTATCCGTTTTTAAGATTGACCGCGCATCAATTTCCACGTTTGGAAACAGCGACGGAAGTGCAGCCCGATGGCGCCGAGTATTTTGGCCCGTTTTCATCAATGGAGGTGGTGCAAGATGTCTTGGACGTGATGAACAAAAATTTTCTATTGCGCGAGTGCAGCGATGTCGAGTTCAAAAAAGGTCGAGCGTGCGTTTATGCCGATTTGCATCGATGTCTTGCGCCTTGCGAACCGCATCGCTTCACCAGCACTCGTTACAATGAGGAGCTTGCCCGTGTGCGCCGATTTCTTTCGGGTCAGAACGCGGAAATCATTGACGTGCTTATGGAAAAAATGAAACGACTCGCCGACGAGTTGCGCTTTGAAGAGGCAGCAGAACTGCGCGGAAAAATTCAAAGCCTGCGGCGCGTCTTCTATCGGCAGTCCGACATTACCGCGTCGGTCAATCAAAATAATTTGCTCATCTTGCTGCCATCTGAAAATCACAGTAAAAGCGTGAAGGAATTTACCATTCTCTTTGTCCGCTTCGGGCGGCTGGTAGCGCAGACGAAAATTTTTCCCGAAACCGCAGAACAACTTGGCTCATGGGTTCAAGGAATTTACAGCGCGGGAGAAACTGCACCCGAACAGTGCCGAAAGGAGGAGATCGACGAAATGCAGATTTTATCATCGTGGATTTATCACAACCGCGAAACGCTTTCTTGCCTCTACATAGGCGCGGAGCAGACGCTCCAAGAAATCCTTGCGGAACTCTCGGAGCGCCTGCTGAAACTGACACAATCGGCGGCGGTCTCCGAAGAAACCGAACTCGCCGAGTAAGTTGCTCAGGTATGACTTTTCACCAGGTAACCTTACCAATTTTGAAGTTGAGCGGCACGGTAATAGCGCCAGCGACGGGTTTGCCATTGACAACCGCTGGCCTGTATTTGGTTTCTTCAGTCAAGACACGAACTGCTTCTTCGTTCAACAGTTCATGAGCGCCTTTGAGAATCTCAATCTTCAACACATTGCCCGTGTTATCGACGAAGACGCGCGAGACGACCTTCCCCTCAATTTTGAGCTTCACAGCAATTTCAGGATAGATAATTTGCTTGACGACGGCTTCGCGACCACCTTCGATGTTGACCTCTTGCTCGACATTGGTGGCGTTGGCTTCAGCTTCGAGTCGGGCGACTTCTTCAGCGGCTTTCTTCAATTCTTCTTCTTCTTTGAGACGTGCTAACTCAGCAGCTTTTGCGTCAGCTTCTGCTTTGGCTTTTGCCTCAGCCGCAGCTTTGGCTTGGGCGGCCGCGTCGGCGTTGTCTGCCTTAGGCTTATCAGCAACAGTACGCTCCTGCTTAGGTTCTGCCTTTGGCTTGTTTGCCGCCAGAAGAGGTCCAGCGACGGCCTCTGCGCCAATCGTAACATCGCGCCGAACCGTCGTGTTTGCGGCAACCTGCACATTGACAGGGTCTGTTTTCGGTAATCCGCGCTTCTGCGCTTTGAGGGTGTAGGCGCCTTCGGGAACGGCGAGAAACACGTAATACCCTTGCGCATTGGAAACAGCGGCTTGAGTTGCCGCGCCGCTTGTCAGAAAGACGGTTGCGGCAGCGACGGGCGAACCACCAGCGTCAATTACCCTCCCCAGTAACCGTCCCTGAGATGCAAGCGACGTGGGGATGCTTAGCAAAAGATAGAATATGGCAAATGCTTTAATCATCGAGATGTCAAACGATTCGTGGTTGAGTTGAGAATTTCCGCCAAAGATAACGCCTAACTTTGCCAATTAGATGCGATTTCAATGTTAAAAAAACATTAAACCGAGTGATTTGGGCGAAGGTGTTTTAACTCAAACTTAACAGGATATTAACAGTTACGTAACATCAGAGGGTTAACTTTGCATGCTTTTCTTAAAAAACATAAAAAAACCTAACGCCTTAAAAACATCCTTGATGACGCACTCGCAGAAAAGTATCCCGGCAGCCTTTATTTTCCTCAGCCTTGTGATTCTTACAGGCATATTTGCCGCTCAGGACGCGATTGCTCAAACCAAAGCAAAACTGGTCGGAAAAGTTACAGACAAGGATTCAGGCGAAGAGCTCATCGGCGCAAGTGTTACCCTTATCGGCAAAGGCTCTGGGTCGCTGACAAATGTGGACGGTGAATACACGATTCTCGTTGAACCTGGCACCTACGATATTCGTATCTCATACGTCGGGTACCAGCAGGTGATTAAGCAGGTAAAAGTGGTCGCGCCGGTAACGCGGCAAGATGTCCAACTCAAAACAGAGCAAGTTCAAGCGGAAGAAATCGTCGTACAAGCCGATATTGGGCAAAGCACCGAAAACGCACTCTTGACACAGCAGCGCAAATCGTCATCGATCTCGGATGCCATCAGCGCAGAGTTTATCAAGAAGACGCCTGACAGCGACGCGGGTGAAGCGGCAAAGCGTGTGACGGGTATTTCGGTGGTCGGCGGAAAGTATGTCTTCGTGCGCGGCTTGGGCGAGCGTTATAGCAGCACGCAACTTAACGGGATAAATATTCCAAGCCCTGAGCCTGAAAAAAAAGTTGTTCCGTTCGACATCATACCGGCGAACCTGTTGGATAATATGGTTACGCTCAAAACCTTTCTTCCCGACCAGCCCGGCAACTTTGCGGGAGGGTTAGTGAAAATTAAAACCAAAGAATTTCCCGACGAATTTCAGTTCAATGTTGGTGTATCTGGCGGATTCAACAATCGGGCGCACTTTGTCAACATTTTAGATTATCCGGGTAGCGCGACAGACTGGTTGGGCTTTGACAATGGCAGCCGTGCATTGCCGCGTGGATTGCCCTCGATTGAGGAGTTAAAAGCAACATCGACGCGAGGTCAGGAGCGCGCCAGAGTTGCAGGATTGTTCAACAACGGTGTCTTTGAGCCGCGCTTGGGGACTTATGCGCCAAACCAAAGCTACAGTATCGCCTTCGCCGACCGATTGGATATCGGCGTTCCGCTTGGATATATTGCCAGCCTGACATACTCCAGCGACGCGACCTACAAAGACCAGGAAATTGTGTTCCCGCTCGGCGCGGCACCAGCAGACCCCAATGTGTTTCGGTATCAATACAACGCGCAGACCTCTCTTTACACGGTCAATTTGGGCGGAATTTTACACTTCAACGTGCGCTTAGACGATAACAATAAACTCGGTCTCAAAGGTACGTATAACCGCTCGGCGGAAGATGAAACGCGCTCTTCAACAGGTGTAGATATTTTAGTATTTCCTGACCTTCAAACGCGCTCAACGCGACTGCGTTTCTTGGAGCGAGAACTGTTCTCTGCACAACTTGTTGGAAATCATTATTTGGGCTGGCTTGGCAAAGCCGAGTTTGACTGGACGCTGCAATACGCCACCGCCGCCCGAAACGAACCGGATAACCGCGAAACGCTCTTTGCGGGGGAAGAAGGCAGCGCATTCAGCCTGCAAAATTTTAGAAACCAGCGCTTCTTCGCCTCGCTCTTTGACCGCCAATACGATGTCATTGGTAATCTGTCGTTTCCTTTTACCCAATGGGACGGCTTGAAATCAAAGTTCAAAATCGGCGGACTTTACTCGACAAAAAGCCGAGCCTTTGATGCTCGGCGCTTCTCCTATCGCGCAATCAACTTCGGCAATATCTTTGGCATTCAGCCCGACCGCTTATTTACACCTGAACAAGTGGCGGCAGAGAATATTGAATTCGTCGACGACACGCAAACCTCAGACGCTTACACTGCTCGCGAGACAACCAGCGCAGGATACTTGATGCTTGAGTTGCCGCTCACCGGACAACTGCGTTTTGTTGGTGGCGTTAGGGTGGAAAATAACACCGTCAATGCCGACGCCAATCGCGGACCATTTAACGCGCCAGAAGTCGTCAATGGTGGGTTTAATGTAACCAATATCCTGCCGTCGGTGAATTTTATCTACAGCGTCGGTGAGCAAATGAACTTCCGTGCGGCGTTTAGTCAAACGGTCGCGCAACCTGAAATGAGAGAACTTGCGCCGTTCCGGTTCGACGACTATGTCAGTTCCACGCTGGGTAACCCGTTCTTGGAGCAAACGCGCATTTTGAACTTCGACCTGCGCTGGGAATGGTTTCCGCGATTCAACGAACTTATCGCGATCAGTGTTTTCTACAAAGATTTGTTAAAACCGCTCGAGAGAATCATTCTCGACGACATTGGCACAAACCCGTTCTATACGACAATTAACGGACAAGAGGCACAAAATGTTGGCGCGGAATTTGAAGTGCGCAAAAGTTTGGATTTCCTGACAAGCGCATTGAAAGATTTCAGCGTGAGCGTCAATTTGACGCTGGTGCGTTCCCGAATTACGCAAGGCGACCGCCTCGTCATTTACAATGAATCCATTGGTCGTCAAGAGTCGCCGCTTCCACCGTCGCTCCGTTTGGAACGCCCGCTCCAAGGGCAATCAGACTATGTTTTCAATGCGACACTTGGATACTTCAACCAAGACGCAGGTATTACGGCAACATTACTCTACAACATCGTCGGGCGACGCATCGTCCAACTGAGCGGTTCGCAGTTTATCTTGGATAACTTTATCGAGGAACCGCGTAATCAATTGGACTTCTCGGCAAGCAAATCCTTCGGGCGAAACTTCACCATTAAGTTAAATGTGAAGAACATCATCGACGATCGCTATTTGACAACGATTTTAGGGCGAACTGCCGAGCGATACAACATTGGGCGAATCGTCTCGCTGTCGCTGAGCTATCAATTATAACTTTTGTAACTTTCAGGAGTTCTCTTTTTTAACAACCAAACGAGGCTAAACAATGATGAAAAGACTATCTCTCAGACTGCTTCTGTTGCTGGCCGCAGTGCTTAGTATTGCTGACAATAGCTACGCACAGCTTCCGAGCAGGCCACGCACCAATTTACAGGGAAACATCACAGACAATCGCACACTTTCTGCGGATACAATCTACAACGTGATTGGATTTGTGAACATTCAGCCCGGCGCAAGCATGACCATTCCCGCCGGAACGCTTTTGATTGCTGCGCCGGGTTCGCTTGCTACGATTCAAACGCTTCGCAGCGATACAGTGAGAGGCACAGTTCGTCCAAGCGGTGTGCTGATTGTCAACGGCACAGCGACCCAACCAGTGGTGATGACCAGTGAAAATGCGTTTACTGGCGGCGGCGCGCGTCAGCAAATTGGCGGCGTTGTGTTAAACGGCACGGCGAGAAATAATGTCCCCGGTGGCACGCGCTTCGGCGAGGGTAACGCAGGACCGGGCGGCGGCTCTAATGACGCCGATAGCTCTGGCTCGATTCGCTACATGCGCATCGAATACGGTGGCACTGTCATTGCGCCAGGCAGCGAAATCAATGGTTTCACTTTCAACAGTTGTGGTTCGCGTACCCGTTTGGAATACTTGCAAGCGCACTTCATCGCCGATGACGCCTTTGAATGGTTTGGCGGCACCTGTAATGCCAGATGGCTCGTTGCCACTGGCTGCGACGACGACCAAATCGATACCGAGTTTGGTTACAGAGGTAAAATTCAATTTGCCATCGCCGTGGAAGACCCAGGACTTGCAAACCGTGGATATGAATCCAACAACGACGGAAACGGCACATCGGTCAAGCCGCACAACAAATACATAGCTTATAATGTGACGCTCATCGGCGCAGGCAGACCCCGTGCCAACAACGAAAACAACGACGGCATTTACCTTCGCGCCAATACGGGCGGCTTGCACTACAATCACATTGTTGCCAACTTCGGCGGCGCGGGTATTGTCATTGATAACGCTACCCCCAACGGCACAGCAGATAACCTAACAAACGACGATGCCTCAGCAGCCTCAGCGGCAAGAGATTCCGCGCTGGTCATTAAGAACTCTATCTTCTGGGTTAGAAGCGACACCGGTAGTGGCCAGTCGGCAAATGGTCAAGGCATCTTTGCGATTCGAAGAGGATCAGGCGCGGGCGCCTTCCGCGACTCCTCGGGATTGTCATTGCTCTATGCAGCCGCAAACAACGTTAACATTAACCCAAGCTTCAGAGGGTTTACATTCCCGACAACAACCGCTGCAACTTTCCCAGCTGTGGCGCCTGACCTTCGTCCTTTGACATCAATAGCGCGTTCTCTGGCTGCCACACCGCCGAACGATGGTTTCTTCACCACCACAGCCACCTATGTCGGCGCAGTCGACCCAACGCCTACTGTTACACCTTGGTATGCTGGTTGGACAAACTGGTCTGCCACAGGAACAAGAGACCGCGCTGGCGACCCGCTCTCAGTGCGCGAAATCGAGAGCAACGTAGTCGTCAGAAACTTTGAGTTACAACAAAATTATCCCAATCCGTTCAACCCGACGACGACGATTCGATACAGAATCGCCTCGCCTGAGATTGTTTCGCTCAAAGTCTATGATATGCTTGGTCGTGAAGTGGCAACAATCCTCAACGGTGTTCGCCAAACCGCTGGCAGCTACGAAGCAAACTTCAACGCGGCGGGACTCGCAAGCGGCACTTACCTCTATCGCTTGCAAGCAGGCAACTTTGTGGAAGCAAAGAAAATGACGCTTGTGAAGTAATCATCGTGATTACAAAAAGCATCATTTGAAATAAATTTGAAGCGCAAATTTTGGAAACAGAGTTTGCGCTTCGTGCTTTAAACCACTGAGAAATAAAATAAAACCGTTGAATGAAAAACGTTTGGCCTATTGTAGTGAGCACGCTGTTAGCTTGCAGCGCATGCGGTGTCGTTCCTGAAAAACAGACAGCGCAAAAAAACGACAGCCTTCAAGCCTATAAAGATTCTTTGGCAAAATTGGATGCATTTTACAAGTCAAAGATTCGTCCGTATCCTGAACCCTTGCCCGACAGCGTCAAGTCACGACGCCTGAAAAACGGCGCACGGTCCGCCGAAGCCCTATGTGATGAGTTTCTACTGGCGCTGCAAAAACGCGATACAACGCGGCTTTTCGAACTAACAATCAGCCGCGAAGAGTATCTAAATTGGATTTGGAAAGAACTGCCGACCAGCAAACCGATATTCAACATTCCACTGGATTTCGTTTGGGAAAACAATTGGCGCAATTCCGTCAAAGGCGCTTACAAAGCCCTCTATGACTACGGTGGCATGAAACTCTCCTTTGCAGGGTTAACTTACAAAGAAGCCGTAGATGCCTATCAAACCTATGTCTTTCACTTAAAACCAATATTGACCGTTGCAGACAGCGCGGGAAAAACATACACGCTCAAAAGCATGAGCGCTATCGTCGAGATGAACGGCTTGTTCAAAGTCCTTAATTACAGCGATAGAGACTAAACTTACATTATAGGCTACAGGCTTTAAAGAGGCTTGGCGGGTGCGTCAAGCCTGTATTGTTTTCCCACAAAAAATCTCCTGCGGCGAAACTTTAAATCCTGAAACTTTGCTATGGGTGTTGAGTAAAACTGACCCGTAGTCATTTTTTGACTCTGCGTCATCAATCTGAGCAACATTCTACATTTTCAGTATGGGTATTACAGTGCTTACCATTGCGGAGCGTAAAGAGCGCGAAAAAGCTGAACGCCGGCAGGAGATTCTCAAAGCCGCCAAAGCGGTGTTCTTCCGAAACGGCTTCGAGCATACATCAATGGAAATGATTGCAACTGAATCTCAACTTGCCAAAGGCACGCTGTATCTCTATTTCAAGAGCAAAGAAGAACTGTATGTCTCGCTGGTCGAGGAAGGCATTGCACTGATGTCCGAGATGATGAATGACGCAGTTGAAAAATGTAACACCGTTGAAGAAAAACTCATGGCAACTGTGGAGGCTTATTATGACTTCACGGTCAAGCATCACGATTATATGCAGATTTTCATGGCAGTCAACATTGGCGCGCTTGACCAAAAGGTGGACGCAGAAAAGTTAGAGCAAATTCAACATTGCAAGTGGGCGGAATTTCTGCGCTCACAGGCGCTTGTCGAGGAAGGAATGCGGCAAGGTATTTTTTCGCCAACGCTGGACTCGCGGGAGGCAGTGATGCTGATGTGGGCATCGGTATACGGCGGCATTATGATGACAACCAAAATGTGCAACCATTTACCAATGTTCCGCGAAGTCGATTCCAAAAAATTTGTGATGGAAATAGCCCGTCGCCTTCACGAGAGCTACAAAACGGACGCACAAAAGCAACCTGAGAAAAGTGTAGCACAGAGCGCGCCCGTCGCTGAAACGCCGCTCTCGCTCGCACAGAAAAAGCGCGTGCAAATCAAAAGCAAACCAGTGGACGCCAAAGAAAGCAACGCTAAAACAACAGATGCGAAACTACCAGACTTTAAAACATCTAAACTTAATTTCAACGCTTAACTCACGACTCAACTATGCAACTCGTCAGAAACATCGCCATCGTCGTCATACTGCTCGTCGGCATTGGCGCGATTCTTATGAACAACAAAGCTAAGAGCAATGAAAAAGCTGCTAAAAGCCAAGAGACTGAAAAAGCAGTCTCGGTATCAGTGGTTCCGCTTGCGAAAGGCACTCTAAACGAAACGCTCACGCTCGTCGGCACGATTGTCGCCAACAACGATGTTGCCATTGTCTCGGAAACAATGGGCAAAGTAACAGGTGTTTATGCCAAAGTCGGCGATTACAAAAGCGCAGGCTCCGTGCTGTTTCAAGTCGACGATGAGCTTAAACGCGCTGCCTATCAAGCAGCCGAAGTGAGCTACCAAAAGGCAAAAAAAGATGTGGAACGATATGAGTCGCTTTCTAAAGAGGGCGCGATAACCGACGCGCAATTGGAAACGGCGCGGCTGAACTTCAAATCTGCCGAATCACAGTTCATCACCGCGCGCCGCCAATATAGCGACGCAAAAATCAAAACACCGATTTCTGGCATTGTTACCGACCGAAGGGTAGACATCGGCGCAATGGTGCAGAACGGCACGGTCGTCGCCAGCGTGGTTGATATTGCTAAGTTGAAAGTAAAAGTGAATGTCGCCGAGAGTGATGTGTTCAAACTCAAAACGGGCGACAATGTCATCATCAGTACCGATGTGTATCCAAACGTAAACTTCGCTGGTAAAATCGAGACCATCAGTTCAAAAGCCGATGACGCACATAACTACGCTGTCGAGATTTCACTGCCGAACAGCAAAGAGCATCCGCTGAAAGCCGGTATGTTTGGCCGCGTGTTGTTCTCGTCGCTCGGCGAGCGCCAAGCCTTGCTCATTCCGCGCGAAGCGCTCATCGGCAGCGTTAAGAAACCGCAGGTCTTCGTCGCCGAAAATGGTATCGCCAAATTGAAAGACATCACGGTTGGCAGAGAAGGCGGCAAGAGCCTAGAAGTCTTGGGCGGCTTGAAAGAAGGGGACTTGGTAATTTTTAGCGGACAAAATAACCTGCGCGATGGCTACGCCGTCAGCATTATGAAATAAACGACCAGATAAACCAAACGAAAGAATTTACTATGTCAATTACAGAGCTATTGGTCAAACGACCGACGTTGGTGGCGGTGCTATTCGCGGTGTTGGGCGTTTTAGGACTCTTCGGCTATGGGCAAATGAGCTATGAATTGCTCCCGAAATTCTCGCCACCCGTCGTTACCATTTCAACCATCTATCCGGGCGCCTCGCCGAATGAAGTGGAGTCGTCTGTCACAAAATTGATAGAGGACGCTGTGTCAAGCATTGACAAAGTCGATGCGATCACAGCGACATCGAGCGAAGGCGTGTCGTTTGTAACGATTGAGTTTAAACAAGAAGCCAAAATTGATGTGGCACTGCAAGACGCGCAGCGCAAGGTCGACGGCGTATTGCCGCTCTTGCCCTCCGATGCCAAGTCGCCAGTGTTATCTAAAATTGCGCTCGATGAATTTCCAATTTTGCGCATGGGCTTGACCGCCAATATGCCCGAAACAGAGTTCTACACACTCACCAAAGAGAAAATACAAGCGCGATTGGCAAGAGTGCCGGGCGTGGCACAAATCACGCTCATCGGCGGCGAACAGCGCGAAATCCGAGTCAATCTTAATTCGGAAAAACTGCGCAGCTACGGCTTGTCTATCGTTCAGGTAACGCAAGCAATCAAAAATGCCAACCTTGATTTTCCAACGGGTAAGGTCAAAGACAGCGATGGGCAATTTGTCGTGCGCCTTGCAGGAAAATTTAAAACCGTTGATGAACTCAGAAATCTCATCGTCAGCCGCACCAAGCAGGGCAGCGATATTCGGCTGTCTGAAGTTGCCGAAGTGCAAGATGGCAAACGCGAGCCGACGAACATTAACCGCATCAACGGCAAATCGTCTATTGGCTTGTATGTCTCGAAGCAGTCCGACGCCAACGCGGTGGAAGTGTCAAAATTAGTTCGCGCCGAACTCGCCAAGATTGAAAAAGATTACGCAAGCATCAACATAAAATTTGACATTGCGCAAGATGGCTCGCTCTTTACGCTCGATGCCGCACATGCTGTTCAGGAGGACTTGATACTTGCGGTCATTTTGGTGGCGCTTGTCATGCTGGCGTTCCTGCATAGTCTGCGTAATTCGTTTATCGTGATGGTGGCGATTCCCGCATCGCTGATTTCAACCATTGGCGTGATGTATTTCTTGGACTACACATTCAACCTGATGACGCTGCTCTCGCTCTCACTGGCAGTCGGCATTTGGGTCGATGATTCCATCGTTGTATTGGAAAACATTTATCGCCGTTTGGAAATGGGCGAAGACCAGCGCACCGCCGCTATCAAAGGACGCGATGAAATTGGCTTCACCGCGCTCTCGATAACACTCGTCGACGTGGTCGTGTTTCTGCCACTCGCGCTTGTCGGTGGCATCATCGGCAACATTATGAAACAGTTCGCTATCACCATCGTGGTCTCGACGCTGTTCAGTTTGCTTGTCTCCTTCACAATTACGCCCGTCCTTGCGTCACGCATTTCAAAATTAGAACGCCTAACGAAAGAGTCTCTCCTCGGTCGCTTCGCCTTATGGTTTGAGCGTGGTTACAAACGCTTCGCCGATGGATATGTGGATGTTCTCAAATGGGCGCTGACGCGCGGCAATCGCTGGAAGGTCATTACCTCGGCAGTGTTTCTGTTCTTCGGCTCCTGCTCGCTCTTGCCGCTTGGCTTTATTGGCGGCGAGTTTATCTCGCAATCCGATCGAGGCGAATTTGCTGTTGCAATCGAGTTAGAGCCGGGTGCAAAGCTCGAGGAAACAAATTTCGTATCGCAGCGCATTGAGCGTCTGGTAATGGATATGCCTGAAGTGCAAAAAGTATCGGCGAATGTCGGCGCATCGAGCGATGGATTCATCAACTCGTCTGCCAACAATATCTCCGACATCATCGTAACGCTCATTCCAAAAACGGAACGCGAGAGACGCGGGCTGCGCTCGACTGCCGACGTCGCGCTCGACATCAAGCAAAAGACCAAAGACATTCCGGGCGTCAAAGTTCGTGTCAATGAAATCGGCATCTTCGGGTCGGCAAACCAAACGCCAATTCAGCTTGTCGTAAGCGGCACGGAATACGACAGCGTCAAAGTCGGCGCGGAACGCCTGAAAGAAATCATCAAGCGCACCAAAGGCACGACCGACGTGCGGCTCTCCGCCGAAGACGGCAAGCCTGAAACGCGCATTGAAATCGACCGTGATAAAATGGCGGCGTTTGGTCTGTCTATTGCCGAAGTCGGTGCAGCCTTGCGCGTCGCGCTCGCCGGCGACAACGACGCAAAGTTCCGGCAGGGCGACACCGAATACGACATTCGCATTCAGCTCGATGAGTTCGACCGCTCCAACACAGCGCAAGTCGGTAGCCTGACCCTTGTCAATGCCGATAAAAAACAAATCGAACTCAAACAGTTTGCCAACATTTATCAGACAACGGGACCGACCAAACTGCAGCGCCGTGACCGTAACTACGCCGTTATCGTTTATGCTCAGCTCGCGGGCGCATCGCTCTCTGCCGTGTGGCAAGACGTTCAGGCAGGTGTGCGAGCAGAGCCGCTTCCAGTTGGCACAACCATCGCACCTATCGGCGACATCAAGAACCAGTCGGACGGCAACTCGAGCTTGGGTCTGTCGATTTTGGCAGGCATCATCTTCGTTTATCTCATCATGGTCGCGCTGTATGACTCCTACATTTATCCGCTGGTCGTGTTGTTCTCAATCCCACTGGCGGTCATTGGCGCACTGCTCGCGCTCGCGCTCGCGGCAAAGAACCTGAGCATTTTCACAATTCTCGGATTTATCATGCTGTTGGGTCTCGTTAGCAAAAACGCAATCCTCTTGGTCGATTTCACCAACAAAGCCCGTGATGACGGATTCGCTACTTATGATGCGCTGATAGAAGCAGGCAGAGAGCGTCTGCGCCCAATTTTGATGACGACACTCACGATGATTTTCGGTATGATGCCAATTGCGCTTTCAACCGCAGCCGGCGCGGAATGGAAAACTGGGCTGGCATGGGCACTCATCGGCGGCTTGACAAGTTCAATGTTTCTGACGCTGGTCGTTGTGCCGATTGTCTATTCGTGGATGGACGGATTGAGCGTCTCGATTCCCGCATTCTTTGCGCGGCGCTTTAGCAAAAAAGCGGAAACAGAAACGCTGCCCGAACCCGTTGGCGCCGTCGAGTTCCAAGAGGGAAAATAACGGACAACATTGCTGCATCTTTCAAAATAGAAAAGCTCGCTTTGAAAAGAAGCGGGCTTTTTTTTGGTCGATGAACTCTTCCATAGGAAGACACGCCCTCGTTCAAACACAGTTACATTGACCGCAACGCCTTGTCCCTGACCTCACCCTGTTTCGGCGTTGCCGAAACGTCCCTCTCCTTCAGAGCTAATCTTGTCGCATATTTTTTTGAGATAAAGCGAGAGAGAACCCCATCGTGAGAAACTGCAGGGCGTAAAGTCCTCTCCAAATGACTTTCACACCCGGCGGCGCGTGACCTTGACGCCAACCCCCTAACTTGGCAATCTCCAACACGGCTTCTCCCACACTTTGCACCGAACCTCTGGCTTTTGCCGACAGTGCCCGATGCTCTTCGACCGAGAGAATCTCGCTACAAGGACA
>JPGV01000012.1 GCA_000724175.1 [Candidatus Thermochlorobacteriaceae] bacterium GBChlB | reverse complement strand
GAAAGTTTCTGAAATTTGCCGAAGAGTTTTTGTTTATCGTCGTCTGTCAAGCCTTGCCCTTCGTCGCGCACGCTGAATCGGGCAATAGGGTGGTCGATATGTGCAATGTTTTCCAAACGAATGAAAATGCTTTTTCCGTTGGGCGTGTATTTAATCGCGTTGCTGATGAGGTGGTCAATCACTTCGTAAATGCGGTCTTCATCGACGCGCATCATACAGGAATCAAGGTGCTCAAGAACAATAGATTGTTCCTTTTGTTTCGCGTGCGGTTCATGGCGCGAGAGCATCAAGGTGAGCATAGAACGCATATCGACCGGTCGGCGATTCAACTTCAAGGCGCCGCTCTCGATGGCTTTGACGTTGAGCAATTCGTCAATCGTGTGCGCCATGCGAATCGCGATGTCTTTAATGAGCCGTAAAAACTGCGGTTGATGTTCGGGCTTGTCGTTAGCGATGAGCATATCGACGAAATGGCTGAGCGAGGCAAGCGGATTTTTTAGCTCGTTGAGCGCGATGTTCAAGAGTTCGGTTTTCAAGCGGTTGGCTTCGGCGAGCGAGGCGTTGGCAGCGAGCAGTCGCTTATTAGCGTCGCCAAGTCGCTCATTGGCGTCGTGCATGTCTTGATTGATGCGCTGAATGTTGGTGGTCTGCTGTTCAATCGTTTTTCGGTTCAAAAATTCCTGCAACTTGAACGAGAAGAGCAAGCGCGAGAGAAACCACATCAGCAGGGTGATGATGGTGGCGCCGACGATGTGCGCGAATACCGTTATCCCGTTTTTTTGAACCAACGGCAGAAGCACGCAAAAGGCGACGTAGTTTGTCGCATAGCTCCACAAGCTGGCACGCAGCGACAAAAAGTGCGCCGCCGTCAGTCCAGCGATGCCCAAAATGTAAATCGTGATTGCGCCCGTTATTTGTTGGTCGGCGAGCGTAATTGCCATACAGCCGCATAGAATGAAGGCAACATAGAAGGTAAAAACGGCGCGGTGAATCGGGCGAAGGTCACTGGGCGACGAAAGCGGCTGTGTCGATAAAATTATCCAAACGGCGAAGAGCGTAAGCGCAAACGCGCCGTGCAAGCCTGCCCAATACGCATAGCCGATGTTCTGTTCCCAAAATCCGTTGAGCGCGAAGTAGACATCGAAGCCGAAGAACAGCACCGCGTTGAGCGCGGCGATAATCGGAGCGAAAAATCGCGCGCGCAATACATTGACGAACAGCACTTCCTGCGCGAACTCGGTCTTGAAGTCCGGCGGTGCTTGCTCAAACAGCGCAGTAAATTTATGTCGCTCCGAAGCGCCCGTCATAGCCTGTTATGCCTCGTGATTGTCTTTGAGTTTTCGATAGAGCGTGGCAACGCCGATGCCCAAAAGCCGTGCGGTTTCTTCTTTGTTGCCGCCCGTCGCTTCCAGCGTGCGTGAAATCATTACTTCCTCGATTTCCTCTAAGGTCGTGCCGACGCGAAAGGAGATTACTTTTGAACTTTCCTGTCCTGTGATGTAATCGGGCAAATGGTCTTTCTGAATAATCTCGCCGGAACACAGCACGGCGGCACGTTCAATAACATTTTCAAGCTCGCGCACATTGCCGCGCCAGCCATGTCCTTCCAAGAGTTTCGCTGCGTCGGGGGCAATGCCTTTGATAGACTTGGCATTGAGCAGGGCGTATTTTTCAAGGAAGTGTTGCGCCAGCGCCAGCACGTCGTCTTGTCGCTGACGAAGCGGCGGGAGTTTAAGTTTAATCACATTGAGCCGATAATATAAATCTTCTCGAAATCGACCATGTGCGATTTCAGCATCGATGTCTTTGTTGGTCGCCGCAATGACCCTAACATCGACTTTTAGTGTCTCTTCGCTGCCAAGCCGTTCAAATTCTCCGTCCTGCAAAACGCGCAAGAGTTTGACTTGAAGTTGCGTGGGCATATCGGCGATTTCATCGAGGAAAATCGTGCCGCCGTGCGCAAGTTCAAACCGACCGCGTTTTTGCTTGACCGCGTTGGTGAACGCGCCTTTCTCGTAGCCGAAAAGCTCTGATTCCAAGAGCGTGTCGGGCAAAGCGCCGCAGTTGATTTTCACAAACGGCTTGTCGCGCCTGCCGCTCATTTCGTGCAGCGCGCGCGCAATGACTTCTTTGCCAGTGCCGCTTTCGCCTAAGAGCATCACGGCAGCACGGGACGGCGCGACTTTCTCGACCGTCTGCAACACTTCCCGAAAAAGCGGACTGAACCCGACGATGTTTTTCGAGAGATACTTCGAGCCGAGTTGCTGACGCAGTTTCGTGTTCTCAACGAGCAGCAAGCGAGTCTCGAGCGCGCGCGAAACTAACCGCCGAATGTCTTGCATGCGAAACGGCTTTTGAATGTAATCATACGCGCCGAGTTTCATAGCCTCGACGGCAGTATCGACGGTGGCATAAGCGGTCATCACGATGACGACAATGGTCGAGTCGTGCTTTTTAATGTCGCGCAAGAGCTTGACACCGTCGGAATCGGGAATCTTTAAATCGGTGATGACGACATCGATGTCTTCCTCATTGAGGACTTTCAGGGCGTCGCGTGCGTTCTCGGCTGTAAAAAGTATGCGCTCCTCTGGCTTTTGAAGCCCGTCGCGCAAGGCGTCGCGGGTGTTTTTTTCGTCGTCGACAATAAGCAGCTTAATCATTCACACGGCTGTGCGTTTCAAGTTTAGGATTCGGGAACGGTCTCGGTTGTTTTCTCGCAGAGCGGTAGCGTGATACGGGCGACCGCGCCGCGCTTATCAGAACGATTTCGAATTTCTATATCGCCACGATGCGAGGCAATAATTTCGCGCACAATATACAGCCCAAGTCCCGTTCCGCCAGACTTGGTCGAGTAGAACGGCGTGAAAAGTTTCTCGAGCGCGTCGTCCGCAATGCCATCGCCGTTGTCGCGCACTTCAATGACTGCCGACGTGCTTTCCTGAAAAATCGCCACCTCAAGTTCAATGTGTTTTTTCTCTGGTTGCGACGCCGCCTCGATGCCGTTCTGAAACAAGTTTGTCAGCACGCGCGAAAATTGCCGATGGTCAATCAGCGCGTAAAGTTCCCCTACATTCTCGGCATAGAGTTTTCGAAATTTCACATGCCGCTCCATCAACGCCAAATTGGTCTGCATCCGCTCAATCGCTGTATCTAAAACCTCGCGCACATTGGTTACCAAAAAGTCTGATTTGTTCAGCCGCGAGAGCGAGAGATAGTTGGTAACAATGTCGTTGAGTTTTTCAATCTCCTCACGAAAGACACTGAGCTGTTTTCGCGTGCGTTTGTCGGCATCGGGCAGCAGATCGTCCTCGAGCAAATCTAAGTTCAAGATGAGCGAGTTGAGTGGGTTTCGAACTTCGTGCGCCACCGCGCCAGCAATTTTCGCCATTGCCGAGAGCCGCTCTGCGTCAATGACTTGGTCGCGCATTTGCCGCAGTTCCGAGGCGTCGCGCATGACCACCACGAAGCGCGGCTCTTTTTCTGATGATACATCAATTGTTGAGACCGACACCGAGACAGGCAGCGGACGGTCGTCTTGCGTTTTAAGCGAGAGTTCTGCGCCGAAGAGCTTGCCTTTTTTTTCCGCCTCGCGCAACACCGAGCGCAAGTCGCCCTCTTGCGCAGTAATTTTATCAAGGCTTTTGCCCACAATTTGAACCTGCCTATATCCCAAAAGTTCTGTTGCTGCTTGATTCCACAGGGCGACACGGCGCTTGGCATCAAGCAACGTAATCGCGTCGGGCGAGTTCTCAATAAGCGACGTGATGAAGCGTTTTTGTTTCTCTAATTTTTTCCGCGTCTTGTAAAGTTCGTCCGCAATTTCATCGGCAACAAGCATATCAGTCGTTTCAGATTTCATTAGCTCGATTTCATAATTGTAAGCAACTTCGAGCATACAGTCATCGATGAGCTGCGAAATTTTTATGGCGGTCGCGTTGGCGTAAACGTTCAGTGTGGCGAGCTTTTGAAGCAAAACGGTTTTAAGCGCAAGCAAGAGCCGCAGGCGTTCATCAATGCGCAGGTCGCTCAAAAAATCGTTCATGCGCAAGAGGTGCTTTTTGAGTTTGTCGGTGGTCTCGTCGGCAAGGTCGTTGCAAATGTCGGTGAGTGCGGTTTTGAAGAAGTCTCTGAGTTCCTTTTCAGTGAATTGCTCAAGCGAAAAGTTCATTTGATATACGCCCGATGCGTCGTTCATCTGCAAGGCGGCTTCGCGGGCGAGGTCGGGAATCGACTCTTGCAAAATGATAATTTCTTTTCGCAGTTGCGGCATGAGCTTAGTCCTCTGCGTCTTGTGTCAGTTTGCGGTTGAGCGCGAAGTCAGCAATCGTGAGGATGAGCGTATTGTAGTCGAGTCCGCCGACAGCCGCGCATCGCGCCAAGCCCGCGTCTTTTGAAATGTCGGGATTCGGATTGACATCGACGACAAACGGCTTGCCGTCGCGGCTCACTCGAAAATCAACGCGGGCGTAGTCACGGCAGCCAAGCGCATTGAACGTACGCAGCGCGATTTGCTTTAACTCAAGCTCGAGTTTGAGGTCGATCACGGCAGGACACACGGGCTTGGTTTCTTTATACTCAATGCTCTCTTCTTCCCACTTGGCTTTGTAACTAACGATGCGAGCGTAGCCTTCGGGCATCGTCTCGAAGCTGATTTCGGAAATTGGCAGCACGCGCGGCGCGGACGGGTGTCCCAAGTGATTTTCAAATGCCGAGTCGCCGATGATTGCCACGTTGAACTCACGCCCGTCGATGAACTCCTCGCACAGTGCGGCTTGTCGAAATTGTTTCCAAATCAGTTCAACTTGCTGCTTCAACGCCGCCTCGTCGCGCGCGACCGACTCGTTAGTGATGCCCAAACTGGCGTCCTCGTGCTCCGGCTTGACAATCACCGGAAACGACAAGGCAAGCTGAATCTCATCGTTTGGTTGAAAGACTTGAAAACGTGGCGTTGGAACAGAGCGGCGTAGCAAAATCCGTTTGGTTTTTGATTTTTGAACGCAGGTTTCCAGCGTTTTGGCAGGCGAGCCAGTGAAGGGCAGCCGCATTAAATCGAGTGCAATCGGCACAAAGACCTCCGACATCGAGAGCCCAAATGCACCCTCGAACAAATTGAACGCCGCATCGGGTTGTAGAGCGCGCAGTTGCTCCATTAAAAAAATCACGTCGCCTGTGAACGGCAAAAGGCTAACTCGATGCTTTTCTCGAAGAGCGTCCGCAACGCCTTCCGCCACTTGGAGCAAGCCCAGTTCGGATTTCAAATCGTGCGTAATAGAACTTCGGTCAGGAACGCTGTTGTAAATAATGGCAATGTGACTCATAGCAAAAGTGTTTCGCCCAAAATACGAATTGACAGAACATTCATCGGCATTCACCTGAAACCAAACAGACAAGAACGCACGGAACGGCAACGGGAAAAATATGATGTCCTAAGCATTGAGATAGTTATTTTGCTTCAAAACCATCAACGAAACAACAGCTCGATATGACCTTATCGATACTCGACCTTGCCATCATTACCGCCTATCTCCTGTTAAGTTTGCTCATTGGCTTATGGTATTCGAACCGCGCCTCGAAAGACACTGCCGAATTTTTTCTCTCAGGCAGAACCCTTCCATGGTGGCTGGCGGGAACAGGTATGGTGGCGACGACCTTCGCTGCCGATACACCACTGGCAGTGGCAGGGCTTGTTGCTAAAAATGGCATCGCAGGAAATTGGGTGTGGTGGTCTGCTGCTATCGGCGGAATGCTCACCGTATTTTTTTTCGCACGGCTCTGGCGACGCGCCGAAGTGCTAACGGACTTAGAGTTCATCGAGCTGCGATATAGCGGCGTAGCGGCGCAAGTGCTGCGCGGCTTCAAAGCGGTCTACTTCGGGCTACTGATGAACAGCGTTATCATTGGCTGGGTGAACTTGGCGATGTATAAAATCATCAAAATCATGTTGCCCGAACTCAATCCCGAATGGGCGATTGTGGCGCTGGTACTGCTCACGGCGTTTTATTCAGGACTGTCGGGACTTTGGGGCGTAACGATTACCGATACAGTTCAGTTTGTCATTGCGATGATTGGCTGCATTGCCCTTGCGGTGATTGCTGTCTCGCAGCCCGTTGTGCAGGCACAAGGCGGCATGATGAAAACGCTGCCCGATTGGATGTTCCAATTTTTGCCAATGATTGTCGAGGTCGCGCCCGACAGCAGCATTGGGGGCGCATTTGAATTGACGGCCTCGGCATTTTTGGCGTTTATCGGCGTGCAGTGGTGGGCAAGTTGGTATCCGGGCGCAGAGCCGGGCGGCGGCGGTTATGTCGCTCAACGCATGATGAGCGCGAAAGATGAAAAACACTCGCTCTTCGCAACGCTCTGGTTCATCATCGCGCACTACTGCGTGCGCCCATGGCCTTGGATTTTAGTCGGGCTGGTGAGCGTCGTCATGTTTCCACCGCTTCCGATTGAACAAAAAGAAGATGGCTTTGTGTATGTGATGCGCGATGTTCTGCCGTCGGGCTTGCGTGGCTTGCTAATCGCCGCGTTTCTTGCCGCGTATATGTCGACGCTCTCAACGCACCTGAATTGGGGAACAAGCTATCTCCTGAACGATTTTTACAAGCGCTTTTTCAAACCTAATGAGTCGGAATCGCACTACATTCAACTCTCGCGGCTGATTACCGCGCTGGTGATGGTTGTCTCGCTCCTCATTACATTTTACGTGTTGGAGACAATTTCGGGCGCGTGGGCATTTATTTTAGAATGCGGCGCAGGCACGGGCGTCGTGTTAATTTTCCGCTGGTTCTGGTGGCGGCTCAACGCCTGGTCGGAAATCGCCGCAATGATTGCGCCATTTGCGGCATACAGCACGGTGTATGTGCTCAATCGACTCGGAGTAACCCACATCGGCTTTCCAGAATCGCTGTTCTACATTGTGCCGTTCACCGTTGCCATCTCACTTGCGGTTACCTTCGCAACGAACCCTGTTGACACCGAGCATCTAAAAAACTTTTACCGCAAGACGCGCGTCGGCGGCGCACTCTGGAAAAAAATTTCCGACCAATTGCCCGATGTAAAATCGGACGAGGGGTTTTTCTCACTATTCGCCGATTGGTTTCTGGGCGTGATTTTGGTTTATGCCACGTTGTTCGGCATCGGCAAACTCATTTTCGGGCAACTGGTGTTCGGCGCGATTTTGCTCTTTATCGGAACGCTTGCCGCCGCCGGAATTTATTTCGATTTCAACCGCAAAGGCTGGACGCACTTAAAATAAGCGTTTGTTTTTTGAGCTATGGTTTGAGGTCGAGAATGTGTTAGCTTTGCCTGCAAACACACCACGATGATTACGCTTGGCATAGACCCGGGGTCGCTGATAACGGGCTACGGCGTTATTGAAATGGAACAACGCGCAATATGCGCCGTCGCCTTCGGCGTCATTCGCACCGACGCTAAACAAACAATGCCGTTTCGACTTAAAAAAATCTACGACGATGTCGACGCGCTGATTTCGCGTTATCGTCCAAAGCGTCTATCGATTGAGACGGCGTTCTACGGCAAGAACGTGCAAGCAGCACTGAAGTTAGGACAAGCGCGCGGCGCGATTATCGCGCTGGCAATGTCGCGCGGACTCGATGTCGCCGAATACTCGCCACGTGAGGTCAAAAAAGCCCTGTCAGGAACAGGCGGCGCGGCGAAAGAGCAAGTGGCGTTTATGGTCAAAAAAATTCTCAACCTCTCCGACACAGGAAAATTTTCAGACGCAAGCGACGCGCTCGGCATTGCGCTCTGCGATGCGCTCCGAAAGGGCACGCTGACCGAACAACAGTCGCTTGAACTCTCTAAGTCGCGCAATGGTTCACGACAAGCGAAATCGAACAGTTGGAAAAATTTTCTCGATGCCAATCCGCATCGACTCATTCAATCGTAACCCATGTCTGAATTTATCAAAGCTGAATTTTGGTCGAAGTTGCGCTGGTATCACGGCGTCTTATTTTACCTTGTGGTTAATCTCATGTCAGGCGGACGCCTTGCAACGCGCGCCTATTTGGATACGGTCGGTCGACCGCCCTTCATGCCGCCCGATTGGGCATTTGCGCCGATTTGGATAACGCTGCAAATTCTAATGGTCATCGCCGGATTTTTACTTGTTCAAAAAATGACGAGCGAGAAACATCACTCGAAACTCTTTTGGAGCTATGCGTCGCTGTGGGCGTTCTTCTCAATGTTTAGTTGGTTTTACTTTGGTTTACACAGCCCGATTCTCGGCTTTCTGACGACGCTCGGAATGCTTGCGGCAAACGCCTTGAATTTATCGTTAGGGTTTCAATTGAGCGACAAGCGATTTGCCCTGTTGCTGACGCCGCTCATGGTGTGGCTCGCGTTGGCGACGGCCGTCTCCGGCTGGCAATTCCTATTCACGCCCGATGATTTTTTCCATACTGCATCGCTCTTGTCAAAATAACGCCATCTATGCCAAAGCGAACCTATCCGACCGATTTGAAAACATGGGACGACGCGGCGGATTTGCAGCACATCGTCAAGGATAAACGCGAACACAAACGCGCCACCGACGAAAAAGCGCGTCGCCGCAACCGCCGCTATGAAAAGCGACTCTTGAACGCACAATGGAAGAATGGGCAGCTTAATGCAAGCGACACAGAGCCGTTTATTTAACATAACCACTTCACCGACCTAAAAACCATGTCAACGCCAACTGTCAATATCCTTGTAACTGGCGGCGCGGGCTTCATCGGCACAAACTTCGTCCGCTATATGCTCGCCAAACGCCCTGCTTACAATATCATTAACTACGATAAGCTCACCTACGCGGGCAATTTGGAGAACCTCAAAAACGTCGAGACGAAACAGAAATACACCTTCGTTAAAGGCGACATCTGCGACGCTGAACAACTCAAAGCCACATTTGAAAAGTATCACATCAACATTGTCGTTAACTTCGCCGCCGAGTCGCATGTCGACCGGAGCATCCTCGGCGCAAAAGTCTTCGTCGAGACCAACGTGTTGGGAACACAAACGCTCTTGGAAGTTTCCAAAGAATTTGCAGTCAAACGCTTTATTCAAGTCTCGACCGACGAAGTTTATGGCTCGCTTGGTGAAACGGGATTCTTCACGGAGGAAACACCACTTCAAGCCAATTCGCCCTATTCGGCAAGCAA
This sequence comes from [Candidatus Thermochlorobacteriaceae] bacterium GBChlB, assembly GCA_000724175.1. Taxonomy (GTDB): domain Bacteria; phylum Bacteroidota; class Chlorobiia; order Chlorobiales; family Thermochlorobacteraceae; genus GBChlB. The sequence continues at coordinate 136,525 of JPGV01000012.1, read as the reverse complement.
AGCGGGCGCCGATTTGTTGGTTCGCGCTTACTTTGAAACCTTCAAACTGCCTTGCCTCATCACGCGCTGCTCGAACAACTACGGGCCATATCAGTTTCCCGAAAAGCTCATTCCGCTTGTCATTGTCAATGCGCTGAACGACAAGCCGATTCCTGTTTATGGCGACGGCATGAACGTGCGCGACTGGCTCTTCGTCGAAGACCATTGCAGCGCGATTGACACTGTGCTGCACAAGGGCAAGGTCGGTGAAGTCTACAACATCGGCGGCAATAACGAGATGCCGAACACTGAGATAGTCAGGCGCATCTTGGCGTACCTGCAAAAGCCAGAGAGCCTCATCAAGTTCGTTACTGACCGTCCCGGACACGACCGTCGCTACGCAATTGACTCGACAAAAATTCAACGGGACTTGGGCTGGAAACCAGCCGACACGTTCGAGACCGCACTGCCGCGTACGATTCAGTGGTATTTGAACAACCGTGCTTGGTGGGAACGCATTTTATCGGGCGACTATCAAAAGTATTACGAACTGCAGTATGAGAAACGATAAAATTGATGAGGTAGCGTTAAAAGTAATCTCTTTTTCTGGAACGAGATGACGCTCTCCGAACTGACGCTGCTCTTGGAGCGCGACTATGGGAAACCAACGCGCACGAAACGAGACGCCGAAGGCGCAGTTCACTTTCAGCCCGACTTGCTCGATGAACTCATCGGCACAATGCTTTCACAGAACACGACGGACGCCAACTCGTCGCGCGCTTTTGCTGAACTCAAAAAACGATTTCCAACTTGGCAAGCCGCACTCGAAGCCAACTCATCGCAACTTGCCAGCGCGATTCGCATCGGTGGACTGGCGAAACAAAAGGCGCCGCGCATTCAACGCATCTTAAAAGAGCTCAAAAAGACAACCGGAAAATTGAGTTTGGAGTTTCTATCGGCTATGACCACCGCCCAAGCAATGCAGTATTTACAAGGGTTCACCGGCGTCGGCTCGAAGACGGCGGCCTGCGTCTTGATGTTTGGACTTGGGCGCGAGGTCTGTCCCGTCGATACACATATTCACCGCATTTTGAATCGACTTGGCATTCTCTCGACGAAAAATGCTGACGAAACATTTACGTCTCTGCAATCGCTCGTACCGAAAGGCAAATCGTATTCGCTGCACATCAATCTCATTCGGCACGGCAAAGCGATTTGCAAAGCGCGACACCCGTTGTGCGAGCGGTGCAGCTTGGCGGAATCGTGCAAGTATTTCGCCGCGACGGTATGAACCAAACGATTGAAATTTTACACTGCGCAACGCGGTTTTCACATACAACTTCAAAACCACTCAAGCTATGAGCGAACCAAAAAATGTATTGGGCGGAAAATTAGCCTGTTGCTGCACCGCGCCAATGACAGGCTTCTACCGCGACGGCTTTTGCCGCACTGGACAAGACGATACAGGCAGGCATGTCGTTTGCGCGATTATGACCGACGAGTTCCTGAAATTCTCGCGCGCGATGGGAAATGATTTAATCACGCCACGCCCCGACTATCGATTTCCCGGACTCAAAGCGGGCGACAAATGGTGCTTATGTGCCTTGCGCTGGAAGGAAGCATTTGACGCGGGACTTGCGCCGAAAGTGATGCTCGCTTGCACGCACGAAGCGGCGCTACGCTACGTCTCGCTCAAAGCGTTACAGCTCCACGCTGTTGATGCGGAAGAATCGGCGCGTTGAGCGTAAATAAATCATACAACCCTTTGCACCAAACAAGGATGCACGGCAATACTTTAAGCTCGAATCGATAGACAAGAGCGTCTCGAATCGTGTGCGGAGTAAGGTCAGTCATTGAGAGCGATGTTAGCAGCAATGTCGTTGCAAGCAAGAAAGTATTCACCCAAGACCGCTTGCTTGTAACAAACCACACCGCGACGCCGCTTAGGGCGATAACAAACGTCGGCGATTCGGCTTTATGATTAAAAATCACCGACCAAATAAGCAGCATAGATAAAAACAACAACCGATGGAATGTATCGTTGAATTTCTCGCGCTGAATCATTGGCGACATCATCAGAAGTGCGCCCAATCCTATCACAATCGCTTTTGGAATCGTCAGACTAAACCACGCATCTAAAAGCCCCATCACCGACATACCTTGATACGTCGAGTAATCATTTTGTAATAAATTCCACCACTGTGCATACTGCATCATTAACTTTTCGGACGAGGTAACTGCCAGCGGCGCAATCAACAGCGCTATCGACCAGACCACAGCATAGCTGAAAACCCTTGATTTTTCAGGGTAGAACAGCCACAGCGCTGCTGCCAACACGCCGTAAAGTTTAAGGTAAATTCCAGCTGCAATACACAGCGCAGCAAGCGCATACTTCTGATGCTCATACGCCACGAATGTCCATAACATCAACGCAGCAACCAGCGCGTTGCTCTGACAGTTTTGAATCGAGATGAGCAACTCAAGAAACAAAATCCAAAGCGCTGCGGCTTGTTGCGCGCCGTTGAGCGGCAAGCGCGTGAGTGCCCAAAATAGCGTTAGCGCGTTTAACAGATTCCACAAGACAAGACCCGCCGCATCGGGCAAAAATGAAAACGGCAACATAAAGAGCGCGAAGGTCGGACTGTATTTGTAGAGGTCGTCTTGTTCATCGGGATAGAGGGCGTATAGGTCTTTTCCTTGCAACAGGTGCGCGGCAGAGTTCTTGAAAATGCGGTAGTTGTTGTAGCGCGTTACCAGCCGTCCGTTTTCTTCAATTTCGCCCAATGAATACTTTTGAAGACTAAATATCACGGTTAGGAACGCATACACACCGAAGATAACGCGAAGATTTTTGAGCCAAGTCATTTGAATCGGCTTGCCTCAGGTTTTTTGTTTTTTCTTCTCCGCTGCTGGGAACAGCACATTGTTGAGAATCAATCGGTAGCCCGCAGAATTTTTGTGCAAGTTGAGTTGTGTCGGCGGGTCGTTAACGTGATGTTGATAGTCTTCGGGGTCGTGCCCGCCGTAAAAGCAAAATTGCCCGCGCCCAAAGTTGCCATGCAGATAGCGTGCTTCTTCGGTATTTTTCTTCTCGCCCATAATGACGACCGATGGTTTGATGAGCGACTTCCTAAACGACGTCGTCTGTCCGTAGAAGCCCTTGACGACCGATGTGTGATTCTGCGTTAGCATTGTCGGCACTGGGTCGTATTTGGCGCTGAACTCAAAGAGCGTGAAGTAATCGTTTTCTTGCCCCGTCGAGCTGCCCGTCATTTGCGGGTTAATATCAATGTTCGATTTCGAGTACTCGTATGGGTTGAGACTGACGGTGAAGTTCTCAAATGCAAATGTCTTCGTAAAGTCTAATTTTTTTTGCGCGTCAGGCGTTGTGCCGTCGCCGTCAAATTCGGCGGGGACAATGTCGATGCTCTCGGCAGCGAGCGCAATGTCGTAGCTGTCGGGCGCGGAACACATAGCAAACATAAAGCCGCCTTCGCCGACAAAATCTCGGATTTTTCGAGCAACGGCTTTTTTCTGGTCGCTGACTTTTGAGTAGCCTAATTTTTTCGCCATTTGTTCGGCGTCGCGCACCTGTCGGATATACCATGGCGCGTTGCGAAAGCCCGCATAAAACTTGCCGTATTGTCCCGTGAAGTCCTCGTGATGCACATGCAGCCAATCGTATTCTTTGAGCTTGCCTTTCAAGACTTCTTCGTCCCAGACTTTCGCAAATGGAATTTCAGCATAGGTCAATGCCAGTGTAACCGCATCGTCCCATGGCAAATTCGTCGGCGGCACATATACGACAATCTTCGGCGCTTTTTCTAAGCGCATTGATGCCATGTTGTTGTCTTCTCCAGCAACGGTCGATAAGATGCGCTGCGCCTCGCTTTCAGAAATTGATTCGTATCGGACACCGCGCAAGTTGAGTTCAGTTGCAACACTCTGCACTGCCTCCATCATAAACGAGCCGCCGCGATAATTCAGCAGCCACTCGACTGCAATGCCTTTTTGCAAACACCAATACGCAATCCCGTAGGCTTTCAAGTGGTCGGTTTGAGATTTATCCATTGGAACGACGATTTTCTGTGCAACGAGCAGCACAGGCACACACGCGCTCCAAAGTATCACGAGTAGCAATCGCATAATTAGTTGTTGAGACATTGTCGTTATCGATTCAAAGTAACACTTGCACAGGGATTCTCAAACGACGCACGATGTGTATGTCAAATAAGAAAGGGGGAGTTGTCTCTGGATTGACACGGCCGTTTCCGATGAGGCTCACAGGGTGTTTTCGGCAGGGTCGGCGGCGATGGTGTCTTTTGCGCGTCGGAAAATCGGCACGGCAGCGCAGGCTTCACCATACATGACTTTATCGGCGTGTTGCACCAAGTAGCCCGTTACAATCATATACGCCCATGTCGGTATCGGCGTCGAGCCGCAACCCTTCACAATGACCTTGCGCCCGTCATACTGCGACCAATTATGTGCTTCTAATTTTTCTCGAAAGACCGATTCTTTCAAAATGCCATTCCAAAGAAAATCTTGGATGTCAAATTCCATTAGCGCTTTGTTGTCCATCATCAGTTGTAGTTATGGTTCGGTAGAACGTCGCTTAATGCCTGTTGCATGAACCGCTCATGCATGGCGTGAATTTTGTCGAGCATAGGCTCAAAGAGTGTAACAACGATGGTTTTTGGAAAACCTGTCAGCAGTGCGATAAAAATGCCGACGCCGCTGCAAAGTGAAACATATTCCATAATCGTTAACTGGTTTTGGATTCTTTGACTAATCGATAATGATACTCGCTCAACTTTTCGATGCAAATCGAGTCGCCCGCCGCAAGTCCCGATTCAACGACCCACTTGCCAGTGCCAGGCGCGGATTTGGCTTTTTTTCTGAAACAAAACTTTCCGCGTTCAATGTCGGTCTTGAACGACCAGCCTAAGTCTGTTTCAATGAGTAACTCTTTTCCGTGCGTCCCGTCTTTGGCCTCAATTGCATCGGGTGGAAAAAAGTCCAAAATGTCAAACAGATTAATTTGCTTTTCAAAAAACCACACGTCGTCTTGCGACTTTACGATAAATTTTCGAGTCTCGCTCATACCAGTTTCCGTAAGGCTTCCTTGAGCGTCGGAATTTTCTTGCCATCTCGGTAAACGCGAATCAAGCCGTCTTCAAACGCCAACTCTGCACCAAGTTCATGCAACATATACCGACCGTCGGCGTTAGGTTCAATCGGCACATAGTCATTGCCTTCAAGCCGATAGGCGCAAAATCGGTCGTCAACTATCAGTTCAACATATTCGGGGACTTTCAAAAAATTCTGATAGAACGCGAACTTTTGCAACCGCTCGACTTCCTTGTTGGCTTCCGGCCAGACCTCGCAGACAAAGGGCAAGTTTATTTTTTCTTCCCAAAACTTGAACGATTTTCGCGGCGACTTATTCGTGGTTTCCAGAAGATAGGCGTCGGGCGAAAATGATTTTTGCGTCCCCTCTTCGTAGTAGAAAAACACGTCGCCGCCCGCATGTCGGTTCGGCACATCGTCAAACAGCACTTTCAGAAATTCGCGCAACTGCGTGCAAATATTGTTGTGTTTTTCGCCCTGCGGCATCTTTATTTCTTCGGGATAGTCGAGTTCCGCTTTGGCTGTGAGTGTCGCTGTAGTCTGCATCATATTCTCGTGTTTATCAACAACTTTGCAAAGCCTTTGATAACGGTGCGATTTTATTTGAAACTTCACACCGAGAATGACTCGCCACAACCGCAGGAACGCGCGGCGTTTGGATTGACAAAGTGAAACCCTTTGCCGTTCAAGCCGTCGGAGAAATCCAATTCTGTGCCAGCGAGATACAGAAAACTCTTCATATCGACGAAGAGCTTGACGCCTTTGTCTTCGAAAATTTGGTCGCCTTTTTTCTCCTCGTTTTCAAAATCGAGCCCATAGGAAAGACCCGAACAGCCGCCGCCCTTCACGCTGACGCGCAAGCCGTAATCCGGACCCAGATTTTGCTGTGATTTCAAGCGATTTACTTGTGCGAGCGCTTTTTCGCTAACCGTAATCATTTTAAGCTATTCCTCCTTGAATCATTAAGCTGTCGCAACTGCTTCCAAGGCTTTGGCGCGTTTGGCTTCTTGCTTTTTCTTGAAGTCCTCGACAGCTGCTTTAATCGCGTCTTCGGCCAGCACCGAGCAGTGAATTTTCACGGGCGGCAGGTTGAGTTCTTGAACAAGCGCCGTGTTTTTAATTTGAGCCGCTTCCTCAATGGTTTTGCCTTTGAGCATCTCGGTCGCCAGCGACGACGACGCAATCGCCGAGCCGCAGCCGAAGGTCTTGAATTTCGCATCTTCGATGACGCCAGTCTCTTCATTGACCTTGATTTGCAATTTCATCACGTCGCCACATTCAGGCGCGCCAACCAGCCCTGTGCCGACACTCTCGTCTTTTTGGTCGAGGCTGCCGACGTTGCGTGGATTGTTGTAGTGGTCAATCACTTTTGTTGAGTAAGCCATAATCAGTTGATAGTTTAGAGTTGATAGTTGATAAAATTAAACCCTTGAATCCGACATCGTCAATCTCCGACATCGTCAGTGGTGATTCCATTGAACCGTTTTCAAGTCAATGCCGGCTTTCGCCATTTCGTAAAGCGGCGACATGTCGCGCAGTCGGTTGACGGCTTCGACCGTAATTTTAATCGCGTAGTCCACATCTTCTTCCGTTGTGAAACGACCAAGCCCGTAGCGAATCGACGAGTGCGCAAGTTCATCGCCGACGCCGAGCGCCTTCAAGACATGGCTTGGTTCAAGCGACGCCGATGTGCATGCCGAACCTGACGACACCGCCAACCCTTTCAAGCCCATCAAAAGCCCTTCGCCTTCAACATAGGCATAGCTGATGTTGATGTTGCCCGGCAGGCGGCTCTCGAGCGAGCCGTTCACATAGCAGTCTTCCAACTGCGACATTACGCCATCTTTCAATTTATCGCGCAAATAAGTAAGGCGCTTCATTTCGGTTGGCATTTCGTCCATAGCGATTTCCAGCGCTTTGCCAAGTCCGACAATGCCGGGCACGTTGAGCGTGCCGCTTCGCATGCCGCGTTCTTGACCGCCGCCGTCAATAATGCCCGCCAATTTCACGCGCGGATTTTTCCGACGCACATAAAGCGCGCCGATGCCTTTCGGTCCATAAATTTTATGTCCGGAAATCGCCAGAACATCAATTTTCATCTCGTTGACATCAACAGGCACTTTGCCAACGGCTTGCACGGCGTCAGTGAAAAAGAGGACATTATGCTTGCGGCAGAGTTCGCCGATTTCCTTCATCGGTTGAATGACGCCGATTTCATTGTTCGCCATCATTATCGCCACCATGACAGTTTTATCGGTCATTGCCGCCTCGAGCTGATTAAGGTCGATGATGCCGTCGGGTTTCGGCGCAAGGTAAGTTACCTTAGCTTTGCCTTCGCGTTCCAAGCGGTGGCAGGTATCAAGGACGGCTTTGTGTTCGGTGAGCATCGTGATGATGTGGTTACCTTTTTCGGCATACATCTCAACCGCACCCTTAATGGCAATATTGTCCGATTCAGTAGCGCCGCTGGTGAAGATAATCTCTTTGGCGTCTGCGCCGATGGATTTAGCGACTTGTTCGCGGGCGAGTTCAACCGCTTCTTCGGCTTCCCAGCCATAGCTGTGGTTACGCGAGGCGGCGTTGCCGAACTTTTCGGTAAAGTAAGGCATCATTGCTTCCAGAACGCGGTGGTCCATAGGCGTTGTGGCATTGTTGTCCATGTAAATCGGACGGCTCAAATCGACTGACATATCAGGCTCTCCATGTAGATTGGTGAATTAAAATCGGTTACATCCGTCATAGAATTTCGGCGACTTTGGCTTCGTCGAAAATTTCTCGGAAACGTTTTTGAATTTTTGTGAGCGGTTGTTTGATGCCGCATCCGCTAAACGCGTCGCAGCCGCTCGGATTCGCATCGCACTCGATAAGCTGAATAGGCTCTTCTAAGGCTTCGGCGATTTCAGAAAATGAAATATCGGCAGCTGGTTTGTTCAATCGGTAGCCGCCTTTGACGCCCTGCACCGACGAAATAATGCCCGACTTGGTCATCTGTTGCAGCGTTTTGGAAACTAACTCGTGCGAGATGTGAAGTCGCTCAGCGATTTCTTTCGCAGTTGCAACATCGCCATTGCGCGTCGATGCGATATGGCGAATCGCCAAGAGTCCGTATTCAAATTTTTTGGTCAGCTTCAACATATCAAAATTCTTTCGTAACCCGACGCGCTTTTTATTTAGAGCGTGTCTAAATAAGACTGTTTTAGTCGGATTTTAAGCTAACATAAAATCGCCATTTTGGGCGATTTCAACTTTCAAAACGGCGCGGTAGCGCTTAAAGTTTCATTACATATAGCTAAAATACGACAAAAGTTGTCGCATTTCAAAAATAACTTCTTCGGTCGGATTTTCCTTGACCTTTTTTGCTGGTGCCATTCGCGCTATATTTGCCCGACTTTGAAAAAACCCGAATCGGCTTTGATGCACTTGTCAATTCGTCTTGCGCTCTTTTTCACGTTGCTCTGTCTTGTCTCATCGCTCTGCGCGCAGCCTCGCGTTGCGTCGTCCGCCAAGCTGCAGCCCGTCGGGCGCTCCTATTTTCAACTCGACGCGCTTTTTTTTACGGCGGGCGAAGAATTTGCGCCCGAAGCGTTTCGACGCAATCTTTTTTCAGGCGTGCGATACAACGATGGGCAGTTCACGCAAACGGACTTGAATTTCCACTACGAATACGGCGTTTCTGAGCGACTGTCCGCCGTATTGAAACTTGGCTACCGTTTTTTTGAAGCGCGGTTCACCGATAATCTCGACCCGCGCCTACGCCCGAATGAACGCGCTATCAGAATCACCGCATCGTCGTTTGATGAGACATGGCTTTCGGCGCGCTACCTCATCACGAAACCATCGGCAACCCAGCCCAACACGCCGTCGACGCTGATGCCCACAAGCGGATGGACGCTCTCTGTTCAAGGCGGAATTAAATTTCCGACAGGCGACATTACAGCCCGAATTCCTACTGGCACGGGACTGCTCGATTATGACCTTCGATTGCTGCTGCTCTCAGAATTTATGATTTCCGATGTGCCAAGTTTGCTGCACATCGAGGGCGGGTATCGCTTGCGCGGCGGCGATTATCGGGACGCTATCCCTATTCGTGTCGAGTTCGGCGTGGCAGCCGCAAAAGAATTGCTGTTGCGCGGCTCGTTTAACTCAATGCTTGCCTTCGGCGAGTTTCTGCGTCCTGTCGGCATAACTGAAGAACAAACGCTCACGGTCGTTGGCGATGAATCTTACGGGCAATTAACCGTCGGGTTCGTTGCGCTTTTTTCGCCGTTCATCAACGTCAGTTTTGATTTCAACGCGCGAATTTTCGGACGCAGCACCTTCGCTGGAAATACGGTTCAGTTGGGCTTGATTTTTCGATAAACATTTGTGAGAAGCGCGGCGTATTTTGACATCGATTACGCCAGTGTTCACCGTAGCCCGTTACAGAGCGCCGATGGCATTTGCTCGGCGAAAACGATATTGCTGACCTTTAAACTCACTGTCGACGAATGAAAAAAATCAATCTTATTTTCGGCACTCATAATCATCAGCCGATTGGCAATTTTGATTCTGTCTTTGAGGACGCCTACCAGCGTGCTTACAAGCCGTTTCTGGACGTCTATGAGCGCTTCGCGCACATTAAAATTTCCAAACACTACACGGGCATTTTATATGAGTGGCTGCTTGAACATCATCAAGATATTTTTGATCGCCTGAAAACCCTTGTCAGCAAAGGGAATGTAGAACTAATCGGCGGCGGATTTTACGAGCCAATTCTTGCGGTTATCCCCGATGAAGATAAAATCGGACAAGTCGAAAAGCTCGCTAAGTTCATCAAAAAACATTTTGGCTTCAAGGCGACGGGGCTTTGGCTGGCAGAGCGCATCTGGGAACAGCATCTGACCAAACCGCTTGCGCAAGCGGGAGTCGATTACGTCATTCTCGACGACACGCATTTCAAATTCGCGGGACTGTCGGAAGAGGAGCTTCTGGGCTACTATATCACCGAAGAGCAAGGCTACACCACGAACCTCTTTCCGATTTCGAAAGCGCTGCGCTACACGATTCCCTTTCAGCCAGTTGAGAAGACCATTGAGTATCTGCGCAGCGTTGCCACCGACGATGGCAAGCGCGTGGTAGTCTTCGCCGACGACGGCGAAAAGTTCGGCGTTTGGCCCAACACCTACGACCACGTTTATACTAAAAATCGATGGCTCGAGAAATTCTTCCAGGCGCTGACGGACAACCGAGATTGGATTCGCACGATGACGTTCCAAGAAGCCGTAGCGGAGTTGAAACCCATCGGCAGAATTTACCTTGCCAACGCCTCTTACGCCGAGATGATGCATTGGTCGCTGCCAACGGCAAAATCGTATCGCGCTTACGAAAAATTCGAGCATGATTTAAAGGACGAAGGCATGCTCGATGGCAACGATGTGTTTGTGCGCGGCGGGTTCTGGCGCAATTTTATGGTCAAGTATCCCGAATCAAATCAGATGCACAAACGCATGCTCGAAGTCTCGGAACGGGCGCGGGAACTTGCCGAGCAGGGCAAAAAAATTTCTGCAAAAACGCTCGACAAAATTTGGGCAGCGCAATGCAACTGCCCGTATTGGCACGGCGTGTTTGGCGGCACATACCTGCCAAACCTGCGACACCCGATTTACCAAAATTTGATTGATGCCGAAACCGACCTCGATAAAGTCGACAATGCGGACGGCGCGGTTACTGCAAGCGTAACGGATTTCGATAAAGACGGTCAAGAAGAAGTCATTCTCAAGTCCAATGAACTTGCGCTCTACATCAAACCGTCGGAGGGCGGCAAACTTATTGAGCTTGATTACAAGCCCGCGCACAAAAACATCCTCGATGTGCTGACGCGGCGTGAGGAGGGCTATCACCAACAGCTTAAATCTCCGCCAAAGCCTACCAATACAGGCGCAGAAGGCGTCGCCAGCATTCACGACGTCGTCAAAATGAAAGAGGCGAATCTGGCGTCGCATCTCAACTACGATGGGTATCGACGCGGCAGTTTCATCGAGCGATTTCTCATCGACGGCGTGACGGTTCAAGATGTGTATCAAAGCAAGCCCTGCGACGCGGGCGATTTCATCATCAGTCCCTACACACACAAACTGTCTGGCACGAAAGCCAAACAAGTGCTGACGCTGGACTGCGACGGGCACGTTTACACAAATGGTAAAACTTACGCTGCGCATATCACGAAGACCATTACGCTACAAAAAAACAAATCGGAGTTCACGGTGAACTACGCCGTCAATCTGCTTTCCGATGACGCGCTGCGTGTGCGTTTCGCGGTTGAAAACTGCTACGGCTTACTCGCTGGCGATGCGCACGACCGATATTATTACTTCGACAATCAACTGCTCGAGCACAACCGCTTGCGCAGCATCGGCGAAACGCGCGCTGCAATGATTGGCTTGAAAGACGAATGGCTTAAAATTCACGCGCGGCTCGAAGCCTCCGAAGAAGCAACGGTCATGCGCTATCCGATTGAAACGATTTCGCTCTCCGAAGACGGCTTCGAGCGCGTTTATCAAGGCTCGTGCGTGTTGATGTGCTTTGATATTGAACTCACAAAAAAGCCTTACGCGCTGACGCTCGTTCAGAAGTTTTCACGATTGTAATGTTCAACGCAATGTTGATGAGACGCTGGTTGATGTTGATAGGGTGTCTCTTGACGCTCTCGGCGGGCGGGTCGTCCCAAACATTTCGGTATTTTCGAAATGTTCAACCAACCGCCAACGATGGATTTTCGGGACGCTATGAACTTGCGCCTGCCGATGTAAAAAACGTCGCCGAACTATTTCGATTTACTTACTCGAAAAACGACCGACTGCAACGCTTTCCCATCGCCATCGCCCACTTGGAACAAGGCGCACTTTCCGACAATTACAGTCCGCTTGGCGCGGCGGAACTTCGATTCAAGTATGACGCCGACGGTCGCACTGTCTCCCGCGCAATGTTTCGCGCCAATGGCAAGCTAACATCAACCACAGTGTTTCGCTTTGTCGGAAAATTTCTCACGGAGGAATGGCTATACGATGGTGCAAATACGCTGCAACTGAAAATAATTTACAAGCGAAACGCCCAAGGCAATTTCTTGGAAAAAGCCGCGCGCGATGCCAACGGCAAACTCAAAAATAATTCGCTTGGCTATGCGCTTCAACGATTTCAATACGACGCCAGCGGCAATGTCATCGAGGAAACATATCTGGACGAGACAGAAAAAGTATTTCAGAAAGTTGCGCACACCATTGACGCTCAAGGCAATACAACTCAATCGCTTAGAACCGGCGGGGCAGGAGAGCTGCTTGAGAAATCGGTCTACACTTACGATGCTCATCGACGCGTTACGCGAGTCGCCGAATACGACGAGGAGGGCTTGCAGCAAACGCGCACATTCAAATACGATGCGGGCGGCAGGGTGATTGAACAAGCAACCTTCGGCGCAAAAAACACGCTGAAAGAAAACTCCTTCGGCATTGCTGTTGTCGAGACAAGCTACGACGCCTTCGGCAACCTCATTGAAGAAAAGCGTTTTGATGGAGCGCGGCGACTGAAAATTCTTGAGCGCTACAACGACTTTGGGCTGCTCGCTGAGCGCATCATCTACTCCGAAAGCGGCGTTGCAACGCACATCGAGCGCAGGCTCTTTGACCGATATGGCAACTTGACCGAAGAGCGACAACTTCGGCAGGACGAACAAACCAGAGTGGAGATTCCCAAAGAGACACGCTTTTTTTCTAATGGCAGCCTAACAAAACGACTTACTTTCGACAAAGCAGGCAATTTGCTGAAAGAAACAACTCGATAAGGCTTACAGATGTTTTTTCAATTTAATTCGAAACGTCGTGCCTTTGCCAACGGCGGTCTCTTTGAGCAAAAGTTTTCCTTTGTGATAGTCCTCGACGATGCGTTTGGCGAGCGTCAGTCCTAATCCCCAGCCGCGTGCTTTGGTGCTGAATCCCGGACGAAAAATTTCGCGTCGATTTTTCGCCTCGATACCTTTGCCGTTATCGCTAATGTCGACCGAGATAAACTCGCCGTCGTCCAAGATGGTCGCCGTAATTTTTCCGTCGTGTCCTTCAATCGCATCAATGCCGTTTTTCGTGATGTTCTCAAAGACCCATTCCATAAGCTCACGATTGATATGGGCGACCAGATGAGTTGACCCGTTGGTGTCTTTGATGTCCAGCGAAATGGTTTTGCCCATTTGCGGCAGCCGCTGTCGGTAGTAGTCAAAAGTATGCTCGAGGACGGCGGCAATGTTTTCAGGCGCAAGTGTTTCCTTCGAGCCGATTTTCGAGAAGCGCGTGGCGACGCGGTTGAGCCGATTCACGTCGGTTTGCATTTCAAAAATCACCTGCGCTTGGCGTTCTGGGTTATCGCTTGCGCCCTTCATCAATTCAATCCATCCTATCAGCGAGGAAATCGGTGTGCCGAGTTGATGCGCCGTCTCTTTTGCCATGCCGACCCAAATGCTCGACGCTTCGGTTTTACGAATCGCGCTGAAACTCAAATATGCAATTAAAATAAATAGTGCGACGGCGCCGCCCGCCACCAACGGTGCAATCTGCAACGCAACAACCACGTCTGAATCGCCATAGTGAATGTATTGCAAAACGACGGTGTCCACTTTCACGGCGACGGGCGGATGCTTCTCGTCCATATCTGTGATAAGCCGCGAGAGAAACGCTTTTTGCTCCGCGTCCGTCAGCGTGGTATCGACGGCGATGTTCTTCCATGTGACGGGCTGCATGTTTGCATCGGAGAGAATCGCGGGAAAATCAATCACGCTGACGATTTCGGTAAAGATGAACGATAACTCGCCAGTGTTTTCTGTTTCGGTCAGAAGTTTGAGCGACTTGACCCAAAGGTCAACTTTTTGTCGTTGTTGCTCGCGGACGCGCTCAATCAGCAGTTGCGTAAAAAAAAATGTAACGATAGCACCAACGACAGCAATGATGAAAAAAATGCCTTTAATTGTGCTGCTTCGCATCGTGTGTCTACATTCGTTATTCACAGCATATACGAAAAAATATCAACTTCCTTCGCTCGAGAAAACATCGCCACGCAGCACGCTCGCGGTTAGAGAAAAAGCAAAAAAGTTCACGATATAATCCACATGCGATTTGAACAACAGACAGCGCGCGTCCGCAGACAAGGTGGGACGCTTTTTTATTTCAGCATACCGACGTTGTATTTTGTGTCAAAGCATTACCGCAATTTGTGCAATTCTTTATCCAATTAACACAACAATCTATGTCCACCGCTGCGTCTGTCGCGTCTGCGACGCCAAAAACTGACCTTGACATCGCCCGTGCTGCCAAACTTCAACACATCGTTAAGATTGCCGAAAAGCTCGGCGTTAATGGCGAAGATTTGGAGCTTTATGGCAAATACAAAGCCAAGTTGCCGCTCTCGCTCATCGATAAATCTAAAGCCGATAAACACACGCTCATTCTCGTTTCAGCGATTACGCCTACGCCCGCCGGCGAAGGCAAAACCACAACGACGATTGGCTTGACCGAAGCACTGAACCGATTGGGCAAACAAACGACAGCCGTCTTGCGCGAGCCTTCGCTGGGTCCTGTCTTCGGCGTCAAAGGTGGCGCAACGGGCGGCGGTTATTCGCAAGTTGTGCCGATGCAAGACATCAACCTGCACTTCACCGGCGATTTTCCTGCCATCGAGAAAGCGCACAACTTGCTGGCGGCGATGATTGATAACAACATTCAAAATCGAAAAAACACGCTCGGCATCGAGCCGCGCAGCGTGCGCTGGAAGCGCGTCATGGATATGAACGACCGTGCGCTGCGGAAAATCATTGTCGGACTTGGCGGCAAAGGCTTCGGCGTGCCGCGCGAAACGGGCTTCGACATCACGGCGGCGTCGGAAGTGATGGCGATTCTCTGTATGTCGAACAGTTTGGAACAGTTAAAGGAAAAATTGGGCGCTATTTTCATCGGCTACGACAAATCCAAAAAACCGATTTTCGCCCGCGACCTCAAGGCGCACGGTGCAATGGCAGCGCTGTTGAGAGACGCAATTAAACCAAATCTCGTTCAAACACTCGAAGGCAATCCGGCAATTTTGCATGCTGGCCCGTTTGCGAACATCGCACAAGGCACGAACACAATTTTGGCGACGCGCATGGGACTCTCGCTCTCCGATTACGTGGTTACAGAAGCAGGCTTCGGGTTTGATTTAGGCGGCGAAAAGTTCCTCGACATCAAATGCGGATACGGTGATTTTTCTCCGAAGGCAGTAGTGATTGTCGCAACGGTTCGCGCATTGAAATATCACGGCGGCGCGGCGTTGGATTCGCTCAAACAGCCAAACTTGAGTGCGTTGCAAAAAGGCATCGTTAATCTTGAAAAGCATTTGGAAAACGCGAAGAAATTCGGCGTGCAGCCCGTCGTTGCGGTCAATGAATTTTACACCGATACGAAAGAGGAGTTGGAGTTTGTTGTGAAGCGGTGCGCGGAACTGGGCATAAAAGCCTCCGTCTCGCAAGTCTGGGCGAAGGGCGGCGAAGGCGCGTTGGAACTCGCCAAATTCGTGCTTGAAGCGGCGGCGCAGCAGAAAGAAAAACACAAACCACTTTACGATTGGCAGAGCAGCGTGACAGAAAAAATCGAGACGGTGGCGACGCAAATTTACGGCGCGGCGAAGGTCGTTTATCAAGCGCAAGCCCAAGCGGATTTAAAAACCATTTCCGATTTAGGATTCGACAAATTGCCCGTCTGCATCGCCAAAACGCAGAAGTCGCTGTCTGATAATCCCGATTTGATTGGCAGACCGGACGGCTTTACGCTCAGCGTGCGCGAGATTGAAATTTCGTCGGGCGCGGGATTTCTCGTGCCGATTACGGGCGAGATGATGCGTATGCCCGGCTTGCCCGAAACGCCCGCCGCCGAATCCATCGACATCGACGCCGACGGCAACATTACGGGATTGTTCTAAACGACGAAGAGGCTCAAAGTGATGACCATCGTCTCCGTGCGCATTCGCAAAGAAAATCTCGACTTGACGCGCCCTTACACAATTGCCTACAAAACCGTTTCGCACGTCGAGAATGTGATTGTAGAACTGATGCTGTCCAACGGCATTGTCGGCTATGGCGCGTGTAATCCGTCGAAAGCCGTCGTCGACGTCTCCGTTGAAGATTCTTACGCGGCGCTGACCAACGATGATTTCGCTTGGCTCATCGGGCGCGACATCCGCGAGTTTCAACGGCTCTGTTACGACACTTACGCGCGTTACCCAAGCGATATGGGCGCGTGCGCCGCGCTTGACATTGCGCTGCACGATGCGTTTGCGAAGTATCTGCATGTGCCGCTCGTAAAATTTTTGGGACAAAAAATCGACTCATTGCCGACCTCCATCACCATCGGCATTAAGGGCGTTCAGGAAACGCTCGACGAAGCGAAAGAATACATTGAGCGCGGATTTAAAATTCTGAAAGTAAAAATTGGCGCGTCGTTGACTGAAGACGTCGAGCGATTGATAAAATTGCGCGAGCGATTTGGTGCCGCGGTCGGCATTCGCGTCGATGCCAATCAAGGCTACACGAGTGAAACGCTTAGGGAATTTGTGAAACGAACATCGTCGCTGAACATTGAACTCATCGAGCAACCATTTCGGGCAAATGCGATTGACGAAATGAGAGCGTTGCCAACTGATGTGAAAGCAAAAATCGCCGCCGATGAGTCGTTGCTCGGCACGGCAGATGCGATTCGGCTTGCATCGTTGCCGAAAGCGTGCGGGATTTTCAATATCAAGTTGATGAAGTGCGGCGGCATTACGGGCGCACGTGAAATTGCGGTCGTCGCCGAAAATTCCAGCATTGAGTTAATGTGGGGCTGTAACGACGAGAGCGCGATTAGCATTTCGGCAGCGTTGCATGCGGCGTTTGCGTCGGTCGCCACGAAATACATCGACCTCGACGGCAGCCTTGACCTCGCGCGAGATGTTACAAGGGGTGGATTTAAATTGAAAGACGGCGTGATGCGCCCGCTTGACGCGGCGGGACTCGGCGTTGAACCTAACCGTGCTTAAAACGATAGACGCTTGCATTGACAAGGGCTTCCATCAACTCCAACCATTAAGTGCCTTATGCGCAGGTCTGGGCATCTGTTCGCGTTGCTTGTTTTTACATCGGCTGTGCTTGCCGCCTGCGCGACTGTTCCGCCCGTCTATCGATATGAACCCGCGACGCCGCCCGATTCCATTGCAACCGCCAAAGACACGATTATGCTCGAGGACGAGCGCGCGTTTATTTTTTTGACATTCGGGCGCGTTGACGAACCAAACGTGGTTTTTCAGCTTGGCGTAATGAACCGAGGCAACGACACGCTCTTGGTCGTTCCCGAATTTTTTTACTACAAAATTTTCGGCGACGAAAAAAGCCGCTTGCTCTATGCACAGAGCGCGGACGATGTGATTGAACGGATTGACGAAACGATTGAAGAAATTAAAAGCGAACTCTCGCTGGCGCAGAGCGTCTCGACCGCATCGAGTATGATGTTCGCGCAGCAGTTGCGGGAAGATTTGACGCGCTTGGCAATGCTCCGCGCCGAAGTCGAAAAAGAGGCGTGGCGTGAAACCGCGCTTGCCCCCCAAGCAAAAGCGTTTGGAAAACTCTACTTCCCCTTCTCGAAAAAAGCAAGCAAAATCGAACTCTCGCTGCTTGTCGGCACGGAGCGACATCGCGTCGTGTTCACTCGAAAAGAACTCGCTGAGCCGGTGCTGTCTGCGCCGATGCTGCAACGGGTGCGCCGTTAAATTTTTTGTCCCGGATACTTAACGCGCTTGTGCCGTAGTGCGATAATGGTTTTAATGAAACTCTGTTTGACAGTGTTGATTTCTGCGAAGGTAATTGGACACTCAGCGAATTGATCTTCATCGAGCCGTTTGCGAATGACGACGTCGATGATGTGCGCAATGTTTTCTTCGGTCGCATTGGTGAGCGAGCGCACGGACGCCTCGACGCCGTCGGCGAGCATGACAATAGCGGTTTCGCGCGATTGAGGCTTCGGACCCGGGTAGCGGAAGTCGTTTGGATTAAGCTGTTCAGGCGGCAGTTGCTTTGCAGCTTTGTCGTAAAAAAAGTGAATCATCGTTGTGCCATGATGCTGCGGAATGAAGTCCAACACGCGCTCTGGAATTTTGTATTGCCGCCCCACTGCGATTCCCTCGCGCACATGTTCGCCGATGATTCTGCCGCTTGTAACCACGTTAATGTCGTCGTGCGGATTGTGTGTCTGTTGGTTTTCGGCGAAAAATTTGGACTGGGCGATTTTACCAATGTCGTGAAAATACGCGCCGACGCGGCACAAGAGCGCATTTGCGCCGATGGCGTTGGCAGCTTCTTCGGCGAGCAAACTCACTTGCATGGTGTGCGTGTAAGTGCCGGGTGCGTTTGCTGCCATATCGCGCAAGAGCGGATGATTTGCGTCGGAAAGTTCGAGCAGCGTTAGGTCGGTGGTAATGCCGAACAATTTTTCAACGAGCAAGAGCGCGGGATAGACGAGAAAACAGCAGAGCGAACTGATGGCGGCGAACATTAAATCATTGAGAATTTCGTTGAGGCTGGCGAGCCGCGCAAAGTTGAACGCAATAATCGCAACCGTATAGCCGAGAAAGACATAGAGCGCGGAGAGCGCAACTTGGGCGCGTTTGCGAATATCGCGCGTAAAAAAAACGCCCATGCCGCCAGCAAATATCGTCGCCAATGCAAATGAAAAATCGTTGCCGCGAATCGTGGCGGCGAGCAACGAAATGGTAACCGTGGCAAAAAATCCAGTGCGCGAATCGAAGAGAATCGTAAATAAAATCGACGCCAAGCCAATCGGCACGATGTAGGGCGAAAGATTATCGAACTGCAACGAATACCATGTTGCCAAGAGCTGAATCATCATCACGCTGGCAAGCAGCAGGATTTGCGTATTGTCGAAGAAAATTTGCGGACGCGAAAAATAGAGATATGCTGCAAAGAGCGACGCAATGATGACGACGATGAGAATTTTTCCGATATAGAGCCGCAACTCGCCTGTGCGGACTTCGCGTTCTGTTTTCGTCTTCAAGAACGAATCGAGTTTGCGCTTCGAAAGTTCTGTGATGATTTCGCCGCGTGAAATGACTTTTTCGTTCTCGCGCACAAAGCCGTCTGCCATTGGAACAGAGCTTTCAGCGCGCACGCGGTCAGAGAGCGTTTGCGACGCATCAAAAAATAAATTCGGTTTCAAAAACGGTTGAGCAAGTTTCAACGCAAGCTGCACGGTGTCGTTTTGAAGGGTGTTGGAGACGCGGAAATGCATGGCGACAAGTTCGCTGAGCGTGAGCGCTGCCTCGATGCTGTCGCGCACCGAGTCGGTTTTAAAGACACTTTCTTCGCGCCCGTTGGCGGAACGCACGACGAACTGCGGTGATGCCACGTCGCGGCGGGCAATGTTCAAAATACCATCGGAGCGCAGTGAGCGTAAATAAATCGGTAAGGTTTTTCTGAGCTCTCCGAGCAACGATGCGCCCTCGCCGCGCGTGCGCAAAAGTCGTTTATACTCTGCAAGGAGCAATGTTTTTTCAGATGGCGTAAATGGAATTGAACTGAAAAGGCTGTCATCTTTAACGACAAGCGAGTCGGTTTTTTTCTTCGATGAAGCGGCGGCGCGGCTGAGGTCGGCAGCAAGATACTCGTTCAGGTTGTCCATGTAAGCGCTGAACTCGGCGGGCTTGAATTCCTTATCCTGACGCCGAAAGACGGGCAAGATAGACTCGCGGGCAAGTTTTTTTTCACGCTCATACACATCGGGTTCTTTGTAGACGGGAAAGGTGAATGGTGCGATAAGGTCGGGTTGTAACCATGACGCACCGATTTCATAATTTAAGGACGAAATTTTATTGCGCGGAAACAGTGCAGCGACGCCCGCCAAAAACGCGGCGAAAATTAACACTCGAATCGTTCTGCTTTCGCGCGACGTCTTTTTCTTGAACGGCATTATCTTCTCTTATCTTTTTTCAAAAATGCAAAACAAAATACGCGCCTCAAAACCAACACCTGTCTTTCAATTTCACACCGTTCACTCGGAGCGCCTCGCTGACACTGAAACGCCTGTCTCGATGTATCTCAAACTGCAAGACGTGTATTCGTGCCTTTTGGAATCGGTCGAGGGCGAAGACCGCTTGGCGCGATTTTCTTACATCGGCATTGAGCCGTTTGCTGTTTTTCGTGCGTGGAACGACGGACGCATTGACCTCGATGTGCGTGATAAAAAATTCGACGCGCTCTCGTCGATTCCCTCGCCCGAACAGTCGCCCGTTCAAACGCTCTCGCTGCTGCTCGACGCCTTTTCAAATGCACGCCTAGCACGTTCCAATGAGATGCTGACATCAGGCGCATTTGGGTTTATCGGCTACGACGCGGCTTGCTTTGTCGAGCGCGTTCCGAAAGCGCGAAAACCAGACGCCGCAAATTTGCCCGATATGTTTTTGATGTTCTGCGATACGCTTGTCGTCTTCGATAACGTCACACGGAAACTGCATGTGGTCTCTAATTTCATTCGCCCAAACGACAAGCCCAACGCTGAAGCGAGGGTCGAGAAACTCTTAGAGCGGCTCTTAAAGCCGTTACCGGCTAAGGCATCGGCGCTGCGCCACGAAACGGTCGAGATGGTGAAAGCCAATATGACACGCGACGAATACCTCGCCTGCGTTGATAAAGCCAAAGCGTATATTCTGGCGGGCGATATTTTTCAGGTGCAAGTCTCGCAGCGTCTTTCCAGACCGCTTCATGCGAAACCGTTTGATGTGTATCGGTCACTGCGCACTGTGAACCCGTCGCCGTATCTCTACTTTTTTGATTTGGGCGAAGCCAGCATCGTCGGCTCGTCGCCGGAACTGCTTGTCAGCGTTGAGTCTACGGACGAGGGCAAGCGCATTGTCAATACGCGACCGATTGCAGGCACGAAACCGCGTGGCGCAACGCCCAATGAAGATGCCGCGCTTGCCAATGACTTGCTCTCCGACGAAAAAGAACTCGCCGAACACTTAATGCTCATCGACCTCTCGCGCAACGACATCGGGCGCATTGCCAAAATCGGCACAGTCGAGACCAATGAGATGATGACGATTGAAAAATACTCGCACGTGATGCACATCGTTAGTAATGTGCGCGGTGAGCTTCGAGACGACCTGTCGGCAATGGACGCCTTTTGGTCGTGCTTTCCCGCAGGCACGCTGACGGGCGCGCCGAAAATTCGCGCAATGGAAATTATTTACGAATTAGAATCGGAGAAGCGCGGACTCTATGGCGGAGCAGTCGGCTTCATCGATTTCAACGGCGCGCTCAAAATGGCGATTGCCATCCGCACAATGGTTGTTTCCTCTCAACCTCCTAACGATGTAATTTACTTTCAAGCCGCCGCAGGCGTTGTCGCAGATTCTGTTCCCGAAAAAGAGTATCAGGAAACGATGAACAAAATGCGCGCAGGACTTCGTGCCGTCGAGCAACTGACGTCGCTCAAATCGTCGTAGCAGAGGGCGTGGCGACGGTCGAGGAATGTTGGTTGAAATTATCCGACACCGTTTGAAACGCGGCGTTCAGTAGGTCGTCCGCCGTCTTGCCGTCTGTCTCAATCGGCTTGCCGATGACAAGCGTAATATCGCCTTCTTGAATGAGGACGGTGTTGCGCGGCATAATTTTATGGCTGCCGAGAATGGTTACAGGTAAAATTGGCACGGCGGCTTTTTCAGCGACCATAAACGCCCCGCGCTTGAAGGGCTGAATGCTGCCGTCGAGCGAACGCGTGCCATCGGCGAACATCAACACAGATTTTCCCTGTCGCAATTTCTCGATCGCCGCAACAAGGCTCTTCATGGCGTCCCGAGTCGCTCCGCGCTTGATGAGAATAAAATCGCCCATCGCCATTGACCAGCCAAAGAGCGGGATTTTGCCAAGCGATTCTTTCGCCATGATGCGAATGCGCTTGACAGGAATACCTTGCAAAATTGCGGGAATATCAAAATAGCTTGAATGGTTTGCGACAACGACATAGGTCGCATCGGGATTGACATGTTCTTTGCCAATAACGTGCAACTTTACGCCTGAAAAAAAGAGCCAGAGTTTGCACCAGAGCCGCGCCAAAAACAAATACACCGTTCCCGTGCGGTCGAAGAGTGAAAAGACCATCGAGACCGAACAAAACACGACGATAATCGTCAGAACGGTTACCCAAATGTAAATCGAGCGAAGCGCGAGCCAAAGTTTTGCCATTGCCTCAAAGCAGATTTGTTGCGCGGCAAAGATAGAACTTTACGTGTCCAAACAATACAACGCTGCTCATCGAGAGCGGTCGGGAAAACGACGCATGAACTTTGTCGGTCATACCTTCAAGCGATGTGGTGCAGTTGCGAGCGGTGCGACATTGGTTGTGCTAAGCCGACGGGTGCGGAAAAATCCAACCGCAATGCCAAACGGGCAAAAATAGCGACACGCGCCACGCGCACCGAAGACAGTTACCGATAGCCCAACGAGCGTGAGAACGATAAAATGTCCCGCCTGCATCAGCAAGCTCTCACCGCTCTCGAAGGGGTTGTTGAGCGGATTGTCGCCCATAGCGAAAACGGCCTCTTGATGAAACACCCACGCGAGTGGCACCCAAACGACCAGCAGCGCGAGCGTGATATACTGCGAAATTTTCGGATTAAAGTTCACGCGCTTCTTTGCAAAGGGAAACATCAGGTCCTGAATGCCGCCAAGCCAGCAGAACGTCGAGCAGACCCACTGTCCGCTCCGCGACGCAGCATAGACCAAGCCGCCCCAGAACGCCAAGCCCAACGCTGCCCAAAGCACGTTTGGAATAGCAAATTTGATGAGCGCAACGTGAATGAAAATAAACGTCAGTTGAATGGCAAGACGTTTGTAGACAATTTTGCTGCGTTTCTTCGACGAGGAACATTCAAGCGCAGGAAGGCTGACTGGTGACTGCATAACAACTCCTTAAATAACTTTTGTCAAATTGCGCGCGCTCACAGCGTTTGGCGTTCAACATCTGAAATGCCGCGCTTCAATTGGCGTTATGACCTGCAATGAATTTGACATACATATTGCCGTTTGGTTCTTCAAGCTAAAAGTCGGCGCGACGCACGGAGTTTATCCAAAACGCCTTTGTTGGCATTGAGTTCCATCTTCTCCATCGGTTGCTCTTTGAAGAACACACGCAGCGTGTCGCTTTCGCGGACGAATGTTTCCATTTCTAAGGTGTAGAGCGCGCGCGGCAGCGTGATGATGCGCTGCAAGCGGTCTACCATCACGACGATATCCGTTCCCATGCGCTTGACTTTTACATCTTCGGCGTCGCTAAGGAACGGAATGCGAATGCACAAGGCTTCGCGGTTGAGGTTCGTGGCAGAATCTTTTTTGCTTTCAATCCAGAAGTTTTTGCCGGCGTGAAAAATTTTATCTGCCGCGTCGGCCTTAAAAATCAACTTGCTGAGTGTGTGTAGGGCGTCGCAGCCAATCGGCTCGTCGCGTTGAAGTTCGCAGCGTAAAATGGGCGTCGGATAAAAAGAGTTATCAATCTCCATCAAATACTTTCGGTGCAAATCCGACCAATACTCGAAATACTCGCCGACCGTGTTCGTCGATGGTAGGACTTTATTGACCGCGATTAAATCAATGTTGATGCCGTAAAGATGGACGAAAGTATACGCGCGTTTGGTTTCGAGAATAGAGAGTTTTTCGGGATTCAAGACCAAGCGGAAGGTAACTTCGGGCTTCAAAATGAACTTGTTGATGTCTTCCATTTGTTTGAGCAAGAGATTGACTTCTTCAAAGAACTCGGGCTCAGGCTGATTCTGATTGCCTAAGGAGCGTTGAAGCGACGCCATGTTTTTGTAGAGTTTGAAGAACTGCTTGCCCATACCGCCGCCGATGATGATTTCAGGATAAGCAAGCAAGCGCAAGGTATTGCCTGTTGGCGATGTATCGAGAATCACGACGTCGTATTTGCCTGAATGGGCTTCATCGACAAGACGAGCAAGCGAGAAAATTTCATCAAGTCCGGGCTGTGTGGTCAGTTCGGACGCAACGCCGGAATCCACGCCGCGATTTTTGTAGGAATCCGCCACGAACTTTTGAAAGCCCGACATGTGCTTTTTGAGCTCATATATCGTGTCGATTTCCAGTCCGTAGAGATTTTTCTCGATTTCGCACGGCTCTATGCGTCCGATTTTAAAGTTGAACACGTCGGAAAGCGAATGTGCTGGGTCGCTCGAGAGTATCAGCACGCGCTTGCCTGCGCGTGCGAGTGAGACGGCGGTCGCCGATGAAACAGTGGTTTTGCCCGTGCCGCCTTTGCCCGAATAAATAATCACGCGCGGCAGTTTAGCCGATTCCGACGGCTGTTGTAAGTCTCTGGTGAGCATACTGCGTTTCTCCCTTCCAAAAAGTTGAACTTCGCTTGTTGCAATCTGCATTAAATCGGGCGAAAACGTTGGGGGCAAGCAACTCAAATTGATGCAAGATTAAACAGTTCTAACATGTTGTCTCGAAAAGGGTTGGGCGACGAAACGGCTAAATCGACTCTCGACTACAGGGCGCTCGAGCAGTTTATGCAGTAACTTCTTTTTCCTTCGGCAGCTCAATTGGAAGCCCGTGGAGGGTTTCGTTGATGAGAAAATCAACGACGGCTTTGATGTCTCCATTAGTCGCTTCAAAGACTTGAAGCTGTTTTCTGGCACTCGTGCCGTGTTCCAAGATTTTGTAAATCGTATTGATTTCCTTGCGCGAGCCAAGTTCCTCGACCGCATCGTCGACGAATCGCAAAAATTCGTGAATCAAATCGGGCGTAGAGATTTTTTGCTTCTTGCTGAAATCAATGAGTTGTCCGGTTAAGCCGTAGCGCGCAGCAAGAAATTTATTTTCTTCAATCAACGCGCGGCTGTAATGCCGAAACTGCATATTTCGTTTGTATAAATCATACAGCGTTTTCGCGGTGGCTTGAATGAGTGCGGCAATCGCAAGCGATTCATCGACGCGCGTCGGAATATCGCAGATTCGAATTTCAATCGTTTCAAAGAACGGGTGCGGGCGTAAATCCCACCAGATTTTTTTGCCGTTGTCGATGCAGCCTGTCTCGACGAGCAACCGAATATAGTCTTCAAATTCGGAGTATGAATTGAACAAGTCGGGAATGCCCGTGCGCGGGAATCGCTTAAAAACTTGGGTGCGCCACGAGTAAAGCCCCGTCGGTCTGCCAAGCCAAAATGGCGAACTTGTGGTCAGCGCGAGAATGTGCGGCAAGAGATACCGCATTTGGTTCATCACCTCAATTTGCGCCTCGCGGTCTTTGATGCCGACATGGACGTGCAAGCCAAAAATTAAATTGGCGCGGGCGATGTCTTGCAGGTCGTTCACCAAGCCGTGATAGCGTTCATGCTCGGTGATTTCCTGATATTTCCAGTCGGAGAATGGGTGCGTAGATGCGGCAACGATGCGCAGCCCTTTGCTGATGGCGAGCTTGGCAAGCTCAGTGCGAAGCGTAACCAAATCTTTTCGGGCTTCCTCCATATTGGCGCAAACGCCTGTGCCAACCTCGACGACCGATTGGTGCATTTCAGGCTTGACGCGCTCGCGCAGAATCGCCTGTCCGTCTTCTAAAATTTGCGCGATGTGGCTTTTAAGTTCCCGCGTGTGCGGGTCGACAATTTGATACTCTTCTTCGATGCCGAGTGTGAATAATTCTTTTTGCATGGCGTTGCTCCGAAAGGTTTAACATCGCAGTCAGGAAAGCGCTTGTCTATTGTCAGGATTTCGCGGAAGATAACGAAATGCCTGATGTTTTCAAATGCTCAAACGAATGTCGCTGGTTTTTTCAGCGCGGCTTGCAAGCGTTCCAAATAGTCTTGGTGCGGAATCTCAATGGCGCCGTAGCGGCGAATGTTCTCGTTCATAAATTGCGAGTCGAGCAAGTCGTAACGTCGTTGGCGCAATCGGTCAATTAAGGCGACAAAGGCGACCTTCGAGGCATTTGAGACGCGGTAGAACATCGATTCGCCGAAGAACGCCGCGCCGAGCGAGACACCGTAAAGTCCGCCTACCAATTGGCCATCAATGAACGTCTCAACGCTATGCGCGTAGCCAGTGTCATGCAGTTCGGTGTAAGCCTCAATCATTTCGGGCGAAATCCACGTGCCGAGTCCATCGCCACGCTCGTGCGCGCAGCCTTGCATCACTTCTCGAAACGCGGTGTTGAATCGAACTTCAAAGATGCCTTTCTTGATGAGTTGTCGAAGCGAGCGCGGCGGTCTGAACGTCTCAATTGGAACAATGGCGCGCATTTTCGGCAAATACCATTGAATCTCGCCCGTTACCGAATCTGCCATCGGGAAAATGCCGATAGAGTATCCGTAAAGTAAAATGTCAGACGTGAGCGATTGGTCTTGTTGTCTTGACGCCATGTGTTGTAATTGGTTGATGATGGTTGCACGTCGTCGCATTCAAAATTAGTCTTTGGCAATAGCCAACACGCCGCGCGACGCAGTTTCTGCGGGCGCAAGTTCCTGATAAACTTTGCCCGGTTCTTTTCGAGCGACCAGTTCATAGACTTTAATCGGTTGCTCCTTGCCTTGTACAGTAATGGTCGCCAGTTCGCGCGTCAGGCAGGTGTCTTTGACGCGCTCGCGTGTAAATTCAGAAATCATAATCGACGTCTTAAACGCTTTGTTAGCTGCTTCCAACCGCGCAGCAAGGTTCATTGCATCGCCCATGGCAGTATAAGCAAAGCGCGACTGTGAGCCCATGTTGCCGACGATGACAACGCCCGTGTTGATGCCGATGCGCGAATAGATTTCAGGCTTACCTTCGGCTTTCCATTTTTCGCGCAGTTTGACAAGCGTGTCCTGCATTTCAAGTGCCGCATAGCAGGCTTGCGTGGGGTGATCATCAACGGGAACAGGCGCGTTCCAAAACGCGACAATCGCGTCGCCGATGTATTTATCGAGCGTGCCGCCGTATTTAAAGATAATCTCCGTCATTGTGCCAAGATATTCGTTGAGCAGTTCCACCAATTTTTCAGGCGTGTCTTTAAATGATTCGGAGATGTTTGTAAACCCTTTGATATCGCTAAATAGCATTGTTAGTTCGCGTCGCTCGCCGCCAAGTTTAAAGATGTTCGGGTTGGCAATCATTTGGTCGACAAGTGCAGGCGTTACATACACATTGAAGAAGCCTTTGATGAGCTTCTTTTGTTTCGACTCTGTCAGGTATTGATAGAAGATGCTGGCGATGTAAGAGAACGACACTGTCGCCGCAATCGGAATAACATCGATAAGCACACTGTCTTCAATGAACCGATACATCGTGTATTGGTAGGCGATGAGGAACGCGCCTGCTGTTAGCGCGAGCGCACCGACTTCGCTGACGAACTCTTGCATCGAGCCGCCCCGTCGGAGCAAGAGCGCACTTAATGTTGAGAGCAGAACTGCGCCGACGCCGATGCCGAGTTGAATCGGGAGAGCCAAACTCTGAAAGTAAGCAATGGGTTCGCCGCCCGCAACATAAACAATCAGGGAGAGAATGGCGCTAATTGCAATCAACGCGGTAATGCCCGAAAAAATCGTCATCAGAAGTTGGTTCGAGACACGCCACCGCTTGATGGAGACACATAAGCCGAATAAGAAATAGCTCACGATAAGCAACACGGCAAGCACAATGCTGCCGTTGGCAACGGTGATGAAATCGTTGCGCAGAAAATTTTGTGCTGCTGTCGCGTGGATTTCAACTCCATACATCTGGTTGAGGTCGGGACGACCGTCTTTCCACATTGAGGTTGGAAAAAGGTCTTTCGATTCAGGAAAAGTGGGGCCGACGATGCAAATTTTTCCGCGCACTTGTTCTTGAATGCCCGCGAGTGTGTCGTCGAAAATATCGAGTGCCCAAAGGTCGCGCAGGTCGGGCGAGTTCAAGACGGTGAGCGAATCCAGCCCGGTTTCTTTCATGGTTTGCTTGAACTGCTCATACTCGATTTTGGTCATAAACTCGCGGTCGTCCAAGATATTCTCGGCGGAAATCTGCGGTATGGTGCCGGAAGGCCCGTAGCAATTGAGCAAAACAGATTGTCCGTCGAAACTCGGAAATAGGTTGCCAGCAAATTCAAACAAGTTGCCGTTCTCCAAACTCTTGAGGCTATCGCTGATGTTTTTGAAAATCTTGACGCTGGCGTAAGCAAGCGAAAGCATTTGTTCTCCAAGCACGTTGACGCTGGCAGGGTGGTAGCGCCGAATGATGCCGTCGTTGTCCTGACGCACATAGACAATGCCAACGCTAGCGCCGGGCGTGCCGTCGAAGATGGTCTGTAAATCCACTTTTTTGAGCGAGGTGAAACTAACGCGCGTCTCCTCGCTTAGCGTGGTGGATTGTCGACCAGCCACAATAACATTTCTACATTCTGCGGCAGCGGCTCGAAAGGCTGCATCGCCGCCCGACCGATCAACATCGTCGAACACCAAGTCAAACGCCACCGCTTTAGCGCCTGCGCGTGTAAGGTTTCTGATGATGCGCGCGTGGTAATCGCGAGGCCACGGGAATGGGCGTGTTGATTCTTGTGCTTGGTCGCTGACAGCGATGATGACCACATCGGGATTTTTCCGAAATGTCGAGTCGGTTGGGCGCGCATTGAATTTGGCATCGATGAGTTTCAACTCGAGGTTCTCGAAGAGACCGATGTGCGAGAGCAAAAACGCGAGCAAAACAATCACTGGCGCAATGAAAAGCGCGATGAACCAAATTTGATGGACCACTTTGGCGCGTAAAAATTCGCCAAATGAACTTGTCCCTGTGTCTGTCTCGCTGCCATTCGTAACGCTGTTCATCGAGGTGGTGTTTTAATAAAAATTAGACAATCTGTTGCCTGATGCGCGAGTGTGAAATTTAGATAAAAACCAGAGAAATTTTCACAGCTTATTTTTGGTTCAAACACTTATGGCGGTCTGCGAGGTATTCAGCAGGCTATAAATGCAATGCAATATATCCACAGAATCTACAGACGGCATAGTCTTTTTTCGCATTTTTGAAATGAACCACTTGCTCTTGCGGCGACTTCTCGACCCTATTTCACTTGACGGCGCGCTGCTCGTCGTGCGCGTTTGGCTTGGCGCTATGATGGCGTATCACGGATTTCCGAAAGTCTTTGGCAACGCGCAGGGCTTTGTGGAATACCTCAACAAACTTGGCTTTCCTGCGCCCGAACTATGGGCGGCACTCGCAGGCGGTGCAGAGTTCTTCGGCGGGCTGCTCATCGTCGTCGGCTTCCTGACACGACCCGCCGCCATTGCCGTGCTTATCACGATGCTCGTTGCAGTATTCATCGCGCACGGTGCAGACCCATTCAGCAAAAAAGAACTCGCGCTTGCCTATGTCGCTCTCTCGCTCACGACGCTTTTGTCGGGGTCGGGAAAGTTCAGCCTCGATGCGCTTTGGCTCAACACTCAAAAAAACGTTCAATCTACCTAACGTAAAAACTTGCTTTTTATGAAAGCGATTTGGAAAGACACTATTATTGCAGAAAGCGACGCAACGCTTGTCGTCGAGGGCAACCACTATTTCCCGCCCGATGCACTGAAAAGAGAATTTGTCAAAGAGAGCGCGACGCATACAACATGCAGCTGGAAAGGCGTTGCCAGCTACTACGACATCACCGTGAACGGCGAAACAAACAAAGACGCCGTCTGGTATTACCCTGCGCCGAAAGATGCCGCGAAGAACATCGCAGGTTATGTTGCCTTTTGGAAAGGCGTGAAGGTCGTGCCGTAATGTTGGCGCGCGCAAGACGCTGTGCTTGTGCGTCCGTCGGTCAGAGGTCAATTTCGCCTCTGAAGACCACATCGGCCGAGCCAATAAGAAACACGTCTTGCATCGCGTCATCGAACTCCACATCAATGGTGTCGCCACTTTGAACGACGAGTTTGACGTGCGTCGAGCGTATTCTTCCTGTTTTGTAACCGACGAGTGCCGCTGCCACGCAGCCCGTGCCGCACGCAAGGGTTTCGGCTTCAACGCCGCGCTCAAAGGTACGAATGCGAAGCGTATCGCTCGACATCGGCTCAATGAAATTGACGTTTGCGCCAGCAGGGAAGTGCGTGGCATTGTGCCGAATCGCACGACCGACATGAAATACATCAAAATCATTCAAGCCGTTCACATAGACGACAGCGTGCGGCGAGCCAGTGTCAATGTAGAAGCTCTTGAACCCCTCGACCTGAAATTCGTCCCGAAAATCCTTTGGCGGCTGCATTTTAAGTTTGACTCGACCGTCGTCTAAAATCTCTGCGTCGTAGCGCGCGCCATTGGCTTCAAACAAAAAGTGCGATTTGGTGATGCCAGACAGAAACGCGAATCGAACAGCGCATCTGCCGCCGTTGCCGCACATCGAGCCAAGCTTGCCATCGGCGTTGTAATACCGCATTGCAAAATCATAACCGTCCGATTTTTCCAGTAAAATCAAGCCGTCTGCGCCAATGCCCGTGCCGCGTTTGCACCACTTGGCGATGTGTGCCTGCGACAACTGAATCTGCTCAGAACGGTTATCGAGCATGATAAAATCATTGCCTGCGCCCGACATTTTGGTAAAAAAAACCTTCGTCATAGAAACACGATTTTGCTAAGTTTTTATGTGCTGAATCACTAACTTGTTGCTCACTGCTGCAATTTCAAACAAATCAATGTAACATCAACTACACCACACATTGCAAATGAAACGTTCCATAACAGTTCTGCTGCTTCTATTTCTTTCAACATCGCTTGTTGCGCAAACCATCACTGTTACAAATCTCAACAACACGGGCACAGGGTCGCTCCGCCAAGCGGTCGCTGGCGCTGCCGCAGGTTCAACGATTGTCTTTCAAACGGGTCTAAGCGGAACAATTACGCTTGACAGCCAAATCGACCTCAACAAAAACCTGACCATTGACGGCACGGGCGCGACAATTACCATTAGCGGCAACAACTCGACACGCATTTTTTCCATCACCAGCGGAGCTATCTTGTTATCACGTCTTACGCTAACCAACGGGAGAGCGGTAGCGAGCGACGGTGGCGCAATTTTGCTGGACGCCGGCGCGCTCACGATGAACAATTGCACCATATCAAACAGTACAGCAGATGGCTTCGGCGGCGCGATTCGTACGGCACTCGTTGCCGATCTGACTGTAAATAACTCTACCTTCTCGGGAAACAGTGGTGCAATTTTTCACGACGGCAATGTTTCAATGACCAACGTAACGATGAGCGGCAACACGGGCAACCAAGTGATTTACGCGCAGAACGGAACGCTGAATTTGATGAATTGCACGATTGCTGGAAACAGCGTCGGCACCGCCAATCTGTGGGCGTGGACGACGGTCAATATGACCAATACCATTCTTCAGTCTCTAAGAGTTAATGGCGGCACAACCACGCCGTCGCATTGCCTTATCCAAACAACACCACTCGTTTTGGCGGGCACGCTGGCGCCCGGAACGAACAACTTAATCGGCATAGACCCGCTTTTGGGTGCGCTTCAAGACAACGGGGGCCCGACGCAAACAATGGTGCTACGCTCTGGCTCGCCATGTTGGAGAGCAGGAACAACCGCAGGCGCGCCAACGCTTGACCAGCGCGGCAACAACCGACCTAACGACGAAGGCACGCCAATTCGTGTGAGCATTGGCGCATTCGATGAAGAGTTTTCAGTAGCTCTTGGCGTCGTCAATAATGCCGATGCGGGCGTCGGCTCGCTGCGCCGTGCGATTTCAAACGCCGTCGAGAACGACTCAATCATTTTTAACCCAGCTTTGAGCGGGCAAACCATTACGCTGACGACAGGTCAGCTCGAGATTGATAAATCGCTAACGATTCACGGTCTTGGCGCGGACAATTTATCGGTGAGCGGCAACGATGCCAGCCGCGTCCTTTTTGTGAACGGCACAGGTGCAAGTTTCATCTCCGTAACCATTTCAAGCCTGACCATTCGGAACGGACGGCTAACCGCAGCGGCTGCCAGCGGCATGGGAATTTTTTCAGATGGCACCGTCAGTCTAACGCTTCGAGACTGCGAAATACGAGAGTGTGTAAATTCGGCGGTCAGCAACGGTGGTGCGATTGCCACAACTGAGATTAGCTCGCTCAACATTGAGAATTGCACATTTGCAAATAACTCGGTCGGCGGTCTGGGCGGCGCGATTTCCGTTGGCGACGGCTTCGTCAGTATTTCAAGTTCTACTTTCACTGCCAATTCTGCAGCCGAAGGCGGCGCAATAAACAACGCTGGAACCACCACTTTCACAATAAATAACTCTACAATCGCAGGAAATAGCGCATCTACTCGTGGCGGCGGGCTATATCAAAACGGCGGGACGTTCACGCTCAACAATACCATCGTCGCTGGCAACACCGCGCCGAGCGGTCCTGATATATCCGGCGCAGTTGAAACTGATCTTCAAGCTCGCGCAGGCGACGATATGGGTCTCTTGGGACGGCGAGTTCAGGCTAAGCCGCGTTTTACAAAGCACCCCGCCCGTTTGTTTGACGCCAACGCCGGCGGCGCAAGCCGATACAATCTTATCGGCAATGGCGCAGATATGACCGGACTCGTCAATGCCGACGCGGACAGCAATCTTGTTGGCTCAGCCAGCAGTCCAATCAACGCTCAACTGGCCGCACTGGCTAATAACGGCGGCGGAACGAGAACCATGTTGCTCAACGCTGGCAGTCCTGCCATCAACAAAGGCAACCCGAAACCTGATGAAAACGGACTTGCAACCGACCAGCGCGGCGGAACATTCGTGCGCATCTCCGACGGCAGAATGGACATCGGCGCAGTTGAAGTGCAAGCTACAAGCGGAACCATCGTGAGAGATGTCGTTACATCAAACACAACATTGCTCGAAAGCGGCACAGGCATAACGATTGACATTTCAGGTAACGAGGGCGGCTTTGGATACATTGAGCGCATTCGCTTTAACGCCGCCGCGCCGAACCGCAATTCTATCGAGCCGACATCAGCAACGCCGCAAACCGGCGGCGCATTTATACCCAACACCGTTTCGCCGGAACGCTATTGGACGATTTCAAACAGCAATGTGTTTTTTGTTGAAGCGACACTGAACATCACGCTCGCGGGCATCGGCGGCATCACGAATCCCGACCGACTCTTAATTGTTCGCCGCGCCTCCGCGCTTGACAAATGGGTCGCTTACAACACCGCGCACGCCAGCGGCGTCTTGAGCGCGATATTCTCAAACAGTGAGTTTTACGGCGACTTCGCTATTGCCTCGCTTGCCGCAGAAAATCCTCTTCCCGTCGAGCTTGCCTCGTTCTCAGCTCAGAGAGTCGAGCGCGGCGTGGAGCTTCGTTGGACAACGGCATCGGAGAAAAACAACGCCGGCTTTGAAGTGCAAACGAGAAGTGATAAGGGACAAGTGAGCCGTGAAACCGAGTGGCGAGTGCTCGGGTTCGTCAAGGGCAACGGCACGACGAGCGACGCCAAGAGCTACTCGTTTATTGACCGCACGGCATCGGGCAAGGTGCAGTATCGCTTGAAGCAGGTGGACTTCGACGGGCAGTTCGAGATTCTGCCGACGGTTGAGGTCGACGCAGGGCTGCCGCGCACCTTTGAGCTTGGTCAGAACTATCCCAATCCGTTCAACCCCAGCACAGTGATAAGCTACCAACTGCCTGTGCCAAGTGAGGTCTCGCTCAAAGTCTATGACCTCTTGGGCAGGGAAGTGGCGACGCTGGTCAATCAACGCCAAGAGGCGGGTCGGTATCAAGCCTTGTTTAATGCGGCAAGTCTCTCGAGCGGTGTGTATTTCTATCGGCTGTCCGTCGGCTCATCAAGTTCGCAGGCAGGCATATTCGTTGAAACGAAGAAGATGATGCTGATGAAGTAACAAAGATGAAGAAGCGACTCAGGTTAAGGCTTCATTCCCGATAATGCTTTAGCGTGCAGGGTATAGTTGCCGATAACAATAGCGACGCCGGCAGAGCTAAAAATCGACGTGTCGAGTTGGTAAAAAAAACGATGCCTGTCTAAGTGGGCTGCACTGCAAGGTTCACAATGAAACGGTCAACGGTTGTCGGGCGGAGATGTATCATAGCGCAGCGAATGTAGAGCAAGTTGCCAATGATGCAATCAGATGAACCAGAGCGAAACGGCTTGCTTGTATGCGAATCGCACTGTAAATTCACGCCGTTCTGGTTCTTCGTCAAAATGGTTTCATCATCAACCCGAGGATATGTTTTATCACAGGCTGGGACACATCCCGCCGAAACGACACATTCAGTTTCGAAAGCCCGACGGCTCGCTCTACAGCGAAGAACTGATGAGCACCAAAGGCTTCTCAGGCATTTACTCTAATGTCTACAAGCTCTCTCCCCCGACCAAAGTAACACAGCTTGGCGCAACAGAAACAAAACCGCTTGTAGCGTGGAACGAGCAACGGTTGCGCCACCACCATCTACGCACAAAAGCGGCAGCACGCAAAGGCGATTATCTCTCCTCGCGCGTTCCAATTTTATTCAACAGCGATGTGGTTATGTCAATTGCGCTGCCGAGTGAACAAGCATCGTTTTTTTATCGCAACGGTGCGGCGGACGAAGTGGTGTTTGTGCATGAAGGCGATGGCGTCTTAGCCACTCAGTTGGGTAACATTACTTACAAGCACGGCGACTACCTTGTGATTCCGCGTGGCTTGACCCACCAATTCCGATTCAGCGCGGGCAACCAACGTTTTTTCATCATTGAACTCAATTCACCTGTGCAAACGCCGAAGCGCTATCGCAACGAGTTCGGTCAGCTCTTAGAGCATTCCCCTTTCTGCGAGCGCGACCTGCACCCGCCCACGGTCTTGGAAACGCATGACGAGACGGGCGATTTTGAAATTTACGTCAAGAAAGGCGACCTCTTTGCCCGATACTGCTACGACCGACACCCGTTCAATGTGGTTGGCTGGGACGGGTTTTATTATCCATATCGGTTCAGCATTTACGACTTTGAGCCAATCACGGGGCGAATTCATCAACCGCCGCCAGTGCATCAAGTCTTTGAAGCCACGGGCGTTGTGATTTGCAACTTTGTGCCGCGCCTGTTCGATTACCACCCCGAGGCGATTCCAGCACCCTACAACCATAGCAATGTGGATTCTGACGAGGTGCTGTATTACGTCGATGGGAATTTTATGAGCCGTAAAGGCATTGATGTGGCATCATTGACCATACACCCGGGCGGTATTCCGCACGGGCCGCATCCGGGAACGGTCGAGAAAAGCATTGGCGCAAAAGAAACCAACGAATACGCGGTGATGATTGACACATTCAAACCGCTTACCCTTGCCAAGGATGCCGAACAATTTGATGATGCAGCTTATCCAATGAGTTGGAGCGTGTGAACATCGAGCGTGCGCCACAGGCGAACCCGCAAGGTGAATGAGGTAATGGGCAGAGGAAGTCAGTTGGTCGCATCTGACCGTTTTCATCTGGATTCCGATTGATGTATTTTCCGAACCAAACATGAAGTCTATGGGAAGATTAAGCCAAAAAGTTCTGGTGCTCAACCAAAGCTATGAGCCGATGAGCGTCTGCGATGTGCGCAAAGCTGTGTTACTTATCTTCGGTGGCAAAGCGGAAATGGTAGCAGCATATCCTGATGAGTTCATTCGGTCGGTCTCGTTGCAATTTCCGATGCCGAGCGTGGTGCGGCTGGTGGTCTTTATCGCTGTGCCGTATAAAAAAATCATGCTGACGCGGCGCAACATTCTTCGGCGCGACGGCAATCGCTGCCAATACTGCGGGCGCGTGGATTTGCCGCTCACGATCGACCATATTGTGCCGAAATCGCAAGGCGGCGGTGACACGTGGGAAAATCTCACGACTGCATGCACCAAGTGCAACAATAAAAAAGCTAATCGCACGCCCGAACAAGCCGGTATGCACTTGCAACGCCGACCGATTCGACCGAGCCATATTATGTTTATGCAGCGATTTATGGGAACAGTAACCGACTCGTGGAAGCCGTATCTCTTCATGACCTAATTCAAGGCAACTCTCAGCAGGGTTGCTTTTTTGTTCGACTGCTTCTCCGCGCTGGTGCTGCCTTCACGAGGAACCCTATCGTCCCGAATTACAGCAAGCCTTCTGCGTGTGTCCAATCGGAAAACGCCGCTTTCAATTGCTCAAACGAATCCAGCACGAATAAAACATCTTGCAGATGCCACACGTCGTAGTCCTGTGCGACGACGGTCTCGACGCTGAACGGATGCACCGTAACTTTATCGGAGAGTGCATGCTCGACTTCTTCGCTCGATGAAAGCGCACCCGACCCAAAAATCCGTATGCCGCCCGATTCGCGCACCAAGCCGAACTCGACCGTGAACCAATGCAAGCGTTCCAACATCACGCGATGCTTGCCTTCGGCGTGCAGGGCTGCTTTGCCGAAGAGTTGGTAGAAATCCGCAAAGTCCTGATGGGTGAGCATCGGCAGGTGTCCGAAGATGTCATGGAACAAATCGGGCGCGGGCGTGTAGTTAAGTTCGTGCCGTCCGCGAATGTAGTCAGTTGAAGGGAAGATGCGGCGCGAGAGCAATTCAAAAAAATCGCGCTCGTGCAGCAGTCCCGGAATGCGTGCCACGCGCCAG
The DNA here is from genome assembly GCA_000724175.1 of [Candidatus Thermochlorobacteriaceae] bacterium GBChlB. Lineage (GTDB taxonomy): Bacteria > Bacteroidota > Chlorobiia > Chlorobiales > Thermochlorobacteraceae > GBChlB. The sequence goes on along the minus strand of JPGV01000012.1, from coordinate 99,745 downwards.
CCGGTTGCTCTCTCGAGCGTCGCTGAAAGCTCACTGAGTTTCGGGATTCGGTCGGCGTTCAAGCCGAGTAGAGAAATGCCACTGAGAAAGTCCACAGAGGCACGGTTCGGCAAAAGCGCGCACTGGCGATTGTAAAGAAATTGCCAAACGGCGTGTTCATCATCGGAGTAAGTTGGGTAGTGAATGTCGGCGCCGATGGGCGGTTCGCCGTGCAAGTGTTCAGGAATGCAGCGCGGATCGAGGCTGCCGTCTTTGTTGGCTTTTTCGTAAGCCGACAAAATTTCGCCTTCAAAAAAAGGCTCAACCGTTGCATTAGGCATAAACACTCCGATAAAGTAAATGTGATGAAAACCTCTACAAATTAGAACTTTTGAGAGAATTGCAAAAGCAAAACATTTCATACCTTTGCAGTAAGTTTAGTTCTGCCAATTCAGAATTTTCGAGCTATGATTGAAATTCTTTTAGTGTTTCTCGGCGCCTTGTCGCGCCTTGTGCCACATCTGCCAAACTTTACTGCGGTGTCGGCGGTCGCGCTCTACGGCGCTACGAAACTTGACGACCGCAAACAAGCCGTGTGGATTCCCGTCTTGGCGATGCTCATCTCCGACAGCGTGATGGAAGTGATGTATCGCGCAGGGCTCTCGCCGATTCAAGGCTTTCACGGCGGCATGGGCTACGTCTATGCGGCATTTATCGTCGTCAGTTGTATCGGAATGTGGATACGCAGCGCGTTCAGCTACGGGCGGCTTGCCTTGGGAACGCTGTCCGCCTCGCTAAGTTTCTTCATCATCACGAACTTCGGCGTTTGGCTCGGCGGCTGGTACGGCTACACGCTCGAGGGGCTAACGGCGTGCTACATCGCCGCAATTCCGTTCTTCCGCAATCAACTGGCGGGCGACATATTTTTCGTTGCACTGCTTTTCGGCGCCGATGCGCTCCTGCGTGCGTTTGTGGCGAAAAAACAAACGATTTAATTTAGCAGCGCGTGATTTTTGGGTCGCTCAAAAATGGGTGGAACATTGAGGACTATCTCGTCAAAGAGAAGCGAAAAGAAATACCTGCTGAAGCAATGCAGACCGAACTCATTGTTGCTGTAATTCAATTTTCATATCCGCACAGCATCGACGGCTCGGTTGAAGCGTTTGTGGACACCGTAACGCTCTCGTGTAAAAACCTTAATGTGGCGATACCAACCGCGCTCACAAAAGAACGCTATGCCGACATCGCCCGCGATGTGAAAAAATATCACGCGCTTTGGAAGACCTTGCCTGTCGAACAAGCGGTTGAACTAGTTTTTTAAACAACAAGACTCAATGGAGAAACGACTTGACGAAGCATTTGATGAAAGTTCCGAAAGACCGCGAACTGCGAATTTCTGTTCCAAAAGAAATCAGCGATGACGCGATTGTTGAGGTAACAATTGCCGCAAAGACTAGCTTGGAAGCATACCAAGCAAAAGTGAGTATGCTTCAATCCGCAGCAACGGACAACTTGTTCTTAGAGGACTTGAAAAGCATGATGTCGGATTTTTCAGACATCGACCAAGAAAATTGGGAAAAATAAATGGAGTTTCGCTGGAAAGTATTCATCGCTAATCTCGATCCGACAATTGGGTCGGAGCAGGGAAAGACGAGACCTGTTTTAGTTGTAAGCAGTGAAGCAAGCAATCAAGTATTACCGATTGTCAATGTGATTCCGATAACGACGCGCAAAGAAAGTAGAAAAATTTACCCTAACGAAACTTTGCTCACGAGAGGAACAGCTGGCTTGACAAACGAATCCATCGCGCTTTGTTATCAGATAAGAACGCTTGATTAAAAGACGATTGCAGCAAGAGCTTGGAAGGCTGGAGGGTGAAGAAGTAAAGCATGCAATTGCAGATGCCTTACGATTTCAACTCGATTTATGAAGTACTTTTTTAAGTTGGAATGAAACATCAGTCTGGACTGTTAATTGAGTCAACTATTCAACTGAAGTTCGTCCGATGAAAAAGAAAATAGCCGTGCTTATCGCCACCTACGGCGAAGTCGAAGACCCCACCTTCAAGAATCTCTATCCAAACTCGCAGCGCATTTTGCGTTACATCACCTCACGCATCGCTAATTTGCCGAAGCCAATTCAACTGCTCATTGCCGTTTTGCGCAGCCGAAAGCGAAAAAACTACTGGGGAAAATTAGGCTACCGCTCGCGGCTCAATGAGGTAACGCGAAAACAAGCCGACGCCATACAAGCCGCCCTGAATCGCTTGTCAAATCAAGGGTCGGCGGAGTTGGAGTATGATGTCCGAGAAGCGTATTACTTCGTGCCGCCGTATTATGAAGATGTCAAAAGAGCGGTCGCGCATTACGACGCAGTCATTGTCGTGCCGATGATTCCTGTCGAGTCCGAATTTTCCTGCGGAATTGCGTGCTACATTACGCTGAATGAATTTCGAGACATCGCCTTTGAAAAAGTGCGCGTGTTGAAACACCTCTGGAACGACGAAAAATTACTTCAGCTCTATGTCGACCATCTCTTCAAAAAACTGGAGCCGAAACTTGCCGAGTTAAAAGGTCAAAAAGCAGGGTTGGTCTTGTCGGTTCACGGCACGCTCGTCAAGGATAGCAACGGCGAGATGCCGACAATCAACACGGGCTACAAAGAAACGATGCTGTTTTTCGAGAGGTTGAAATCAGCAATAGAGCGCGACGAGAGAAATGTGTTCCAGAGCATCAAAATCGGCGCAATGAACCACCAATTCGGCGGCGAATGGATGCCAGAAACCTTAGCCAAGGCGTTAGAAGAATTTAAAGCCGAAGGCATTGAGCAAGTGGTAAAGTTCCCGTATGGATTTTTTGCCGACAATAGCGAAGCCGACCTTGAAGGCATTGAGGAAGTCAAAGCGGCAGGCTACGACAAGATGATTTACGTTGAGTGCATCAATGAGTCGCCAGAGTTTGCCGCATGGCTTGCCGAGCGTGTCAGGCAGGCAGCAGAGCGCTTGATATGGGCAAAGGAAACTTCAATGGCAATACGCCAAGCTGCAATTGCTTGAGGCGCAAGCGAGCGGCGGGTGCACCGGCTTGAGCAGTTACTTCTCCGTGCGGCTGACTTTTTTGTAGGTCGGTTTCACATAGGGCGATTTGATGTTGCTGTGCCGAATGCGCACTAACACATAAAACATCTCTTTTTCGAGCGAGTGCCAACGCTCCATGACTTCAATGTTGCGGAGCGAAAATTTCAATTTCATCACTGATGCTGTCTCGACTGTGCCGCCGTCGGAGGCTTTCTCGGCGATGCGCATGGAATACATCTTTACGGCGGTGTTGGTGAGAATTTGAAAGTAGGCTTGTTCCTCGGCGGTTTTCCACGCGTCGTTTTTAGCGCCGCGCGCCGTGTAGAATCCGACACCATAGGCATAGTCGCCCTCTGTCCAATAGCGTTTCTCTGTCCACTCTGGCGTGGGCAGAGACTCAATGCGTAAAAATTTTCGTTCTAGTTCAAGCGTCTTATCAGTCGAGAACGCGCCGACGATGTCGCGCCGCGCCACGCTGGTAATAAACGAATCGTGGCAATACAAATTGCCCTGAATCGCTTGCAAGGTGCTATCCGAAAAGTAGTAGTAATAATCACTGTTGATGAGAAAAAGGTCATTTGTCTCGTTGTTATAGACTTCAAACGTGCCATTGACGATGCACTCTTGATAGACGCAATACATTCGCTCGGCATCGACGGCAGGGTCGGTGCGGTTGTAGCTGAATCCCGTAATGATGGTCGGATATTGCGCGGGATACAGAAACCAGTCGGGATAGGATTGCGCGGAGAGCGACATGGAGAACAAAAGCGCACCAGCGAAAACAACGACGCGGTTCATAACATCAGCAGTTGAGAGCCGTTTGAGACTGTTGTAAAAAGAAAAGGCGTCCTCAAAAGAAGACGCCTTTTGGATAGCCGCTACGGTTTATTGACCATCGTATGCTTCCATTTCCTTTTGCAGGTCTTGGAACGCTTGCGAGGCACGGAAGCGCTCATAGAGTTTCGGATTGGTTTTGGCTTGATCCATGATGGATTGGTTCAAGTTGTCTGGGTCAATGCCATAGACGACGTAGCAGGTGAATTTGCCGCTTTTTTTGGATTTAAAGGTCTTCGGCGGTTTGAGTTTCGTTGCGCCTTGAAGCACGGTCTTCGTCGAGGCCTTGACGGTATTGCTGAAGAGTTCATTGATTTCTGCGCCACCCGCGGAGGTGTTTCCAGAGACTTCTTCGGCAAAGCGCTTGGTCAAGCCCGCAATTTTAGTTTCATAGCGCTGCGAAATCAGGCGCTGTGCTTCAATGATGGCTTTTTGTTCTGCAAAGTCTTCACGCTCCGATTCGGCGAAAGCCACTTCGGCGACACCGCCGCCTTTGTTAATTTTTTCGGCAAGCGCGTAGAATTCAGGAGCGCGCTGTTTTTGCTCGACCATATCGTCATCGTCTTGCTGAGCGGTTTTAGAGCCGCCACAACCGATAACGCTCGTCGCCACAAGGGCAAGCAGCAGATAATAAGAAACTTTACGCATGGATACCTCCAAATTTGATTAGTTGAGTTGCCTCAGAATGGGTTCTGAAAGCGGGATAAATATAACGGTAAGAAGGGCGATGTTCAAAACGCTGGGCGGCGCAGAAAAGCGGCTTGTATTATCGTGGGACGAGTGAAAAAATCGTAACTTAAAAAAAACGCTCACGCCACAATGAACACACTGCAAACGCTTTTGCGTCAAGCACAAAAATCCAAACTGGTGCTGTCGTTGGTCGTCGCGGTTGGCGGATTCATGCTGGCTGCGCTGGTTTATGCAACGAGGCTATTGGACGTGGCCGAACTGAAATCGCTCGACTTTCGATTTCTAAACGCTTACCGTCCCGACAAGGCGGACACGTCGGTAGTGCTGGTTGCGATTGACCAAAACAGTTTAGATTTTTTTCAGAAGCAGGAAATTCGCTGGCCCTGGCCGCGCGAGTTTTACGGCACCTTGGTTCGCTATCTCTCCAAAGCAGGCGCAAAGACGATTGCGTTTGATATTGATTTTTCGCAGCCCGACATTGACCGCCTGAACGCGGACGCAAAAGAATCTGACGCCGCATTTGCCGACGCGATGAAACAATCGGCGAACGTTGTTTTGGTGGCGCATCTCTCGAGCAGCGACGGCGGCTTGAGTGGTAATCCAATTGAGGCAAGGCACTTGCTGGCGGTCTCGGCATTTAGCGGCAACCTGCCGACATTTGAACGGGCAACTGCGCCAATTCCCGCCTTTCAAGATGCGGCGCGGCGCTTGGGCGTTGTCAATTTCGAGAACGATAAAGACGGCATTGCGCGCCACGCGCCACTGCTCTACAAACTGGGCGCTGGGCATCTTCCGTATTTCGGGCTGGCTGGGCTAATGACGGCGAAGGACATCTCAAACGCCGCCATTGATTCGCTCGTCAAAACAATTCCACTTTCGAAGAGCGGCGATTTTTTGCTCTATTGGTATGGCAAAGGAGGACCAGACGGCGCGTTTAAGTATTACTCGATTGCCTCGCTCATTGTCTCTGCCGCAAAATTAGAGCAAGGTGAAACGCCCGATGTGCCACTCGACGCATTTCGCGGAAAGCATATCGTCGTTGGTGCCTCTGCGGCTGGGCTGCTCGATTTCAAGCCGACGCCCTTCACCGAACTCGAGCCGTATCCGGGCATGGAAATTCACGCGACGATGATGAGCAACTTGCTCAACGGGCATTACCTGCGTGAAACACCCGAATGGGCGACCTATCTCATTGGGTTGCTATTAGCCTTAATTACATCGTTTGTTTTTTTTAGAGTCAATCAAATCGGCGTCAGCGTTGGCACTGTTGTGGTGTTGGCGGCAGGATACTTCGGTGCGGCAATGGCGGTGTTTTACAATGCAAATGTGTGGATGCCGATAGTGATGCCTGAGCTTGCGCTCTCTCTTTCCTTTGCGCTCGCCGCCGTCGTCAGTTATGCGACCGAAGGCAGCCAGAAACGCGAGCTGCGAAAAGTCTTCAACCGATACTTGAACGCTCGCGTCATTGATTCCATCGTTGAAAATCCCGATGTGGTCGAGCTGGGCGGACAAGAAGTGGAGGCGACGGTGTTCTTCTCCGATATTGAGGGCTTCACGGATATTTCTGAAAAACTCTCGCCGAAAGACCTTGTGCTGTTTCTCAACGAGTATTTCACCATCGCGAGCCGTGTGATTCTCGACCGCGAAGCAATGGTCGATAAATACATCGGCGATGCGATTATGGCGGTCTTCGGTGCGCCGATTGCTAAAGACCTGCACGCGGCGTCGGCGTGTCTTGCAGCGCTCGATGTGCAGCGCAAACTCACGGCGTTCTACCAGCAAAAGAGCGCAGACTTGCCGCATTTTCAGACGCGAATTGGACTGAACACGGGCAAAATGGTTGTTGGCAATATCGGCTCGGAGATGCATATGGATTACACCGCCATCGGCGACGCCGTCAATCTTGCCTCGCGCTTAGAGGGCGTGAACAAAGAATACGGCACGCGCATTTTAATCAGCGAAGCCACCTACCAATTGGCAAAAGACATGGTCGAGGTGCGCGAACTCGACAACCTGCGCGTCAAAGGCAAAGCAATTCCCATTCGCATCTACGAATTAATTTGCGAAAAAGGCGAACTTGACAAAGACCAAGAAGAGAAACTTAAACTCTTCGCCGAAGGCTTAGCGCTCTACCGAAAGCGCGAGTGGACAAAGGCAATCAAAGTATTTGAGGACGTCAAAAAACTTGACCCAAACGACGGACCAGCGCAAACCTATATCAAACGCTGCTACATCTTGTCGGAAGAAAATCTGCCCGACTCGTGGGACGGCGTCTATGTAATGAAAACAAAATAAACTGACCTCCACCGAAAAGGCTTGCGTCGACCATCTGCAAGCCCTTTAGGACAAGGCAAGACGGACGATCATGCGTTAGTTTTGTAATACTTTTCAATGTACTCCGTAACCATGCGGTGCGTGTTGTAGACGGGCATCAAGGTCTGCATCGAATTTCTGATACGGGCAATCCAGTTGGTGGGTATGCCCTTGTTGCGCTCGTAAAACATCGGCACAAGGTCATGTTCGAGCGTGTCGTAAAGGGCGGCGGCATCAAGTTTATTTTGTGCGTCTTGGTCGGGCAAGTGTTCATCTTTGCCGATTGCCCAGCCGTTGGAGCCGTTGTAGGCTTCGCGCCACCAGCCGTCCAAGATGCTGAAGTTCAAGCCGCCCGACGCCACGACTTTTTGCCCTGATGTGCCGCTAGCTTCAAGGGGGCGCATGGGCGTATTGAGCCAGACATCGACGCCTGAAATCAAATGCCGCGTGACGTTCATATCGTAATTTTCGAGGAAGATGACCTTGCCGAGAAATTGCGGCATACGGGTAATGTGAAAAATCTCCTGGATGAACTTCTTGCCGCCGTTGTCGCGCGGATGTGCCTTGCCCGCAAAGACCAATTGAACCGGACGCTCCGAATGGTTGATGATTTTCGAGATGCGCTCGATGTCGCTAAAGATGAGCGGGGCGCGTTTGTAGGTGGCGAAGCGTCGAGCAAATCCAATCGTTAGGACGTCGGGCGAAAGCGTGTGCGGATATAAAATGCCCATTTCCCAGCCGTGCCGCAGGTTTTGTTCTTCTAAGCGTTGGCGGACGAACTCAATCATCTCGCGCCGCAGTTGATAGCGTAACGCCCAGAGTTCTGCATCGGAGATACCCGCTAAGATGTGTGCCAACGTGTTCGCGTCGGTAAAAAATGCCTCGTTGTCGTCGGCATGTCTGCGCCAAAATGCGTCGGCTTTGTCGTTAATCCAGCTGCGCGTGTGAATGCCGTTGGTGATGTATCCAATCGGCACGTCGCTCGGTGATGCGGTGCCGTAAAGATGCTTCCACATCTCGCGCGAAACGCTGCCGTGTAACTCCGAAACGCCATTGGCGGCGCGCGAAAGGTTCAGACACAAGACCGTCATCGTAAAGTGCGAGAGTTTATCGGCAGGGTTCTCGCGCCCAAGCGACATCAAGGTGTCAAAATCAATGCCGAGCGATTTGATAAAATGCGAAAAAGTATAATCCATCAGGTCGGGCGAAAAGCGGTCGTGTCCGGCTGGCACGGGCGTGTGCGTTGTAAAGACACAGCGCGATTTGACCAACTCTTTTGCCTCAGTTAATGACTTGCCCGACGCAATGTGTTCGCGCAAGAGTTCAAGTGTCAGAAACGCCGAATGCCCTTCGTTCATGTGATAGACTTTTGGACGCAAGCCAAGCGCATGTAAAAACTTCACACCGCCAATGCCCAAAATGACTTCTTGATTGATGCGCGTGGTGCTGTCGCCGCCATAGACGCGGCTGGTGATGTCTCGGTAATGATGCTCGTTTTGTTCAAGATTGGCATCGAGCAGGTAAAGCGTGGCGCGACCGACTTTCACGGCCCAGCCTTGAAGATGGACGATGCTGTGCGCAAGGTCAACGGAAACGACAATCGGCTTGCCATCTGCATCGGTAACCAGGTCGAGCGGCAGAAAGTCTGGTTTGTAGAGCGGGTAGAGTTCTTGTTGCCAACCGTCGGGCGAGAGGCGCTGCTGGAAATAGCCTTCACGGTAATACAGGCTAATGCCGACGAAGTTCAAGCCCAAATCGCTTGCGGCTTTGATGTGGTCGCCCGCCAGCACGCCCAGACCGCCAGAGTAAATCGGCAGTGATTCGTGCAAGCCGAACTCCGCGCTGAAATACGCGACGGGATGGTCGGCAAACTCGGTTGCATGTGTATGTGCCCAAGTGGTGTTGCTGCCCAGATAGTCGTAAAATTTTTTGAGGACGTGCGAGACCTGCGCCGAAAACGCCGTGTCGGCAAGCCGCGCCGTAAGTTCCTGTTCCGAAACATTCATCATTACCTCTGAGGGATTATGATTAAATTTCGACCAGAGCCGTGGCGAAAGTTCAGCAAACAAGGCTTGCGCTTCGCCGTTCCACGACCACCAAAGGTTTTTCGAGAGCTGCTTCAAGCCTAAGAGTTGTTCGGGGACAGAATAGACGCGCGACGCCTCCAAAAGCGATGATGATGTAACAGTTGACATACAAGAGTTGGTTAGAAAATTCGATAAGCGTTCATTTGAAAGTTCTGAAAGGACGGGCTTTTTTGCCACTTTTCAAAACCACAGGCGAAGCTCTAAATAGAGACGACGAGACCAAACAATATGAAATTGGCGCACATCTCCGATATTCATCTCGACACAGCACATCGCCCAAGTTGTATCGCCGAGATTGACGACTTGATTCGGCGCATCTTTGATAAAGGCTTCGACCATTTGGTGATGACCGGCGACATTGTCGATGTGGCTAACTTCGACGACCTTTATCGGCTGCGCGACGTGCTTGCTAAAAACAATGTGCTTAGTTGGGAAAAAATCACCATCATTCCGGGCAACCACGACATTTTCGGCAAGTATGAGTTTTCGGGCGACGGTCTGCGCGAAACGCTTGTGCGAGCTGTCCAAGCAACCGGTATGAGCTACCTCAAAAAACTGCACAACTTTTGCGACATCTTCCGCGAAACCATCACCAGCGACGCGCAGATTTTAACGTATTTCCCCTTTATCAAAATTTTAGACGGGGCGACGAGCGGCGTTGCCATCGTCTCGTTCAATAGTGTCTTGGAGTGGTCGGCGCGGCGCAATCCCGCAGGCTCTCGCGGATACATTCACGCCACCGAGCGCTATGCGGTCGAGCAGCCCGAAATTCTTGCGGCACTGCACGATAAGTTCGTCGTCGCGCTCTGCCATCATGCGTTCCGCATTTACGAGCCAAGCAACGCGCTCGACCAAGCCTTCTTGTGGTCAATGGAATTGATGGAGCGCGAGGCGTATTTGAAAACACTCAAAAAGATTGGTGCAAAAATTGCCTTGCACGGACACTATCACAAGGCAGAAGATTATCGAATCGACGGCGTGCATTTCATCAACAGCGGGTCGGTGCGGCATGCGGGCATAAAATTCAACGCCGTGACAATTCACGCCGACGGCAGCTACGACAACGACTTTGTAAAAGTATAACAGATGAAGACAACATTGACCGCGCTCTTTCTCGTATGCGTATGCACTTCAACGCTGCTTGCGCAAAGCACCGCCGGCACAAACGCAACGCAGGAAGCGCGATACCTCTACAACCTGCCGACCGCCGGACTGTTCAAACGCGGAACGTATGCCATCGAAGGCTGGGCATTCTCAAGCGGCGGCGTGATGCTCTCGGCAAGCGTCGGTATTGCCGATAAATTTGCCTTCGGTGCATCTTACGGCGCGGGAAATGTCATTGGCTCTGGCGCGCCAAGCTGGAACCGATTGCCCGGCGTCATGGCGCGATACCGATTGCTCGATGAAGACCTCGCCACGCCCGCGCTCACACTCGGCTTCGACTCGCAGGGACGCGGAAACTTCATTGACAGCCTTAACCGATTTGAGCGCAAAGCCCCCGGATTTTTTGTCGCCCTCTCCAAAAATGTCGAGTTCTTGGGATTTCTGACGCTGCACGCGGGTGTCAATTACAGCATCTTAGAACGCCAAGATGACCCTAATGCCAACGCCTATCTCGGCGTGGAAAAAACCATCGGCGCCGACCTGACGATTTACCTGCAATACGATGCCGCCTTTAACGACGACCGTCCAACGACAACGCGCGGACGCGGCTTTCTGGACATTGGCGCGCGCTGGTCGCTCGGAAGTGGCATCACGCTGGAACTGAATCTGACGAACCTGAACGACAACCAAACCCAAGTCTCGTCGTTTGGAAGAAATTTTCGCTTGGAATTTGTTCAATCGTTTTAATGAGCTCGACATGATGAAAATTGCTGTGATTATTCTGCTCGTGCTTGCGGCGTTAATCGTTGGGTTTTTTCTGTTTGTCGGCGGCGCGGTGTTCTTTTCGTCGCTTGCGCTCGACTTTGCCGCCCCGAAGCGACAAAGCCTGCTCGACACCACATTTCGTGGCGCAACTATCAAATTTGAAAAACTCGAAAAGCAAGACATTGGCTTTACGCGCTCGCAATACGTGCTCTGGCTCAACGGACGAAGCGTGTGGAGTTCGGGAGACGCGCTCGAAAAGAACAGTCGTGTAACGCCACACGGCGTTGTCCCCGTCCACCCCGAAGATTTGGAAAAAGTCATCTCCATTCATCGATTCCAGACCCTGCCAGAAAACACCGCGCCGCCAAAAAATATGAACGATGTGATAGAGATGGTGAATTTGCTTGCCGTCGGGTCGGGCAGAGTTTTATGGCTCTCACCAAAAGACGTCTCCGAAGCCGATGTGAAACTGCTCACAGACTTTATTGACCTTCAAAAACAGGCTGTCGTCAACGCGCCCGATTCCTCTGTGCGGCAGTTGGATTTTCCGCTGTTCGTCAATGCGCTGGTCTACGCCGATGACACGCAGTTTGCCCCTCGCATCTATTCGCGTAAATCCAAAAATATGGAGGAAACGATAACCGTTGGATTAGACGGAAACATTCATTTTCGGCGGGTGGACGAACGCGATATTACCTTTGGACAATCATTTGGGCATCTTTCGGAGGATACAAAAACGATGTTGGTCAATCTTAATCCCAGCGACGCCGTGCGTCCGCTATCGCTCACGGCTGCCGAAATAGAATCGTTCACCAACGCGCAGAACGAGCCTATTCGCACACGCTACGCTGTTCGACTGGTTGAAGAAAATGCAGCATTTTGAGTGGCGAAGAAAAGCAAGTCGGAAACGAAACTTTTGTATCTTCTATTGAGTAGTATTGAAAAGCACATTTTAAATTCAAACCCAGTAACCAAAGAGGTGCGATATGAGAAAGTTTCTGTGTCCGATGCTGCTAATAAGCGCCTTCTCCCTTTCAGGTTGCTACACGCAACTGATGCTTCCCGAAATTGATACACTGCGCTATGGCTACAACGACGAGGTAGAAATCGTCGACCACGATTCAACGATGGGCGATGTCTCCGTCATCATTCGCGACCACTACGGCGTTTCACAGCATTTCCCGACCCATTGGGGCATGGGCATAACGCCTTGGGGATTTAACGCCGGATTCAACGCCTTTGCCGACCCGTTCTTCTCGCCGTTCTGGGGTTGGGGAAGCTCTCTTTACTGGAATCGCTGGGCGTGGAACGCCTTTGACCCGTTCTGGGGCAGCGGTTGGTGGAATCCCTATGCGGCTTACTACGGCGGCGGTTGGGGCTGGAACGGCGGCTGGAATCCGTATTGGAACGGCGGCTGGGGCTGGAATCAGCCGATTGCAGCTCTGCCTGCTTACGACAGGAATGACCGCTTCGGCGCGCGCGCTTCTGGTCGTATGAGAGGAGACGCTCAAACGATGTTGCCCGCAGGAACGCTCTATCCGAACCAACCCAGCGCGGGCAGCGCGCTGACGGGAACGCGCCTGTCGTCGGAAGCGATGCGCAGCGCGACGATTCAATCGCAATCCAAACAAACCCAACTCAGGCAATCCTATTCTCGAAGCGGCAATCAATACGGCGACGGATATTATCGCGCACAGCCGTATCGTTCCAGTTCGTCATCGAGCGGCTACAACGAAGGTTCCTATCGACGCTCGTCGTCTGAATCCGTTGGACGGTCTTCGTCGGGTGGCTCATACTCTGGTGGGTCGTATTCAGGCTCGTCGAGCGGTTCATCATCGAGCGGCGGGTCGTCTGGAACGAGAAGTTCAAGCGGTCGCAGTCGTTAATCCGACACTGACGATATGAACATCGCTGAACGTCTAAAAGTCGGGTTGTTGATAACCAGCGCAGCATTGCTGGCGACGGCAAGCGGCTGTATGACCTACACGGTTTTTTCGCACCCCGACGTGGAAGTGTATGACGAGCGAATCGGGAAATACCTTCACGCCGAAGTCGAGTTGGCGTCGGACTGTAAAAGTTGCCACGACAATCACGCGAGCAAATACGCGCTCTACGCCAACGGCGTCAATGCGCGCCGCATGGATAAAACAAGCCTCGATAAAATCAATTTGCTCAAAGCGCGGGAAGATGAACCCGACCTTCGCGGCTTAAACAATTACCTCAATTCGGAGTTCGGATATTACTACTATGCGCCTTGGTGGTTCGATGGAATCGCTGTCGGCGCAGGTGTTGTTGGGCGTCCCGCGCCATTGCCAATTGCGCCAAACGCAGCGCAACCGACGAGCGGAATAGGCACGCCACTGCGTCAGATTTCCCGACGAGCAAGCGCCGAAAGTTCATCGGGAACATCGGGCGCACAGAACGGCTCACGAACATCATCGGAAACAAAAACAGGGTCGGCGTCGGAATCGAGCGGTCGGCAAAGTTCATCGGAGCCAAAAGAAGAAAAGCGCGGCTCTGGTCGCGTGCGATAAAGAACCTCATGGTAATAAACCGAGACGGTCTGATACCAATAAAATTTAAGAGCGATGGCATTCTTGTCATTCCGACGAAAGTCGGAATCCGTCCTTGAAATTGCTTGATTTTACAATGGATTCCAGCTTGCGCCGAAATAATCATTGTTTTGAATCTATCAAACTCACTCGTTCTTAATCACTTTTCGTATCAGCGTTGTTGATGAATTTCTTAACAAAACATTTTACCTTTGAAGACGACGATGAAAAAAATATGGATACTCGCTGCTTTCCTGCTCATAAGTGCGGCGGCTGACGCGCAAAATGAATTAGACGCGCTGCGTCAAAGTCAGCCGAGTTTCGGCGTTGGGGCGCGGGCGTTGGGGATGGGGTCTGCCTACACGGCCATCGCTGACGATTACTCTGCAATGTTTTTTAATCCGGCAGGATTGGGGCAAATCAAACGCTTCGAGGCGAACCTCGGATTCGATTTTAACCAATATCGAGCCGATGCGTCTTACATCAACCCAACCACGAGCGCAAACATCACAGGCAACGCGCTCAATAGCGCGGGCTTGGTGATTCCGTTTCCGACCTATCGGGGCAGTTTTACGTTGGCGTTGGGATACAACCGTCTGAGAAGTTTCAGAGCAACGCAGGAAGTCAACGCGTTCAACCAAAACGGCAGCGTCAGCGATTGGTTCTTATCGTCCTTCACGCCAAGTTTTGACAATAGTGGCAGAATCATTCTCAACGATGCGGCGGCATTGGCGTTCAACCAATTTTTAGTGAGCGACCAAGGCGGACGCTACGTCAATCCGCTCGTCAATCGCGGACAGGTGCAGCAAACATCTCGGCTCTTGGAAGACGGCGGCGGCAATGCGTTTTCCATCGCAGGGTCAATTGAAGTCGCGCCCGCGCTTTTCCTCGGCGCAACCGTAAATTTTACCAACTCGCGCTACACCTACAACCGCACGCTTGCCGAGCGCGACGTGAATAATATCTACACGGAGTTCAGCTCACTGAGCCTCACGGACGACATTCTGACGGAAACCAACGGCTGGAACGCCAAATTTGGATTGCTCTACCGCGCAAGCGACAACATTCGATTGGGCATTACGGTCGAGACGCCAACGCTGTTGAACCTGAGAGACACCTATTCAACTCGGTTGCAAACAACGTATAAACGCCCACCACAAGGCACGACGCAAACCAGTTTCAGCAATGCTTTCGACGGCGACTTCAGCTACAACTTGCAGACGCCTGTTGTTTTCAGTGCAGGCATTACGCTCGAGGAATCCTTTTTGACCATTTCCGCCGAAGCCTCTTACCGCGATTGGACGCAGCTATCCTACTCTGCCGACGGTAACGCACTTAGCGACGTCAATCGTCGCATCACTGCCGACCTAACACAAGCCTTTGGTGCTGCCGTTGGCGCGGAACTGCGCCTGCCGACGCTGCCTGTGCGTCTGCGTGCAGGATACAGTATTCTGCAGTCGCCGTTTAGAAACAAACTCTCGAACCCGTCTCAAGCAACCAATTTCGACGACGCGCGGCGCACATTGAGTCTCGGCGCAGGTGTTTTGCTCCAACAAACGCTCTCGATTGATGTCGCATACTTGATGACAAATCAACTCTTTGAGAACCGCTTATACGGCGCGTCTCCAATTATCACCGAGAGCATTCGAAACAACAACTTGGTCTTGACCGCAAGTTTTCGATTCTGAGTTGAAAAAATCTCGATAATTATTTTCAGCGCATCAAGGAGTTTTTGCCATAAAATGTCTTGATGCGCGTGTTTTCCCCATCACGTGGGTCTTTTCAAAACGTCCGTCCCAAATCGGCTACATCGACCGTGCAACACCCGATTATTCCATGCAATCTCGTTGCGGTGCAAACAAGGTGCGTCTATATTGCCACCGAAAAGGAGAAGTTCAACAGAAGTAAAATGAAAAAGGAGCGTAGTTAACCCTGTAGCTTAACTCCTCATGTTTAGAGGCAGGGGGTTTTAAATTCCTAAGGAGGAGTGATCAAAATGGCAAATCGAAGCAATGTCAAGTGGTTTGACGGCAAAAAGGGATACGGCTTTATCGTCAATCCCAACGGCGGAGAAGATATTTTCGTGCATTATTCGGCGATTAGTTCAGAGCGCAAATACAAATTGCTTGACCAAGGCGCACCGGTCGAGTTCGAGCTGGTCTCGACCAACAAAGGCTTACAGGCGCAGAACGTCAAACAATTGACGCCGCTTTCAAATGAAAATACCAACAACTCAGGCGGCAGTTACGACTTCAAGTAGCCTAAGGCGTTCTAAAAAGAAGTGCATGGAAATGAGCTTGAAAAAGCCGCGGAGAAAGCCGCGGCTTTTTCCGTCCTACAACGCCAGAAGAGCGTGATAAACTCAAATGACCGCGTCAGCCCAAGCGACGGGCGGAATGCGTCTGCTATTTCTGCTTGGATGCTTCACGGCACTACGCTCCGTTCAGAGTGACAAAACAAAAAAGCGTCCCGACATATGAGACGCTTTCACTTTTAGACGATAGCTGTGCGCTTTACCATACAAACGCCGAAATGCCGCCGCGCAATCCAAACGTTAAAAACGTTGCGCCCTCGCGCGGTCCAATCGTGATGAACGCCACGCCGCTTAACCCGATGTTTTTAGCGACCATATAATTGATGCCGCCAAAAAAATCAATGTCTATAGCGTTGCTGCCGTCGCTGGTTTGAAATAAAAACGCTGCGCCAATCAGCGGATAGAGCGATGTGGATTTATCGCCAAAATAATACGCGCCATAAGGTCCGATGCCAAAGGTGGTGGCTGTGCTTGATGAACTTTCAGCAGACCGAGAACGCACATCTAACGAAATCGTGCCGCCGATGACAAGGTTCGGAATGACGAAGTATCCGGCGGTTGGCGCAATGGTAAAGTTCGTCGACGATGAACCGCTCACGGTTTGAATGGCGAGCGTTAGGTTCGTTGTTGCGCCGATTTGGAAGACGCCTTTATCGACAGCGAACTGCGGCGTTTGCGCCTGCGCCGAAGTGGCAAGCAAGAGAAAGAGAGCCGCGATAAACAAATGTGGTCTTTTGAACATAGTTGAGTTGGGTTTAGTATCGGCTGCGCTTGAATTGTCTCGTCGTGGCAGCCGTTGCGCGACGATAAGAAAGACGAACAAAACTTATATTCTTCAAGAGATCTAATACGCAAATGTTATCCCACGATAGTCGCCTCTTGAGGGTGCTATCACTTTACCAGCAGCATTTTTTTTGTTTGCACAAAACTGCCTGCTTGCAGTTGGTAGAAATACATTCCGCTGGTCAAGCCCAGTGCGTTGAATGATGCGGCATATCGTCCAGCCTCTTGACGCGCATTAACCAACGCCGCCACTTCCCGACCTAACACATCAAAGATTTTTAAGCTGACTTGACTGCTGGTCGGCAATTCATACTCAATGACCGTTGTCGGGTTGAATGGATTTGGATAATTTTGCTCGAGCCTAAATGCCGTAGGGCGTTCAGGACGGCTTTCGCGCGTCGAAAGTTGTATGAGCGGGCGTTGCCATATGCCGATGCCTCTATCGCTGCTGCCTCGTCCCCCAATAAATAGCGCTGTGTTTGTGGCGACCATGGCAAGCGGGGTGATGGTGGGCAGTCCTGTGCTAGCGTTTGTCCAAGTGCTCCCGTTGTTGGTTGAGGCAAACACACCTTCGCTTGCTGCGGCAAATAACACCGAGCCACTGGTGGCAAGCGCCCTTACTGTGGAAGAGACATTGGGAATTCGACCGCCAGTCCATGTTGCGCCTTCATCTGTCGATGTGCGCACGTCGCCAAGGTCTAATCCCGCGAAAATGCGGTTGCCTATTGCCATCAGTGACCACGTGCTCGGGGTCAGCGTTGTAGCCGTCCATGTTCTGCCTGTGTCAGCGCTGCGAAACACTCCATTGCTGGTTGCTCCCAAGACTCTGCCATTGGCTAACACGAGCAACGCCCTTGCGCTGGCAGTGGGATTGCCTGTGGCTGGCACATTCCATGACTGACCCGCATCACGGCTGAAGAGAAACCCATTGCCGGTCGCTGCCACGACATGGTTATCGCCAACGAATACCATGCCGTTGAAGTCATCATTATTGACGACGGCTGGAATGCCCGTATTTGCCCTTGCCCAAGTTTCACCAAGGTCAGCACTGCGCCAAACGCCGCCGCCATCTCCTGCCAGCATAACTCGGCCGCGCACCGCTAAGGAAAACAGTCCTGTCAAGACGTTTGTGTTTGGCGATGTGCCTAAGAGAGACCAGCTTGCCCCGTTGTTTGAACTTGCATAGACGCCCCCCGAATTGCGTCCGATGGCAATTCCTTCCAGTGCCGCATAAAGCGCATCTCCCACCGTGGTCAGAGCCGTTACTTCTGCCAGCGACGGGAACCCCTGATTTGACTCCCTGAAGGTGCTGCCGTTATTTTCACTGATAAAGATGCCGTGCCCATTCAAGCCTGCAAACACACGAGACCCTACCACCAAGAGTGATAACACCGCACCGTCGGCCGGTAAGCCTGACGCGGGAATCCATGTTGTGCCAGAAAGCGTGAAGACGGTTCTGCCGCCACGCGTGCCAACAATGGGGGTTGTCCCAACAAGTGTGATCGCATCTGCGGTGGCGTTTAAGCCGGTTGTGCTAACGCTTGTCCAACTCTGCCCGTTGTTTGCGCTGCGATAGTATCCGTTGGAGGTGTGTGTGAAGAGGTCGCTGCCAATTTGAATGATGCCGCCCGTAATGCTGCCGATGCTATTGGATGCAATGCCGCTTCCGCCTGTGGCAGGTATTGCCCAAGTCGCGCCATTGTCAGAACTGGCGTAGATGCCGTTGTTTGTTGCGGCTAAGAGCGCGGTGCCAAATTGGTAGAGCCGAGTGGTTTGTGTTCCGGTTGGAAGCCCCGTCGTTCCTGTCCAAGTTTGTCCGTTGTTCGTGCTGCGAAAAATGCCTGCCTCCGTTCCTGCAAGCAAGAAGTTGCTGCCGATGAACAGAACACGAATCGCCGATGCGGGCAAGCCTGTGCTGACCGATGTCCAGCTTTGTCCGCCGTTGGTCGATGTGAAAGCCGTGCCAGTTTGTGCGCCTGCATAAAGCGTGCTGCCATTGGCGACAATCGAGCGCAGATTGACATCACTTGGCAGCCCAGTGTTGATTGCCGACCAAGTTTGCCCGTTGTTCGTCGAGACGAATGCGCCGAGATTGGTTGCTGCAAACACAGTTGTGCCGCTACTTGTCATATCCCAGACCTGCACCCCTTGAACGGGTCCTCCCGATGCAGTCCATTGTGCATGAATCGAGTGCGCAGAAAAAAGCAGCAGTAACCAAAGAGAAATGCGTTTCATCGGCTGTAACAATTAGTTAAATTTAAAGCCAAACTGTTCGAGCGACTCTCGCGCCATGGCTTGTGCCTGCTTTTTCAGAGCGTCGTCGTGCGACTCAATGGCTTGATAATACAGTGCCGCCGCCATGCCTGTTGTTAAAATCAGTGTTTCGTAGAGCTGTTGTTTATCCTTTGCAGACATGGTTTTGAGCGCGTCCATCTCAAGCAAGGCGTTATGGCAATCTGCCGCTAAGGCTTCCGATGCGTCGTCTGGAATTTCAGTTTCACCGATGATTTGCAAGTTTCCGCCGATGAAAAATGCCAGTGCGTAAGCCAAGTTGTTTTTACGCACTTCTTTTTCGTAGCTCACAAGCACGTCGCGCAGCGCCTGACGAAGTCGTGGGCGTTCCGCTTCAGCAGCGACGGCGGCAAATTGTTCAAGCATCAATCGCGAACCCGTCGGCTTGAAATCGGTTGCGGCGTAATTGACCTTTGCGGGCGCAGAAAGCGCAGGCGGGGTGGGCGCACCTTTTTGTCGGTTCTTTAAGGCATCGACGTCATCGACCAATTTTTTGGTTCGAAGCACATCGCCCAAATCCCGATTGACAGTGGAGGAAATCGAGACCATTGAATTGACCCAGTTGTATTGGGCGTCGGCACGGACAGAGCAGAACAGTATGCAAAGCGAAAGAAACAACAGGCGAATCATCTTACCTCCCAGTTTGGTTGCGAAAGAAATAGTATGCGGGCAGCATTACACAAATGTTAAATTTGAGTGGATGAAAGGCAAAGCCAAATTTTGAAAGTGTGATAAACCAACATTGAAGGTTTTTACATGGCGCAATTAAGGGTTGAAAAGTTGCTTGCGTCGTTAGACGAAGAAGAGCGTGGGGAGTTAGAGCGGCGGCTGGCAACTCGCAAACGTCAAAGCCTGAAACGACTTTACGAGATTGTCTCCGGTGCAGTCGCGTCGGGCAAAAAAATAGAAGCGGAAAAAACGCAGGTGTTTAAAGACATTTTCGGGCGGGCGTATCGCAAATCGGACGACTATTTGCTTCGCAACGAATACCGCTTGCTTGACGAAGTCATTTATGCCGTCATGGTCGAGAGCGAAAGCCGACACCGTCTTGCTGCCGACGAGCAGGCGTTTGATTTGACAATGCTCTATGCCTTGTATCGACGCAAACTGTGGACGGAACTGGATACCACATACCGAAAAGCAAAAGAACGAGCTGCGGACGCTTGTAATTACAGGGCAATCGAGGAGATGGACGTGCTATACGGCATGGCGACGATGGAGCGCTTAGAATACTCGACTGAATCGTTTCGCGCCAACGCAGCGCTCTACATCGACGCACTCGAGACACTCAAGTGCTTTTACGCAACCGAATCAACGCGCCTGCGCTCGCTCGGGGCGCTATGCGTTCATCATCTTCGCGCCGCCAAACAGCCGATTGACTCGCGCGCGTTTGATGACTCGATGGAGCTCAGTGTAACGGATAACCCACTGCGCGCCTATTACAAAGCGATGACAGACGCGCTATTAGCCGAAGAGCGAGGCCGCGCCCGCTTCATGCAAGACGCCTTGAAGCAACATAAAAAATTGCGCCTCTCGTCGCATCGATTGAAAGTCGAGCGAGCAGGTGCGCTCTCCAACGTCGGCATCATGCACTACATCAACGGCGATTACGATAAGGCACGTCCGCTCATTGAAGAAGCCATTGTATTCAACAAGGAAATGGGGATACCGCTCAATCCCGCGTTGTTTTTTAATTACGTCATCGTTTTGATGAACTTGAAAGATTACGCCGCCGCACTCATGGTCGTGGAAGAACAGCAGGCGCTCTTTGAAGACGATTTGCGTGTCAAGTATCGAATGGCGGGAATGAAAACATTTGCATTAATTTTTTTGAATCGTCCGTTGGAAGCGTCAAGGGAAATTCCATCGAGCTACACGCGGCGTCCCGATTCGGAGCATCATCTGTTTCGATTTGCAGAGCTGGCGATTGCCTATTTGCGCGGGCGCACAGACGATGCGTTGCGCGAAGCGATGAATTTTCAACGTCGGTTTCAGCGCAGCAAAAAAGTCGAGGCGCGACACGATAAGTCGCTCTCAGAACTGTATGTGAAATTTCTCGACGCAATGACGCTGCTTCCCGACAAAAAACGCTTTGAAAAATTGCAACGCCTTGCAACTGAAACCGCGTTACTTATCCAAGACTATCCACCGTATCAATACTTTATGCCGTTCCGGTGGCTTCGAGAGGAAATCTTGAAACAAATTGATTGACGCGCGCACAAAAACACCGCACTGATTACGAGCAATCATGAGCGCATCGAGTTGGAAAACGCTTGCCGAAGTTTCATAACGTCGGTTGGCGTATCAATGTCAAATGCCCCGTCGGGAAATGAAATCGTCGAGTAGGACTGCGAGACGATAAGTTTCTTTGCGCCCTCGCTGCCGCGCAGTTGCAGTAAATCGAAAAAAACACGTTTGGGAAAAAGAGCCGGAACGCCAACGCTCTCGCCGTAATCACAAGCAATGATGGTCTCTGTCGTTGCCCGATGTTTCTCGACCAGCGCGTTCAAAAGTCCCACCGAGACAAACGGTTGGTCGCACACCATCAACAGCGCGGCATCAAGCGACGGCTGTATCGACAAGAGGTGTTCCATACCGCATCGAATCGACGCGCCCATACCGTCCGCCCAATCTTTATTCTCGACAATGGCAACATCAAGTCCGTTTAATTCGCCGCGAAATAAGTGGTTGGTCGCGCCTAACACCACGGCGACGGGACGATGCAAGGTTGCCAGCGCGGTCAGGGCGGCGCGCCGCAAAAGCGTAACGCCGTTCAATGTGATAAGCTGTTTTGGCTCGCCAAGCCGCGTCGAGGCGCCCGCCGCCAGCACAACAATTCCAACCGTCATTTGAGTGAGGGTTGAATTTCTTGCACATAGTCGTGAATCGGCGCGCGGCGCAGGCGCAAGTGCCCGCCACTGCGTCCCGATATCACAGCGCGAATTTCCGACAAGACCGACAAGGCGATTTCATCGGGCAGTTCCGCTCCAATATCCAACCCCATGGGCGCATACACGCGGTTCAAGAAGTCGTCTGAAATCTCAACGCCGTGGCTCCGAAGTTCGGCAAAGAGTTTGTCTGTCCGCTTCTTTGGTCCTAAAACGCCGACATATTTCATCGGTAGATGAGCAAGCAAATGAAGCACGGCAAGGTCATAGATATAATTGTGCGACATAACAACAGCGACGTCAGCAAATTGTATTTGCTCGCTTACTTGTGCAAGTGCATCGTGTTTGGCGACGACAAGCGCATCGGCGGAAGGGAAGCGCGATTTGGAAACATAAGACGGTCTGCCATCGACAACGGTAACAGTCCAGCCGAGTTCTTTGGCAAAAGCGGCTAAGGGAATCGCGTCGTAGCCTGCACCGAAAATAGCAAGCGACACCGGCGGCGCGAGATATTCAAAAAAGACTTCAGCACGCCCATCCGAAAATTCATAAAGTTTTGTCGCCGAGCGCCTTGCATGAAAGCAGGCTTCAGCATCCGTCTCAACAACGCGCCCAAGGTCGGACGAAAGAATGTAGCTGTGAGACGCAAGGTCGTTGAATGTGAGGATGTTTCCGACATCGGATGTTAAGTTTCCTTCTGCGCCGAAAACGATTGCCAACACTTGCGATTTCGGGTGATGAACAAATTTGGCAAGTGCGTCAAGATGAAGCCTGCCAGCAGTTTGCGTGATTGGCTCGATGAGAACATACACAACGCCGTTACAGCCAAGCCCGACGCCGTAGCGAATATCGTCGGCGTTCAACTCGTCCTCGTCGGTCGAGTCATAAACGATGAGCGACGAGCGATTGACGGAAATGGCAAGCAAGGCTTTGCGTTGAATGTCGTCTTCCAAGCAACCGCCGGAGACTGCGCCCGCGCGTTGCCCATCGTCCGTAACGAGCATTCGCGCGCCCGCGCGACGGTAACTTGACCCCTTGACTTTAACAAGCGTAACAAGCGCAGATGTTGCGCCGCGCGCTTCGGCGGCGCGGAACAAATCAATGATGGCGCGAATTTCTTTCATGAAAAGTGAGTTTAACGATGACAATTCAAGCTAAAACGAGCGCACAAGTATAAAGAGGACAAAGCAAACTTTTTAGCGTTCAAATGAGCGCGGCATTTTAGACAAATCTGCCTAACTTAGGCGGGTATAAAAATTCTACTTGACTTCTATCAAACATCAACGCGGAGAGACGCCATGGCTTCATTTACGCTTGACATTAACAACAAAAAATATAAGGTCGATGCCTCGCCCGATATGCCGCTTCTTTGGGCAATGCGCGATCTCTTGGGCATGACCGGCACAAAGTTTGGCTGTGGCAAAGGGTACTGCGGCGCCTGCACGGTGCTTATCGACGGCGAAGCTGCAAAGTCGTGCAGTCGCCCGATTGAAATGGTAGGCAAATCAAAAATTACAACGGTCGAAGGTCTCTCGTCGGACAACTCGCACGCGCTACAACGCGCATGGATGAAATACGATGTGCCACAATGCGGATACTGCCAATCAGGGCAACTGATGGCGGCGGCGGCGCTGCTCAACGAAAAGAAAAATCCAACCGACATGGACATCGACGAGGCAATGAGCGGCGTCTTGTGTCGCTGCGGAACATATCAACGGGTTCGGCTTGCCATTCATGAAGCTGCCAAAGAAATGACCGGAGGTGCAAAATGAGCGAGAGACAAAATTTAAACCGCAGAGAATTTATCGCCCTTGTCGGTGCAGCAGGGGCAGGCTTGGCATTGGGCTTTCACTTGATTTCCGAACATCGATTGGACGCCTTCGCCGCCGAAACCGTAGCCACACCCTTCGAACCAAACGCATGGCTTCGTATTGACACAAGTGGCGGCGTAACCGTAACGATTGGCAAAGTCGAGATGGGACAAGGCGTCAGAACTGCATTGCCGATGATTCTCGCCGAAGAACTCGACGCCGATTGGAGTAAAGTCAAAGCCGAGCAAGGCGACGCGCACTCGAAATACGGCAGAATGACAACGGGCGGCAGCGCCAGCGTTAGAACGGCTTGGGAGACGCTGCGCAAAGCGGGCGCGTCGGCGCGCGAAATGCTTGTTGCCGCCGCCGCGCAAACATGGAGCGTCCCCGCGTCGGACTGTCGAACCGAAAACGGTATGGTCATTCACGCAAGCGGCAAGAAACTTTCATACGGAGAACTCGCCGCCAAAGCCGCAACGATGGCAGTTCCGCAATATCCAAAATTGAAAGAGCCAAAGGACTTCAAACTCATCGGCAAGCGCGTGATGAAATTAGACACGCCTGAAAAAATTAGCGGCAAGGCGATTTACGGCATGGACGTAAAAGCGCCGAATATGCTGGTGGCAGTTGTCGAGCGTTGCCCTGTCTTCGGTGGCAAAGTGAAAGCGTTTGAGGCAAGCGCAGCGAAAAAAATCAAAGGCGTCAAACATGTCGTTCAAATTCCAAGCGGCGTTGCCGTGCTTGCAAGCGATTACTGGACGGCGATGCAAGGTCGCGCTCAACTCAAAATCACATGGGACGAGGGCGACTTCGCCAAACAAAGCAGCGACAGCATTTTAGCCGAACGTAAAAAACTTGCGGAAACCAAAGGCGCAGTTGCCAAAAGCGTCGGCAATGTGGAAAAAGAACTTGCGTCGACGAAGAAGAAAATTACAAATGCCGTTTACGAAGTGCCGTATTTGGCTCATGCGCCGATGGAGCCGATGGCGGCAGTTGCCGACGTGCGCGACGGCAGCGTCGAGATTTGGGCGTCGACCCAAGTGCCTGACCGCGTGCAAAACATGGCGTCGGATATGACCGGAACATCGAAAGACAAAGTCATTGTGCATACCACATTTCTCGGCGGCGGCTTCGGCAGAAAACTCTATCCCGATTACATCGAAGAAGCAATTCACCTCTCGAAAGCCGTCAAGCAGCCCGTCAAAATTGTCTGGTCGCGTGAAGACGACATTCAGCACGACTTATATCGCCCGTCAACGTACAATGTGTTCAACGCGGCACTTGGCGAGGACGGTCTGCCGACGGCGCTCTCGCTGAAAATCGTCGGTGATGCACTCAACAAATCTAACCCAAAAGACAATGTCGAGGGCGCGGCAGTCGAAGGCGCATCGAACTTGCCATATAAAATTCCGAACCTGCATATCGAGTGGGTGATGCACAACCCGGGCGTGCCGACAGGAGCGTGGCGCAGCGTGGGAAGTTCGCAAAATGCGTTTATCACCGAAGGCTTCATCGATGAACTTGCACATCTTGCAGGCAAAGACCCATTTGAATACCGCAAACAACTCTTGACCGACGCGCGCTTGAAAGCTGTGCTGGAACTTGCTGCTGAAAAAGCCGGCTGGGGAAACCCCTTGCCGCAAGGCGTCTATCGCGGCATTGCTTGTCATAAGTCATTCCAAAGTTATGCGGCGGAAGTAGCAGAAGTGTCGGTCGATAAAAAAACGGGCGAGGTGAAAGTTTTGCGCGTCGTATGCGCTTACGATTGCGGCATTGTCGTCAATCCCGACGGCGCGGAAGCGCAACTCGAAGGCGGCATTGCCGACGGCGTTTCTTGCACGTTCAAACGCGCGATTACGATTAAAGATGGTCGAGTCGAACAAGCGAACTTCGACAACTACGATTCCATTCGCATAAACGAGATGCCGAAAGTAGAAATCCACTTTGTGCCAAGCGCAGAAGCGCCAACGGGAACGGGCGAGCCAGCGGTGCCGCCGGCTGCACCTGCAATCTGCAACGCAATTTTCGCGGCGACGGGCGTGCGTGTCCGAAAACTGCCGATTCGTCCCGAAGATTTGGTCAAGCAATTAGGCGAGAATTAGCCAAGCAGACCTCGGCGAACAACAAGAGTCGCTCTCACCAAGCGGCTCTTGTTGTGTGTCAAGCAACTGGCATCACTGCGAGGCAAGCGCGGGTTCGTAAGTTTGTTGCAGGCGTGACGGGTCGACTCTTCTAAGCACCTCTAACAACTCGCGTTTCATTGCGGGCGACGCGCCTTTGAACACATCTGCAATTTCCGCCGCCTTTGCCTCGAAAAAACGACGCACGACCAAACTGCGCGGGAAGCGCGCGTCAATGTCCGCAATGCTTTTCAGGCTTTCTAAGAGTTCTTTGCGAGCGTCTTCTGCGCTCTTGTGAAATTCATCTAACCCATTGTAATGGTAATTGAAAAAATCTTCGCGCAGTTTTAAGAAACGCGCATCTAAGAGTTCGTCGACAAAAACCGAGCGATTGTCTCCGGCATTGTCGCTCGATTGCCAGCCGCGTTTTTGTGCTGCTTGTTCTTGCGCCAACCGTTTGATGCGCAAGGCGCGTTCAAAATAGGGCGTGCCACTATTTTTCCGGAAAGAATCGGCATCATATCCCAAAATGATGAGTGCATAGTAATCTAAAAAACTTGCAAGCGGCGTATTGACTTGCTCGTTGTGAATCAGCACGCCTTGTTGCTCGCTGTAGGCAAAATCAAAGCTGCCGTCGAAGAGCCGTAGTAGGGGCGAGGTTTTTAACGTGCGAAAAATTGGCCGTCCGCTGCCAACGAAAACGCGAGCGGAATACTGCGGGATAGCGCCTGTAATGTCGGCACTGACAAACTCAAATTGAATCTGGCACCGAATTCGGTCTTCATCGGTTTCAAACTCGGTCGAGTTGGTCCAGCGGTAGTTGTTGAGATAGTTGGCAACGACCTGAGAGAAATTCGCCAGGCGTAGCCGTGCGTCGGATTGCAGGCGTTCAAGATTGACGGTAACGATGCATTGCAACTCTTGCGCCGCCAAGCCCCGTAAAGACAAGCAAAGCGAGGCGACGAGCAAAAAAAATGATACAAAATGACGCATAGTTCGACCTTGACAGTTGAGTTCAATTTCTCGGCACAGAAAACGCCATAACAAATGAAATTTTGAGCGTGTCATCGACACGAATCGCCAAAAGCGCAGGGCGGTCGATTTTAAACTCCGTTAGGCTCAGCGCCGCCGCGCCCTCGACAATCAATTTTCCATCGACAAGTTTTCTCGAAGCATTAAATGACACTCGCTTCGTGACGCCGTGAAAGGTCAGGTTTCCCGTTACGGTCAACTTATCACCGTCCGCCGAAATCCCCGTGCTTTGAAACGCGACATCAGGATAAGAAATTGCGTCAATGACTTCCATCGCATGTGAATCGCGGTTGCTGTTGCCGCTATCGAAGGTCGTTACATCGGCAGAAAATTTGACCGATGAAATTTCTTTCGACTCGGAGAGTTCTATCTCACAGGTAAAATCTCTTGTGGTCGCCTCGACTTTATGGAGCGGGTGAGAGAGTTCGTAGCTGATTTTGGAGTCGCCTTTGAGTGCGGAGAGCTTTTCACCCGCAGCAAATCGGCTTGGCGCGATGAGGAGCAAACAAGAGAACAGGGAGATGTAGGCGCAGATAAATGTCATCGTTAGGTATGTTGGCAAAATGGTTTCAAAAAGTAACGACAATCAGCGCCGCCGAAAGAATCGCTGCTGTTGCATATCCTGCAATTTGATGCGCCTGCCGAAGCGAGCGAATCTCATTGATGTCTCGACTGCCGGACGCCCGAATCGCCAAGTAAGGTGTAACAAGCATTCCGACAAAGTGAAAATACGACAACACTCGGTGCGTTGAAACCGTATTCCACTCACTGCGCTGAATGAGCGGCGGCGGCGCCAGAATCGACATCAAGCCTGTGAGCATATATGACACAAATGTCGCCGTCGCAATGGTTTGGTGTGTCGGGCGCAGACGCAACGCTGATTCAAAATCCAAGTTGTTGTAGCTGTTCAAAACGATTTGCCCCATCACCAGCGTCGTTACCAAGCCCGCCCAAGTAACAAATCCGCCGATTTGGTGGGTCGAGAGCAGTGAACGGCGAAAGTCCAACTCGCTGCGTCGGGCGTCGGGCGTAAGCGGCGCCCAGCCAAGTCCGCGAAAAAGTCCCGATTCGCCCCAAAAGACGTTCGTCAGCGGGTAGATGTTCTCGGGCAAGAGTTTCACTTTTCGTTTCGGAACTGCGGCAATGCTGTCCTGACCGTCGGAAGCCTGTGTGGTCGAGTCCGCTCTCGCAGAATCGGTTTTGATGGAATCAACGAGGGTGACAGCGTCAAAAAATTTCGGCGCGAGGTCTCTCGTAAATTGCGCTTGGGCGGAACGCGCTGTGGCACATAGACACATTGCAAAAAAACTCAGCGCAACTGCGCAAGAGGGCAAGCATCGCCGCATAGCCGTCGTCGTTAGAAAGTGATAATGATGTTTGTGCCGTCAAACGTGGTTGGAAATGTTTGGAGCGGTCTCGATGCCGGGCCGTTCACGACCGCGCCGAAGTTTGACGCCTGTATGCTGAACCGCGAGCCATGGCAAAGACATGTCCAAGCGTTTGTCCCGGGCGTATCGACCGTGCAGCCCGCGTGTGTGCAGAGCGCGGTCATGGCTCTGAACACATCGCTGCCGTTGCCAGCGGCAACGCGGACGATTAAAACCGGATTGCCGTTGTTTCGATTGGCAAATGTGCGTAGTGCGCCGCCGCCAACAGTTGCAAGCGCAGGCACGCTTGACGCAGCAAAGCGCTCTTGTTCGCCGGTCGCAGGCGGCGGCGTAGTTGAATTGGTCGGGTTGCTGCCACCACCGCACGCGGCAAGCACCGCCGAGAGCGTCGCCGTGCAAGCCAGCGCTGCGCCCGTCGTTGCAAGCGTTTTCAAAAACTCGCGTCGTGAGGCATCTTGAATATCATGAAGTGAGGTTTCTGGCGAAGCATCGCCGCTCTGCGAATGGTCAGAAGAACTGTTAGCATCAAGAGTGTCGTTAAAAACGAGAGTGTCTTTGAACGGCGTATCTGGCATAAGGAAGTTGATTTTATGTTTAAGCAAGCTACGGATTTCCCGACGCTTTTCCAGCCCGAGAAACAATGTTTCAACAATAAACGCGCCGTCGCTTGAATCGGTTTAATCATCGGTTGACTTTCTTAACTGCGTGATTTTCATCACAATGATTATTTCGTCTCTTGAAATTCAGAAAAAGCGTGCAAGCCGCGTCTCGATTTTTATCGATGGCGAGTTCGCGCTTGGCATGTCGCTCGATTTGCTGGCGTCGCTCAATCTCAAAAAAGGAATGAGCGTCTCTGAATCGGAGGTGCAGGTGTGGCGCAGCGCGGCGATTTTCGATGAAGCGAAGTCAGCCGCCTACGGCTACTTAGCGCGACGGGCGCACAGCCGAAAGGAACTCTACGACAAGCTCAAAAAGAAACAATTCCCGTTGGAAACCATTGAGGCAGTGTTATCTCAACTTGCCGAAAAGAAACTCATCAACGATGCGGCTTTTGCGGCGCTGTTGGTGCGCGACCGCCTGAAAAAAAAGCCCGTCGGAAAAAACCGCCTACAAAACGAACTGCGCCGCAAAGGTGTCAAGCGCGAGACGGCAGAGCGCGTGTTGGCAACGGCTGACCTAAACGCCAGCGACTTGTGCATGAAAGCCGCCGAGCGCAAATTGAAATCACTTGCCCGCGAACCCGACCGCACTAAGAAAAAAAAGAAACTCTCGGACTTTCTGATGCGGCGCGGCTTCGAGTGGGACATCATTCACCAAACTGTTGATGCACTGTTCAAGGCAGAGGGAGAATGACGCTGAGCAAGTCGTTCAGTCGTTGCTACGATATGCCGATGGACTGTTGTAGCCGCTCAATTTCGTCGCGCAGATAAGCAGCTTTTTCGTATTCCATTTTCTCCGACGCATCTTGCATTTCGGCATACATTTCGGCAAGCATATCCATCTTTTCCTCTTTGGTCATTTTTTGCATCACTTGTGCAAGCATGTTTTCGGGATTGAAGCTCTGAACGCCCATTCGAGTTTGTTGTAGCCGTCGGCTGGCGTCGGCGACGCTCGTCGAGGTCATCACTTGCTCCAGCGACTTCTTAATCGTTTTCGGTGTAATGCCATTCGCTCGGTTATATGCTTCTTGAATCTCGCGCCGGCGTTTGGTTTCGTCCAGCACTGCTTTCATAGAGTCGGTAATTTTATCGGCATAGAAAATCACCAAGCCATTAACATTGCGCGCGGCGCGTCCAGCGATTTGAAAGAGCGAGCGTTTATCGCGCAAGAACCCTTCTTTGTCTGCGTCCAGAATGGCGACGAGCGAGACCTCCGGCAAATCTAACCCTTCGCGCAGCAAGTTGACGCCCACAAGCACGTCAAATTCGTTCATGCGCAGGTCGCGTAAAATTTGCACGCGCTCCAAACTCTTGACTTCCGAATGCAAGTATTGGCTACGCACGCCGAGTTTATCTAAGTAATCTTGCAAATCTTCCGACATGCGCTTCGTCAGCGTCATCACCAACGTTTTATCGCCCATCTCGACGCGCTTGCGAATTTCCTCGAGCAAATCGTCAATTTGATTTTTCACCGGGCGCACGACGATTTCAGGGTCTAAAAGCCCAGTCGGGCGAATAATCTGTTCGATGACCACGCCGCTTGATTGGCGCAGTTCATAATCGGCGGGCGTTGCGCTGACGTAAATCGTTTGCGGACACATGGCTTCAAATTCCTCGAACTTGAGCGGGCGGTTATCGAGCGCCGATGGCAGGCGAAACCCATGTTCAACCAAGACCATTTTGCGCTGGCGGTCACCCGAATACATCGCGCGAAACTGCGGAATCGTTACATGCGATTCATCGACGATGACGAGAAAATCTTTCGGAAAATAGTCGAGCAAGCAGTAGGGTTTTTCGCCCTCTTTGCGCTGCGAGAGATGGCGCGAGTAATTTTCAACGCCCGAACAGTAGCCTAATTCACGCATCATCTCAAGGTCGTATTTCGTGCGCTCTTCCAAGCGTTGCGCCTCGAGATACTTGCCCTCATCGCGCAAGACGTTGAGCCGCCAAACGAGTTCTTTGTTGATGTCGCGCATCGCTCGATGCAGATTTTCTTCCATCGTAACGAACTGCTTGGCGGGATAAATGGTAATGCTGCCGAGTTGCTCTTTGACTGTTCCCGTTTTGACGTCCAAAACAGAGAGCTTTTCAATTTCGTCGCCGAAGAATTCAATACGAATGCCGAACTCTTCGTAGGCGGGAACAACATCGACGCTGTCGCCACGCACTCTGAATTTGCCGCGCGAAAATTCCACGTCGTTGCGCGTGTAGTGAATCGAGACTAACTCTTGCAGCAAGCCTTTGCGCGTTTTTTGCATGCCTTGTTCCAAGAACACGATTTGCGATGCCCACTCGTCGGGCGACCCCAAGCCGTAAATACAACTGACCGAACTGACAATGATGACATCTTTTCGTCCCGACAAAAGCGAGCTGGTCGCCCTCAAGCGCAGGCGGTCGATTTCATCGTTGATGCGAAAATCTTTAGCGATGTATTTGTCGGTCGAAGGAATGTATGCTTCAGGCTGAAAAAAATCGTAGTAGCTGATGAAATACTCGACCGCGTTGTGCGGGAAAAACTGTTTGAACTCACCATAGAGCTGTGCTGCCAGCGTTTTGTTGTGCGAAATCACGAGCGTCGGTTTGCCAACGTTGGCAATGACGTTGGACATCGTGAATGTTTTACCCGAACCCGTAACGCCCAGCAAAGTTTGATATTTATCGCCGCGCAAAATGCCTTCGGTGAGTTCTTCAATCGCTTTGGGCTGGTCGCCCGTTGGTTTGTAATCAGCAACGAGTTCAAATTTCTTGTTGGCGGCAATAATGCTCATAGCGTTGATGCAGTTGATGTTGGTCAAAAACACTGGTCTGAAAGATACGCGAATTTGCGACAGCATTGTGTCAACCGTCGCTCAAAAAAACAGTAACGAAAGTTATTTGAAAAAAATTGTTTCGAAATTACAGAGGCTCTTGTATATTTGCGTCCCGATTTAAATACCAATGGTCAGATAGCTCAGTTGGTAGAGCAGAGGACTGAAAATCCTCGTGTCGGGGGTTCAAGTCCCTCTCTGACCACGCCGCACCAAGCGTCTCGGCAAGCGTCGAGACGCTTTTCTTTTTGGGCAAAATTTTTAGGCAAAATGTGCCAAAAACTTGAAACATTGAGTCACCTTTCACGGATGCGCGAGGTCATATTTTTCAACAAGCAAAGACTATCAGAATCAAATGAGCATGGATGATTTACCTGAAAAACTGTCTGAAAATCAGACAAAGTCGCGAAGTTCATTTTTGCTTGAGACCATCGGCGAGGTGTTGTTAGAAAAAGAGGCGAGTTTGAGTTCAAAGCTGCGCGACCAGACGGCGACCGTTGCCGACCAGATGAACTTGGCGTTTGCGTCGGAGGTGATTGCGTTGGCAAAGAACCGCATATCGGTCTGGGAAAATGAATTGAAACGCGCCAGCGACGCCGCCATTTGGGTCGAGCGCACATCGAGTTCGCACAATCCGCACATTCGCTTGCACGGCGGCGTGCGCGAAGATGACCCGCCGAAGTAGCCACCCCTTGGGCAAAATCCTCACCGTATAATTTAAACCTTTTCGAGTGTGCTGCGTCAACCCTTGTGAGCGCAACGGTTCAATCTGTGAAAGTGTTGCAAGCATCGTATTTTAAGGTCGTCGTTTGAAAGCTCACATAAAGGCTCAAACGTGCTTGCGAATTTTTTGAAACTCTCTGATGACGCCCGATAAAGAACTCATTGCGCGATTTAAGCAAGGCGGTTCGCAAGGCGAAAAAGCGTTCACCGAATTGGTGCGCCGATACCAAGAAAAAGTCTATTGGGTGTGTCGACGAATGCTCAAATCGCATGACGATGCTGACGATGTTGCACAAAACGTGTTTATTAAAGTTCACAACGGGCTTTCGGGGTTTAATGAAGAGGCGGAGTTTTTTACATGGATATATCGAATCGCGGTCAATGAGACGATAAATTTCATCCGCGCCCAGAAAGTCCGAAGCGCCGCGCCGATTGACGACCTTATCAATGAACCGAGCGACGACGCCGAGCGTCCCGACGAATCAATGGAGCGCGAAGAACAACGACGATTGATTCAGGAAGCCATCGACACGCTGCCCGAAAAACAGAAAGTGGTTTTTATGCTGCGCTACTACGATGAACTTGCTTACGAAGAAATCGCTGAAATGCTCGGCACAAGCGTCGGCGGCTTAAAGGCGAATTACTTTCACGCTTTCAAAAAAATAGAAGAGTATTTGAAACTGCGACTTAAACAACACTGATGAAGATGAACATGATTGAAAAATATCTGCCCGACCTGCCCGATTACATTAAGGGCAACGTGCCGAAATCCGTTGCGGTCGAGATTGAAAAATTGATTGCAACGAATGCCAAGTTCCGCGCCGAATATGACGCGATGAGAAGTGTGATGCAACGCATCGAAATGGCGTCTGAAGTGATGCAGAGTGAGATGGAACAAGGCGTGCCGCCGTTTTACTTCGCCAACTTTGCCGATAAGGTGGAACAGCGCATTGCTGCCGCGCAACGCACGCCCATGGAGCGTGTATTTGCAGGGCTTCGCAGGCTGCTCGAGCCAAAAGGTCGGTTTCAGCTGGCGGGCATTTGCGCTGCCGCGCTCATTGTCGCAATGCTGTTCAACGGAGTGCTTCGATTGGATTTTCATATAGCGTCGGGCGACATCGCTGCGCTCAAACGCGCTTACCCTGAGGCGCAAGATGAAAAAAATCCAACGTTGGCGACGCGCGTGGCGACAGTTCAATTTGCGGCGGGCTTCATGCCTGAAGTCTCGCTCTCGTCGCTCAACGATGAAGAGGAAATTGCCGTGTTGAACAAACTTAAAGAAGAACTGCCGACAGCAGACGACGGCGATTTCAATATCTTATCGGACGATGATGTCAAATCGCTGCTGCCGACGCTCTGAACAGCAATAACTTTTTAACGATGTTGAATTTTTTGGAGGACTCAATGACTCGCTATTGGATAAGCCTTGCAATTATACTGGCGATTACAAGTTCTGTTGCGCCGATTGCTGTGCAAGCGCAACCAGCGCCGCAACGGCAAGAACGCATGAACCGACTGCAAGAGATGCGCCAAGAACGGCGCGGGCAAATTATAGAACGCATCAGGCAACTGCGCGTTTGGAAACTCACCGACCGACTCAAACTCACGGAAGACCAATCCGTGAAGTTCTTTGCGCGATACAACAGGTATCAAGACGAGTTTGCAAAAAATTTGGAAACCGTGCAATCGCAGATGCGAGAACTGCGTCAGGCAGAACTTGCCAATGCCAGCGAAGCTGACATTGATAAAAAAGTGATGCAAGTGTTGGAGGCGCGTAAAGCCACGTCGGAACTGCTGCCAAAGTATTACAAAGAGTTTCGAGAGGTGCTCTCGGCGCGGCAAATGGCGGAACTGGTAATTTTTGAACGCGATTTCTTGGAAGACCTCAACGCCTTGATGCGCCAAGCACAAAAGAGAGATGGCGAGAAATAGAATCGTGCGGACGATTGTGCATGCAAGACCGAGACATCTTGCCCTCCCGAGCCGCCTTGTTTTTAATTCTGTTCAGAAGCGTAACTTGCAGCGAATAAAAACGAGACGCGCTTGAATCCCGTAGAACTCATCAGGAAAAAACGCGACGGCGGAGAGCTGTCCAAATCCGAAATCGATTTTTTCTTTCGCGCCTATCTTGGCGGCAAACTGCCCGATTACCAAATGTCGGCGATGCTGATGGCGATTTATTTCCGCTCGCTCTCCGATGTGGAAACCGCCGCGCTCTGCCGCACAATGGTCGAGAGCGGCAATGTGATGGATCTCTCTACAATTGATGTCCCGAAAATTGATAAGCACTCGACGGGCGGCGTCGGTGATAAAACCTCGCTCATCATTGCGCCGATTGTCTCAAGTTTGGGCGTGGCTGTGCCGATGATTTCAGGACGGGGACTTGGGCATACAGGCGGCACGCTCGATAAACTCAACTCGATTCCCAACTTCAATGTCAATTTGAGCGACGCGAAATATGTGTCTATGCTCAAAAAGCACCACTGCGCACTCATTGGACAAACCAAGTCGCTTGCGCCGCTCGATAAACTGCTCTATGCCTTGCGCGATGTGACGGCTACGATTGAGTCCATCCCGCTTATTGCATCGAGCATTATGTCGAAAAAAATCGCGTCGGGATTGGACGGGTTAGTTCTCGATGTTAAAACGGGCGTTGGCGCGTTTATGCAAAGCCTTGAACAGTCGCGCAAATTGGCAAAAACATTGGTGGAAATCGGCGAGAGCTACGGCAAGCGCGTCAAGGCGTTCATCACGGATATGAACGAACCACTTGGGTTCGCCGTCGGCAACTGGCTTGAGGTAAAAGAATGCGTGGAATGTTTGCAGGGAAAAGATGTTCCCGATTTGATGCGCGTCTCGCTGACGCTTTCGGGCGCGATGCTCTTGCTTGCTGATAAGTGTAAAACAATCGACGAGGGCATTGAGATGAGCAAAGAGTGCCTTCGAACAGGCGCCGCGTTCGAGAAATTTCTCGCTATTGCCGCCGCACAGGGCGCGGATACAGCGCCGCTTCGCGACCTCTCGAGGTATCCTGAACCTAAGCATCATGAAACCATTGTTGCCGACTCGAGCGGGTATATTTCGCACATCAATGCGTTGGAAGTCGGACTTGCCGCTGTGTCGCTTGGCGCGGGACGGCACAAAAAAGAAGATGTGATTGACCCCAAAGCAGGAATTTTGTTCGCCAAGAAGGTCGGCGACCGCGTCGATAAGGGAGAGGTGATTGCGACTGTTTTTACGGACAAAGAACAAGCGATTCATTCGTCGGCGGAGCGCATTCGGCTTGCGGTCAGCCTCTCGTCCGCGCCGCTCGACCCGATGGATAAAGTATTGGAAGAAGTCAAGTAAAGGCGGTAAATTCCCGCTCGCGCGTAAAACTTTAAACGCAAATGCAGTATGCTTTATCAACTTTTGGTCATTTTCTCAATGGTAATTCTGCTCGACCTGATGAGTGGCGCAGCAACGCTCGCTGGCGAAAAGCCAAAGCCACCTGTCGCTAAAAAAAAGCCGAAAACGGATAAACTTCACGGCGACGTGCGCGTCGATAACTACTATTGGCTCCGTGAAAAAGACAATCCCGAAGTCATCGCCTATCTTAATGCCGAAAATACTTATACCGACGCCATGACGGCGGATATTAAAGACCTGTCGGAAAAAATTTACAAAGAAATGCGCGGGCGCATCAAAGAAGCCGACCTGAGCGTGCCATACAAAGACGGCGACTACTTTTATTACACACGATATGAGGAGGGCAAACAGTATCCAATTTATTGTCGCAAAAAAGGGTCGCTCGATGGCATAGAGGAAGTTACACTCGACCTCAACAAACTCGGTGAGGGGAAAAAGTTTATTGCGCTCGGCGATTACAGCGTCAGCGATAATGGCGAATGGCTTGCATATACGCTCGACCTTACGGGCTTTCGCCAATACACGCTGTATGTTAAGAATCTCAGAACGGGCGATGTGATGAAAGACGTCCGCGAGCGCGTTACCGGTGCAGAATGGGCAGCAGATAACAAGACGCTATTCTACACGACTGAAGACAAAATTACCAAACGAAGCAATCAACTTTTTCGTATGACCGTCGGCGGCACGAAAGATGAATTGCTGTATGAAGAAAAAGACGAACTCTTCGGAACATACATCTCGCGCTCGCGCGATAAAAAATACTTGTTTTCCATCTCGGCAAGCTCGGAAACATCGGAACAACGCTTTCTCTCGAGCGACACACCAAACGGCACGTTTAAGGTGATTCTGCCGCGCGAAAACAAACACGAATACTTCGCCGAACACCACGACGGACTTTTCTACACTCGAACCAATAAGGACGCGAAGAACTTTCGCATCGTTACCGCGCCGGTCAATGCGCCGACGGCATGGACAGATTTTATCGCGCACAACGCCGCCGTCAAGCTCGAGGGCATGGTGATGTTCAAAGAGTTCATCGTGATAAGCCAACGTCAAAATGGCTTGCCCGAACTGCGCGTCGTCGAGTTCAACACAAAAGCAGAGCATCTCGTCGAGGTGCCCGAACCCGTCTATACCATCAATGCTGCCGCGACGCCCGAGTATGAAACAAACACGCTTCGCTTCACCTATCAATCGCTCGTAACGCCAAACTCCGTTTATGATTACAATATGTCGACGAAGGAGCGCAAGTTGATGAAGCAGCAGGAAGTTGTCGGTGGCTACGATGCTGCGCAGTATGCGTCCGAGCGTGTCTTTGCAACGGCGGCGGACGGCAAGAAAATCCCGATAGCGATAGTCTACAAAAAAGGGTTTAAGCGCGACGGGAACGCACCGCTGCTGCTGTATGCGTATGGCTCGTATGGATTTTCATTACCCGTGACGTTCAGCAGTGCGCGGCTCTCGCTCCTCGATAGAGGCGTCGTCTATGCGCAGGCGAGCATTCGCGGCGGCGGCGATATGGGCGAAGAATGGCACGACGACGGAAAGATGATGAAAAAAATGAACACCTTCACGGATTTTATCGCATGCGCCGATTACCTTGTGAAAGAAAAATACTCATCGCACAAACGCATGGCGATTGAAGGCGGCAGCGCAGGCGGCTTGCTTATCGGCGCGGTTTTGAACTTGCGTCCCGATGTGTGCAAAGTCGCGCACCTTGCCGTGCCGTTCGTCGATGTCATTAACACGATGCTCGATGAAACACTGCCGCTTACCGTCGGCGAATTTATCGAGTGGGGAAATCCAAAAATCAAAGAGCAATACGACTACATGAAAACGTATTGTCCCTACACGAACTTGGCGGCAAAAAATTATCCGTCGATACTCGTTACGACGTCGCTCAACGACAGCCAAGTGATGTATTGGGAACCAGCGAAATACGTGGCGAAACTGCGCGATTTGAAAACCGACAAAAACCCGTTGCTGCTCAAAACGAATATGGATGCAGGACACGGCGGCTCGTCGGGACGCTTCGACCGCCTGAAAGAAATTGCGTTTGAGTATGCGTTTATGATGCGCGAGTTGGGCGTTGTTCCATCGCAGACGCCATAGGCAACATAAAACCGTTTGTTTAATCTGTGCAGTTACGATATGACAATGTGGCGTAGTTTGGTGGCGATGCTGCTTTTGTGGTCGGCGCAGGTGGCAGCCGAAGTAAAAACATTTGTGCGTGAATACACTTACAAAGCAGGCGAAGCCGACAGCAAGCTCACGGCTCGAACCAATGCGCTCGAGCAGGTCAAGAAACTTTTGCTCGAAGAAATCGGCGTCTACCTCGAGAGCAAGTTCGAGAATGTTGCTACTGAAACAACCGTCGGAGACAAATCTACATTCAAGGAACTGACGCGCAGCCAAATTATGAGCATCACGGCAGGCGTTACAGAGACGAAGATTTTATCGGAGAAGTGGGACGGCGAAAACTATTACCTCAAAGCCGAAATACGCATTGATGTCGATGATGTGCGTGAGAAAGTGAAAGCAATTGCCAAAGACCGCGACCGCGTGATGGAATTGGAGGAAATGCGCCGACAAGCCAACGCGAGATTGTCGGAATTAGACAGCCTCAAAAAAGAATTGGCTAAAGCGAAATCTGATGCCGAAAAAGCCGCGCTGAAAAAAACATACGGCGAAAGCAGCACGCGGCTCACCTCTCTCGACCAAGCCGAGAAAGGCTACAACGCCTACTTCCGACAAAAATATGACGAAGCACTTGCGCACTTCACCGAGGCAGCAAAATTGGACGACGGCAACTATGTTGTGTTCTTCAATCTTGGCACGGTGCGCTACGCGCTTGGCGATTTCGCTGGCGCGTTGCCCGATTTTGCAACAGCGCTGCAAATCAACCCAAAGTATTCACCCGCATTTGTCAATCGCGGTGTGGCTAAAATCGCGCTGAAAGATTACGCTGGCGCGGCGCAAGACCTGAGCGAGGCGGCCAAACTCAACGCATCAGATTACTTTGTGCATTACAACTTGGCGTGCGTCTATGCCCTACAAGGCAAACAAAAAGACGCGCTCGACCACTTGGAAGCAGCGTTCAAAGCGGGCTTCAGCGATTTCAATCATTTAAGCCGCGATACCGATCTCGATAACATTCGAAAAAGCAACGAGTTCAAAACGCTTATCAATCGATACAAAAAATAAAAAGCGTCTCGATCTCATCAAGACGCTTCAATTTTCGTTTGGGAAATTGCCACTGATGCTCTCGCAATCAGCAGTGATTATTTTTTCAACTTGACGACAAGGCGCGATTTATCTTTGGTTTTTACTTCGGGTGTTTGCTCGCTGTCTAATTGTCCCGCGGTTTTAGAAACGTTCGCGCTAAGATATTCCGCCAACTCTCCGACGGTAATCGTGTTATCTTTTCCAGCCGCGTCGCCGCGCAGGGCTTTGAGCAAGTAATATGTAAAAATGCCATGTCCTTTTTCGGGATAGAAGTTGCTGGTTTGCGTGCCGCTCGCCGCCGAGAACACGGTGATTTTATCGGACGAGAGCGACGGGCTTTGCACGGGAATCGGCAGCGCACGCTTGCCCTCAACCAATTCACCGCTGAAGCAGGCATCGATAAAGACCGTAATGGACTTCGCCTTGAGCTTTCCGAGTTCAAGGTAGAGCTGGTCGAGCGGATAGCCGCTTTGTGCGATGTAGTTGCCGTCGGCATCGACTGGCACGAGATATGCTTTTTTATCTTTCGCGTCGGGCGCGCCGTGTCCCGCGTAATAGACATACACGTCGGACTTGGGCGTAACGCGCTTCGAGAGCCAGCCGCCGCTTGCGAAAACTTTTTCAAATTCGGTTTTAGTAACGTTGTCGTTCGTCTCGTAGTAAATGTGATTTTTGTCGTCGGTAACGCCCAAAACGCCAACCGCGTATTTTTTGAAGGCTTCTGCATCACGCGCAGCAAACGGGACTTTGGAAACGCGCTTGTAATCCTCAATGCCAAAAATGACGGCAATCGCATCGGGATTTTTTGTGCCTGTGTTCGGAATGTCAATATCAACGTCGCTGGGTGGCACATTGACGGCAAGCGGTTTTTTCGTCGTCGGCTTCGATGCGCTCCAGCCGCCGGGTTTGCTTTCAATCGTTACTTCCTGCGCGCTCACCGACGCAGCGGCGATAAACAAAAACAAAACAAACTGTATGCACTTCATCATATTGTCCTCCACAGTAAAAGTGACTGAATTTTATCGTTAGGAAAAATTTAGATGCGCGTTATGGTCTAACGTTTGGCGGCGCGGGCAAGTCGCCTGTCGTTCCGCCGCCGCTACGATTGCCGGAAAGAATAACTGCGGCTGCGCCGCCGCCCACTGCGGCTGCGCCAATGCCCACCCACAACCAAGGAAATCCGCCGCCCTCGCCACCAATGCGCTTGATGGTCATTTGAAAATAATAGTCGTCGGCTATCGGAAAGCCGCTGGGGTTGTCTTTTCGAAATTCCCAAATAATGGTGCGCCCTGACCCAGCAAATTCGCCTCTGCCGACATTGCCGCTAATCGTCTCTGGGATAACTCGGAATGCAGGGTCGCTTTTTTTAAGGAACACGATTTTGACTTCATAGACGTCTTTCGGCGCGCCAATGAGGTCGTAGGTAATCACTACACGCTCGTCTTCATACTGCACATCGGTAATGCGCGCAGTGATATCGTCGGCAGCGTGCGTGGCTGCGCCGACGGGAACAGAACCTATTGAGAATGAAAACGACACCAACAATAAAAACGCAATGGGACGCTGAATGCGCAAGAAAGTCAGTATGCTCATTAGACAATCTCCTGAATCTGGTTAAAAAGTGATGAGACGACGTTACTTCACCAACGTCATTTTTCTTGTCTCGATAAATGTGCCAGCTTGTAGCCGATAAAAGTATAAACCACTGGCTAAACTTGTAGCGTTAAACAACACCGTGTAGCGCCCGGCATCTTGCCGTGTATTGACAAGCGTTTGCAGTTCTCGACCTAGCATATCATAGACCTTCAAACTTACCTCGCTGCTGGTTGGTAACTGATAGCTGATGACTGTGGACGGATTGAACGGATTTGGATAGTTCTGCGAAAGCTCGAACGTGCGCGGCTGAACAGCGCCAATTTGCGCTGCGACGAACTCGCGTTTGCCAATGAGCAATTTGAACCGCATCACCTCGCCGATGTGTTGAAACCGATACTCGCTATTTCGGCGCAAATCAATCGCCGTGCTGCTATGGGCAAGATTGACCAAATAAACCTCATATTCTGATGGCACGCTCGCAAGGTTGCCGAAGTGAATCGCGCTTATTGATTGTCGCGGATGGCGCGTTTCAAACTCCCAGACTTGACCGTCGCCGATAGTTGGTCGATAATCCTCGTTGAAGCGGCTGTATTTATCGTTCCACTCGCGGTGAGGGAAATACAGGAATCCAGCATCAAAGACCATTGGTGGCTTGTAGCCGTCGAGGTTGTCGAACCCTTGCTTTG
Organism: [Candidatus Thermochlorobacteriaceae] bacterium GBChlB; assembly: GCA_000724175.1. GTDB lineage: Bacteria > Bacteroidota > Chlorobiia > Chlorobiales > Thermochlorobacteraceae > GBChlB. The sequence continues at coordinate 58,613 of JPGV01000012.1, read as the reverse complement.
CGGTTGGCGCAACGCCAATGAAATTGTAACTGTCGGAGCTAACGTCGGTCTCGAAACTGAGTTGAACGCGCCAGCTGTAAAGAGCCGCCTCACTGGCTGTCGGGCTTGCCGCCGTAGATTGAACCGTTTGGTCGGGAAGTGCTGCGCCGGTGGTTGGCGCAGGGATAAACAGCCCTTGTCCTCTGCCCTCACGGTAATACAGCCCTTCAAACGGCTCGAGCGCGACAGCAGGGGTAAATCCGCCGTTGCTCCAACGGAAAAATTGTTGATTATCAGGCAAGTTGTTCGCGCGACGAATATCGGCAACCGATACAGAGGCGTTGAACGGACTGACGATGATGTTCCAAGCGTTGAAGTTCATCGGCAATAAAAACGTGCGGTCTGGTCGAAGCGTAACACTGCCAGTGATGGCGGGAATCGTGATGTTACCGCGCCCAATCATCCATAGACCTTCACCGTTGAAAATGGTGCTTTCGCCAGAGAGTTCTTCCAGAAAGTCTGAGGCTGCGCCGTTGTCTCTGAACACGCGCCAATCTCTGCCCTGTGTGCCTGACGAAATGATATTGCGTAAGCGAATCGGATTGACGTTCGAGCCGCCGATGTTGATGCCATCGCTTAAATTGCCCGGTATGCCGACAAGTTTGTAATCCCGCGCAACGGGATTGGCTGGAAATTCAATGGTGCGCGGGTTGGCATTGATGGAAACCGTGCCGCCCGTTCCGCCGCCGCTTGACCCTGTGGTGAAACTAAACGGTGTAGAATATGATCCAACGGTTGGCGTTTCAACCCGGACGCGCCAAAAATACTGTGTGTTCGGGGTGTTGTTGAACACATTGACGACTGTTCCTGTAAAAACTTGGTTAATTGTCGGACTGGCGAATGTGTTTTCCGTGGCTATTTGTAAGCGGTATGAGGTCGCGCCTGTTACGGCTGTCCAAGAAACTTGCACGGTATCGACGCGCTGATTCGTTGCGCCGTTGGCAGGCGAGAGTAGCGTTGGCGCCGTTGGAGCTGCCGTTGCCGCCGTTCTAAATGTGAAAACTGCCGAGAACGGCCCGTTGCCGTTGGCGTCAGAAGCGCGCGCGCGCCACGCATAAGTCGTGTTTGGGCTTAAAACGCTGGTGTCCGCGAACATTCCGTTAGGATTGGGCGAAGTTGCGCTAAGCACATCGCTTGAGGTAAAATCTTGACCGCTTGGGTCAATCTCGATACGATATGACGTTGCGCCAGTAACTGCCGAGATGCTGAAATTTACTCGCGCAAACGGTACGGTCGCGCCATTTGCGGGCGCAATTAGCGTTGGTACGGTAAGCGGAGACGCTGCTGTGGTGAACGTCTGGTTCGCGCCGTTAGTGCGACCATTAGCGTTGATGGCGACGACACGGAAATTATACGCCGTTCCTGCATTCAAACTTGAAATGCTCGCTGTAACGGGAACGGCTTGTGTTCCAGCCGCTAAAGTTTGCGCAGGGGTTTGTGTGCCGTAAGATGTTGTGGTGCCGTATTCAAAAAAGTATTGTGTTTGCGAATTGTTCGGGTTGATGCTGGCGTTCAATACAGCAGCAGTTTGCGTAATGCCCGTTGCTGCGTTAGTCGTGGCGCTCGGCGCTTGTCCGCCAGCAATCGGCGTAAAGGTATAAACCTGTCCCGTTGCAGGAATTGTATCTACAGGACTTACCTCCGTCGCGCTCGTTTGTGGGGTTGCCCTGCCGTTGAGCGGACCGGACGTCGTCAGCGAAATAAAATTACCAGAGCCGGACAAGGCGCCTGCAATACCGATGACTGCATTCCTGCCGTTGGGCGTTCCCGCCTCGCGCCGGTAGTGAAATTCAATGCGGTTGCTGCCTTCATAGAGCTTGACTTGGAACGTCAAGTTGGGTTGGTCAGAGCCAAATCGCCATTCGACATTCAGCCATTCTGCCGTAAAGACGCGGTTTGGCGAGGCGCCCTCGGTGCGGTATGAAAATGTCGGCGTTTCCAAGTCGTCATTGAACGGCGAAAGAAACGGGCGCGGTGTCCCGCTTGAGAGGTTCGTCGTGGTTGAAGCCGACGATAACGCGCCGAAGGTTAAAATGCCGTTGGTGTTCGCGCTGACCTGAGTAAACACCTGACCTTGGTAGGAAAAAGAAAATCCAATTGGAACGAGCGGATAGACGCCGTCGTCCGTAGAGCCAGACGCGAGCGCAGGACTTGTGCTGCCCGACCGACCAGAAATTTGAACAAACGGAGCCGCCGTCGTTCCAAACGAGACAGTAAAGTTCATATTTCCGACTTGCGCGTGAGCGGAGAGCGTTGCAAACACGAGTCCGAGAAAAACGGGTGCGTGAGAAAAGCATCGAAAAATTAGCTTCATAAAATTCTCTGCGTTAATGATTCGGAGGTCGCTTTTTCAGAGACTGAATATAATCAGCGGCGGGTCTGAACTCAAAGAGACGATAGCCGCGAGCAAAGATGGTCTTCGCTCGTTGGGCGATGCACTGGCGGAGAAAGCAGCGTCCGCAGGCCGCTGTGTTACTTTCGGCTACGGCGACGTTTAGGAACAGCAGGGCGTTCTGGACGCGGCGTGGCGCCTGCTTTGGGCTTGCGTCCGCGGCGGCGCGAAGACGGCGTGTCGGGATTGACATCGTCGGTCGCAAACACTTCTCCCGTCGAGGAATACACTTCAATCATGTTGCCGTCAGGGTCTAAAATAAAAAACGCTCTGCCGTCGCGTCGTCGGGCAGGTGAGGTGAGCAGATGCACGCCGTTTTCTCGGAAGAACAACGCGGCGTCATCGACTTCGCTGTCCGTCGCTAAGCGCAAGCCGAAGTGGTCGACGCGAATATCGCGGCAGTCGGTAGGGCTGGGCGTTTCGGCGCGCACCAAGACGAGCATATCGCGCTCAGCTTGCAGATACGTCATGTTGATGCCAAGCCGATGGTGGAGTTTAAACCCGATGATTTTTGTGTAGAACTCTTCCGATTTCCGCAGGTCATTGACGCGCAGCGTGATTTGGCTGATGCCAGTAAGGTTAGGCATAACTTGGTTTTTTTCGAACTGGTTTACTTGCGCCCTTTGGGATTAGTCTCGCGGTAATCGAATGTGAATTTTTGTTGTTCGTATTCTTCAATCGCAAGAATCGTCGGTTTCGGCAAGCGCTCATATTTTTGACTGATGGCAATTTGTTCGGGAAAGACTTTATCGGCCTCGCCTTCGTTGGCAGGGTTACGGATTTTTGCCTTGAACGGCGCGAGTTTTTCTTCTAACTCGGCGCGTTGCTGCTCGTTGATTTCTTTGGCGCGACGCGACAAGGCTGCCACGATTTCGTAGATGTTCTGCGATTGATGACGAATTTTATCGTAATCTAAGGCTCTAATTGGCATGGTATGTATTAGGCTGCGTTGATAAATTGATTGATAATTGAAATCACCTCTGAACAGGCACGTTCTAAATCGTCATTCACGACGACCTTATCGAACTGTTCAGCAAACGACAATTCATAGCTGGCGCGTTCCAAACGTTTTTGGATGGCCTCTGCTGTCTCACTTTTTCGATTCATGAGCCGCTCGCGCAATATCTCAAAACTGGGCGGCTTGATGAACAAAAGCAGCGCGCGCCCGTCGTAAAGCCGTTTTACATTGAGCGCGCCTTTGACATCTAAATCGAGCAAAAGGTGTTTGCCGCGACGAAGTATCTCGTCGGTAGCGCCTTTAAGCGTGCCGTAGTAGTTGTCGAAGAACAACTCATACTCAATGAAGTCGCCATGCTGAATTTTTTGCTCGAACTCGGCTTTGCTCAAAAAGAAATACTCGCGTCCGTTTTCTTCGCCAGACCGCTTCGGTCGCGTCGTCGCCGAAACAGAGAACGACAAGTTCGGAACAGTTTCCAAGACGCGCTTGGCAATCGTCGATTTGCCTGTTCCCGACGGCGCAGCGAAGACGACGAGTTTGCCGTGCAAGGCGGGAGCGCTGGTATGTGCCTCATTGCCGAGCGTCATAGCGCAATGCTGAAAGTGGTAAGTTACTCAATGTTTTGAACTTGCTCCCTGATTTTTTCAAGCTCTTCTTTCACGAAGACCATCGCTTGCGCGATGTCGGCGTTTTGTGCTTTTGCCGCAATGGTGTTGGCTTCGCGATTTTGTTCCTGCAAAAGGAAATTTAATTTGCGTCCAGGCGAATCGTCCTGCATCAAGGTTTTCAGAAAAAATTTATTATGGCTTCTGAACCGAACGCATTCTTCGGTGATGTCTAATTTATCGGCGAGCAAAACAAGTTCAAGTTCCAGGCGCTCTCGGCTGATTTTGCTTTCGTCAACAAGAATTTCGCGGACGCGCCCACGCAGTTTTTCCCGCACATCGTCAATGGTTTTTTGAGAGAGCGCCTGCACACGATCGAGCGTCTCTTCAATCGAGTGAATGCGTTTTTGAAAATCGCGTAAGAGTTCTTCGCCTTCTTTGCGGCGCATCTCTTTGAGCGCGTGAATCGAGAGCATCAAGGCTTTCTGCACTGCTGACCACTCTTTGTCCTGACCGCTGTCGGCATCTTCGTTGGATACAAACACTTCGGAAAATTTCAAGAGATGGTCTAAGCGAATTGGCTCGTCGATACCTGCGGCTGTTCGCAGTTCAGAGAGCAAGGCTGCGTAAGCACGGACACTTTCAACATTGATGCGAATGGGAAGGTCTCTGCCTGCGTCGCGTTCCAATTGAACCGTAACGGAGATTTTCCCACGCTGCAACTCTTTTCGAATAAATTCGCGAACTTCCAATTCGCGCGCGCTGAACTGACGCGGCAACTTGACCGAAATTTCAATGAAACGGCTGTTGACAGAACGAATTTCGGCGGAGGCGTGCAAGCCGGCATCAGAGCAACTCCCGTTGCCGTAGCCCGTCATGCTTTCTATCATTACGCAGAGAAGCTTAGCGTTAAGCAATTTTACAAAGTTGCAAATATATGCAATCGCCGCCCGCTAAACCAAAAAACCACGCGTGAAAAAGAGACTTGAAAAAAAGCACGGTGCGCTATATTTTCATTCTTCAATCTAAATTTGAAAATAATTCAAAAGCAACAAGCAACTTAAACCAGCAGAAATGAAACGTTTAGTTTTGACTGTGTGTGTGTCCGCTCTATTAACGACGGCGGCAACCGCACAATGGGGTTCAGTGAAATCCATGATTCAGCGCAACGAAGATGATAAAGCTATCGCCGAAATCACGCGCATTCTGAAAGACGACCCGAACAACTCCAACGCCATTGAGGGCTATCAATTGCTTGGTAATCTCTACTATAAAAAATCTCAAGCCGACCATCGGGCTGACGATTACATCAAGGCGAAAGAAGCCTATGCGAGAGTCTTGGAGATCAACGCCAACGATAACAACGCGAAACTGATGAAGATTCAAGCCGAGAACGGTATTCGCGGCATGTGGGTGGTGGTCTTCAACGATGGCATCACGCTCTTCAACAACGCCATTTCAGAAAAAGAAGAGCCCAAAAAGATTGCTTTGCTCGATTCGGCGGGAATGAAATTTAAACTCGCCACCGACCTCTGTCCAGATAGCGCTCAGCCTTACGACCCGCTTGCGCGAACCTACATTGTTCAGAAAAAATATCCCGAAGCCGAAGCGGCGTTGAAAAAATATATTTCCAAAAAGCCTACCGACACGCTCGCCTATTTGCAACTCGGCTCGCTCTACGCCGACCGTATGCACGACTCCAACAAAGCCATTGAGGTCTTCGAAGGCGCGGTTAGCAAAGGCTACGGTTCTTCCGAGATTTTGACGCGCCTTATCGTCGCATACGCGCAAGGCGGTCGAATGAAAGATGCGGAAAAACTGCTTGATAAAGCCATCGCCACCGCGTCGGAGAGAGACAAAAAGCGCGTCATTGATTTAGCGGGCAACGTGCATCGTTTAATTGGTCGAGCCTTACAAGACAGCAGTCGCTACGAAGAAGCCATCGCCGAATACAACGAAGCAGCGAAACTTGCGCCGACCAATTCGGACATTGCTTACGACATCGCCTACTGCTATGTTCGACTCGCGCGCGCCAAAAAACAAACGTTCGAAGACAGCGTAAAAGCCGTTTATGCGAAGGACAAGAAGAAGAAAAACGCGCGTATTCCTGACTACACCGAAGGCAAGCCGTATTACCAAAAAGCATTAGAAGTGCTGAAGCCTGCCGCAGAGCGCGAAAACAAAAAGATGTACTGGCGACTGCTCGCCACCGTGTATGCGAATTTGGATATGAACGCGGAATCCAAAGATGCACTCGATAAAGAGAAAACAGGCAAAGAAGAATAACGCTGATGCCAGCACCCAAAAGCCTCGCCAAGACGCGGGGCTTTTTTATTTTCATTTTTGTCTCACTTTAACTTGAATAATAAATGAAACTGTTCGTTGCGCTCGTGGCGCTGATGTGCTCGACCGCACTCGCCGCGCAATCCCTCACGCCTGATATGCGCTTGATTAAGGAAGCTGCCGATGCACGCGACTGGAAAAAAGTCGTGTCGTTCATTGGCAAAGACGCTGCGATCGATAACGCCGCGCTTCTTGCACTTGCCTCAGTTCAAGCAGACAGCGCCGCACCGAAAATTTTAGAAGCGATGCGCTCTCCCGAAAAAAATGTCCGCAGTGCGGCGGCCTTCGCCTTAGGACAAACACTGCGCGTATCGCCCAATGCAAAAACTGACGAACCTGATGCGTTGAAAAAACTGTCCGATGAACGCGATGAATTTGTTAAAGCGGAACTGCTCAACGCCATCGGGCTGTTCGGGTCGGAAGCAGCGTTAGAAGAAGTGGCAGCGCTGATGTTCAAAACCGAGCGGTTGCGTCAGGCACAAGCGGAGGCGCTCGCGCGCTTCGCCATTCGCAATGTTGTCTCGCAAAAATCGGTTGCCAAATTGATTGAACTGTATCAAGCCACGAAAAAATCTGCGTCGTTCAATTTTGCGATATATGGGTTGGCTCGCGTAACAACGGCGTCATTTCTTAGTTTGGCAGAGAAAACGTTGCTCGATGCAATTGCCTCGAGCAGCGCAGATGCAAGACTGTATGCGGCCGTTGCGCTTGGCAGAGTGAACTCAAGAGCGTCGGTCGACGCGCTGGCAAAAGCAACAACCGATAAAGATTGGCGCGTGGCGGTCAGCGCCCTACGCTCGCTATCAAATTTCTATCCCGACGATGCCGCAAAGATTTACGCATCAATTCAAACGCTCTTGCAATCGACGAACTATCATTTGCACAAAGAAGCATTGCTGGCGCTGGCGCGCCGGAAAAGTTTGAACGATGCTATGGAAAAACACGCTGCGCTCATTGCACAGGTTGAATCGTCGCTCAATGCTGCATCGCCAGACCTTCGCGCCGAAGCCATTCGCACGCTTGCACAAGTTGCGCCTGAAAAGGCTGCTGCCCTGATTTCGGACGCGCAAAAAAACAACGCAGTCGTCCCCGCGCACTTAACTGCCGTCGGACTTTTTGCCGAGAAAGGCGCGTCATACCAAAATTTTTTGCCGCTCCTGAAAACGAACTTGGAATCCAAAGACCCATCGTTAGCGCGCGCTGCGTTACAAGCATGGGGACGCTGCTGGAAACTCGATAAGCAAAAAAATACAACGGACACGCTCTTTGAAAGCGCACTGCTGAGCGCATTAGCGTTTCACGTTTCTGCGTCGCCGCAGAACACGGGCGCAGTTCAACTCATCGTGTCCATTCTCGTGGATTCGCTGCACGCGCAGCCGAAATACGCTGTGCCGATTCTGAATGCGCTGAAAAAAATTCAGTCATCGAGCGATGTGGAGACCGTTATTGAACTTTTAGACGCGCTTGGAAAATTAAAAGACGCAAGTGTTGCAGAGGGTGTGAAAATATATGCGTCCGACGACAACGCGGCAGTTCGAAAAAAAGCGGCAGATGTGTATTACACATTAATGGAAACACCGCTTGCTGTAAAAGACGCGCCAAAAAAACCTGCCGATTGGACATGGCTGAAAAAATATCCGAAAAATCCAACGGCGATTTTGAACACGACCAAAGGCGAAATTGAACTTGACCTATTCATCAACGAAGCGACATATACCGTCAAGAGTTTTGTTGAGCTTGTAGAGAAAAATTTTTACGACGGATTGCCATTTCATCGAGTGGTATCGAGTTTTGTCATTCAGGGCGGCGACCCACGCGGCGACGGCACAGGCGGACCGCCGTATTCCATTCGCTCCGAGTTTACAAGGCGTCGCTATGAGCGCGGAATACTCGGCATGGCGTCGGCAGGAAAAGATACCGAAGGCTCGCAGTTTTTTATTATGCACGCGCATCACCCGCATTTAGATGGACGCTACACCGTGTTTGGCAAAGTCGTGAGAGGAATAGATGTCGTCGACAAGATTGAAATCGGCGATAAAATTCTGTCCGTAAAAATTCGGTAAGCGCTGTTCAGGCGTAAATAAATCTGTTAGCAGTGATTTTAGAAAAACGACCCCTTAAAACAAAGTGTCACAAAAATCAAAAATAAAGTTGCTCATTAGGACAACTTTTCATACCTTTGCAACGTATGAGTGAAATAAAACTAAGGACAGTTACTTTGTATAAAAACTACTTTACCGACTTCTTTGAAAAACAGAAGCAGAAAGTAAAAGATAAGATACTATGGACGTTTAGAATTATTGAAACTCATCAACACTCATCAACACATTCCGACCGATTACTTTGAGCATATGACGGGGACGAATGGACTTTATGAAATCAGAGTTAAGCAAGGGAGTGATATTTTTCGCATATTCTGCTTCTTTGACGAAGGAAAACTTATAGTGCTGGCTAACGGGTTTCAAAAAAAGACCCAGAAGACACCAAAATCAGAAATTGAAAAAGCATTAAAAATTAAAAAAGAATATGAGCAAGAAAAATAATTTAAAAACACTTGACCAATTTGTTGAAGAACAATATGGTAAAAAAGGAACAGACAAACGTGACAAGTTTGAAAAAGGTTATGAAGCATTTAGACTCGGTTTTCTCATTCAACAAGCTCGACTTGAAAAAGGAATGACACAAGAAGAGCTTGCAGAAAAATGCGGAACAAACAAAGGCTACATTTCAAAAATCGAGAACAACATTAAGGAAGTTCGTATTTCGACGCTTCAAAAAATAGTTGAACTTGGACTTGGAGGACACCTAGAACTCTCAATTAAACTCTAAGGGCAAATTAACGGACGAAGAAAGAAAAACCACTGCTAACGTTTTGCGGCTTGGCGTAGTGGCGGATTTTTAGCACAAAAGTGCAATCGAAGAACTGCACCTGAACCTACCACAATACTGTCATACGAAGAACTGCACCCGCCATTACGCCAAACCGCTGTTAGGTAAAACCGCGAACGATTAAAATACGGCACGCACTTCGGCTCTGCCAGTGTTGATGACTCTGCCTGTGGAGAGTGCGCGTCCGTCGTAGCCTGCCGACGCAGTGATGAATTGACTAATGCGGTAATCAAAGTCCACACGCCAAATAAAGTTAGTGCCGAAGGGATTGCCGTTGGTGAGTTCAAAAACGGCATCGAAGGCATCAATGCCTGATAGAACGGATTGATTGCGCTCGACCTGCGCGCTTACTCTGCCTTTGCCGCGAAATGAATATGTGGCGCGAAGTTGCTGCGAGTTAATCACCGACCGTGCTGCGGTGCCGCCACGCTCAAGTGGAAATACATCGTCGCGCTGTTCATAGCTGACCCGAATCCCCAACTCAAAATCCTGAAATGGACGATAAGAGATATCGGGCGTAACACCGACCGCGTTGATGTTGAACTGCCGACTTGTTCCGCCTGCAATTGACGTCGTTGATGCGGCAAGTGAGCGGTTGAATGTCGAGAACGCATTGAGTTCGATGCCGAGTTCATAACCGATGCGCGTAACGAATCGCACGCTGTGTTCTTCAAACAGCCGCCGCTCGACGCCCAAGCTGAATTGATTGAGCCCGTTCCGCCGTTGGAATCGAAATCGGAAATTCGTGAGTTCATTTTCAAACAGCCATACATCTTGTTGAATGGTGAAATTTCCCGCAAGAGTCGTCGAGTCGTTTTGAAAGCGCGAGAAGTTCAAAAAATAAATTTGTCGTAAGTCGGGTTCGGTGCTGCGTTCCTCGAGTCGAACCAATGTTTCGGTCGAGATAGCTGAAATTACCTTTTCCAACAGGGCGTCGCGGGTGGGGAAGAATCTCGATGGGCGTAAGCGAAGGCGTGCGCTGGTGCGCAAATCAATGGTCGGAAAAAGCCGGTCACTCGGAAAGGTGCGCAAGACATACTGCAAATTGTCGTCGCCAAGTTCGCCGATGAACGTGATTGGAACATACTCTTCAAATTCGCGCAACCCATTTTGATTGCGGTCGCGCCAGATAAAGTTGCCTCGCCCAAGTGGCACGGCGAAAAATTGCCGCTCCAACCGCGACGTTTGCTCCGTCGAGACATCATAGAGCCATTCGGCTTCGAGAGCGGATTTGAACGGCGTGTATCGGGTTTGCAAGCGCAAAATGAACGTCTCGTTGTCTGCATTGCTGCGTTCTCTAAAGCGCCGACTGAACTGGCGAATGCGATTGGTGAAATTGAACTGCGCGAGAAAATCGCCGGTTGTTGGCACAAGCCACTCCGCCGAGAGCGTCCGCGCAATCGAGGCGGGAACGAGCGCTGCGCTGAACGGTTCAACCGCATCGAAGAGGTCATCGGAGCGATACCCGAAACTAAATCCAAGCGTTTGTCCAAAAAGACCCAATAAGCGCACTCCAGCGGTCGCGTCGAGAATGTTGTGGCTATCGGTGCGCAGCGTGTCGGTTGCAAGATTGCGCGTTTTTTTGTCTGAAAGTTCTATGCTCAAAAACGGCTGCACCAGAAAGTTAAGCGCGCCTTCTGTTGATAGACGAAATTGCAGATTGACTCGTCCTACCTGCCGTAGCCAGTCGGCGCGTTCCAAGGTTTGACCGTTTCTGCTGCTGGTGAAAGCTGCGTTGTAGCTCGATGTCGTCAGCGAGTCAATTCTAAGTTGCGCGTCGAGTTCTTGACGGGTTGAACTAAACAACGCCTCACGGTCGAGCCTGCCGAATTGATACGAGAGTTGAAGCGGTTTGACGGGCTGATACACGACCGATGCAGTGCGAATGAGTTCCGCCGTTTGGGCAGTGAGGAGCGCGCGACCATCGAAATCAATCAGGTTGAAACTGCGGTTTAAATCGACGGGCAGTGTTCTATCAATAAACGCAAAGGTGCGTCCTGTAAAACGTTGCGAAAATTGAACGCTCATATCGCCAAGCATTGCGCCGAACAGCGATACATTTTTTGGCGCAAGTGTCGCAGAAAATTTATACGCGCTGCCCGCGCTGAGTGAATCATCGAGTGTGGAAAATTTGTTCAGGTCGTTCTGCGATAACGCGCCCTCGACGGAAACCGTAAGCTCTTTAAACGGAGACGCTTGCAGCGAGAGGTCAAAAACGCTCTGTGCCGTCGGAATCGGCAAGAGCCGCACGGGAACATGGTTGCCCAAGCCCTCACCAACAAATTCAAAAATGCCAAATGAGACTCTTCTGTAACTGCCTTGCCCATCGGGAACGATGCTGAACGGCGGCGACCAAAACGCGCTGTCTCCGCCCTGTCCGACGAAGCGAAAAATTTGCGTCGCGCTTCCGTTCACAACGGTGTCGACACGTGCGTAACTTCCGCGCGGTCGACCAAGCGTATCAACGCCGACAAACGCCGTCGTATCAACGGCGCGCAGTCGGTCTGCGCCCGCGCCGCGTAGCGCCTCAATCGCCGACGCAGAGAGTAAAAAATCAATCGGCGACGCTTCATCGTCCGATTCAGAAAGATACGACGCCTGAAATTTAACGCGCCCGCCAAAGAGCGATGTTTCGGTTTTTCCTGCCAAAAAATTTCGCGGATAAAGTCGGTCAGTAAATTGAAAATCAACGGTGATGCGGCTTTGCTGCGTGATGAGCCGACGTGGCTGGAAAAAAATTTCGCCCGTCGCGTATTCAATCACATAGTCGTTGTTTTGTCCGCGAGTCATCTGTTCGCCGTCGACATAGACGCGCTCCGTTCCTGCCAGCACAATGATGAACGGCTCGCCGTTGGTTCCCGTCAGTCGATACGGACCTTGAACGCCGTCGCGCCCGTTGAACTGGTTGATGTTAAATCGTCCGCGAGCGTTGGCGAATCCGAATGTTCCTGATGTGGCTGCCCCGCTCTCGAGTTGAAATGAAAGGTCAAGTTTGCCGCCCTGTAATCGGCGTTCAAGATTGGCAAACTCCGTTCCAGCGAGCGACAAATTAAAATCGCCGACAGTGGCTTTTGCATTTTGCGAGCGCACTTCAATAAAGACGCGGTCGAATTCCTGCAAGGTTTGCGTGTTGCCTTCGGGTTGAATCGGCGTGTTCTCATCGGTGAGCGCGGCGGCGATTTCCACACCCGGCGCCACCCTGCCTTCCAACTGCAAGCGCAAGCCCGATGTAACATTCAAATCTTGGTTCGAGCCGAGCGTAATGCCGCGCACCAAACTGCCCGACCGACGAAGTTCCGTGCCTGAAAAAATATCGTCGAGTTGAAATGTTGATGTCTTTGGTTTCGCCGTGAGCAAGGTGTCTCGCGCAAGCGTGTCGGCTGTTTGAACAATGAGTTCTCGGCGCAAAAATTCTTGTTTCAATTGGAACGGCAAGGCTCGATATCGAATCTCAATGCGATGCGCGAGCGTATCCCGAAAGAGGTAGCGCAGATACAGCACGCCTTTGCGCGCGTCCAAGCGGTAGCGCGTGGAGTCGATGCGCAGGTTGTCGAAGTAAATTTTTTCCGTACCGCGAAAAATAAATTCATCGGGCAGTTTGAGCGAGTCGAGCGAGCGCGTGGTGAAGGTGAGAATTTTTTCGCCGCCGACCGTGCGGGCTTGTCGAGTCATGGCTTGCGAGCGGTCGGTCTTTAAAGTGTCGAATTTTACGGCATCGGCTCTCGAAGTATCGGCTTTCGAAGTATCGACTGTTGCCGTGTCGGCGGTTTGTGCAACGGCGTTCCGCGTGAAGAGCGCGGCAAAAATGAACGCACAGAAAAGCTGTGTCGGGCGGGCAATGTGATGAAAGCGGTTCTGCGGCAACGGTCGACGGGTTGAGCCTCTGTGCAATGTTTCGGAAGCGAAGTTAGCACCTTGCACCCGTGAATTTCAACCCGTGATTTACGGCTCATTGATTAGCACCTCGTTGCACTCATTTTTTTAAAAAAAATGTTGGCATAAAATTTGTTTTTTTGCCGAGTTTTTTTGCTTTGCGGTTGCGCGATGCGTCTTTGGCACTCATCGTGCGATAAAAACCAGACATTACCTTTATCCTTATCCGCCCAAGTGCGGACAACGCCAAAACAAAACAAGACCATGAAGACCGCTTCATCGCCATCAGCTCTGCTATTGTTTTCATTGCTTGCCGCGCTGCTCTTCAACTCGTGCCGCAATCCCGTTGACCCAACGGATAATTTCCGTTTCCTACAAGGCGAGATGATTCCCAACACGGAATATTTTATTTCGGATAAACTGCCGTTTAGCGGTATTGATGCAACCCCAAAAGTTTCGCCTAATGGGCAATTGATAGCCTATCGACGCCTCAATGATGTGCCGCGCGATTCGGCGGGTGTCTACATTCTGGATTTGACCACAGGGCAAAAACGATTACTCGTAAGCGACCTGCTTGCAATGTTGCCTGATTGGTCGCCCGACAGCGAATGGCTCGCGCTGAACATAGGACAACGTATTTTCAAAATACGGAAAAATGGTAGCAACTTGACTCAATTAACTTTTCCAACGCGTTTCCCTGAAATCAACTACGCATCTCTGTATGATGGCAGTGAGTTTTTTCCTGCATGGAGTCCGGACGGAACAGAGATTGCGTATCAGTACAATATTGATTACAGAACAGGGAAGGGCGGAATTTATATCCTGAAGGCTGATGGCTCTCAACAAAATTTCTTGCAACATCGTCTACTCTTTGTTGCCGCAGAGCCAAACTGGCATCCAAGCGGAGAGGGAATGCTTGGGATTAGAGGCTTCTCTGCAACAAACATCACCACTCAATTTCCAGTTTTTAGTCTAAAGACGAATCGCACTGAGAAAATTTTAAGCGGCACGGAAAACGAGTCTAACGCATCTGCACAATATTCGCCGGACGGAACACGGATTTTGTTTTGGAACACACAAGGCATTTGGGTAATGAACAGCGACGGAAGCAACCTCAAACGCCTCCTACCAACTTATCTTTCACGTCCCAACGAAACAACGGTTGAAGGCGAGCAAGTAGGGTTTGTGGCAGGGCAGGCTTCTTGGTATCCCGATGGAAAGCATATTGTTTTTGAACAACTGCGCGTAACAAGAATTGAAAGAACACCACGCGGTATGTCTGGCAGAGGAACATTTGTGAGCGGCTTTATCTCACTGCGAAAACTCAATGTTGATGAGGCTATCACCGCGTCCAATCTTTAACCGAATTATAATCAATTGAAGGAGGTGAAGGATTATGAGCGTTAAATAAAAGCCCTCGTTTTCACAAATGTGAACACAAAATCGACGTCCGCCAGACAGTCAAAATTTTGTCCCAAAAAGAACGAGGGCATTTCTTTTTCGAAAAACAAATGAAATCAAAAATAATCAAACTTATCCATAAAGGAAACCAAATTATGATGCTTTCAATTCATATTCGGAACCTCAAAAACTATCTGCTACTTTTTCTGCTCAGCCTTGCGGTTCTTGATGTATATGGACAAACCGGCTCCATCAATCACAAAGAGAAGAATTTGTAAAAGGCGAAGTCATTGTCAAGTTTAAAGTCGGTTATTTGGATAGCCTTGAATTGGAAAAACCGGATCAAGAATTCTTGCCAAGTAGTCGATTGATTAGACAATCTTCGGGACGTGATTCTTTACAAAAATTTTCAATTCTCAAACTGCGACGCATGATACCAGACCTACGTCCGCATCAAAAAACATCCGTATCTCGCTCAGGGCAAGAAGTGCGTGTTCCAGATTTTTGGAATGTTATGGTTATGGAAATGCCGCAAAATACAGACATCACACAAACATGCAAGGAACTTTCAAAGCTACCATTTATTGAATCTGCACAGCCAAACTTTATTTACTACGCAGATTCTTCGCCAAATGATAACTTTTACGATCTGCAACGTGGTTTTTTTTCGCATATCTCAGGTCAACCAAATTTAGCAAATATTCAAGCTCCAACTGCTTGGAATTATACCACAGGAAGTTCCACGATTAGAGTAGGCGTTATAGACACAGGAATTGAGTATTTCGCTACGGATTTAGGCGGAGCAAGTATTGGCTCAAATGTTAAAGTGGTAGGCGGATATGACTATTTTAATGGTGACGGTGACCCAAGAGATGACGCTGAAAGTAGTCACGGAACCCTCTGTGCAGGAATTATTGGGGCATTCCGAAACAATGGTCAAGGAATTGCAGGTCTGGCAGGCGGGAATGTTGCGGTTGGAAATACAGGCGTTCAACTTATAGCATTGAAAGGAATAAATTCGTCAGATTTTGGAACCACCTCGAGTTTGTGTGCCGCAATCTCTGCCGGAGCAAGATCTGTATCTGCTTCAGGATTTGGTTGTCATATTTTGAACAATAGTTGGGGAAGAGATTTTTACGACGAGCAATTGCGCGGACACGTTGCTTTTGCCGCTCTCAATAATGTCGTGTTTGTTGCTTCAAAAGGCAACAATGGAACCACAGCTCCAAATTATCCCGCCGACTATGATAATCCATTGACAATTGCAGTTGGTGCCACAGGAAGTAATGACCAACGCGTTAACGGAGAGGATGGTTATTCATCAAGTTATGGCAATAGTATTGATGTTGCGGCACCCGGTGTAAATAATTTGGTTTTTACTACAACTCGCACAGGCTACAATTATTTTAACGGCACATCTGCTGCCGCCGCTCATGTTTCCGGATTAGCAGCACTTATCATGTCTGCTAGTTCAAATCTTCATGCGCAAGATGTTGAAGGAATCATTCGACATTCGGCGGATAAAGTGCCAGGTTATTTCTACGCAAACGGCTACAATGAAAATGTTGGATATGGACGTAGCAATGCGGGTCGCGCAGTGGAACGATTGAGCGGTGTTGGCGGCTGGACGCTTAGTCAACAAATGGCATACGGCGGGACGGTCGTTGGAACATTGGGCGACCAATGGATAAATTTCAGTTCAGGCGGTCCGTTGCCATCGGGAAATTATTGGGGCAAGCGCTATGATGTAAGAAAAACTATTCCTGTAAACTCTTTCTCGCAATTCCACGCGTGGGGAAGAGGTGCAAATGCCAGCATTGGTTGGTCAAACACTGGCTCAAATCCAAACTATCAATTAGGTTATTGCGAAGTAACATACACGCCATATACAATTGACTTGCAAACTTTTGTTTATGAAGTATGGGCTCCAAACATTCTTGGGCAACCAGCATATTATTTAGGTTGGTATCCATGTCAGCCCTCGCAGGTGCAGTATGCTTATACCGTTTGGGGCGTTCCCGGCATTCCGCCGCCGTCCGTTACCATCACAGGCATCACCGAACCGCCTGCCTATTCCTTCAATTCTTACACTGCCAATATCACGGGCGGTGCCGCGCCCTTCACTTACGCTTGGGAAAGCAACTACGGGACGGGCAGTTGGTATTCGGTCGGCAATACTAATCCCGTCAATTTCGGCGGCGGCGACCCGAACAATTATTGGACATTGCGCGTTACCGTTACCAATGCACAAGGTCGGCAGGCGCAAGACGCCACTAACATTTATTTCACCGGTTCGGGCGGACCGTATTCCGTGCGACGCGACGAGAACGACAAACCATTGCCGACCGCGTTCAGCCTCGACCAAAACTATCCCAATCCGTTCAACCCAACGACGACCATCAGCTACGCTCTGCCGACAGACGCACGGGTGAAACTGACGGTCTTTGACGTCTTGGGGCGCGAAGTTGAAACATTGGTCAATGAAACGAAATCAGCAGGCGTTTATCAAGCTGTGTTTAATTCAAGCAGGCTCTCGTCGGGGACATATTTCTATCGCTTGCAGGCAGGCGAGTTTGTTCAAACCAAAAAGATGATTTTAGCGAAGTAAGCGTATGTCTGTAACGCATCGGTTTCACAAGGGGATTCGGGCGACCGCGTCCCCTTGTGCTTGCAGCCAGCGCGGCAGGACTACTTTTTCACCAAGCGCACTGAGAACGCGCCGTCCAATTGATGTTTATGGGGAAGGATTTCAACTGCGCCGTGTTCATTAACGAACTGATGCAGCGATTCAGGCAAGATGTCTTTGGCGTTCTCGACTTTCCAATCGGGGTGGTCGGCGAGAAATGCCTCAATGAGTTGCCAATTTTCCTCTGGCTCAATGGAGCAGGTGGAATAGACAAGCGTCGCGTGGTCTTTGGTGAGCGTAACCGCATTTTCTAAAAGTTCGCGTTGCAATTTCGCCATAGCAGTAACATCGTTGGGCGAAAGCCGCCAGCGCAGTTCAGCGCGGCGCGAGAGGACACCCGTTCCCGTGCAAGGCGCGTCGAGCAAGACACGGTCGAATTTTTCATCGCTTTGATATTGGCGCGCGTCAATTTTCGCCGACTCGAGAATTTTCACGCCGAGCGTATTTGCGCCACGATGAATGTCACTGATTTTACTTTGATACAAATCGAGCGCCACGATTTTTCCCTCGTTCTGCATACGCTCTGCCATGAAGGTCGATTTTCCGCCTGGCGCAGCGCACATGTCCAAAATACGCTCGCCACGTTTTGGGTCGACAAGCAGGCAAGCAATGCCTTGCGATTCGCTTTGCACCGAGACAAGTCCATCTTTTAAGAAAGACTCCATGTCGAAAAAGCGTTCTGGCACAATGAAGCCATCGACGAGCGATTTTTGAAAAGAGAGTTGCTTTTCGGTGAGCAGTGCCTCGACGGCTGCGGGCGTGGTTTTCAGACGATTAACTCTGAACGCAACACGCGGCACTTGGTTATTTGCCGCCATGATGTCTTGCGCTTCCTGAAAAGAAAACCGCTGTAACCAGCGTTCCAGAAGCCATTTGGGATGCGAGTATTGCAGCGCGACTTGGTCGGCAAATGTGCCGCCTTTGACCTTGAATGTCACACTCTCGAGGTTGTTCGCAATGTTTCGAAGAACACCGTTCACCAAGTTGCCTAAAAATTGGTTTTTGGTTTTCTTGGCAAGTTCGACGGACTCGTTCACCGCCGCCCACTTCGGCACGCGCGTCAGGTAAAAGAGTTGATAGACGCCGATGCGCAGAATGTTGCGCACATCGGGATCCATTTTCTTAAAATCATGATTGTAAAATTGCTCAATGACATGGTCGATTTTCATGCGCTCGCGCAACGTGCCGTAAATAACCTGCATGGCGAAGGCTTTATCGAGCGCTTCCAGCGAACTTTCATTGAAATAGTGGTTGATGGCAGTGTCAGACTTCGATTTGCCAGTCTCCACATCTTTAAGAACTTTAATAGCGATTTCTCTTGCAGTCATAATGTCTTGGGTCCTACTACTACCCGAATGTGGTTAACATCTCAAATTGAGATAGGTTACTGTATTTTTGTTCGCGTTTACTGAAAAAATGTGCATGTGCTTCAATGTGCTTGTTAGGGACCGTAATAATACGAAAAACAAGCGAATCGAAGATATGTTTTTCTCGGAAAGTTCAAGTGCGCAGAAACACATGGTCAGCCTGCGGCAAGGCATTGTAACGCTGAAGTGCTTCGTTCAAGACGCGGTTGATAAGTTGATTGTATGACAGTCCAGCTTGTCGCGCCGCCATCGGGAAACAAGAGTGTTCGTCGGGATTGGGCAAAATGCCCGGCAACGGGTTGACCTCAATGATGTAGGGGTTATCATGCGCATCGAGCCGAACATCAATGCGCGCCCAATCGCGACAGCGCAAGGCGACAAACGCACGCTTACAAATTTCAGCAATGCTCTTTTCCAACGGCGGCGCAAGCGGCGCAGGGCAGTGAAAGACCTCGACTGGGTTCTGCGGGTTATCCCAAAGCCATTTTGCTTCATAAGAATAAATCCGTCTCGAGCCGTGCGGCAAGTGGTCGAATGTCAGCTCGACAATGGGAAGAACTTCGACGCCCTCGCCGTTGCCAAGCAGCGCGACTGTAAATTCGCGCCCGCTTAAAAACTCCTCGATGAGCGCAGGCTGTCTATACTGCGTCAACACTTCCATCAGTTGCGCCTTCAAGTCATCGTTTGTGGTGACGACAGAGCGTTCAAAAATGCCTTTGCTCGACCCTTCATGCAACGGCTTAACGATGAGCGGAAATTTTTTCTCGACGGCGAGAACTGGCTCAATGTCGCGAAGTGATGAAACAAGGTGAAACGCAGGTGTTGGAATGTTGTGATAGGCAAGAATTTCTTTCGTGCGGGCTTTGTCGAGCGTAATGCACAGTGTCATCGGGTCAGACGCTGTGTATTTGAGTCCAAGCATTTCCAGCAGCGCAGGCACATGTGCTTCGCGGCTGACAGCGCCCGCGCCTTCGGCGATGTTGAAGCAGATGTCAGGCTTCTCGCGTTCCAGTGTCTCGATAATTTCTCGAAGACGATTTGGATGACAATCAATTTTGATGACATGATGGGTTTCGGAGAGCGCGGCAGCAACGGCGTCAATCGTTTCGGGATTGTCCCACTCGGCGTATTCGTCGGACGCATACTTTCCCGCGCCGTTTTGAATGTCTGGCTTTTGGTTGTAGAGCAGCGCGACTTTCATAGTTCAGAGTGTCGTGAATACGAAACAGTCTCGCCCACGTGCTTGGCGACGACATCAACCGCTTCAACGCCTGGCAACGCCGCCACGATGGATTTGGCGTGCAAAATGTCCACGCCGCTTCCTGCTTCGGTAATCAACATCACGCGACCGCCATTGACATACACATCGATTCCCGAAATATCGGCTTGACTCAAGGCATGGTCGATGCGACCAATCAGTTGCCAATCGGCGACGGGCGGTTTTGTCTCGCGCTTCAACGGCGGTTTTCGAGAAATAACGACGCCGACGACGGCGGCTGATGCTAATCCAATTAGTCCCCAAAGCCACTTGCGAGTGTTGGTCGTGCGTGTCTCAGACCTCGTATCAGGCGTATTTGTTGGTTGCATAGCTGTGTTTCAATGATAGGTCAAAATAAACTAATTCGATTCAAGTTTCTAAAATGATTCAATGGTGCAACGCCGTTCTTTGCCGATGCGGCGTTCAAGAAATTTCTTCCTTAAAGTGCAATTTTAAATCGGTCGACGGTATGTTTAATTCCCAGTAAGCCGTTTAGAATGGGCAAGTGCAACGCTTTTCCCGATAGAGGGATAGACGAGACCAATCTATGTTCCAGCGCTGATGTTTTTAGCAAGCACGTGCGAGCCTGAGCCAGAGTCCATCGGACGAAACGCATAGAGATGCTGCCTAACGTAACTTTTTAGGTCGTCCCAAAAACGTTGCGGAAGCGGCGTATCGGTAGAACTAAGTGGATACAGGTCGTCGCTAATGCCATAGCCCGTCGGTTTTTCTTTGGGCAAATACGCTGTGCCGAAAAGCCAATCCCAGATGGCAAGTTTCGTCGAGAAGTTCAAGCCGCCTTCGGTAATTTCCTCTGCATGATGCCATCGGTGCATTTCGGGACCGTTAATGAGGTATTGCAACCAGCCCGATTTGACGTCGATGTTGCTGTGAATCCACATTCCCCAAATGCCATCGAGCATACCTTTAATGACGATCACTTCGGGCGCGGCGCCCAGCAAGACAATCGGCGCAAATTCAACCGTTTGGTTAATCAAAATTTCAAGCGAGTGCGAGCGCATTCCCGCAATCCAATCGACCGATTTCGCTGAATGATGCGCTTCGTGCAATCGCCAGAAAAATTTGTTTCGATGCTGAAATCGATGAAAAACATAAATGTAAAAATCGTGCGTAACGAGAAAGAACAATACCTGTGCGGGAATCGACCAGTCGGAAATCAAGCGAAGACGCGAAACGCCGCTTGCCGCATCAATCCACTGAACTATCCAGCCAATGATAACGCTCAATATCGCACTTTGAAGAAGTGCGTAAAAAATTAAATCAGTGAAGAACCCTTCGCGGAAAAATCGTTGCCCGGTTGTGTAGGGAAAAAGCCGTTCCAGCACAATGAACAGCGCGGCGGCGCTGGCAACAATAATCGGCGATAGAATCGAGACATGCTCCAACGACATAGCAGCCAATCGACTTACAGGTTAGTTGTGATTTGAAGATAATGGCACACTCGATTGAACACGACGCAGTTTTTTGCGCGGCGCAAGCTCGCTGTCATATAGCCGCTTGACACCGTCTCCCATAGATTTCTCAATATCTCGAATGTTAGAGACGAGGCGCATCATGCCGCCGATTTCAACTGACGCCGCTTGGTCTGTTCCCCACATCGCGCGGTCGAGCGTAATATGTCGCTCGACAAAGGTCGCGCCTAACGCCACCGCCGCCCATGTCGGCGCCAGCCCCGTCTCATGACCCGAATAGCCAATCGGACACATCGGATATTTTGCTTTAAGTGTATGAATGACGCGCAAATTTAATTCCTGTAACGGACATGGATAGGTCGATGTGGCATGTGCAATTAAAAGGTTCTCTGTGCCGACGGCAGTTACGGCTGCTTCGATTTCCTCCATCGTCGACATACCAGTGGAGATGATAAGCGGGCGGCCAGTGGCTTTTTTCTTGCGCAGCAAATCCAAATCGGTGAGCGACGCAGAGGCTGCTTTGTAGCAGGGCGGGTCAAACTTTTCCATGAAGTCCACCGATGGCTCGTCCCAACAGGAAGCAAACCACAAAATGCCGCGCTCCTTGCAATGTCGGTCGATTTCGGCGTATTCTTTTTCGCTGAACTCGACTTTGTGTCGGTAGTCGATATATGTCATTCTCCCCCAAGGCGTGTCGCGCTCCAAGTGCCATTGGTCTTTCGGAACGCAGAGTTCAGGCGTGCGCTTTTGAAACTTAACGGCGTCGCAGCCCGAAAGCACTGCGCCATCAATGAGTTTCTTTGCAATGTCAAGAGAGCCGTTGTGATTGATGCCGATTTCCGCAATGATGAATACGGATTCCCCGTCTCCGACGAGTTTATGACCGATGTGAACTGTCGCCATGAGTTTTGTTGTTAGGTAATTTGAAAATCAAGTTCTCGCATAAATGAGATTGGTCTGGAAGTTACGGCTTTTATGTCAAAACGTTGCATCTGTTAGCGGGCGCCGCGCAGGCGTAAAATCCACTCGGCGAAATCGCGGAACGCGCCGTTCCCGCCGCGCGCCTTGCAGCGATAGTGCGCTGCCGCTCGAGCCTCTGGCATAGCGTCCGATGGGCAAGCGGTCAAGCTAACTTTTCCAATCGCCTGCATGATCTTCACATCGTTGACATCATCGCCAATATAAGCCAGTTGCTCAATGGTCAAGTGGGTTTCTGCGAGAATGGCGTCCAGTTGTGCGAGTTTATTCGAGACGCCCAGATAAAGAAACGGCATATTGAGTTTCTCGGAGCGCTTTTTGACGCTGCCGGAATTTTCGCCCGTAATGATGGCGGTTTCAACGCCTGCTTTTCGAAGTCGCTCGACGCCCATGCCGTCGCGTATGGAAAACCGCTTGAGTTCCTCGCCGCGCTCCGAATAATAAACGCCTGTGTCAGTTAAAACGCCATCGTTATCGGTTAAAACGAGCTTTACATTCAAGGCGCGCGTCTTTAAGGCGGCAAGCGAAAGGGATTTTTTCATTTTTTAATAAAAAATTTTTGATTTAATAAAAAAAGTATTAGCTTCGTTCATCGCTGCAATATCAACTTAAAGAAAAGAAAAATGAGAGATTATTCAAAAATTCTACCTCACTTGGATGGCATCAAAAAAATCGCCGATAAATTCGACGGTCAAGACCGAGAAGTAGTTTTGAAAATGCTCTTCGAAGATGCAATGACGGGCGGTGCAACGCTGAGATCAACCGCAGGGTCGGCAGTTGCTAATGGCGAACTCGAAATGCCCACGCAAAAACGCAGAGGCAGACCGCCGGGCAGAAAAAAAAACACAGACGTCGTGTTAAAAACAGCAGGACGACGCGGCAGGCCGCCAAAAGCTCAGGCAACCGCATTTGGACGACCCAAAACAGGACGACGCGGCAGACCGCCAAAAGCCGAACCTATCCCAACCGTAAAGGCAGCGCCGTCGCTGAACAACGTGAGCGACTTCCTGACAAGAAATGGTATCGCTGAAAACACTGTCCTCAAACTCTTCGCGATAGGCGAGGAAAGCGTGATGCCTGTTTATGAATCGCTCGGCACCGATAAAAAGTCGCAAGCGCAAGTGCGTGTAATGTTGCTTAGCTGTTTTGCAGGCGCGATTGCAACAGGGCAATTCATCGCTGACCTCAAAGCGGTTCGAGAAGAATGTAAACGGTTCGGTGTCTACGACAATAATTTTCCGGGAAATTTGTCGCGCCAAGAAGAAACCATCAAAAGAGTCTCGAAAAGTCAAATTGAGTTGACCGCCGCAGGTCAAGATGAGTTGGCGAATTTGCTGAAAAGTCTTTAAGGAAAATCAGGGCGCGACGCTGTGGATACTTTTTTTTATTACAAAAACTCTCTTCTCTTTTGTGAAAGCGTCTCGCTCTTAGAACTCGCCAAAAAGTTTGGAACACCGCTGTTTGTTACCAGCAAACAAAGCCTTCTCGAACAATATCACCGCTTCGAGAAGGCGTTTGCTGCTCTCAATCATCTAACCTGTTACTCTGTCAAAGCGAACTACAACTTGTCTGTCATTCGCACGCTCGTCGATGCGGGAAGCGGTCTCGATGTCAATTCGGAGGGCGAATTGTATCGCGCGTTGAACGCAGGCGCCTCGCCGCAAAAAATTATCATGGCGGGCGTCGGAAAAACGGAAGCGGAGATTGAGTATGCGCTTCGTCAAAAAATTTTGATGATTAAAGCAGAGTCGCTTTCAGAGTTGAAGTTAATTGAAAAAGTCGCTCGACGCCTGAAAATACAGGCTTCTGTGGGCATTCGCGTAACGCCGAACATCACCGCTGAAACCCACCCATATATCAGCACTGGAAACGCCGACGAGAAATTCGGCATTGATGAACGGCTGATGGAAAAAACGCTCCTTGCAGTGAAAAAAATGAAGTTCATCACCGTGTCGGGATTGGAAATGCACATCGGCTCGAAAATATCCAACCCCAAATACTACTACGATGCAACACTGAAACTATTAGAAGTAAAATCGCTGGCGGAAAAACTGGGGATTGAGATAACGCATTTCGACATCGGTGGCGGGTTTCCCGTTCCGTATCACATTGGCGAGCAGGAGACGCCGATTGAAGAATTTGCCAAAATGCTTGTGCCGCTTTTGAAAAACATTGACGCGAAAATTTTGTTTGAACCGGGGCGATTTATGGTCGCAAACGCATCGGTTATTGTTAGCAAAACGCTGTATATCAAACAAAATGAGAACGGCAAAAAATTTGTGATTGTAGATGCGGCAATGAACGATTTAATTCGTCCAGCACTCTACGGCTCGTATCATGAAATTTTGCCGATTAAGAAAAAAGCAGGAAAAATAACGGCGGATATTGTCGGCCCTGTGTGTGAATCAGGAGATTTTTTCGCGCGCGCCCGTGAAATCGGGTCCGTGCAGGAAGGCGACTATGTTGCAGTGATGTCCGCAGGCGCATACGGATATGTGATGTCGAGCAATTACAACGCGCGTCCAAGGGCGGCGGAAGTGATGGTGAGCGGAAAAACGGTTCGGCTCGCGCGCAAACGTGAAACACTTGAACAAATGATACAAAATGAGCGATGAATGAAATTGGTATTCATCTTTCTTGATGGCGTTGGACTCGCGCCGCGCTCCGCAAGCAATCCCTTCGCTCAAACCCCAATGATTGAACTGAGAAAAAAAATCGGACGAGAATGGTTTATTGAAGAGGCAACCCTGCGCGAACATAATCGCATATTTATTCCCATTGATGCCTCGCTTGGCATAAGCGGCGACGGACAAAGTGGCACAGGGCAATTTTCAATCTACACATCTCAAAACGGCGCGGCAATGTTTGGGCGGCACTACGGACCGCATCTGCCGTCAACGCTGCGAGCATCGCTCAGAGAAAACAACATTTTCCGACGGCTGAAAACGCTTGGAAAAAAAAGCTGCTACGCCAACGCTTATTCCGCACGCTATGTAAAAACCACAATCGACCTTCGACAAGCGGGAAAAATTCGACATTCTGTTTTATTTGAAGCGGCAATCGAAGAAGATATTTTAATACGCGGCGCGAAAGACCTTCAACGGGAAAAAGCGGTTTCGGGAGACATCACCAATAATTGGTGGGTGAAAACCATTGGGAATACGCAGGAAGCCAAAGACATTAAAATCATTTCACCCCAGCGCGCTGCGCAACATTTAGTAAATTTAACGAGCGACTATGACGCAGTCTTCTATGAATTTTTTTTAACTGACCTTGCTGGTCATCAGCGAATCGATGTTGAAAAAAAAGATATTATTGAGCTGTTGGACATGTTTCTATCGGCGGCGATTGAAAACCTCAACGAAGAAACGGTACTTCTGCTCACCAGCGACCACGGAAATTTTGAAGACGATTCAAATGACCGACACACGCGAAATCCCGTGCCGTTGCTCGCCATCGGGCGCCACGCAGATGACTTTCTTTCCGTATCTTCTATTGACCAAATTACAAACAGCGTTTTAGACTATATGAGCAAATTCTGACGAGTAAAATATGGCATACCCCGCGATTCGCTTGTGTTTACTGATAGTTTCGGGCATCTTGCTCGGATTCTACCTTCCAAAACTTTTCCCATTCACCTTTTTTGCCGCCGTCCTCATTGTCGCCCTAACAGGCTCTGCTGCGCTCATCGAAGAGATTTCCAAACGAAAAATGTTACTTGCATCGACGCTTTGGACCGCAGGTTATCCGTTGGCAGTCATACTTGCATTCGCCGCATACACAGCGTCGACGGTTCACTTTGTTCCGCCAAATTCTGTGCTGATGTTCGTAAATGAGAAAGCGCCCATCAAAGTCGTCGTTAAAACCGAACCGTCTCAAAAAGACAATCGAGTGCAGTGGACGGCAAGCGTTGAAAAAATCATTTTATCGACCAAAGATAAAATCGATACACTAACGATTTCGGGCAACGTGCGCATACGCATAAACTTAAAAGACAAAGAAAAAATAAATCTGACTATCGGCGATAAATGCTGGGTGAATGGGAGGCTGACATTGCCGCCGACCGCCAGAAATAAAGGCGAGTTCAATTATCGCGAGTTTTTAGAACAACAAGAGATTTACGCGCTGCTGAGCGCGACAGGCGAAGCAAGCGTAAAACATACCGACGAGCGTGAAGAAAATTTTTATTACGATACGTTTGTCTTGCCCGCCTATGCCGCTGTCAAAAAAAGCATTGAACGACTGATTAAAGACGGCGACGAACAAAGTTTCATCAAAGGGCTGTTGCTGGGCGACCGAAGCGGCATCTCCGACGACGTGCGCATGGCGTTTCAGAAAACAGGAACGATGCACGTGCTTGCCATTTCGGGATTGCACATCAGCCTGATTGCGTTCATCTTAAACGTTCTGTTGAAGCGACTAAATACAACCGTTTGGGCAAAATGGTTGCGGTTTTTCCTTACCGTATTCGCGCTGGTGTTATACAGTCAAATGACGGGAAACACGCCGCCAGTTAAGCGAGCAGTGATAATGGCAATTCTGTTCGAGTTTGCAGTGCTTATGGAACGAAAATCACTGTCGCTCAATACGCTCGGCGCCGCTGCAGCAATGATGTTGATATGGAATCCGAGAGAGCTGTTTAGCTTAAGTTTTCACTTGACCAACGGCGCTGTCGCCGCGATTATACTGATTTATCCGCGACTCTCGGCGCTCTACGATCCTGAAAAGAAGAACCCAGTATTAGACGTCATCACTGGCGTTGGCAAATTTTTTTGGAATGCACTCTCGCTTACAATTGCGGCGACAATTGGCACGACGCCCTTCATTGCATTCATGTTTGGAAGCGTGCCGATGTTGGGGCTTTTCGCTAATCTCGTCATTGTTGATATGACATCGCTTGCCGTGCTTTCAATGATTCCCGCAATTCTCTTTGAGTCGCTCGGCATCGGAATTTCAACCTATTATGCACTGTGCGCGTTTTATTTAATTCACTGGTCAATCGGAATTACAGAATGGTTTAGCAAAGTTCCATTTGCAAGCGTTGAATTTCAATTATCAGCTTTCGGCATCGTTGCATTTTTCTTAACAACAATTGCAGTCCTAAAATTGACCGAGCCGAAAAGAGATGTGCGTTGGCTGATTGCCGCGCTGGTTGCGGTCAATATCGTCATCTGGAAAGGCTTGTGGGACAAGGCGCCGCAGCCAATCATTATGTTTAGCGCCATCGGGCGCGGCAATGCGGTCATTTGCAAAACAACAACTGAGTCAATTCTCATTGATGCGGGAACATCGGAAAAACAATGGTCAAGAATTAACAAACAACGTGCTTTATTTAAAGCCGACTCGCTGGCGGCGGCGGTGCAATTTTCAAGCAAAACAGGACTCGTGAATGCCATAAATGCTGCTCAAACTTTTTTGCGGAAGGACAGCGTATTAAAACTGCGCACGATGATTTGTTATCGTCCAACACCATATCTCTTGAAAATCATGACGAAATCAAAGCGTCTATTATGCGCGCAACGGGTGTCGGATTTAAAGCTGTCGCCGTTCTTTAAGTGTGATGTTGCGTTGATTCAGCTGAGAAAATTCGGCGAGAAAGAGAAGGCACTGTTGAGCCAATGGCTGGACTATGCAAACCCAAGTTGCTGTGTGGCGGAACTAAGTAGCTGGATGAATGCTTTTGAGAAAAAGAAATTTTATCGGTATGCCTCAACTGAACCACGCCTTAAAACAACGGAACGAGATGGTCAACTCGTCATTGAGTAGCTTGTTCAAATTAGCTTGCCTCCTCTACACACTTGTGTTGACGGGGTGCGATGGGAAACCGCCGAAAGCTGTCTCAGACCGACTCGACCAAGCGTCGCCGAAAACATCAACAAAAGCGTCGTCAGAGCCTTCGGTGCGAACCGGCAACGAATTGCTGAACTCGGAGTGGGCAAACTTTTGGAAAAGCGGTGTTGCCGAAATTGCTGAATACGATGTGCTGCCTGCGACGGGCGACGATGCAAGTGCCTACACGGAAACGCGACATACTTCACGAAAATTTTACAATCGAGAATCGCATACAATGGCGGCAGACACGACGCAGTCAGGTGCGTTTGCGGTCATTGTGCAGCACACAGCGGCGCGGATTCAGACGGGCGGATTCCCAACGCAAGTCTCATCGACCGTATCGGTCTTGCAGAGTGAACCGGTGAAACTGGTAAAGTATGTCGCGATGTGGCACGATGAGTTGGGAATAACAAGTAAAATTTTTCGACGATTAGTCGGGCGGTCGAAACTGTATTTTCATGCGTCGGAAGGCACGATAGGCGATGGCGAACATGACCTGCCGCGAGATGTCTTTCTCGATGACCAACTCCCGCTCTCGCTGCGAAGCCTGAACTTCAAGCAGGGACAAGAATTTCTGCGCGAGACATTGCATTCCCAAGTTTCTCCGAACACCCTACCGCCTGAAATCATACCGACAGACTTTAAGGTCGACTCATTGGCAGTCGTGCAAACCGCTATGGGAAACATTGAGTGCTGGAAAATTGTAGCGGAGCAAAACGGCATGACGAGCGGCGTGTATTGGCTCGAGAAAAATGCGCCGAATATCTTGGTGAAAGCCGAGCGGCAAGACGGTCGCAGACTAATGCTCAAATCGAGAAAGTATACGACGGAACAACGCGCTGTAACGGCATCAGGCATATCGCGTTAAAAATTCGTTAAAAACTCCGCTGACGTTATGAGTCTGTTCATAGAGTTTTTAATTTGGGCTATGCTGGCATACTGTTGTGTTGTTAATTACCAGCAAAATGTGATGTGCAACAGCCAACGAATATGATAAACGCCATTATCAAAGAATTAGAGGCATCGCTGAAAATTGCGGCGACGAGCGAAGAGCGCGTTGATGCCTTGAACCATGCGGCATGGGAGTTGCGTTTCGGCGATGCTCACACGGCAATGCAGTGGGCTGACGAGGCGTTGAAGGAAGCGAAGCGAGTTGGTTATGCCAAAGGGATAGCTGAGGCGCTGCGCAGTCGTGGATTTTGTCTTTGGAGAAAAAACGAGTTTGAAAAAGCCTTGAACGAATCGCAGCGCGCGCTGCAAATCTTCGAAGAAATCGAGGATATGGGCGGGCAAATCAGCGTGCTGAATACGCTTGGAAACATTCACTACAAATCAGGCAACCACAAATCGGCGTTGGAGAGCTACCAAAAAACGCTTGTACTGAATCAGGTCGTGGGCGACCGACGCGGCGAAGCCAATTCGCTCAACAACATCGGCGGCATTTATGCAAGCATCAAAGACTATCGAAGCGCGTTGGAGTTTCATGAAAAGAGTCTGAAAATCCGCATCGCCATTCAAGATCGTGTTGGTGAAGCCAATTCACTCAATCATTTGGCAAGCGTGTATTCGTATCTCGGCGACCCGAAGCGCGGCTTGGAGTACTACGAAAAGAGTTTGAAAATCCGCATCTCTATCGGCGATAAAAAAGGTGAAGCAGCGGCGTTGCAGAGCTTGGGAAACATTCATTACAATTTCGGCCACTATGAAAAAGCCCTTGACTGTTATCAGCGCGTTTTGAAATACAAGCAAGAGGCGGGCGATAAACAAGGCGAAGCGTATTTGCTCAACAGCATCGGAAATATCTTCTCGCAGCTTGGCAACCATGAGCGGGCATTGATGTTTCATCAGCGCGGGTTGGAGCTGCAAAAGCACATCGGTGACAAACAAGGTGAATCGGAAACGCTGATGCGGCTCGGAAAGATTTTTACCAAGCAACAAAACAATGCCAAAGCCAGCGAGCATTTTCAGCGTGCGCTCTCGCTTGCTGATGCCCTCAAATCAAAACCGTCGTCCGCGTCTCGTCCGCTTCCGCCTGAAAAATCAGAGTTTCCAAACGCGCATGATACAGCGGAAGAAAGCGGGGTGATTCGAGTTCGGAAAATGGTCGATGAAACTGCGGCGCGTGTCGGACAGGAGAAAAAGTCGCACGAGGCACTCTTCGATGAATCCGATTACTTGATGCTGGCAAAACATGAACAGACCAAACCCTCGCTGAGAGAAGGTGAACAAAAAGTTTCAGGCGACCTAAAAGAGATGCCAGTAAGTGCTACGGCTGACACAATCATCACAACACCGAAAAAAAAACGCGGACGAAAGCCACACGTCGGCGAAAAACCGAAAAAGATTACCTACTATCTAAAAAACCTTGTATTAGAAAAAAAATTAAAATTGCTCAGCGTGGAAACAGGACGCGACCTTTCCGCCTTGACGACTGAAGCCATTGAACTCTTACTCCAAAAGTATAATATGTAAGAATGTAAGGATAAGCTATGTCATTGTTATTAAAAATAGCGGTTGGAGTTGTGATTGTGGCGGCGTTACTGTTCGCGGGAATATGGCTTTTCTTTGGCGTTGTCTTTAAATTGGACGACATTAAAAAGAAAAAAGAAGCGGCGGCATGGTTTTTACAAAGAGAATTTTCCGGCAATGTGCAAATATATGATTACACAGAAACATCGGGGCGGCGACAACGCACCGTGTATATTCATGGAAAAAATGGCCATTCGTTAAGCTACGAATTAGGTAAAAATACCGAGCGCGATGAATTTATTGCATCGTCGGCGACGGCGTTTAAACGACAAAGAGAAAGCAGCGTTACCTTCGTAAGCAAGAACGGCGTTGAAAGAACATTTGAATATCCCTTCGATTAAGAAACTCTGTTCATCAATATCGCTTCAAGCCATGCGACATCTTTCCGACCGCGACCTATGGATGCTGATTGCGCTTAGTTCCGTAGGCGAACAGTATCGTCCGCTCAATTTGCAAGGTGCAGACCTTAGTGGCGCTTCGCTTGCAAACGCGTTTCTTAAAAACGCCAATCTCACCGACGCGAATTTATCGAGCGCAAATTTATTTCAGGCGAATTTGTATCAAGCCTACTTGCACGACGCGAATTTATCGAGCGCAAATTTGCAAGGTGCGGATTTAGGAAGCACTTACTTGCGTGGCGCGAACTTCACGGGTGCAGACTTGCGCGGCGCGAGCTTCATCGGAGCAATGTTCAAAGATACGATTTTCACCGACGCGAAAATTGACTTAAATACCAAAGGTCTGGCGTAATTATACCAAAATAATTAGAAAAGGAGTAGGTTTTACAAGGGCGTCATTCCGAGCGAAGCGAGGAATCCATCTCTTCAAATTATATCCGTATTATTCTCCTTGCTATCGTGAGAATTGATGCTATATGATTTGAAGAAAGTAAGATTTTTCTTGTCATGCCGACGAAAGTCGAGCGTGATAAACTTTCTCTAAGCATTGCAGAAAAATTTTTTCGGAGGGCGCAGTTGTGCAAGTAAAAACAGGGTCAATGTGCATCGAGCCAATTTTGTCCAACACCTGTCTCGACCTCGATGGGAATTTTTTTAATGCCCGCTTTCGCTGCGGCGCCAATCATGATGTTTTTCACAAGGTCGGGCAAGATGTCTTGTTCCGAAATGTGCATATCGAAGACGAGTTCGTCGTGAACTTGCAGCATCATTCTTGAGCGCAGGTCTCGCTGGCGAAGCGCGGCGGCAATGTCAATCATCGCCAGTTTAATCATATCTGCTGCCGTTCCTTGAATCGGCGTATTAACGGCAGCGCGTTCCGCCGCATTGCGAATGGAAAAATTTTTGCTGTTGATGTCAGTGAAATACCGCCGCCGCCCAATCACTGTTTCCACATACCCTTTCAGGCGGGCTTGCTCCAAAATGCGCGTCGTGAGTTCAAAAATTTTCGGATACTTTGCTTTGTAATTTTCAATGAGCGTTTTGGCTTCCGACTGTGAGATGTCCAAGCGCTGCGCCAATCCAAACGGTTGAATCCCATAGAGGACGCCGAAGTTGACTTCCTTCGCTTTACGGCGCATGTCTTTTGTTACAGCGTTGGTCTCGAAAATCAATTTCGCAGTAGCGGCATGAATGTCGTCGCCGTCTTGAAACGCCTGTGTCATCGTTGGGTCGCCGGAGAGTTCGGCGGCGATGCGCAGCTCGATTTGCGAATAATCCGCCGATAAAATCACGTGCGCTTTATCGCTCGGCACAAACGCTTTGCGAATCTCCCGACCAATCTCGGTGCGAATTGGAATGTTTTGCAAGTTCGGATTTGATGACGACAGGCGTCCCGTTGCTGCCACGCTTTGGTTGAACGATGTATGAACTTTGCCCGTCCTTACCCTAATGAGTTCAGGCAAGGCATCGACATAGGTCGATTTTAATTTTTGCAAACTTCGGTATTCTAAAATTTTCGTTGCTATCGGGTATTCCTCAGCAAGTTCTTCCAACACGCGAACATCGGTGGAAAAGCCTGTTTTGGTGCGCTTCTTCGGCGGGATGTTCATTTTGTCGAACAAAATTTCGCCAAGTTGTTTAGGCGAATCAATGTTGAACTCCGCGTCGGCGAGTCTGAAAATGTCTTTTGATGCGGCATCGATTGCCTCGCTGAGCGATTTAGAAATTTCGCTCAATACAGCAGTGTCAATTCGAATGCCGTAAGATTCCATATCGGCAAGCACGCTGACGAGCGGAAATTCAAGCTGGGTGCAGATTCTCTCGAGCGCGGGTTCATCGGCGAGCTTTGCTGAAAGCGCGACTTTAAGTTGCAGCGCAATGTCGGCGTCCTGACAGGCATAGTCGCGCAGTTGGTCAAGCGGAACGTCGTAAATGGACTTTTGCGATTTTCCCGTGCCGACAAGTTCATCGTAGCGCACCGTCCGAAATTTCAAGAGGTCTTCTGCCATGTCGTCGAGGTTATGTGGCTTGTCGGGATTGAGCACGTAGCTGGCAAGCATCGTATCGAAAATCGGCGCGGATACCTCGATACCATATTTTTTCAGCACGAGCATATCATATTTGAGGTTCTGACCGACTTTTCTGACGGACAGATTTTCCAAAAATGGCTTTAGTGCCCTAACGATTTCATTTAGCGTCAACTGTTCTCCTGCGCAGTAAATCGAGTATGCTTCGCGCGGCGCGGTTGAGAACGAGATGCAGACAAGGTCGGCATCGAGCGCATCAAGGCTGGTGGTTTCGGTATCAAACGAAAATTCTTTGGCGGCGCGGAGTTTCTCTAAAAAATCGCTGAACGCAATCGGCTCATCGATGAGCGTATAGGCGCCGAGCGTGTGCGGTTGCGGCATTGAGAATTCGTAAGACTCCTCTACATTGGCGCCGAAATCAAATGAAAGGTCGTTAGGTTCGGGCGCATCAGCAGCATCGCCGTCAATGCTTGATTTTACAGGGCGTTTCAGGCGGGAAAGGAATTGGCGGAACTCCAATTCTTCGAAAATCGGCGCAAGCGTTTCGGCGTCGGGCGATTGCGGACGCAGCTCGTCGAGCGAGGTCTCAATTGACATATCGACCTTAATCGTTACCAAAAATTTTCCGAGTTGCAAGTGTTCTCTGGCGTCTTGCAGACTTTGGCGCAGTTTTGGCTTTTTGATGAGCGGCAGATTTTTGTAGATGTTCTCTATCGTTTGATATTCGGAAATGAGCGATGCAGCGGTTTTCGGTCCAACGCCCTCCGCGCCCGGAATGTTGTCGGAACTGTCGCCCATCAGCGTAAGCATCTCGACGAACTGCTCGGGATAGACACCGTATTTCTCCTTGATTTGTTGTCGCCCATAGAGGTCGAACTTATCGTCTTCTTTGGCGGGTTTGAGAATTTTCACGCTCTCGCTCACGAGTTGCGAAAAGTCCTTATCAGGCGTAACGAGAAAAACGTTGCACTGCTGTTCATATTTTTTTGCAAGCGTTCCCATGATGTCGTCCGCCTCGAAGCCCGGCATTTTGAGCATCTTGACGCCGCAGCCGGTGACAATCGCGTAAATTTTCTCGAGCTGTTGAATTAGGTCGTCGGGCGGAATCGGGCGCTGTGCTTTATAGAGCGGATATTTTTCGTGACGAAATGTTTTTTCTTTGCTGTCAAATGCAACAGCGATGTAGTCGGGCTTGTAGTTGTCGATGAGTTTGAGCAGCGTATTGGTGAAGCCGAATGTCGCGCCCGTCGGAAAGCCTGTTTTGGTTTGCATTCGTGCGGGCATCAGCGCGTAGTAACTGCGATAGACAAGTGCCATGCCGTCTAACAGGAACAGCGTTGGCTTTTTGGGAGCATCTTGAATGGACATATAAATTTTATTTAGACAATTGCCTTTTCGGTCTCGCGGTCGAAGAAATGCGCCTTTGTGGTGTCAATCGCAACATGAAAGGTCGAGCCAACGCTTGGCACGTCGCGAGCATCAACGCGGGCGACGAACTGACTGCCATCGCTTGCGCCCGGCATCGGAAAATAGAGGAAAATTTCATTGCCCATTGGCTCGACGACATCGAGCGGCAACGATACCGTCGATGTAGCGCCCGCGCGCTGTGCGAATGATGCATCATAGATGTCTTCGGGACGAATGCCCAACGTAACTTCTTTGCCAAGATGCGAAGCAACCTGTGATGCAAGGCTATCGGGCAAGGCAATATCTAATTGTCCTGATTTATCTTTGAAGCGTGTGTTCCCATTCTGATACAGCAAGCCGTGAATGAAGTTCATCGCAGGGCTGCCGATAAAGCCTGCGACGAATTTATTAGCGGGCTTATTGTAAAGATTCAGTGGCGTATCAATTTGTTGGATGAAGCCGTCTTTCATCACGACAATTCTGTCTGCCATTGTCATGGCTTCCACTTGGTCGTGCGTAACATAAATCATCGTGGCCCCCAGCGATTTATGCAGCTTGGAAATTTCGGTGCGTGTTTGAACCCGAAGTTTGGCATCGAGGTTCGAGAGCGGTTCATCGAATAAAAACACTTTTGGTTTGCGCACAATTGCTCTGCCCAAGGCAACGCGCTGACGCTGTCCGCCCGATAGGGCTTTCGGTTTTCGGTCGAGGTAGTCAAGAAGTCCAATCGTTTTCGCTGCCTCCTCGACGCGACGCTTGATTTCGTCTTTAGGGTATTTTCGCAATTCCAATCCAAACGCCATATTTTCGAACACCGACATGTGCGGGTAGAGCGCATAGTTTTGAAACACCATGGCAATATCGCGGTCTTTGGGTGGCACGTCGTTCATTCTCACGCCATCAATGAGCAAGTCGCCCGACGAGATTTCCTCGAGTCCGGCAATCATGCGCAGTGTGGTCGATTTGCCGCAGCCCGATGGCCCGACCAGCACAATGAACTCTTTATCTTTGATGTCGATATTGAAGTGATGAACCGCTTTGACGTTGCCTTCATAGATTTTTTCAACGTCGTTGAGAACCACCGTTGCCATAACATTTGGAAGCTCAAGATGGAAAATACAGGTAGAATATAGCACGCCACGATGCTCTCTTCAAATCCCAATGGTCTGTTCAAGAGTGGATTGTCAATTCGTCGGCTGACCGTTTATGAAACGGCTTTCGCGTCGTATTATTACCACATCAACAAAACGTGCTTATTATTGTCCGCAACGCTTTACATCGTCGCCACACCGATTGGAAATTTAGACGACATCACGCTTCGCGCGATTCAAACATTGCGCGAGACCCCCATCATTGCTTGCGAAGACACACGCCGTACTGGTCAGCTGTTGCGCTATCTCAACCTACCTGAAAAAGAGCTCGTCAGCTATCACAATTTCAACGAGCGGCAGTGCGCCGAAAGACTACTGGCACGGTTAGCCGGAGGTGAGAGTGTCGCGCTGGTCAGCGATGCGGGAACGCCGAGCGTCTCCGACCCCGGATTTTATTTGGTGCGTGCGGCGTATCGAGAGGGAATTCGCGTTGTGCCGATTGCGGGCGTCTCTGCACTCACGGCGGCGGTCTCGGTATGTCCGTTGCCAATCAATCGATTTTACTTTGAAGGATTCTTACCACACAAAAAAGGACGACAAACCCGCTTGAAATTTCTCGCGGCGCTCGACTGTGCCATCGTGCTATACGAATCGCCACACCGAATTTTAAAGCTCATTGATGAGGTGCATACCTATTTCGGCGCTTGTCAAGTGATGATTGCGCGCGAACTAACGAAACTCTACGAAGAAATTTTAATCGGTTCGCCCTCAGAGCTAAAAGAGAAACTATCATCAAAAAAAATCTTGGGCGAATTTGTCGTCGTCGTCAGTCCGTTGGTAGCAAGCGACAAAGACGACACCGTTGAATCCGAAAATGAAGAGGAGCGCGATGAAACTAATTGAAAACGTGAGGGAAATGCAACAGTATTCCGAATCGTTACGGCTTTCAGGCAAGCGGCTTGCAGTTGTGCCAACGATGGGCGCGCTACACAACGGGCATCTCGCCTTGGTGAGATTAGCAAAGCGGCATGCTGATGTAGTGGTGATGACCATTTTTGTCAACCCGCTTCAATTTGCGCCGACGGAGGATTTCTCGCGCTATCCACGTCCGTTTGAACGCGACAAGGCGCTTGCGGCGAGCGAAGGTGTCGACGTGCTGTTTCACCCACAGCTGAACGAACTTTACGCCGAGCAATTTGAAACCTTTGTCGCGCTGGACCACATCTCACAAAAACTCGAGGGCAAAATTCGACCGACGCACTTTCGCGGTGTGGCAACTGTTGTCTCCAAACTCTTCAATATCACGAAACCGCATATCGCAGTGTTCGGCGAGAAAGATGCGCAGCAGCTGATGCTTGTGCGCAAAATGGTTCGAGATTTGAATTTTGATATTGAGATTATTCCTGCGCCGATTGAGCGGGAAGCAGATGGCTTGGCGATGAGTTCGCGCAATGCGTATCTCTCGCCAGAAGAGCGCCGCGCGGCAACAGCGCTCTTTCAGGCATTGGTGCTTGCAGAGAAAAAAATTCGTAGCGGGGAGCGAAATGCAGAAGCTGTTTGTGCCTACACGTTGAACCAAATTACGTCGGCGACGCTCTTAGCAAAGCCCGACTATGCCGCCATCGTCCGCACCGATGATTTTGAAGAAGCCGTAACGCTGCAAGAAGGCACCGAGTATTTTTTGCTGCTCGCCGTGCGCTTTGGCAACGTGCGGTTGCTGGATAACTGTCGCTTCGTTGTGTAGGCGTGCTCAATCAATCAACGAAATAGATGTCGGTGCGGTCGAGAAAGACCTCGACGAGATTCTCCAAACCGGCTTTGTCGTCTTCATCGAACCGCGCGTAAGCGGGACTGTCCAAATCCAATACGCCCACAAGCACACCGTTTTTAATCATTGGAACGACAATCTCTGAGTTCGACGCGCTGTCGCAGGCGATGTGTCCGGGAAACTCATGCACGTTTTCAACGACGACAGTTTTCATACGCTGTGCTGCCGTGCCGCAGACACCTTTGCCGACGGCGATGCGCACACACGCAGGCTTGCCTTGAAACGGGCCCAAGACCAATTCGCCGCCCTTGAAAACATAGAACCCTGCCCAGTTCAAATCGGGCAGCGCGTTGAACAACAGCGATGAAAAATTTGCAGCGTTGGCAATGAAATCGCGTTCCGTTTCCAACAAGGCGTAGAGCTGCGTGGTGAGAGATTTATACTGGTCTGTCTTGGAGGTAATTGGCGTGTCTATCAGTTCAAACATGTCGGCTCCTTTCTTATTTAAGTTGAAAGATAGTGAATTTGCAAAATGTTCATTAAAAACAGTCCTATACCTAAAAAGTTTAACTGCTTGTGTCAATTAACGCGGCGATGTTTTTTGAAAACTCAAACCTTGATACGACTCTCTGGCAGCCTAACGATACGGCTGCTGCGCGAATGTCCTCGCGCACATGTGGCAGAAAGGCGAGCGTCTGAGCTGACGGAAATTTTTCTCGGAACTGTTTGAGCATAGAGACGTCGCCCGTGCTTAAATCGAACACCGCGAGCATTGAAGAATCGTCGGGCGATGAAATCTGTTCCAGCGAAGTGATGAATTCAAACGAGGCGGAAGACCCTTGAAGCGCAACTTGAACTTGGCTTCTGACTATCAAATCGTCAATGAAGAAGTAAACTTTTCGCATCGCTGCTTGCTTAGGTCTCACCGTATCTAATATACAATTTCGATATACAATTTCGGCGAAACGAAAAAAGCAATGCGCGAAAAAAATCAGAGTTTCACGCGCTTAAAAATCACGTCGACGCTTTTTTTGATTTTTTTCAAGACGGTATCGGGAGAAAAGAGTTTCTCGATTTCCGCATCGGAGAGCCATTTGGTAATGTCATCGTCCTGCGAAATCAGGAAACGAAGATGGACTTTTTCCTTCCAGCACTTCATGGCATTGCGCTGCACGAGCCTGTAGGCGTCTTCGCGCGTCAGCCCTTTGTTCGTCAGCGCAAGCATAATGCTTTGTGAACTCATCAAACCGTAGCTTGCGTCTAAATTTTTCTGCATCTGCAACGGATAGACAATGAGTTTTTCGAGCGACTCTGTAAAGGTTCGCAGCATATAGCAAAGCCCGATGGTTGAATCGGGCATCACGATGCGCTCGACTGACGAGTGCGAAATGTCGCGTTCATGCCAGAGCGCAACGTTTTCAAGTCCGGCAAGCGCGTTGGCGCGAACCACGCGCGCCAGTCCCGAGAGGCGTTCAAAGGTAATTGGGTTGCGCTTGTGCGGCATTGCGGAGCTGCCTTTTTGTCCCTCGCTGAAAAATTCTTCGGCTTCCAAAACTTCGGTGCGCTGTAAGTGCCGAAGCTCGATAGAAAATTTCTCGATGGAGGAAGCGACAATTGCCAGCGTGCAAAGGTATTCAGCATGTCGGTCGCGCTGTAAGACTTGCGTTGAAATCGGTGCGGGCTTCAAGCCGATTTTCTTACAAACGAATTTTTCTACGTCGGGCGAGAGATGCTCGTAGGTGCCGACAGCGCCAGAAATTTTGCCGACAGAAATTATCTCGACAGCGCGTTGCAGCCGGTCGCGGTTGCGCTTCATTTCTTCGCGCCAGAGCGCAAGTTTCAAGCCAAAGGTAATCGGTTCAGCATGGACGCCGTGCGTGCGCCCGATTTGAAGCGTGTATTTAAATTCTTTTGCACGTTTGCCTAATAGGTTGATTAAGGCGTCGGTATCAGCAAGCAGCAACTTTCCCGCGTCGCGCAACTGCATAGAGAGCGCAGTGTCCAAGACATCGCTCGATGTCATACCTTGGTGAATATGGCGCGATTCTTTTCCGACGTGTTCAGCGACATTAGAGAGAAACGCAATGACATCGTGCTTCGTGGTTTTTTCAATTTCCAGTGCGCGCTCGACATCGAACTTGGCGCGTTTTTGAATGACACGAAAATCTTTTTCAGGCACTTCGCCGAGCGCAACGCGGGCTTCGACGGCGGCAAGCTCAATTTCAAGCCAACGCTGCATCTTAGATTCTTCTGTCCAAATGTCGGACATATCTTTCGGCGAATAACGAGGAATCATGATAATTTTAGATAGTAGATATTGGTGATAAATTTACACGATGCCTGAAAATGCTTGTCAAATCAGGCGGTTTCGGGCTTCCATTGTTCCATACGATATGCGCCGTCCCAAAAGAGCCACTCCAAGCGCGACGACGTCTGAAAAGCAATCGCCATTTTCATTCGCGTTTCAATGCCTGACTTATCAAAGAGCGCCTCAACAAAATCAATCGCTTGGTCGACGACTTTTCCATACTCGTCGCTCGAATACATATCAATCCATTTTTGATATGGGTTGTTCGGCGCGGCGTTGTTGTAAATATACGTTCCAACC
The DNA here is from genome assembly GCA_000724175.1 of [Candidatus Thermochlorobacteriaceae] bacterium GBChlB. GTDB lineage: Bacteria > Bacteroidota > Chlorobiia > Chlorobiales > Thermochlorobacteraceae > GBChlB. The sequence goes on along the minus strand of JPGV01000012.1, from coordinate 18,731 downwards.
TCGCGGTAAATCCAAAAGCACGGCAAGAGTGCACCCGATGCTTCTTCGTAACTGCGGAGCGAAGCGGTCGCAAGCAAATAGTTCGTGTAAGCAAAACACGATGGCGCGTAATCTACATCGAGCGTGGTTTGAAATTCCTGAAAGTAAAATTCGTGCAGACCGCGCTCGGCGACGATAGCGCCCTCCGAAAATTTAAGGAACATCACGATGTCGGCTTGACTCGATGATTTCGCCGCAAGCTGCGCCAACGCCCTCGAAAAATCGGTCAAATACAGCGCATCTTGCTTGATGTAAAATTGAAATTTTTCTTTCGGCAGCGTGCCACGCATCAATTCTTGATTGAACGGGTGTTTAAGAATTGCGTGGTAAATCGGCAAGATGCTTATCCAAAGTTTGTCCGTAAATTTCATCTGAAAAAAGTAAAGTGTATGGCTGTTAAAGAAATTCTCTCGCTCGGCAATCCAAAACTCTACGACATCTCTGCGCCCGTCGAGCCAGACGAACTGCCCTTCATCAAAACCGTTGTTCAAGATTTACACGATACGATGCTGGCGTTTCGTGAAAAATATCGCGCAGGCAGAGCCATTGCCGCGCCGCAGCTTGGTGTGATGAAGCGCGTGATTTATATGCACATCGACGCGCCCGTCGTGCTGCTCAATCCCGTCTATGAGTTCAAGAGCGACGAGATGTTCGAGCTTTGGGACGACTGTATGTGCTTTCCAGAAATGCTCGTCAAAGTCCGACGCCATCGATACATCACACTGTCGTATTACGACCTTGATTGGAAAAAACAAACGGCGTCGTTTAGCGACGACCTGTCGGAACTCTTGCAACATGAATACGACCATCTCGACGGCATGCTCGCCGTGTCGCGCGCAATTGACGGACGCTCGTTTGCCCTGCGAAGCGAAGTAGAACTGCCTGCAAGAATAGGCTGAAAAATTACGGCATCGTCAGCCCACCATCAACCGAAATAGATTGTCCCGTTAGGGCGTTGCTGAAATCGGCGGCGAACATCAGAACAGACTGTGCGAAATCCTCGACGGTGGTTACCTTGCGAAGCGGCGTTGAACTTGCAATAAAATCAAATACTTCCTTCGTGGTTGCTGCGCTGGCGTCGGTGAGAGAGAGCAGCCCGCCCGCGATTAAATTGACACGAATGCCGTATTTGCCGAGTTCTGCGGCAAGAGTGCGCGTCAGTCCCAGAAGTCCTGCTTTCGCGGTTGTGTAGTCGTAGTAAGTTACCACAGGATTATAGACGAGGTTCGTCGAGATGTTGATGATTTTTCCGAAGCCTTGCGCTTTCATCGTCGGCAATGCCGCTTTGGTGGTGTTGACGACGGCGCCGACCGCGCCCCTGAATTGCCGCTCAAAGTCAGACCACTCGACCGACTCAATGCTGACGTAACTTTCGGTGGGATTGAAGGCATATTTTGGCAGCGCGTTATTGACGATGATGTCGAGCCGCCCAAATGTGGAGACGATATCGTCAATCATTTTTTGTGTCTCTGCCGCATGGGTTACGTCGGCTTTCAGCGCGACTGCGCTGCCGCCAGAGTCGGTGATGTCTTTGACGACGCTCACCGCCTTTTCCGCGCTCTGAAAATAATTTACGGCGACCGCCGCGCCGGCTCTTGACAAGGTTTTTGCGATGGCTGCGCCCACGCCGCGACTTGCGCCTGTTACCAGAGCAACTTTTCCCGAAAGCATTGTCATATCAAATGATTTTGTTGTCAAAGATGCGGCAAGCGAGAGCAGATAGCGGCGCGTCGGCTCGTAAAGCAGGCGGGAGAAACATCGCTTTGGAGCGTTCAGCATCACCTTTCCTTTCGTCGGCATTATCCGCGTCAAGTTCCTCGAGTGCTTCTCAGCCGACGAATGCCCGTCAGCGCCCCGAAGATGATTTCTGAAACGACGCAATCATAAAGATTTTCAACCGAAATAAAAAACATCAGTCGTATGATTGACCGCCTCTTCCTGTCGCCAATTGAGACGACATCGAAAAAAGTTAGGCGAATAGTCATGATGTCCTAAAAAATTTAATTCCGTTGACTTTTTTTCGGAGAAAAAACTATCTTGCTTTACATCCTGCGTCGGCGAAAGTCGCGCAGATTCTATCAACAACAGCATAGACTTCAAGAGGAGGAATAATGAAGTTTTTTCCAAAGAGGAGCATTGCCTCTCTGCTTGCAATTATATTGACGCTGGTTGCAGGGCGGGCAAGCGCGCAAGAGACCGGCGAAATTCGCGGCATTGTTACAGATGCGGCTGACAGTTCGCCCATCATCGGCGCAAATGTGTCTATACCTGATTTAAAAATCGGCGCAACGACGAACCTAAACGGTGAGTTTGTCATTCGCAAAGTTCCTGTTGGAACGCACAACGTGGTGGCTCGTTATGTGGGCTACAAACCGCAAACGAAATCGGTCGAGGTGTCGGCTGGAACAGCCGCGTCCGTCTCATTCAGTTTAGTTCAAAGTGCGGCACAAGCCAATGAAATTGTTGTTACTGGGCAAGGCGTTGCTACGCAGAAACGCCAGCTCACATCGTCAGTGGAGACCATCTCGCAGAAGCAAATTGAACAAACAGCGTCCCAATCGATTGACCAACTCTTGCAAGGGCAAGTGCCGGGCTTATCGTCGTTTAACGCGCAAGGCATCGGTGGAACGGGCGCACGCATTCAAACGCGCGGCGTCAAAAGTGCGCTTTCCAACACAACCCCCGTCATTTACATTGATGGCATTCGGGTAGATAACGGCGACAACTTCCGGCTTGCCGACGGCACGGGCGGCGCGGTGTCATCGGCATTGGCGGACTTGGTCGTCGGCGATATTGAGCGCGTGGAAGTCATTAAAGGCGGCGCGGCGTCAACGCTCTACGGTTCAGAGGCGGCAAACGGCGTGATTCAGATTTTCACCAAGAAAGGCTCGCCGGGCGAGGCAAAGTTCCGCTTCAGCACCATCAACGGCGTCGATGTGCCTGAAACCCGATTCACCTTCGAGGAAGGCACGCGCACGACACTGTATCGACCGGCGTTCTTCAATCGACAAGCTATCAATGTAACAGGCGGCAGCGAAGCCTTGACTTACAATGCCTCCGCAAGTTTGCAAAATACGCCGGGCGTTTTCGCTGGCGATGAACTCAATAACACCCTGTACAATTTTACGACAGGGCTGCGTGCGATTCTCTCGCCAAAAAGCGACTTGGAGTTCACGGCGTCTTACACGCGCAATCAATTCGGCAGAGCGTTGCTCAACAATGCTTATGACGCCTCGCCGCTTTCCGCTATGGAGGCAGGCTCGTTCTTCGCGCCGGGCAATTACATCACGCCCGCCGGATTCACACAGAACCGCGATAGCATCTTGCAATTTTTACTCATACCGAACTTGCGCGAAACGGTCAATCGCTTCACAAGCGGGGTGGCATTCAGCATCGCGCCCCTCAAAGAATGGACGAACACATTTCGCTTCGGCATTGATTATCGTCGCAACGAAGCGCGCAATTTATTTCCACCAGCAGCGATTGCGTCGGGCATCATCTCGCCGCCCTCGTCGCTGACGCGCGCCGACCGAGACTTTATGACGCTCTCCATTGAATACGCTGGCTCGTTTAAACTGCCAGATTTTGGCGGCATCTCACAGACAATCTCCTTTGGCGCGCGCGGCTTTAGAGTGGAAGACCGCGAGTTTACATCGGAAGGTCAAAACATTGCGGCAGGAACGGAGGACTTCGACAACTCTGGCATCATTAACTCATTTGAAAGCAATCAAGCCCTTTTTAACGGCGGCATTTATTTGCAAGACCAAATCGGCATTTTCGACAATTTGTTCATCAACTTAGCCGCGCGCGTCGATGTAAACACGGCGTTTGGCTCGGAAGTCGGCACCCAATTTTATCCAACCGCCGGCATTGCTTACAACATCGCCGACGAGGCGTTCTTCCCATCGAGCCTGAGAGAAATTATTTCAGGGTTCAAACTGCGCGCTTCTTACGGCAGAACGGGCTTCTTCCCGACGCCGTTTGCGCGCGACCGCACATTTAACGTTGCCAGAAACACGGCGACGACCGCTGGCATTAACTTCGGCAACCCGGGCAATCGAAGCCTCGGCCCAGAAATCACGACCAGTTACGACTTTGGCTTCGATGCCGCGTTTCTCAACGACCGCGTCGCCGTCGAGTTCAATTACTACACACAAACGACCGACGCCGCGCTCTTTGATTTTCCGCAAGACCCGGCAGGCGGGCGCATTACGCAGTTGCGCAACCTTGGCTCGATTCGCAATCGCGGCATTGAACTCTCGGTCAGAGCGTCGGTGTATCAATCGCCAAACTTTGATATTGCCGTGCGCGGCGCCGTCTCGACCGTCGATAACCTGTTGGTAAGTTTGGGCGGCGCGGCGCCGTTTACCATCGGTGGATTTGCGTTCCTGCCGATGCGTGCCGAAGAAGGCAGACCGCTCGGCGCCTATCAAGTAACCGTGCCGATTGCCGATGACGATGGACAATTCACCGGCGATTTCAAAACTGAACTGTTCGGCTCGCCAACACCGACCGTCATTGGCTCTTTCGGCATTGATATGACCATCTTTAAGGACTTAACCGTAACAATCTTCGGTGAATTTGCAGGCGGACACTATACGCTCAATCAAGCATTGGACACACGGTTCTATCAGGGCTATAACGACCTGCTCGGCGACCCGATTCCCGACAATGCAACGCCGCAACAGCAGGGTGAGATTTCACGCCGTAACTTCGCCAACGGCAAACTGCCAAACGACAATTATGTAACCGATAATGCAAGCATCTTGCTTGTGCAACCTGCCGACTGGATAAAGATTCGTGAAATCGGCGCACGCTACCGTATGCCGAAAAACATCATCGGCAATTTCCTGAACGGCATGGTGCTGAGTTTCAACGTGCGTAATCCGTTTGTTTTCGGCACGCGCACAACGGGTGCCGACCCTGAACTGGCAACGGTTCGTTCCGGTCGCCAAGTCGACTTGGGCGGCGTGGCAAACCTTGCCGTCTCGCCTGCGATTCAGTATCGATTCGGCATCGAGATAACACCGTAAGGATTCAAGCGTAGGCAAATCAACCACTTCAAAAATTTTAAGAGTTACAAAAATGATTCATCTCATTCGTTCAAAAGTTCCGCTGCTGTGTGTTGTGCTGATGTCGCTCATCAGCAGTTGCCGATATATTGACCCAACTGGCGTCGAGAATCCGTCGGTAACAGAAGAATCTCTGATAGGAACACCTGCTGGGTCGATTGGCTCGTTGCTCAACGGATTGCGTCGACAGTTTTCGTTTGCGCTCGGTGGCACAATTTTGACCACCGACATTGTGTCGGACAACATCGACCATGTCTTCGTAACGCTCTCGCCGCTCATTGATGACCCGCGCTCGATTGCGCCGCTTGACTTGACGATAAACACGACTGGATCGACGGGCTGCTATTTCAACTTGCAACGCGTCAATGCGCTCGCCGACTTTGGCTTAAACCAGCTGGCGCCCAACGACCCCAATGCCAACGCCGCGCAGCTTGCGGAAATTCGGCTCTACAAAGGCATGGCGCTCTTGATGCTCGCCGAGAACTTCACGCGCTTCCCAATTGTCGAGAACGGACCGGCAATTAGCGCATCGGTAGCGTTGGATTCAGCGATTGCGCAGTTTAACACGGTGCGGACGCTTGCGCCAGCCAGAGACCAACAGACGCGCATTGCGCTGGCTCGCGCCTTCCGCTTGAAAGGCGACCGCGCCCAAGCCCGTGCCAATGCCCAAGCCGTTACCGCGTTTTCGGCAACCAGCTCGATTCTCTTTGCGACATATACCGAAGGTATCGTCGATAACGACGTGCAAGTATATGCGCTGCTGCGCACCAGCGAAGACCTGCAACCGCTCCCGCGTTTGGATTTTCTTGACCCAAAATATCCGTTTCGTGGGACATCGATTCCTGCCTTGAAACCTGAAGAAGCACCGCTGATTTTGGCGGAGATTGCTATTTCAGAGGGCAACCTTGCCGAGGCGCGGACGCAAATGAACACGGCAATTTCTATTGCGCTTAGCCGCCCGCCCGCCGTCAATGTTACCACCGGCGACACGCTCATTGCCGACCCCGACCGTCGACGCCGAGGCAGACCGAGTAATCCAGCGTTTCGCGTCAGAGCAACCGGCGACCCCGCGCGTGGCGATACAACCGCGCGCGCCGGGCTTATCTTGCGTCGCAGTGGCAGCCTTGTGCCAATGTATAACATCTCGCGCACCAGCATCAGAAGTGCTGACATTGCTGCGCTTCCCGCCAATGACACAAGGGCGCATTTGCGAATGCTCTACTTGCTGCGTCAGGAAATTTTCTTTTTGGAAGGGCGCCGTATGAGCGACTTAGGGATTCGACTGCCCGTGATGCAGCGCCAAATTGAAGGGAGCACAAGCATGCCCGCTGGCAGTCCGGGAACGGAAGTCGTTGTGCCTGCATACATTCCGCCCGCAGACCAAATGGATGCCTACACGATTGAAACCACGCTCAACCGCGTAACCATACGGCATGATATGAACTTTATTCTGGCGCAGAACCGCGTCTCGCCGTTCCCCATTCCGCAGTAAGAAATGAACTGCAACAACACCAAAAAGTCCCGCTTCGGCGGGACTTGTCATTTCAATAAACAAACGGGAAAAGCCGCTTGGTGCGCTTCATGTAGTCGCGATATTCATCGCCGAATTTTTCAACAAGCATATTTTCTTCGATCTTGATGCGGCTTCCGAACCAGACGACAGAGACTGCCGCGAGCAAGACCAAGCTCAACCAGCTCTCATACAAAAAACAATAGCCGACGAACAGCATGATGTAACTGGTGTAAATCGGGTGGCGAATGACACTGTAAATACCATCGCGCACGACGCGGTGATTCTCTTTGATGACCAGTTTATCCCAAAATCTGCCCAACGTGCGCATCGCCGAAAAATTAACGCCGAAGGCAATCAGCATAAGCGCAACGCCGAGCATCGCTGGTGCGCCGAAGTCAATCGTCGTTGTCGAAAGCACCTCTGCAACTGTGTAAGGTGCAAGCCAATGCACGCCGAGCAGTCCAGCGATGCGAAATGCTGCCGCAAGTCTTCCGCCTGTGTGCTGCACTTGTTTATCGTCTTTGGAGGCGACGAACCCGCCATGCTGCGTGCCGCGCCAAACCGCGTTTGAAAAAAAGACGATATACCCGGCTGCGGCGACCTGTGCTTGGAGCGTTGATGACACACCGAAAAGATAGGCAGGAAGAATAATCAATACACCGACAAGCAACAGTAGCAGCGCAAAAAGCAGCGCGGCTTTTAGAACTCCGTTCATGTTTTCTCCTTTTACGCCAACGTTTAAGTGAAATGACGCCAATGTAAACCAGCGAGTCGCCAGTGCAAAACGCCTCCGTCGCTCAACTCGCTGCACAAAACGATGCTGCTACCCCTTGACGACCAAATTAACAAGTTTATTTGGCACGACGATGTGCTTGACGATTTCTTTGCCGTCCAGAAATTTCACGACTGAATCGACCTCTTTGGCGCGAGCAATTAAGTCGTCGTTCTGCATACCGACCGTGGCCTCGAATGTGCCGCGCAATTTGCCCGACACCTGCACTGCAATCGTAACCGTTTCGTCTTTGGTCAGTGCTGCATCGAATGTCGGGAACGGCGCGTTGGCGATGGAGTCGCCGTGACCAATCGCCTGCCACAACTCTTCAGCGATGTGCGGCGCAAACGGCGAGAGCATCACGAGCAAATGTTCAATCGCCGTTCGATTATGACAATTTTCTTTGGTCAGAACATTGACAAACTCCATCATTGCCGCAATCGCCGTGTTGAAGCGCAGGTTCTGGCAGTCCTCATCGACCTTTTGAATCGTCTTGTGCATGGCTTTTTCAATCGCTGCGCTCATTGGCTCGTCAGTAACGCCAATCGTGCTATCGGTATCGGGCTTGCCATCATGCAAATTGGTATAGACAAGCCGCCATACTCGACCGAGAAAGCGCGAGACGCCCTCGATGCCTTTCGTGTTCCAAGGCTTTACCTGTTCCAACGGTCCTAAAAACAGCACATAGAGCCGCGCAACATCGGCGCCGTAGGTTTCAAGCAACGAATCGACGCTGACGACGTTGCCGCGCGACTTGGACATTTTTTCGCCATCTTCGCCCAAAATCATGCCTTGATTAAAGAGCTTTTGAAATGGCTCGTGGTGCGAGACAAGTCCGATGTCATACAACACTTTATGCCAGAACCGCGCGTAGAGCAGGTGCAACACGGCATGTTCGGCGCCGCCGATGTATAAATCGACTTGTCCCCAATACCGCTCTCGCTCAGGCGAAACAAACGCGTTTGGATTTTTCGCGTCTTTGAACCGCAGGTAATACCAGCAGCTTCCCGCCCATTGCGGCATGGTGTTGGTTTCACGCCGAAACTTCCCCTGCGCATCTTCGCCGTAGAGCCAGTGGTCAATGTTTGCAAGTGGCGACTCGCCTGTGCCTGACGGCTCGTATTTTTCCACGTCGGGCAGAAGCAGCGGCAAGGTCGTCTCAGGTTTGAGTATGGTGTAATTACCTTGTGCGTCTTGATAATACTTCATCGGAATCGGCTCGCCCCAGTAGCGCTGCCGGCTGAAGACCCAGTCGCGCAATTTGTAATTGACCTTCCGCTGTCCAACGCCTTTTGCTTCCAACCATGCGACGATTTTCTCGAAGGCGTCTTTGAATGTCAATCCATTGAGCGAAACATCGGCGTTAGCGGAGTTCACGCACGGTGCGTCTTTGTTCACAAAGACCTGTTCCTGAACGTCGTGCGGCGATTGTAGGACTTCAACAATCGGCAAATTGAATTTCTTGGCGAACTCCCAGTCGCGCTCGTCGTGCGCAGGGACTGCCATAATCGCGCCCGTGCCATAGCTCATCAAGACATAGTCGGCAATCCAAATCGGAATCGGCTGTCTGGTCGCAGGGTTGATGGCATAGCCGCCCGTGAAGACGCCCGTTTTTTCTTTCTGCAATTCGGCGCGTTCCAAATCGCTCTTCTTGGCAGACTCCGCTCGATAGGCGTCAACGGCGGCGCGCTGCGTGTCAGTCGTGATGGAGGCAACCAGCGGATGTTCAGGCGAGAGCACCATATAGGTTGCGCCAAAAAGCGTATCTGGTCGCGTGGTAAAAACAGTGATGTTTGCCTGAGTCGTCAAGGGATTGCGCTGAACTTCGAACGTGATGTTGCACCCTTCGCTTCTGCCAATCCAGTTGCGCTGCATTTCCTTGATGTTCTCGCCCCAGTCGAGCGTCTCTAAGTCGTGCAAAAGCCGCTCAGCATACGCCGTGATTTTCAACACCCACTGACGAAGCGGCTTGCGAACCACGGTGAAGCCTTTTTCCAAATACTCATCGACTTCTTCATTTGCCAAGACGGTTTTCTGTTCAACGCACCAATTGACTGGAACTTCGGCGACATAAGCCAACCCTTGCTCGTAGAGTTTGAGAAAAATCCATTGCGTCCATTTCACATAGTCAGGGTCGGTTGTGTTAATTTCGCGCGACCAATCGTAGGTGAGTCCTAAGCGTTGCAACGACTGTTTAAAGCTCTGAACGTTCTGTTCCGTCGTGATGCGTGGATGCGTGCCAGTCTTGATGGCATATTGTTCGGCGGGCAGTCCGAAGGCGTCCCAGCCCATCGGATGCAAAACGCAAAAGCCTTTATGGCGTTTGTAACGGGCAACAACGTCGGTGGCCGTGTAGCCTTCCAGATGCCCGACGTGCAAGCCGCTGCCGCTCGGATACGGAAACATATCCAGAACATAATACTTCGGCTTTGCGCTGTCCTCGATGGTTGTGAAGGTGTCGTGCTGCTGCCAGTAGGCTTGCCATTTTTGTTCAATATCGGTGTAGCTGTATTTCATCGTCGAGTTAAATGCGAATCAAGAAGATTGACGTAAAAAATGTGCGATGAAGAAGTCAAGCGCGGGCGACATCGTCATAGTTCAGAATATCCATTGTGTTGCCGCTCATCGCCATGGCATAGACACCGCGTTTGGTCAGGAACGCGACTTGCGCAGGGTTCAGCGAGAGGCTTGAAAAAATCGGAATGATTTTCTTGCCCTGAAGTTCGGGAAAGTAATCGAAAAATTCGGGCAGCATCTCGATGAACTCTTCCATATAATTTTGCCTGACGGTCGATTTGGTTTCATTGAGCACAACGGTTTCACCCGACACTAAAATCGCATCGAACTCTCTGCCAATTACATCGGGCTTTTGGCTGCTGACATAAATGTTCAGCATCATACGCTCGATGTTCTTTAAACCGAAATACTTCTCCGCAATCGACGGTAGGTTTGGCGCGACGATGTCCTCGACAATCGTGCCAAGTTTGTTGGACAACTCGCCCCACTTTTTGTTCAAGTCTTTGACCGACTGCTTAAGTTCCACAGTAGTTTCTTCCAACCGCGCCTGATAAATCAGCGTCTGCGTTTTGAACTCTTTCATTTCGTCCTTGAACTCTTTTGCTTCTTTGTCGCGCTGTGCTTGTTCTAATTGAGCGCGGCGGGCGGCAAGGGCATTTTGCGCCATATATTCGCCCAGAATTGCCTCAAGGTCGGTGAGGCGACGATTGATATTTGAACCTTCCATTCTACAGTCTCTGTTTATTTTGGACTTATCTCAAAAATACAACGAAATAGGTGATAGGCGTGAAATGCGCGTTGTTGATTTTTTTGTAAAACAGATTTGCGCGGGCACGAATTATCGTTTTTGGCGAACATTGTGCCAAAATACAGTTGATTAATCGTTACTTAACATCCAAGTAACATCTCCGTAAACTTGCATCCTTATCTTTGCATCCGACTTTGCATACAACGCCCAAGCGTGTTTCTCTAAAAAACCAGTTGTTCCTTCGAGTTTCCGCTTTTGCAGTAACAATACTCTGCCTTGATTGAAAGAAACTGCATAAACCCCTCGCCTGCCGCAATGAGGGAAACGGCGCAAGGGATTTGTTTGCAATGGTTATGTCTTTTTCAACAACAATTGAACCAAACACAACTCTAACCATGCTTAGACAACTCTTCAAAAACACGCTCTCCGGTCTGCTCATCGGTGGCGCGATACTTTCGGGTTGCCGCAACAACTCGACGGACGGCAGTTCGGTGACGCCGGCTGAACTAAGGAATTATTCGGTAACGCCCGCACTCGTCAAAAATGTCATGAGCGGCGTGGAAGTCTTTTCGCTTATCAGCAGCGATGACCGTATTTCGGGTTCGCCGAACTTTGTCTTTGGAGGTGCGGCGGACGGCGCAGGCATCCTCAAGAACAACGACGGCACATTTACCTTGCTCACAGAGCATGAAGATAACTACGCTGTGTCGCGCGTGACGCTGGACAAGAACTTTAAGCCAATTGCTGGCGACTATGTCATGTCTTCGTTGCAAGGCAACTGGCGTCAATGCTCTGGCACGCTTGCAACGCCAGAAGAACATGGCTTTGGTCCCGTCTTCCTCTCGGGCAGCGAAGGCTTTAGCAGCGCTGGCGGCAACGGCAGCGTTGACTCGCGCATCTGGGCAATCAATCCGCTCGGACCGCGAAATACGGCAAAAGCCTTGCCTGCTCTGGGCGTTTGGAGCACCGAGAACGCCGTGCCGCTCCCGAAAACCGCCTATGCCAACCGTACCGTCATTGTTATCGGCGATGATAACACCGATGCCTTCGGCGGTCAGGTGGCGATGTATGTCAGCAATACCGTCGGCGATTTGGACAATGGCAAGCTCTATGTGATGGCGCGCCCGAATGATGAACAACGCGAAACGCAAATGGTCAAGGGTCAAGAATACGATGTTGTATTCCGCGAAATTCCGGGAGGCTTGAACCTGAGCGGCACTGATGCTGCTGCCGAAGCGGCGAAAGCCATTCGCTTTGGACGCGTCGAAGATGTCGACTACCGCAAAGATGGCGTCGGACGCGAAGTATTCTTCAATGTTACGGGTCAAAACAACACTGGCTCATTAGCCGACCGCTCGCGCACCAAGTGGGGCAGAGTCTATCGCCTTCGCTTGGACCCGACAAACCCACTCGTTGGCAAGCTCTCGGTGTTGCTCGATGGCGACCAAGTTACACTCAACGCGGGCGTTCCGACCTTTAATGAAAACCGCACGACTGGTCCACTCGAGACTTCGTTCATGAATCCAGACAACTTGGTGGCCACACGCAACTTTCTCTATGTGCAGGAAGACCCAAATTCCTACAACGGTGGCGACCCAAACATCAATCGTCATGACGCTTATATCTATCAGTATAACCTCAACACGGGCGAGCTCAAAGTGGTGTTGGAGGCAGACCATCGCAGAGAAGGCGGTCGTCCATTTGTGAAGACCGACGGCACGCCGTTTGGTGGAACAGTTAATCCGGGCGTAAACGGAAGCTGGGAATACGGCGCAATGCTCGATGTGTCCGACCTGGCGGGCATTGAAGGAACCTTCCTACTTTGCATTCAGCCCCATGGCTGGAGAGGCGCTGTGTATCGCGACCCTGACAAAGACGGCAATGAGCCTGCGGTGTTTGGCGGCGCGCCCGATGACCAAGCCAGCCAAATAGTCATTCTTAAAGGCTTGGCTCGCTAACTACAGTCCCTGAACTTGTTTCTGTTTTCCGTGCCGCGCAAACAGCTATGTTTTCGCGGCACGATGTTTTTCATGGCATAGAACTTGAATCGTAAAAACTTGCTTTCTTCTATGACAACACTATTGCAACGATTAGCGTCACTCGCAATCATTTCGCTGATGGCTGTGGGGTGCACTCAGCAGTCTATGCGGTTTCCACATGCGCCTCATACGGAGGCAATATTCAAGACCTATTCTTCAAAGTTACTTGCGTTAGATAGCTCAATGAGTGACTGGATAAGGAGTATTCAGCAGCTTGAGCATAGCGCGTCGTTTTCTGACTCAATGCATTGCCGCTTTGAGATAGCGCGACGAGCCTATAAACGCCTTGAGTGGATTGTGGAAGCCACCAGTCCGGGAAGCGCAAAGCAACTCAACGGTGCTGCTCTGGACGAAGCCGAAGAGACCGACCAAAAAATCATCTCGCCGTCGGGATTGCAAGTGGTCGAGGCAATTATTTTCCCGAAGGCGGACGTGGCAGATGCCGAAAAATTGATTGATGAGCTCAAGCGCATTCAAAGCGCGACACGGCGCATGCGCATCATGCTCGACGGCATTGCCTTTACCGATGCAATTCTTTTTGACGCAATGCGTCAGGAACTCTTCCGCATCATCACGCTTGGCATATCGGGCTACGACTCTCCTATCGCTCAACGCTCCGTATCTGAAGCAGCAGAAGCCTTGCGCGGCGTTGAAGAAGGATTGGGCTTCTTAGCAACTGACTTATCGTCAAAACAGCCAACGCAGTTCAGAGCGCTCTCGGAAAAACTGACTGCAGCGATTCAATATGTCGAGTGCTCTCAAGCGTCGTTCAACGACTTTGACCGTGCTGAATTCATCACGCGTTACATCAACCCGCTGTGCGAGGCACTGTATGACATGCAAACAGCCGCCGACATCGCCTTCGTCGACTATCGTCGTCCGCTCTCGACGCGTGCCAAAACGCTCTTCGATGTAGATGCATTTGTGCTTAAAGGCTACGCACCGTTTTATGTGCCAAACTCAACGCCCGATTTGGTTCAACTCGGCAAGTTGCTCTTTCACGACCCAATTCTTTCCGAAAACAATCAGCGTGCCTGTGCCTCGTGCCATCAACCAGAAAAAGCGTTTCAAGACGGACGTCCCAGAGCCGTTGCGCTTGGCAAGGATAATGCGGTTCTGCGCAATACGCCAACGCTAATCAATGCCGCGTTGCAGCCAAGTTCCTCCTACGACCAAAGCACCGTCTACCTTGAAGACCGCGTTGAGAAGGTGTTGCAAAGTCCAAGTGAAATGCACTCATCGCTCAAGCTGGTTGCCGAAAAGTTGATGAAAAGCGATGGCTATATTGCCCTGTTTCAAAAGGCATTCCCAGTAAAACAGGCAGGTATCAGCACAACAGAGCCTATCACACCAGAGCAGGTCAAGCAGGCTATCGGCGCCTATGTCAGAACCCTTGTATCGCTCAATTCGCGATTCGATAAGTATATGCGCGGTGATACCGCCCAAATCAGCGCGGAAGAAAAGCACGGGTTTAATCTTTTCATGGGAAAAGCAAAATGCGGCACGTGTCACTTTATGCCGCTCTTCAATGGCACTGTTCCGCCGACCTACATCGGAATGGAAGCGGAAGTCATCGGCGTTCCGAAAGAGCCAAAATGGACAAATGCTGAAATCGACCCTGACACGGGTAAGCAGGCAGTGACGCACATGGAGTTACACCGATACGCCTTCAAGACGACAACCGTGCGAAACGCCGAACTGACTGCGCCCTACATGCACAACGGTGTCTACAAGACGCTTGACGATGTCATGCGTTTCTACAACATGGGCGGCGGCAAAGGCATCGGCATTGACTTGCCCAATCAAACCCTGCCGTTTGATTCTTTAGCGTTGTCGCAGTCTGAAATTCGCGCGCTCATTTCATTTGTGAAAACACTGACCGACACAACACTGACCGACACAACGGGATTAACCGTAACACCTACAACGCTCCCATCTTTTAACTTGGAAGCATGGCAACGGCGGAAAATCGGCGGAGCTTATTGAAAATTTAGGCGGCTATTTCGTTTGACAACGAGGTCGCCTAAACACCTCAACACAACTGGTCAAATGTATGAAACACTCGCGCCGAGCGTTTTTGAAACGCGCATCAGAGGGACTTGCGATGCTCACGGTCGGCAATGCTTTGGCGGGATGTCAAGCCGCCGTTGATGTGCCCGACGAAGTGCCGCTCCCGCCCGAAGCTGTTGCGGCAACAGCATTGCTCCGAAGCATCTTCATCAGTTGGACGGGCGCGGTCGGTGCAGATGTTCAGGGCTATCAGGTGTGGCGCAGCGATTTTCCCGACGCCGAGTTTCGTCCGCTCGGCGAAGTCGGCGCGTCGGCGCGTGACTTTAACGATACTGGCGTGTCACTTGCGCTGAATCCGTCATACAAGGTTGCGACGAGAAATCGGCGCGGCACATTGTCTGCATTCTCATCGGCAACAGTGCGCGTTCAAACTGGCGTCCGCGTCGCCGCGTCCCAATTGCCCGATGTCGGCAAAACAGTTTACGTTAATCAATTCGGCGAACCCCAAATCGAGCCGCAGTTGGCGTTCATCAGCATTGAACGGTTGTCAATGACAGATTTTCTCGCGCTCGAGCTTATCTGCACACACGCCGGTTGCGGCGGAATGAACCTGACTAATCAGATTTGGACGTGCCGATGCCATGGCTCTCAATTTGGCGCGCAGGGGCAACTCTTACGCGGTCCAGCGCAGACGCCGCTCACGGTGCTATCGGCATTGCTGAACGCAGCGCGCGAGTTGACAATTCGGACGCACTCATAATTCCGGACGGGCGCCGTGCTTATCCGCAACTCTCTCATGTCACAGCCCCTCTACGGTTTATCTTGAACATAAACTTCATCGTTTGGAATTTTTATCAAGCGATGAATATAATTGCGCGGTATGAACGCTCATTCAGTTCGCCGACCCCAATAATTGCTTGGCAAGTTCGGGCAGTTTGACCGACGCTTTGCCTTCCAATACGCTGAACCCATACAACGCACCGTAGGCAGGATTTGGGTCGATAAAATACTTTTGTTCGGTATCGGCAAAGAGCGTGAGCAACCCTGCGGCAGGATAAACCTGCGCGGACGTGCCGACGCCAATGAACACCGATGCTGTGTCTATCAATTCTTCCAAATAGGGCTGACGCATATCGACCGACTCGCCGAACCAAACCACATCAGGGCGCAAGCGTCCGCCGCACTTCGGGCAGGTGTCGCCGAGCGCAATCGGTTTTGAAATTAGCGTTTTGAAATCGCATCGATGTGTTGGTTGATAGCCGAAAATCTCATGGTGAAATTCGCACTTTGCTGTATCGAGCCGACCGTGCAAGTGCCAGACGTTTTTTGCGCCAGCTTGTTCTAAGAGCGTATCGATATTCTGCGTGATGTTGATGACATCAAATTTTTTTTGCAACTCAGCCAAAGCGTAGTGCGCAGCGTTGGGTTGAACGAGGTTCATTTTTTGAAACCGCTTGCCGTAGAAGTCCAAGACAAGTTCCGGGTCACGCTGCCAGCCGTCGGGCGAGGCGACGTCCTCAATGCGATGCTGTTCCCAAAGCCCGTCGGAGTCGCGGAAGGTTGGAATGCCCGATTCGGCGGAAAGACCTGCGCCGCTAAACACAACAATGCGTTTCATTTCTGATGCAATTGGATAATTCTGGCTGCGGCAGCAAAGTTACGGCAGCGCGTTGAGTTTTCGAGTCAGCCATTCTATGGCAAGTAGGGTAATGATGATAATGAGCAGCACGCTGATATTGGCAAGTTCGATGCGGGTTGTAGCGGAGGTCTCCGTTGGTTGAAACGCCGCATCACGCTTGATGTCATCGAAGAAATTAGCAAAGTCTTTTTCGGTATAAAATTTTCCGCCGCTTCGACGAGCAATCTCGCGCATTACATCGGGATTGGCTTCGGTGAGTCGAAACTCTGTGCTGGTTTCGCTGACGGAAAAAGTGCCGCTCGCTGTTCCAAGTGTGCGCTCGCCTTCGCGGGCTTCCGCCGAAAAGGCATAATCGCCCGACGGCAATCGTTCAAATGAGGCTGCGTAAAGTCCGGCTTCCGAGCCAGCCTCGAATTCAGTGGAAAATTCATGACCAGATTTTTTCTCACGAACTTTTAGGGAAATGCGCGCCGAAGAAATTGGTCGTAAAAGCTCATCTTGAAGCGTGGCGTTAAACGATATGCGGCTGGATTCATCGAAGAGTTTGGACGTCGGCTCGACTTTAAACCGCCGTGTATCTTCATCGGCGACAAGCCAATCGAGCGTGCCAAGCAGCGTTTGTCGATAAAAGTCGCGCACATCGTTATCGGGTGAGAGCGACAAATGCCACAACTGAATCGCAGTAATCGTTGCAACTTTGCGCGCGGGCAACTTCGCGGCGGCGAAGAGAAGTTTCTCAGTAACGCGGTTTCCGACTCGAAGTCGCCACAACACCGATGCAGCCGGCTTGGGTTGAAAATCAAACTCAAGATAGCTGACCGGTGGTGCAAGTTTGAGCGTGTTATCGAGCGTGGCAGACATCGGGCGAAAGGCGGCAAATTGAGCGCCTGCTGTGCCAAGCGCAATGAAGGCTAAATTGTCCAACACCTCTCCCTGAGTGCGTCCGATTTTGACTGCAAGCAGTGCGTCGTATTGTTTCAAGCGCGCCGCCGAACTCTGAAACGTCAAGAGCGACAAGACGGGGATGTTCGTGCTTGAAAGAAAGGACAACACTTGCTGCGAGAGCGACTCGCTTGCAGGCGTGTTTGGAAAACCGACAAGAATGCAAGCATCGGCGTCTTTGTGTACATCGGCAGAAAAGGCGCCCTCAAAAAATTCGGTAGGCGACCGCTGCGTAAAAAAAACAGCATTGAGCGACGGGTTCGAGAGCAGCGCATTCTTTACAGCAGAAATCTCTGGGTCGGGCAAGCCAGTAATGACCAACACTTTTTTCTTTTGCTTCTGCACATTGATGAAAAAGGCGAGCGCATTGTTGCGCGTTGAGAACTCACCGTCGAGCGTTGAGACAGAAATGAGATACTTTGCCTCGCCGACGGCTTTTGGGGTAAGGTCAAACGCGACGCGCTGCTCGATGTCGGTAAGGTCAAGCAGTTTGCGCTCAAGTATGTCTGCGCCGTCGCGGAGTATAACCTCAACGCGGCTGCCACGAAACCCAGTCTGTGAAACGACGACGGAAACAGGAACTTTTGTGCCAACAACGGCGACTTCGGGCGCAACCACGCGCCGCGCCACAATATCGCGCTTAGAGACCGTATCGCCGAGCATCACGGTGTAAATTGGCAAGAGCGCGCCGTCGGCGGCGTAAATTGGATTTTCGCCCGCGGTAAATTGTCCGTCGGAAAAAAGCAAAACCGCATTGAGCTTTTTTGTTTCTTTTAGCCGCGATAAACTCTGAAGTGCGTCCGAAAGGTTCGACTCTTTATCTTTGAAGGTGAGTGAATCGAGCGATGTTTCTCGAAGGCGTTTGCCAAACGAAAACATCAATGATTTCCCTAACGATGTAAAGTTGTCTCGATTGTCGGAGAGCAACTCTCGAAGCACGCTGTCTCGGGCAATCCCGTTGTCTTTGATGGTTAAGCTTTCGGAGTCGTCGATGGCTAATGCGAGTGTGGGCAGGTCAATGCGTTTTTCGACAGAACTGAGCGCGGGGTCGAGCAGAAGGGCGCATGTTAAAAACACGGCAACGCCTCGGAGCGACGCCAAAAAAACTTTAAGTGGGGGCGACAGCAAAGAAGCGCGGTAGGTATAAATGGCAAGCAACGCTGACAGAGCCGCAAATAGCGCAAGCGCCCAGCTATTTGAAACTGAAAAAGAAAATCCGAACATTCGTTGAACTGAATCCTTCGCGCTGCGTCGTCGCCGCGCCTAAAAGCATTATACGCTTTTTCCGACAACCAATTGCACACAGCAAAACAACGCAAGGCGAAGTTTAAAATTTAATAACACAGTGCAGCGTCTTTTGCGCATCAAAAAAATTGTAAATTTGCTGCTGCATCAAACCGACACAGTTATGACGGCAAACGAGATAAGGTGGCGCGAAAT
>JPGV01000011.1 GCA_000724175.1 [Candidatus Thermochlorobacteriaceae] bacterium GBChlB | reverse complement strand
TTTTTGAGAACACGAAAGTTTACGCCGTCGTAACGCTCTATGGCTGGCAGCGCGCAGGCTTCAAGGCGTTTGCGGGCTGAACAAGCAACAATAAGTAATCGGGGCATAGCAGCAGTGTGGCTATCATTTCAAGTGCAAGGAAAATACGAAGAGTTTTCAGTGTGCGAAATAAGCAATGGCGCCGAAGGAGGCGAAGAGCAAAAGCGCAAGTAAAATTGTCATATCGCTCAGCCAGCGTCCCGCATCAGGGAGCCCATCATGATACGAGCTTGCGATAAACATCACTGCCACATTGTTCGAGAGCAAAAAATACGTCGCTTGCGGCAAGACATCGAGATATGTTGCTAAAAAAAGTCCGATCGCCGATACAGAACTCGACACAATGAGAAAGACTTTCGTGCGATAGAGCGTAAAGGTGTTGGCAATCGTTTTGATGCCAGAGAGCAAATCGCCGTGCCGGTCTCTGATGTCCCACATCACCTCGATAAAAAAGGCGCAGGTGAAAATATACAGCCAACAAATCCACGCCTTGAGCGCAATTGGTTCGCCTGCAAAGACAAGCGGCAAAAAAATCATTGCGGTTGCCCAGTCTGTCGGCGGCACAAGGTTCTTGACAATGTAAATGTCTTTCAGGCGCCGCGCGCCGCCAAGCATTTTAGAAAGCACTTCGGGAAAACACTTCTGATTGTATAAAAACCCAACCAGCTCGATAAACAGCGTGAGCAGAAATGCCGACAGCCCGTAGGCGATTGATATTACAAGGCAGATGAGCGACAGGGCGTAGAAAAAAATGTAGGTAATCGCAACGAAATTTTTTTGCGCAAGGCGTAAATTATCGGGCTGATTGTAAGCGTCTTCAACGCCGTCGGTTAGTCGGTTGTATTGATAAATCGAGAGCGTTACGAGAAAGACGACAAGAACAGTCTGCCATAGAATCGGAATGCCAAAAAAAATTGACCATGCACCAGCACCCAACGCCGATAGCACAGACAGATGAAGTTTGTTGCGAAACGCATACTGAACCAGTGCTTTCATTGGCATATCCTACGGTTTTTTCGGCGGCGAGTGCGCATTAAAATACGCCAAAAACGTTTCTCCGAAGATTCAAGTTTTTTACTATGTTACGGCATTCATCTCTGCCAAATCACGACGCAACACGATTTCATGACCGCTATGTCGAAACGACCAATACTTATACTCTCTATACTAACTCAGGAACGCCCCGACGATACGGACACGATTACCGATGAGCCGTATAAAGTCGTCTTGTTCAACGACAATTACCACACGTTCGAGGAAGTTATCAACCAAATTATGAAAGCCACGCGATGCGGACGCGACAAAGCTGAAATGCACACATGGGAAGTGCATAACAAAGGCAAGTCTATCGTCTATGATGGCGACTTGGAAGACTGTCTGCGCGTCAGCTCGATTCTTGAAGAAATCAACTTAAAGACCGAAATTCAAACCAGTTGAAATTTTTGCAGTAACTCTTTTCAACAGGACGACGAATGGGATTGATGTCGAGCATAGAAGACTATTTTATTTATGCGCCGCGCAAGCCGCTCATCACTACGCCTGCTGAACATGGCTTTAACTACGAGAGCGTCCAGCTCCACACCAGCGACGGCATTCGGCTACACGGCTGGTTCTTGCCGAAAGACAACGCCCGCGCAACTGTGCTGCTCTGCCACGGCAATGCAGGCAACGTCTCCTATCAATTTGACCAAATAGAACTTTTCCGAAAACTCAATCTGAGCGTCTTGACTTTCGACTATCGCGGCTTCGGCCAGAGCGATGGTAAACCCTGTGAAGACGGGCTCTACCGTGACGGCAACGCCGCTTGGCGCTACTTGGTCGAGACTAAACACATCGCGCCTGAACATATCATTATTTTCGGACACTCGCTTGGCGGCAGCGTGGCGGCGTGGCTTGGCAAAGAGGTATGTGCGGGTGCGCTGATTTTACAGTCGACCTTTACAACGATGAAACAAATTGCCAAATGTGTGTATCCATATTTCCCTCTGCGCAAACTCATGCGCTCACGCTATGATACGCTCGCCAATGTTTTGCAGGCAAAGTCTCCTGTCTTGGTCATTCATAGCCCTGATGACGAGGTGATTCCATTTCAGCATGGCAAAGACATCTTTGAAGCCGCAAGGCCGCCAAAAGAATTTCTGCAGATTTGTTATGGGCACAACGACGGCGCGCGCCGTAGCCCGAACTACGTTGAAGGCGTCAAAGCGTTCTTGGACAAATACCTCCCGCCTCCTGTGTCATAGATAGAACTTGTGCAGATAACTTGCCCACCACTGCCGGCATGTCAAAAATCTTTTTTTGATTTGCTTTTCTAAACAGCGTTTAGTAATTTTGCATTGAAAACTAAACATTGTTCATAATCTCGAGAACATCTTAACATGGGCATTGCAGAGCGGAAGGCGCGAGAGAAAGAAGAAATGCGGCAGCGCATTTTAGAGGCGGCAATGAGCCTCTTCATCGCCGAAGGCTACGAGAATGTGTCCATTCGTCAAATCGCCGACAAAATCGAATACAGCCCTGCAACGATTTACCTATACTTCAAAGATAAAGAAGCGTTATTCTGCGAAATACAGGAAGCTGGATTCAAGGAACTGTGCCGCCGACAGGAAGCACTGCGTGTGGTTCAAGACCCGATGGAGCGGCTCAACGCACATGGCAGGGCTTATATCCGCTTCGCTATTGAAAATCCACACTACTACGACCTGATGTTCCTCAGCAATATGCCAATGGTTTGGGACAGCCAGTTCGAGGGTTCAAGTTGGGGCATGCGTTCCTTTAACTATCTCAAAAGCGACGTGCAAGCCTGTATCGAGGCGGGCGAGTTTAAGCCGGTCGATGTGATGCTTGCGTCAATGGCGCTGTGGTCGCTGGTTCACGGCATTTCATCGTTCATCATCACGCACCGATGGGATATGATTCCGAAAGAACATCTTGAAAACTATGCGTTTGACATCCTGCAATTAGGCGTTGCAGGTATGCAACATCTTTAAAGATTTTTGCCTGTTTGATAAACATTGTTCATAATTGTAACATCTTTCAAAAATGACTGCCGAACTGCTTTTTTCCGTCGCTAATTTGCTTGCGCTGGCAAGCGGGTGGCGCATTTTATCGGCATGCACGCACTTCAACTCTTGCCGCTTCTGGCGCTGGTCGTTGATAAAATTTCGCCTAACAGGAAAATTTATGTCATTTCGGCAGCGATACTCTACGCAGCAGCGACGCTGTTTGTCTTTGCGCAAGCGTTGATGAGGCAGCCGCTTATTTCACGATAACTTTATCTGGTCGTTTTACTCAAACTTGAAAGTCATTGGAGGCATTATGAAACTTCTCATTACACTTTCGGCATTTTTTTTAGGCCTTACAACGACGCTCTTTGCGCAATCTGTTGACTCGACGGCACTGCACGGGCTGACGGGCGTTATCGAAGGCGAAATTCTTGACAAGAATACAAAGCAAGAAATCATCGGCGCGAAGATCGAGCTTATCGGCACAGCTATCGGCACAGTCAGCGACCTGACGGGACGGTTTCGGCTCGATAAGCTGGCGCCGCGAACATACCAACTCAAAATCACTGCGCCCGACTACAAACCGCTCATCAAATCCGATGTAGCCGTTGGCACGGCGCAAAGCGTGAAACTAACGCTGGAATTGCTCATCGACGGCGCGTCAGCGTCAGAAATCACCGTTTCCGCAACGACATTCTTCATTAAGTCGGACGAATTCAAACTCAGCACAAATACACTCTCGCAAGAAGAGATTCGGCGTGCACCTGGGTCGGTCGAGGATGTCAGCCGCATGGTCTTGGCCATGCCCGGCGTGGCAACGAGCAGCGACCAGCGTAACGATATTGTCGCGCGCGGTGGCAGCCCAGTAGAAAATTTCACGATGGTCGATGGCGTAGAAGTGCCGAACATCAATCACTTTGCTGCCCAAGGCGCAACAGGCGGTCCTATCGGCGTCTTGAATGTCGACTTTTTACAAGATGTTACGTTCAGCGCAGGGGGCTTCGGCGTTAAGTATGGCGATCGGCTCTCGAGTGTGATGGACATCAAATACCGCGACGGCGACAAAAATCGGTTCAGAGGGAAATTTGATTTGGGATTCGCTGGGGCGGGCTTCGTTATCGAGGCGCCGATTCAACCCGGAAAAAGCGCGTTTATGCTGTCGGCTCGAAAAAGCTACCTCGATTTGATTCTGGGCGCGACGGGCTTGACCGCCGTTCCGAATTATTCCAATGTTAATTTGAAGGCGACGCTCGAAGCTACGCCCGAACATCGATTCTCGCTCATTGGCATTGGCGGCATTGACGACATTCGCTTTACAGGCGCCACCAACACAGATGCTCCAGACCTTGACAACATCACGAACAATGGCTGGCAGTACACGCTTGGGATCTCGCATAAGTGGCTCGCCGGAGAGAAAACCTTTATTCAGACGACGGTATCGAACAATCGCTATCGTTACTTTACCGATGTTGATTCGGCGGGCATTCGCAACTTCCGCAATAGCTCGTTCGAGGGCGAGTATGTCTTACGCTCCGACCTCTCGCATCGCTTTTCGCCGACCGATGTCTCCGAACTCGGCGTTACCGCGCGGCTCATTGACAACGGCAACGACATTTTCATCAAAGAAAGCTTCAATGGTGCGGGCAATTTGCGACCCGAAGTCAGTTACAGCCGAATCGCGCAAGCCTACAAACTCGGTGCGTATCTGCAACACACCAAGCTCTTTTTCGACCGATTGAGCCTAACGGCGGGACTTCGGTTCGATTATTTCAGCTATCTGAACAACAGCGGCGTTTTTTCGCCGCGCCTCTCGGCAAGCCTCGATGTGTTGCCGAATCTCAAACTCAACGCCGCCGTCGGGCTGTATCATCAGGCGCCGCCGATGGTTTGGCTTCTGTCGTTTCCGCAAAATCGGGACTTGCAATTTCTGCGCACGCGCCAACTCGTCGGCGGGCTGGAGTGGTATCCCTCAGAGGACTTGAAGTTAACGCTTGAAGTTTTTGATAAAGAGTATCGCAACTATGCTGCCAGTGTTGCGTTGCCGCAACTGTCTTATGGAAACGCAGGCGCAGGCTACGTGGCATTTGGGCTTGAGGAACTTGTGTCCGACAGTTTCGGCTATGCGCGCGGCGTCGAGATTTTTTTACAGAAAAAACTCACGAGTAATTTCTACGCGATTGCCAACTACTCTTTCTCGCGCATTGAATTTGCTGGGCGCGACGGCGTCTTGCGACCAAGCACGTTTGATTTTCGGCACATCATTACGGCAATTCTCGGCTATAAGTTCTCCGACGATTTTGAACTCTCGGTCAAGTGGCGGTTTGTGGGCAGTCAGCCGACATCGCCAACTAACCTCTCTGCATCGCGGGCGTTAGGACAGTTGATTGTTGATTTCAACAATTTCAACGGCGACCGCCTACCTGAGTATCATCGTTTGGATATTCGGCTGGATAAACGCTTTTTCTTTACGGGCTGGAACATTGTAACCTTCATTGATATTCAGAATGCGTATGCACGGCAAAATGTCCAGCAACTGATTTGGAATGAGCGCAAACAGGAGGTCGACCGTGTGCTGCAATTTGGATTTTTGCCCGTCGGCGGCGTCAAAGTCGAGTTCTAAATCCTAACGATGTGTTTTATGGCAGCGTGTTGCGATACGCAAGGCTTTTTGGTAAGCGCTGTTACCATTCAAAGTGCCGCACATCGAGCGTTTTGCCACGCGACCGAAGTTCTTGACATGCCTTAATGCCAAGGTCTAAATGGCTGCGCGTGTATTCGGCAAAGACATGATTCGCCGACGATTTGGTTTTGATGCCCTCTTTGGTCAGCGGCAAATCGCTCACCAGCATCAGCGCGCCGATGGCGACCTTGACCGCAAAGCCTGTGATGAACAGCGTCGCACATTCCATATCAATCGAGATGGCGCGCTCTTCAATGAGTTCGCGGCGAAATGCCTCGTCAAATTCCCAAAATCGATAATCGGTTGTGTGAATGACGCCCGTGCGATAGGTGTAGCCATTTTCGACTAAGACTTGGGAAATGATTTTTTGGATGTTGAATGTCGGCAGCGCAGGAACGCGGGTAGGCATATAGTGGCTCGACGCACCATCATCGCGAATAGCCGCAATCGGCAAAATGAACTCGCCAATTTTAGAGCGTTTGTTCAAGCCGCCGCAAAGCCCCAACATAATGACGCCTTTGGGTTTGGGCTTGCGATATGAGAGCAAATCCATCACGAGTGCGGCAGTCGGACTGCCGATTTTATAGTCAATGAGCGACATATCTTCGTCTGGCACATTGACGGTTTGAAACCCTGATCCAGCAATAATCGGCGCGGCGAACCTTTCTGAAAATTCTTTGATGTAGCGCGTGAAGTTCGTCAGCAAGATATAGTTCCCAATTTCATTTGCAGAGCAGCCTGTGTAGCGCTCCAACATATCTAAGCCAATGCTTTCTTTCATGGCACGCGGCGGCATTGGAATCTCCATTGGTTCGTTTTTTTCAGGTCTCATGACTGTTTTGATTGTGGTCGTGAATGAATTTTCTTACTTTCCAACATTGACCTTTATCAACACTGCAACTTAACGCCTAATTTTCTCGATGCAAAAATACGA
Organism: [Candidatus Thermochlorobacteriaceae] bacterium GBChlB; assembly: GCA_000724175.1. Taxonomy (GTDB): domain Bacteria; phylum Bacteroidota; class Chlorobiia; order Chlorobiales; family Thermochlorobacteraceae; genus GBChlB. Next base: position 34,874 of record JPGV01000011.1, on the reverse strand, counting down.
TGCGCTCTCCTCAACACTTTCTGCCAATGCGCCGCCAAGCGTTTCTGCCAAACAACCTCCTGCGCTTTACTTGCTCTTCTTTACCGAAATGTGGGAGCGGTTTAGTTATTACGGCATGCGCGCGCTGCTTGTGCTGTATATGACGTCGCAACTCAAATACGATGATGTCAAAGCGAACCTTGTCTATGGGGCCTATACCGCGTGCGTGTATGCGATGCCTCTCTTGGGCGGCTTTCTTGCCGACCGATTGCTCGGCTACCGCAAAGCTGTCATGCTCGGCGGACTTGTGATGATGCTCGGACATTTTGTTTTAGCCATTCCTTCCAACTCCACGTTTTTCGTTGGGCTGGCGTGTCTTGTCTGCGGCAATGGGTTCTTTAAGCCCAACATCTCGACGATGGTCGGCAAACTCTATGAGCAAGGCGACCCGCGACGGGATTCGGGATTTTCATTTTTCTACATGGGCATCAACATCGGCGCGTTCTTCGGCAGTCTGCTCTGCGGCTTCTTGGGACAAAAAGTCGATTGGCACTTGGGCTTCGGGCTTGCAGGCGTGTTTATGTTGCTGGGCATTGTCACCTTTACAGTTTGGCAAGCGCGCTTGGGCGATGTCGGCTTGCCGCCTGAACCTGACACTCTCTCGTCGCCTTCGCCCATCGGACTTCGTTGGGAGACCGCCATTTATCTGGGGGCGTTTCTTTCCATTCCGATTTTCGTCTATCTCATCAGCAGCTACGAGGTCATGAACTACATTATGACGCCGCTCTGTGTTTCAGCCTTTGGGTATTTGCTGTTTGTGGCGTTCCGCGAAGGCGGCGAGGCGGGCGGGCGCTTGCTCGTCGCCGTGATTCTGATTTTCTCGTCAGCGCTCTTTTGGGCGTTTTTCGAGCAAGGCGGCGGCTCGCTCAATCTTTTCGCCAACCGCAATGTTGATATGAATTTCTTCGGCACAGAACTCTCGTCGGCAGCCGTCAATAATGCACTTAATCCCTTTTTCGTCATTGTCTTCAGTGCTGCCTTCGCCTCGATTTGGCTGTGGCTTGCGTCTCGCAACATTGAGCCAACATCACCTGTGAAGTTCGCGTTAGGATTTTTGCAGTTGGGCTTGGGCTTTTATGTGTTCGTCATCGGCGGCAAACTCGCGGGCGAGAGCGGCATGGTGAATTTAGCATTCTTGGCGTTAGGCTATGTCTTTATCTCGACGGGTGAGTTGTGCCTCTCGCCGATTGGACTTTCGGCAGTAACGAAACTCTCGCCAGCGCGAATGACCGGAATGGTTATGGGCGCATGGTTTTTGGCGTCCGCCTTTGGACAATACCTCGCAGGCATCATTGGCACATGGATGGCAATTCCGCACGACTCGGGCGCAGGCGCATTAAAGCCTATTGAGTCGTTAGCCATTTATTCGGGCGTGTTCGAGAAAATTACCCTTGTATGTATTGGTGCAGCGGTGGTGCTGTTTTTACTCGTGCCGTTTATGAACAAGCAAATGCACGGCGTCAAGTAAATAATTCTGTTAGGAAGTTTTGGGAGCGTCGGCGGTGTCGATGCCATAGCGTTTGCGAATTTCCCATAAGGCCTTGGCTGAAATGCCAAGTGTTTTTGCGGCATCAGCATAGTTGGAACTTTGCTTCAAGACCGCTTGAATGTATGCGAGTTTGACCTCTTCAAGCGTTTTTCCCATAGGAATTGAGAAGTCTGCGCCAGCGGTGGCGACGGGCGCTGTGGGCGCGTGTGGCAAGGTCAGCATCAATTGTTGCGGCTGGACGTCGCTGCCAGCAGGCGTAAAGATGACGGCGCGCTCAATCACGTTTCGAAGTTCGCGCACATTGCCTTTCCATGTGTGGCGCAGCAGCGCCGTCTTGGCTTCAGGCGAAATGCCAGTAACGCCCTTGTTCATTTCGCGCGAAAACTGCTGCACAAACCGCTCCGCAATCAGCACAATGTCTTCGCCAAGCTCCCGAAGCGGCGGCATAAAGAGCGAGACCACATTGATTCTGAAAAACAAATCTTCTCGAAACTTTTGGTCAGCGACCTTTTGCTCCAAGCTGGCATTTGTTGCGCAGATGAGCCGCACATTAGAGTAAATCGGTTGGCTGCCGCCGAGCCGACGAAACGTGCGCGTCTCGAGCACCGAGAGCAATTTCGATTGCACGAGCATCGATGTCGAATCAATTTCATCGAGAAAAATCGTGCCGCCGTCAGCAACTTCAAACAGTCCTTTTTTCTGGGATTTTGCGTCTGTGAATGCGCCCGGTTCATAGCCAAACAGTTCAGCTTCGAGCAAATTTTCGGGCAGCGCCGCACAGTTGATTTCCACAAACTGTCCTTTTTGCTCGCGTGGCGAGAGCCGATGAATAAGCCGCGCCACAATGGTTTTTCCCGTGCCGGTTTCACCGCGAATCAGCACCGTCGAGTCAATGGCTGCCATTTGCTGAATCATGCTGCGCAGCGATTGGATTGAGACGCTGTTGCCGATAAGCTCAATGGTATCTTGTTGACGAACTTTCTTTTTCAGCTGCTCGACTTCCGACTTGTATCGCTGGCTTTCTTCTTTGAGCGTTGCGCGTTCAATCGCACGCGACATCAGCGTTTTCAACACGGTAAAGTTCGCCGATGCGGTTGCGCCATTGAGATTTTTTTCCATGTAGTGAAACGCGCCGCCTTTCAGCGCCTCGACCGCCGCCTCAATGCTGCCATAGCCTGTGAGAACAATCACTGGCAGCGCAGGATACTCTTGCTTGATGGTTGCCAGAAGTTCCAGCCCGTTGATGTCGGGCATTGCGTAGTCGGTGAGCACCAGCGCGGGCTGCTCCCGCTCTAACTGCAAGAGACATGCGGCGGCGTCGTTGAATGTTTTGATGTCGTAGTCTTTCGATAGGACCTTATCGAGCAACAGGCGAAAACTCGGGTCGTCATCGACCACGAAAACCAATGGTTTCATACTTGGTGATAATGAGGCAACCGCACACGCGGCAATCAACTGAGGCGTAAGTTAAAGCGCTGCGCGAAGTTTACCATATCCTTTTCGACGACTTTCGCGCAGCGCCCGAGTGTTAGGCTCAGCGGCGGGCATCAGGCGGCAATCGTTTTGGCGGATAGATTGGCGCGACGCGGCGGCACAAAGGGCTGCGGCACATACGGTTCGGGGTCTGGCTCAAAGACTTGTTTCGGCAAGCGTCGGCTGACGACGGTGTTCGGGAAGAGCCGCGCTTCTTTCTCATACATAAATCGCAGAAACGCTGTATCGATGCCAAGCATACGGCGTATTTTACCTAACGGCTCGGAGAGCAACCGACGAAAATCGACATTGTAGATTTCCGAACAGGTTGAGAGTTTGCCGGCTTCAATCCCCAGTTCAAACACTCGACACTCTTGCGCCGTGAACCGATAAATTTTCGGATACAAACACCGCGCAGCGAATTTGAACACCGCGCGTTGAAAACGACCAATAGTTTTGCTTGTTCCCATCGTAAATCCAATGACGAAGGCTTCATCTTGCGCGAGCAAGCCTCGACCGAGCAAAATGTGAACGCAGTCGTGCGCGAATAAGTCGATCGCACCGGTCAGCGCCAATGGGCTGCGCGGATTCTCTAAGAGTTGAACCAGCCAGTTGATTTCCTCTTGCGCAAGTCCCGGCAAGGTGGCATACACGCGACCCAGCGTGTCCGCATCGTTGTCCAATCCCGGATTCCACTCTGTCCACTCCATTGCGTTTGTAGGTTTAATTTTTAAGGCACTATGCAGTTTGAATGTGTCTTACATAACGCCCATAAGTTATTCGCCTACCTTTATCTCGTCAACCCAACGAAGTATTTTTTGCGCAATCGAGACGATTTTTTCGAAAAAATGGCGATTTTATTCAAAAAAGCAGCATTTTTATGCATAATTTTGGCGACATCAAGCAAATTTTGGCTTGCCCTTGCTCGGCGCACACGACGCGAGTGCATAAAAAACCGTGCCTTATTTTTTTAGGAGAAAATGCGTTTTTTGTAAAAAGAGTAAGGTTTTTGCGGAGATATTCCTATCCATCGGGCGCGAGAGATTGCGCTGTTGGACATAGCGGGTTCAGCCTTTCAGCGGCGGGTGCTGGGCTGTCGATTAAATGTCGTCCAGTTTTCCTAACGAAGTAAGTCTTCTAAACTGGTTGCTTTATCGGTTTTTTCGTCGCGGTATTTAATGATGACAGGCGTGTAGATGGAAAGTCCGTGCGCTTCGGCAAAGGTGTTTTTGATGGCTCTTGCGCCAGCGACCACGACTGCGCCTTTTGGAATCACGAGCGGCTGTTCGGCGGTCTTGCGCAAGATTCGTTCATTGATGACGTCGTAAACGGGCGTTGAGCCGTTGAGAATCACACCCGTGCCGATGACCGCTTTTTCCTCAATGATTGTGCCTTCGTAGATGCCGCAGTTGCCACCAATCATCACGCCGTCCTCAACAATGACAGGCAGCGCGCCGACCGGTTCAAGCACGCCGCCAAGTTGCGATGCTGCGGAGAGGTGAACATTCTTTCCGACTTGAGCGCAACTGCCGACGAGCGCGTGCGAATCGACCATTGTTCCTGCATCGATATACGCACCAACGTTGATATAGGCCGGCGGCATCACGACGACCGATGGAGCCAGATATGCACCGTCTCGAACTGTTGTGCCGCCCGGCACAATCCGAATTTTCTCCGCTTCCGAGAACGTGCGCGCGGGATAGGTGTCTTTATCGACAAATGAAAACGGCTCGGCTGACATTTTTTTCAATTGTCCTAATCGAAAGCCGAGTAAGATGCCTTGCTTTACCCAATGATTAACTGTCCAAACGCCGCCTTGTTTTTCCGCCGAGCGAATCGTGCCAGAGTTGAGCATGTATTTGAACTCGATGAAAACACTGCGAGCCATCTCGTGCGCTTGCAGGTCTTCCGTCGACAGTTTTGAAAGCGCTTCTATGTGTTCGCGTAAGAGCATATTCATAGATAAATTGACAGTGGTTTTTTTAATGTGCTTAAATCAACGTGCTAGGCATGTTTTCGGGTTCGGTCTTAGAGCGCGCTGTATTCTTGCGTGATGTCTTCGCCTGTGCGAGCGCGGAAAAATCGAAAATCGTCGCTCCGCAGCGTGTCGTCGGCTTTGATATTGACAAAGACCAAGTGCTGCAAAAACCATTTGAGTTGCGGTTTCATCTCTTCTTTCATCATCGGCTCAAGCACAGTTGGGCTGAGACGCAGCTCGAGACGGCTAAACGGGCGTTTGGTTTGAATCGCGTATTTTCGAAGCCACCGCTCAATTTGGTGCATTGTCGTGCGCTGCGTTTGAATCACGCCTGTGCCGCCGCACGCTGGACACTCGTCGCCCATGCGTTGCATCAGGCTCGGGCGAATGCGCTCGCGCGTAATTTGCATAATGCCAAAATCGGACATTGGCAAGACGTTAGATTTGGCACGGTCTCGGCGCAGTTCGCTCTTCATCGTTTCCAATACTTTTCGCGCATTGCGTTCATCGAGCAAGTCGATGAAATCGACGACGATGATGCCGCCGATGTCGCGCATGCGTAATTGCCGCGCAATTTCTTTCGCGGCTTCCAAGTTTGTGCGCAGTGAATTTTCTTCTTGCTCGCGCTTGGCAGCGTATCGACCGCTATTGACATCAATGACCACCATGGCTTCAGTATGCTCGATAATCAAATAGCCCCCCGATTTCAGCCAGACTTTGCGCGAGAAAATCGATTCGACGTCTTTGGCAATGCCGTAGCTTTCGAAGAGCGGCAATCGCCCTCTGTAGAGTTGGATTTTCTTTTCCATCTCTGGTGCCGCCCAGCGCACATAGGCGAGTGCTTCACGGTGAATTTGCGGCGAGTTGGTTACAATCTCTGTAACATCTTCCGTTAAAAAATCGCGCATCGCTGACGCCGTAATTGTATCTTCTTTGAAAATGAGCTTGGGCGGCTTGGCCGTCTTGACCGCCTCTTCAATTTGCTTCCACTTGTTGAGCAGAATTTCAAGGTCAGTTTTCAGCGACACTTCATCTTGCTCTTCGGCGACGGTGCGCACAATCGCGCCAAATGTTTTCGGCAACATCGAGCGCACGATGGTTTTTAGACGTTTGCGTTCACGGCGGTTCATAATGCGCTTTGATACAGCGATATGTCCTTCGCCAAACGGCAAGAGCACCATGAACCGTCCAGCAATCGTAATATCCGAGGTGAGCCGCGAGCCTTTTGTGCCAATCGGTTCTTTGATGACCTGCACCAACAGACTGTCGTTTGGTTTTAACTTGCCTGCAATCATTTGCGTGTAAGATTGCCGCTTTTCGCGTCGTGCATCGGCTTTGGTCTCTGCTGTCGTTGCGGCTTGTCCGTTGGCGACGGGCGGCATAGGCGTCGCACGCGGCGCTTGCAGACGTGTATTGTCGACTTGTGTCGGCGCCTCGTCGTCCTCGACATCGTCCTCGTCTTCTTCGTCAAAGTCTTCGTTCACCATTGAGCGATAATCTTCGCCCGTTGTGCCTACATCGGAGAAGTGCAAAAATCCGTCCGATGCCTGACCGATGTCGACAAAAGCCGCTTGCAAGCCCTCGACGACTTTTTGAACTCGACCCAGATAAATATCGCCGACGGAGCGCGAACTGTCGGGCCGCTCCACGAGCAACTCCGCTAAACGACCGTCCTCGACAATAGCGACTTGAATTTCGTCGCCGAATTGATTCATTATCAGTTGCTTTTTCATAGATTAAAAATGACGTAACATAGCGCGTTCAACTCCTCTATGGAGTTGACACCGTGATTCAATTTTGCGGAAGCTAAACAGGTAAATTTACTCCAATTCATTGGGCAAAAACAAAAAGGCTGCCGACACCGACAGCCTTGAACGCGCTTGACGAATGCTCTATGCCTGATACGCATCGCGCACTTTGAACAGCACATATAGCCATACTAAACTAAAAACCACGCTCAAAATTTGTATGCTTATCACCGATGCAAGTATACTGAGCAGTTGTGCGTAGTATTCGTTTACCCAGCCTGCGCGCGTGCGCTTGAACAGTCCGGGCAATGCAATGATGGTGAACACCACCGACGCGATGCCGATGACGAGCGCAAGCAGCGACTGAATGCCCGCCAGTCCCGCAAAGGCAAAGAGCGCGCCACCCAGCGCAAGCAACGCCAATAGTGCGGGCAACGTCAAAATGAGCAGCACCAGCGTTACAATTGGGACGTATTTGACGAATCCCTCTTTGACCGATGGTGGCAATTCAGGCAACTGTGCCGCAATCGGCTCGATTTCTTGCTCGAGAATAGCTTTCGACATAATTCTACTTGGTTTGATGTTGAAAAAGAAATGTGCTTGCTGAACCCTGTTTAACTGTGCATCTCTTTGAGCGTTTTGCGAATGAGTTCAATGCCCTCTTCGGCTATGCTGGGCGTGAGGGTGAGCGGCGGACGAAAACGCACCGACCGCTCTCCGCAGCCAAGCATAATGAGTCCGTTGCGTTGGATTTTCTCGATGAATGCGTTTCGCGTCTCTTTGCTTGGTAGGTCAAACGCGCACATTAAGCCGCGTCCGCGCACGTTGGACACCAATGCTGGAAATTCCTCCGCGAGGTCTTGCAGATGTGCAAGGAAATCTGCGCCAACCGTTTTAGCGTTCTCGACCAGTGCGTCTTCTTCAATGATTTCCAGAATTTTTTTTACGCGCAGCATATCGACCAAACTACCGCCCCAAGTAGAATTGATGCGGCTTGGCAGGCGAAACACATTGTCTTCAATTTCATCAATGCGTTCTGAACTCATAAAGCCGCAGACTTGCGTTTTCTTGCCAAAGGCAATCATATCGGGCAAACAGAGCGCGCCATCTTTGGCGATACAGGAGTCAGCGGCGCATGTCTTGCTGCCTTGCACCTCGCATGCTTTGCCTGTGTTTAGCAGTTGTTCCGCTGCCCAAAGTGTTCCTGTGAGTCCAATGCCAGTTTGCACTTCATCGAAAATGAGCATCGCGTCGTTTTCAAGCGTGAGCAGTCGCAGCGCTTTGAGAAATTCAGGTCGGAAGTGATTGTCGCCGCCTTCGCCTTGGATTGGCTCAATGATGACCGCCGCCACATCGTCTTTGTGGTCAAGAAATGTTTGTTTGAGTTTGCCTAACGCTTCGGCTTCGACGCGCAGGACATCGGCGAGTCGCGCTTCGGTAAGCGGAAATGTGAGTTTCGGATTCGGCAGTCGCGTCCAATTGAACTTTGGAAAGTAGTCCGTTTTACGCGGGTCGGTATTGGTGAGCGAGAGCGTATAGCCGCTTCGTCCGTGAAATGCCTCTTGGAAGTAAACCACGTGGTGTCCGCGTTCAACGGTGTAGCCTTTCTTGAAATTTTTTCGCACTTTCCAATCAAATGCGGCTTTGAGCGCGTTCTCGACGCCGAGCGTGCCGCCCGAAATAAAAAACGCATGGCGCATTTCTTTCGGCATCGCCACTCGTCGAAAGGTCTCGACGAACTCCGCCATTTCAACAGAGTAAATGTCGGAATTAGACGGATTGACGACCGCAGCGTAGAGTAGTTTATTGAGGAACGCTTTGTCGCTCCAAAACTTTGGGTGATTTGCACCGATGGGCGCGGAGGCAACGAAAGTAAAAAAGTCTAAGACAAACCGCTGCGACTTTGCGTCGTAGAGTCGCGCGCCGTGGCTCTGCTCCAAATCTAACACCATATCGAGCCCATCGACCAAAATGGTTTGTGCGAGCGTTTCGTGGACGAGTTCGGGAGATACGGATTCTCGCGACGTTAACACTTGGGTCATCACTTCCTCCTCGTGAACGTTTCATTGAAACGAAACAGATGTATTGATTTCTTGAAGATACACCCTTTCTCCGCCTTGTGCAACCGCGCAACCATTCGATAAAATTGTAGGAGTGTGATGAATGGATTATTTTCAGTTCGATGCTTTTTTCAACTTGATTTCTTTTTACTATGTCCAACTTTATTCTTTCCGCGCTGTTTCTGCTGGCTCCGCCGAGCGGCGCGCCGGGCGAACAGCCAAACCCGCTGGTGCAACTTGTGCCGATGGTGTTGATTATCGTCGTGTTTTACTTTTTTATGATTCGTCCGCAACAGCAAAAACAAAAAGAACGCGAAAAGGCACTCGACGCTTTAAAGAAAGGCGATAAGATTGTAACGATTGGCGGCTTGCACGGGCGCATTTCAGGCATTGATAATGAAAAAAAGACCGTCGAAGTCGAAGTCGCCAACGGCTTGAAATTAAAATTTGACCGCACAGCGATTGCCAGCGTCGAGAAGAGCGAAGGCAAATCCGAAACTGCCGAGAAATTAGAAGCGACCGCTTAACGCCAGTGCGCCGCCGGTTTCTTGTCATCGACTTTTCGGACGGCACGACTGTCTGACCATACCGCAAGGGCGACAAACGCCGACCAGCTTTGGTATTTTCAACTTCTCAATACAAGCGTATGCACCGACGTGACTTTCTGAAACTCACTGGTTTGGGACTCGGCGCCATGATGTTGCCGACCGTTGGCGTCGTTCATCCAGCCTCGCTTGATGCAGCAGTGATGGACACGGCAGACAAAAAGAAACTTGCCGACATTGCGCTCAATGCGGCAAACGCCAAAGGCGCAACCTACTGTGATGTCCGCATCGGGCGATACCTGAATCAGTATGTGTTTGCACGCGAAAACAAAGTGCAGAATGTCGTCGATACGCTCTCGATGGGCGTCGGCATTCGCGTCATTGCCAATGGCACTTGGGGCTTTGCCTCAACCGATGACCTTTCGCCCGATAGTGTCGCTAAAGCCGCCGCAGAAGCTGTTGCGATTGCCAACGCCAACGCCGTCTATCAAACCGAACCCGTCAAACTTGCGCCGCAACAGGGCGTCGGCGAACAAACTTGGAAAACGCCAATTGAAAAAAATGCTTTCAACATTCCAATTAAAGACAAAGCCGATTTGCTCTTGGCGGCAAACGCGGCAGCAATGAAAAACGGCGCGACTTATATCAACTCTGTTCTCTTTTTCGTCAACGAACAAAAGTATTTCGCGTCGAGCGATGGCTCTTACATCGACCAAGATATTCATCGGATATGGCCGACGTTTCAAGCCACTGTCATCGATTCAAAAAGTGGCAAGTTTCAGAACCGACAATCGCTTTCTGCGCCAATGGGTATGGGGTATGAATACCTCGACGGCAAAGCGTCGGAAAAAATGAAAGGCGAAACGACCGTCTATCGCAACAGCTACGATATGATTGAAGACGCCGCCAACGCAGGCAAAGAAGGCAAACGAAAACTCACCGCAAAATCTGTCGCGGCGGGTAAGTATGACTTGGTGCTCGATCCGTCGCACCTTTGGCTCACGATTCACGAATCGGTCGGACATCCGACCGAGCTTGACCGCGTCTTGGGCTACGAAGCCAACTATGCGGGAACGAGTTTCGCCACGCTCGAGAAGTGGAAATCAAAATCGTTCAAATACGGCTCGCCGATTGTAACGCTCTTCGCCGATAAGTTGCAGCCGCACTCGCTTGGCGCGGTCGGCTACGACGATGAGGGCGTGCCGACCAAACGGTGGGATTTAATCAAGGACGGCATTCTGGTCAATTATCAAGCGATTCGCGACCAAGTGCAGCTCATCGACCAACAAGAGTCGCACGGCTGTTGCTACGCGCAAAGTTGGGCTGATGTGCAGTTTCAACGCATGCCGAACGTTTCGCTCGCCGCAGGCTCGAAGCCACTGACGCCGATGGACATGATTAAAGACGTCGAGAAAGGTATTTACATCATCGGCGACGGTTCGTATTCCATTGACCAACAGCGTTACAATTTTCAATTCGGTGGGCAGTTGTTCTACGAAATCAAGAACGGCAAAATCGTCGGGATGCTCAAAGATGTGGCGTATCAATCCAACACACAGGAATTTTGGAACTCGTGCGTGGCGATTTGTGATGAGCGCGACTATCGATTGGGAGGCAGTTTCTTCGATGGCAAAGGTCAGCCCGGACAAGTCAGCGCGGTCTCGCACGGCAGCGCCACGGCGCGCTTTAACGGCGTTACGGTCATCAATACCGACCGAAAAATCTAATTCTCAATTCCAATGGCCATTTTAACTGAAGCAGAAGCCAAACGCATTTTGGAGAAAGCACTGTCGTTTTCCAAAGCAGATGAGTGCGAAGCTAATTTGAGCGGCATCAAAAGCGGCAACATTCGCTACGCACGAAATACGATTACGACCAGCGGCTCTCAGCAAAGTGTTTCACTTGTCATTCAATCGTCATTCGGCAAGCGCGTTGGCTCGGCTACAACCAACGAGCTGACGGATGCAGGGATTGAAAGAGCCGTGCGCCGCGCCGAAGAGTTGGCAACGCTTGCCCCCGAAAATCCAGAGTTTGTCAAAAATCTCGGCAAGCAAACATATCTGACGTCAACAACGTACTTTGAATCGACGGCGAACATCACAGCGGCGTATCGCGCCAAAGTGGCAGCAGCGGGCATTGAGCCGTGTAAGAAAAACGGCAATTTGACGGCAGCAGGATTTTTTCAGAGCAGCGAGCGCTTTCAAGCGATGGCGAATACATCGGGCGCCGCAGCGTATCAAGTCTCAAGCGATATTGAGTTTAATCTGACGGTGCGCAGCAACGATGGCACAGGTTCAGGTTATGTGTATCGCGATGTCAATGACGCCGAGAAATTCGACGCCGTGCTTGCCTCGCAAATCGCGATTGACAAAGCGCTTCAATCGCGTGAGCCAAAAGCAATTGAACCGGGCAAATACACCGTCATTCTCGAACCCTCTGCGCTTGTTTCCGACGAGGGACTACTCAACCAGTTAATTTTCAGCATGGACGCACGCCAAGCCGACGAAGGCAGAAGTTTTCTCTCCAAAAAAGGCGGCAAGACGAAACTCGGCGAAAAGATGTTCGATGAGCGCGTTACAATTTATTCCGACCCGCAACATCCCGATGTGCCGGCTCAAACATGGAGCAGCGACGGCAGACCGCAAGAAAAAACCATGTGGATTGAAAACGGCGTTGTGAAGAACCTCTTTTACTCACGCTATTGGGCAGAGAAAAAAAATGTCAAAGCCGTGCCGCCTCCCGCCAACTTCATTATGCAAGGCGGCGACGCCTCAATTGAAGACCTGATTAAAGATACCAAACGCGGTGTTTTAGTCTCGCGCCTATGGTATATCCGTGAAGTCGACCCGCAAACCTTGCTTTACACGGGACTGACGCGCGACGGCACATTCTTCATCGAGAACGGTAAAATTAAGCACCCTGTAAAAAATCTGCGCTTCAACGAAAGTCCGGTGATTATGCTCAACAACATTGAGGCGCTGGGCAAACCGCAGCGAATGCTTGGCAACCTCGTGCCGCCGATGAAAGTCCGAGACTTCACCTTTACAAGTTTGTCGGACGCAGTGTAATCTACATTCGGAATGAGGAGATATGATGACCGTTCAACCAGCCAACTCGGCACAGAGATGAAGATGACTCGACGAGACTTTTTGAAATGGACAAGCGGCGCTGTTTCTTTGCTCTCGCCTTTGGCGAATGCGATGGCTTTGGCGTTCGAGCATCGACGAAAAGATTTTACATTCACGCGCCTGCAATACGCATCGGGCAATTGGGACACCGACCAACGCATGCCGTTCAACCTGCTTAATTCGCTCATCGAGTACACCACTATTGAAGTCGATACGCGTGAGAAAATCGTCTCGCTTGATAGTCCCGCGCTGTTCGGCTCGCCGTTTTGTTATTTGAGCGGACACAAGCTCGTGCAGTTCACCGCCAGAGAGCGCGACAATTTTGAAAAGTATGTGCGCCATGGCGGGTTCGTTTTTGTTGACGATTGTAACCACGACATTGACGGTCTCTTCGCCAAATCTTTTGAAGCGCAACTGGCGGCGATATTCGGGCAAACCGCGCTCAAAAAAATTCCCAACACGCATCGGCTCTACCAATCGTTTTTCAAGTTCGAGAACGGTCCGCCGACAACCGCCTTCGAACTCAACGGCTGGGGCGACGACCTTGTTCACGATTATCTCAAAGCCGTCGAGATTAAGGGGCGTATCGGAATTTTATACAGCAACAAAGACTACGGCTGCGAGTGGGATTACGATTTTCGCAACAAGCGCTGGCTCGCCGAAGACAATACCAAGTTTGGTGTCAACATCATTCTTTATGCCATGACGGCATAGAACAGACGCGCAGCGATATTTTTTAATCAATGACACATACAGCAGAACTCACCGAAGCCGATATTGAGCGGCTCTTAGAAAAACTTGCCGCACTCCGACGCGAAGTCCAAAAGGTCATCGTCGGGCAGCACGACACGATTGAGCAGTTGCTTACCACGTTCGTTGCTGGCGGACACTGTCTTTTGGAGGGCGTGCCGGGACTTGCCAAAACGTTGATGATTCGCACCCTTGCCGATGCCGTCACCTTGCAGTTCCGACGCATTCAGTTCACGCCCGACCTAATGCCGACCGACATCATCGGCACGGAAATTCTGGAAGAAGACCACGCGACGGGCAAGCGCTTTTTCAAATTCAACAGAGGTGCGATTTTCTCGAATATCGTTCTTGCCGATGAAATCAACCGCACGCCGCCGAAAACCCAAGCCGCCCTGCTCGAGGCGATGCAAGAATTTGAAGTAACCCAAGGCGGCGTTACGCATAAGCTCGACCGACCGTTTTTCGTTTTGGCAACACAAAATCCGATTGAACAAGCAGGCACCTATCCCTTGCCCGAAGCACAGCTCGACCGCTTTCTGCTCTACATCAAAATCGGCTATCCGACCGAAGCCGAAGAGATTCAAGTTCTCGCCAATACAACAGGCAGCAAGAAAACTCGAGTCGAGCCAGTCATCGCGGCAGAAGACATTTTGAGTCTACAAAAAATCGTTAGGGATGTACCCATTAGCGAGCCGCTTGTTCGATACGCTGCGCAGTTGGTTCGCGCCACTCGTCCGGCAACATCTACCGTGCCATTTGTCAAAGAATGGGTTGGCTGGGGCGCCGGACCGAGGGCAGGACAAGCGATGATTCTGACCGCAAAAGCGCGCGCGTTGCTCAATGGGCGATTCGCTGTAACGCTTGACGACATTCGCGCTATGGCATTTCCCGTTCTTCGGCATCGAGTCATTGTGAACTTCAAAGCCGAAGCTGAAGCAGTCACGTCCGACGCGGTTACCAGAGAACTTATCGCCAAATTGCCCGAACCGCAAAGTCCACTTGCCTAAGGAGATGCTTGATTTTGTGTCGCGAAAACCCTACATTGGCACTATGAACACGCATGCACCGACATCTTTTGCGCCCCTCGCTACGCTGAACCAAACGACGCGGTTCGGCTTCTTTGGCTATTTCTACTTTTACTTTACGCCGATAGCGGTCGGGACGTGTTGAAAAAGGTTCTCAAACATTTATCAACCGAATCCCGACCGCGCGTCGGGATTTTTATTTTACAACCATTATCAAGAGGCACAAATGAAAGTAGCAATTCAAGGCGTAGCAGGTTCATTTCACGACATTGCCGCGCGTCGGTTCTTCGAAACAGCCGATGCGCCGCTTCAACTTTTGGAATGCGAGACCTTTGAGCAGCTCGCCGACGCGGTCGATTCCAAGCGCGCCGACGCGGGCATGATGGCGATTGAAAACACGCTCGCGGGCAGCATTCTGCCGAACTATGCACTCATTCAAACCTATAATCTCTCTGTTATCGGCGAAACTTATTTGCAAATTCGGCACAACTTGCTTGCCCTGCGCGGTCAAACGATTGACGACATCCAGACCGTTGAGGCGCACCCCATGGCAATTATTCAATGCTCGGAATTTTTGAACAGGCATCCGCACATCCGCGTCGTTGAAGCCTTCGATACGGCCGGCATCGCAAAAAAAATCAGCGCGGAAAAGCGGCGCGGCGTGGCGGCGATTGCGGGATACACAGCGGCGGAACTGTATGACTTGGAGATTCTCGCCGAGCGCTTGGAAAATAATCCGAAAAACTTCACGCGCTTTCTTGCTGTCTCGCGCACGCCGAACCCGATTGACGACTTGTGCAACAAAGCCTCCGTCTCGTTTCGAGTCTCACACGCGCGCGGCAGTCTGGCAGATGCGCTGCTGTCGCTCAAACAGCACCACATCAATCTGACGAAAATTCAATCGCTGCCTGTTTTGGGCATGCCCTACGAATACACGATTCACTTGGATATGACTTGGGAAGAACTGCCCGATTACCACGCCGCAATCAAAGACCTTGCCGAGAGAACCTTTGAACTGCGCGTGTTCGGAACATATCAAGCAGGCGAAAAAAATATGGAAGCCTTAGGGCGCGCCCGCGAATTGCCGAAACCCAAACCGCGCCTTCAACCGACGACGATTCACATCGATGCACTGCCGTGGCAAGCGTGGATTGCCGCGCCGCCGCGCCCAATTGCAAAAGACTATATCATCATTGCCGGACCATGCAGCGCAGAAACCGAGAAGCAAACAAGGGACGCAGCGATGCAAATTTCATCGTTAGGGTGCGTCAATGTGTTGCGGGCGGGCATTTGGAAGCCGCGCACGCGCGCTGGCGGATTCGAAGGCGCAGGCGTCGAGGGACTCAAATGGCTTCAACGCGCCAAAGCCGCAACGGGCATGATGACGGCAGTGGAGGTCGCCAATGCACAACATGTCGAGGACTGTTTGCGGCACGGCGTTGATATTGTTTGGATTGGCGCACGCACAACGGGCAATCCGTTTTCCGTGCAAGAAATCGCTGACGCAGTCAAAGGCACAACGCTTGGCGTGATGGTCAAAAATCCCATCAGCCCCGATTTAGAACTTTGGATTGGCGCCTTTGAACGCTTGGCGCTGGCGGGCGTTCGAAAACTTGTCGCTATTCATCGCGGTTTTGCCACAGGCGAAAAATCCGACCTGCGCAATGCGCCCACGTGGTCAATCCCGATGCAATTTCGGGAACGCTTGCCGCACGTGCCGCTCATCTGCGACCCAAGCCACATTTGCGGACGGCGCGACAAACTCGCGTCGGTGGCTCAAAAGAGCCTCGATTTAGGCGCTGGCGGATTGATGATAGAATCTCACCCAACGCCCGATGAGGCTTGGACGGACGCCAAACAGCAACTCACGCCGCGCGCACTTGGCGACCTCTTAAACGCGCTCTCGTGGCAAGCCCAACAAGACGACGCACTCTCGAACAGCGACCTCAATCGCTTGGAAGCCTTGCGCGGCGCGATAGACCGAGTCGATGAAGAATTTTTGGAACTCTTGGCGGCGCGGCTCAACCTTGTGCGCGACATCGGCGAATACAAACGGCACCATCAACTCGATGTCTTGCAGCCGGCGCGCTGGAAAGAAGTCATGGAACGCCGACTTTCGCTTGGCGGAAAACTGCGGCTCGATGCGGCATTCGTTGCGGAAATGT
Organism: [Candidatus Thermochlorobacteriaceae] bacterium GBChlB; assembly: GCA_000724175.1. Lineage (GTDB taxonomy): Bacteria > Bacteroidota > Chlorobiia > Chlorobiales > Thermochlorobacteraceae > GBChlB. The sequence goes on along the minus strand of JPGV01000011.1, from coordinate 18,474 downwards.
TTGAACGACTGCACGGCGAATCGCTCAAAACACAAATGGCGATTGTCTCGTCGGAGACGCTCGACGGTCAAATGGTAGCGGCGAAATGACAGACGACTTGTTTAAGACTGTCGGCGTTGTTGGCTACGGTCGCTTCGGAAAACTTCTTGTTCAAGAACTCCGCCGCGAGTTCGATGTCGCCGTGTATGATGCATATGCCGACATCGAGTTGATTGACGGTCAAACCTCACTTGCTGACGCTGCGTCGCGCGACGCGGTCTTTTTCGCTGTGCCGATTGCCGCATTTGAAACCGCCGTCAAAAACGCTGTGCCGCACTTCAAAGACGGTGCGCTGGTCATGGACGTCTGCTCGGTTAAGCTGCACCCTGAGCGCGTACTGGCGCGCCTCCTGCCGAAAGGCGTCTATGCGTTGCCGCTGCACCCGATGTTCGGACCCGATTCGGCTAAAGACGGCTGGCGCGACTTGCCCTTGGTTCTTTGTCCAAACGCGGACGAGAGCGACCTGTATCGACAGCGTGTGGCGTTTTGGCGACATTACTTCTCGAAGGGAAAAGGCTGCCGCGTGGTTGAACTGACGCCCGAAGCACATGACCGCATCACGGCGCGGAGTTTATGCTTGACGCAGCTTTTGGGTCGAGCGTTGGGCAATATGAATATCGCCGCATCGGAGATTGACGCGCAAAGTTTCCGACACTTGTTGGCAATGAAAACGATTTCTTACAACGATTCAATGGAGTTGCTTTTGGACTTGCATCGGTTCAACCCGTTTGCCGCCGACGTGCGCGAGCAGTTGCGCCATGAATTAAACCGTTTGGAAACCGTCATTCAGAACAGGGAGGAATAAGGAACTTTTGACGCGCTTGAGACGCGCGAGCATCTGGCACGATGTAATTATTTTCCACCTAAGAGCAGAACGCCCGCCGCCACGAGCAGCAAATTCAGCAGGGCGAGCGGCAGAAGCGATTTCCAGCCCAAGTTCATCAGTTGGCTGTATTTGAAGCGCGGCACGCTCCAGCGCACCCAAATAAAAACGAAAATCATCAATACCGTTTTCGCAGCAAACGCGCCAACTTGAACGAACCAAGGCGCCTCAGACCAGAACGGCACTTGATAGCCGCCCAAGAACAGCGTTACAATGACCATTGAAGCGACAATCATATTGGCGTATTCAGCGAGGAAGAACATCGCGAATTTCATTGCGCCAAATTCGGTGTTGTAGCCGCCGACGAGTTCTTGTTCGGCTTCGGGCAAATCAAACGGCGCACGGTTACACTCCGCAAACGCTGCAACCGTAAAACACACAAAGCCCAGAAAGTTTCTAAAGCAATTCCAATAGAGCGGATTTGCCGTTTGCGACTCGACGATGTTCGTCATATTCAGCGAATCGGCCAGCACAATGACGCTCACGACCGATAAACCCATCGCCAATTCATAGCTAATCATCTGTGCTGATGAGCGCAGCCCGCCCAAGAGCGAGTATTTGTTGTTCGACGCCCAGCCCGCAATCGTTAGCCCATAGACGCCGAGCGAGGTAATCGCCAAGATATACAGCATTCCGACATTGACATCGGCAATTGCAATGCCGTTTGCAAACGGCACAACAGCGACAGTCGTCATTGCTGCGAAGAGCGAAATCATCGGCGCAAGCACATGGTAAAACCGATTGGCGGACGACGGCACGACGTCTTCTTTGAACAAGAGTTTCATCACATCGGCAAAGGGTTGCAGCAGTCCAAACGGTCCAACCCGATTCGGTCCGACCCGATGTTGAATGAACGCTGCCACGCGCCGCTCCGACCAAACCGTCAAGACGACGGACAAAATAATCACGGTAATCATCACAACACCCAACGCCACACGGTGGGCGAGCTCCATTGCGAGAAAGAAAACAGCCAGATACTGCATAGCAACCCAGATGATAAGTTACCACGAAGATACACAAATCATGCGCAGTGGAAAAAATATGCCTTTTGTGTGAGCAGCGTATTCTGACTTGGAACTTAACACGTCAATGCGTATGTTAGGTCAATTGTTGCAACGCGGTTATATGCTGCGCAAAGAGTAAAAATACCAAGTCTCTCGGAATTTTTTGTGTAGCCTTATGGCATCTAGCGGCTGATGCTGACCAATCCATAGTGTCCATAGGGTAGTGTCCATAGGGTAGTGTCCATAGGGTAATTAACAGTTCTGGCACAGCACATTTAGAAGTAAAACATTTCCCGAATGATGACGACAGTATCTTTTGCTCTGCCTAAGGTGGCTTTCTCTATCTTTCGCAGTGCGTTTTCCATGAGTGCACACAGAAGTATCAAGTTGCTGCTCGGAGCCTCTGCGTTGCTACACCTAACGGAATTCTTTATCTGTAGTTTTTTCTTTGCGCAAGTTTCAGCCCCGTTTTTTGTTGCTCCAATTGCTACCCTCATCGATGGCAAAGAAAGTTTCCTCTATGCCCACTCGATTACTCGACAGTATGGATTTTTCACGGTTCAACTCTCGCTGCTGGCTCTGTTTGCTGCCACCAATCCGCCGCTTTATCAACACGCTATTCGTATTCTTGCGCTTGCGCGGTTGGCAATGGCAGGGTTCGGACTGTATGCCTTTGCGCAAGGCAATCTAACGCTGTTTCAACTGATGCCGTCGTTTCTGAGCAATGCTGGGCTTGCAGCGCTGCTCTTGCGCTATTGTCCAACTGAGCGACTGCCTCTTACGGTTGTTCAAGACTTAAACGGAGTGTCCGATAAATACACGCTTGCAATAAAGCTAACGCCCAGTCTTCAGCGACGCTTGCTACAAGCATTGTGCATCATTGCGGGCGGACTTTGGATGCTGTGGGGACTTGGCTCGACGGTGTTCTGGGAGATTGGCGTTGCGAACATCAGCAGCGACAGAGCAGCAGAACTGAATTTGCTGAACGCGATGCAAGCAAACCATATCGTTAGGAATCAGCAGGGACTGTTGCTTTTTAGCATTGGCGCAGCGACAGCACTTGGCGCATACTTTCCAATGTCGCATGTGCGGCTATTGGAGTTTGTGATGGCACAGCAAGTGATTAACGCCACCAGTGCCGTAGTTGAACTGATGTTTGGGGCAATTTTTCTGCCGCAGTTTCTGACGGTGTTTAGTGCGCAGGTTGTTGCCTATTTAATTGTCTATGTATTGTATCCGAAAGCACATACGGTGAGCGGGGCGATGGAATTTAATGAAGAGGAGAAGCGATGAGACGAGCAGAGTCGGAAGAAGAGTCCGTTGCATTGCGCCGACGGAGGCAGGTGGTTCAAGCCTGTTTTGTGTTTATCAATTTAGTCTTGCTGGATACGCGGTTGCCAAGTTTCGCATGGGCATTTATCGGCGGGGTGTTTTGGCTGGCGGTAATTATTATCACAATCACCAACGGCCCGATTGTATGCAGTTGGGTGTGTTGGCTTGGCGCGGCGCAAGATTGGGCTGAACCGCTTGCCAACCGACGTGTGAAACTAAATCCAAACTTCTGGCGCGGGTTCACGCTTGCCGTTGCCGTGTTGTGGGCGCCATTTTCTTGGCTCGTCCGTCCCGACACGATGCACTCGCTCGTTGCGCCGTTTGGGTTTGATTACACCCATCTTGACGCACATATTTTGCAAGCCGCGTTTTTTATCGCAGTTGGGGCGTCAGTCACGGTGTTGGGCAAGCGCGGCGCGTGTGTGTATTTCTGTCCGCTGCTGATGGTGGCAAGAGTCGCTCGCATGAAAAATTGGTTTGAATCAATGCGGTTGCATAAACGCTTCGGTAAAACATTGATTATTCATCAGCAGCCTGTGTCGCGAGGGTAGAGTTTTCTTTGTTCTTTCCATTACAAACATTCACTTAAACTATTAGGAGGTAAATTCATGAATAGCAGCACCAAAATCAAATTGCTCTCAGGGCTGATGTGGCTTCTGGCCGCGTGGGAGCTCTTAAACGCGCTTGGTTCAACGATATTTTTGAACTGGGGCGCGGCGCTCTATGGCTGGGAAAACTACATCAACAACGCGCAATCCACCATCGTCTTTCATCAATACGGCATGGTATTGTATGTGCTGGCAGTCGCCTATGCGATTATCGCCACCGATGTCGTCAAATATGAAAAACTCTTGTGGGTTGTTGTTGTCGAGCAAATCGTCGGCGCGATTACCTCGACCGTGGAAGTCTTGACAGCTCAGCAAATCATCAGTTGGGGGAACTTTGCGATGGTGCATACGCCGCAAGGCATTATCATTGCGCTCTTGTGGTTCCTGCGCCCATCTGCGCCGCAGTCAGGCAATGCCGAAGCCGTTCCTGCCGCAAACTAATCCCCGTGCGCGTTAAGCAACAGGCAATGCCGAAAGCCCGATGCGTTCATCGGGCTTTTCCTTTTTTGAGCCACTTTACTTCGAGTTAAAATCGACCAAATCGACTTTCTCGGTTTCCAAATTCATTCTTGAAACGACCGCGCCTTTTTTACCTTGCTATCACAAACGCTGATAAAAACCCATTGGTGTTGAAGTCATTTTGCAGTTTTGCCAATTTGTAACGATGTAAGGAGTAAGAAGTATGTCCGCACTTATCGAATCCGCCGCGCAAACAGCCACATACAAAGCCATAGACGGCAATGAAGCCGTTGCGCATGTCGCCTATCGCACCAACGAAGTGATTGCGATTTATCCGATTACGCCTGCCTCACCGATGGGCGAATTTGCAGATGAATGGGCAAGTCAGCATCTCCCCAATTTGTGGGGCACCGTGCCAACCGTTGTTGAAATGCAATCCGAAGGTGGCGCAGCAGGTGCCGTTCACGGCGCATTGCAAACCGGCGCACTCACCACGACTTTCACCGCCTCGCAAGGTTTGCTCTTGATGATTCCGAATATGTATAAAATTGCAGGGGAACTCACGCCGTTTGTCTTGCACGTGGCGGCGCGTTCCTTAGCCACGCACGCGCTTTCCATCTTCGGCGACCATAGCGATGTCATGGCGGCGCGTTCCACAGGCTTTGCGATGCTGTGCGCCAACTCTGTCCAAGAAGCGCACGATTTCGCCTTGATTGCCCAAGCCACCACACTCGGCGCACGCGTGCCATTTGTGCATTTCTTCGACGGCTTTCGCACCTCACACGAAGTCAATAAAATTGAACTGCTCTCTGATGCTCAAATGCTGGCATTGCTGCACCCCGATTTGATTGCCGCGCATCGCGCCCGTCGACTCGCGCCTGAGCATCCAGTCATTCGCGGCACAGCGCAAAACCCTGATGTGTATTTCCAAGCCCGTGAACGCGCCAATCCGTATTACATCGGCGCGATTGATGTCGTTCAAACCATGATGGCGCGCTTCGCCAAATTAACGGGTAGAGTGTATCGCTTGTTCGATTACTACGGCGCAGAGGACGCCGAGCGCGTGATTGTTACAATGGGGTCGAGCGCCGTTACCGTGAAAGAAACAGTCGATTACCTCAATGCGCGCGGCGAAAAATTGGGCGTTTTATCGGCGCGGCTGTTCCGTCCGTTTAGCCTGACGCATTTCATTCAAGCCCTGCCGCCCACGGTGAAATCTATCGCCGTGCTTGACCGCACAAAAGAAGCGGGCGCGGCGGGCGAACCGCTTTATCTTGACGTGATTGCCGCGCTTGTCGAAGGCATCGCGTTGCCCGAATCGCCGCTTCGCGCAATGCCGAAAGTCGTGGGCGGGCGATACGGACTCTCTTCAAAAGAATTTACGCCTGCAATGGTGAAAGCCGTCTTCGATAATCTCAAAGCGACACACCGAAAAATCATTTCACCGTTGGCATTACCGACGACATCACACACACCAGTCTTGAAGTCGATGACAACTTCTCGATTGAATCCGATGATGTGGTGCGTGCCGTGTTCTACGGACTCGGTTCAGATGGCACAGTTAGTGCAAATAAGAACTCGATTAAAATCATCGCTGAAAACACCGCGCACTACGCGCAAGGCTATTTCGTGTATGATTCAAAAAAATCCGGCTCGATGACCATCTCGCATTTGCGGTTTGGCGAAGAGCCAATTCACGCGCCATATCTGATTCAGGAAGCGAACTTTTTGGCGTGTCATCAATGGCAGTTTATCGAGCGTTACGATATGCTCAAATTGCTGGCTCCGGGCGGCGTCTTTTTGCTCAATTCGCCTCACGGCGCAGCCGAGGTTTGGGCGAAATTGCCGCGCCGGGTTCAAGAAGAATTGATTGAAAAAGAAGCGAAGTTCTTCGTGATTGATGCTTACAAAGTCGCCCGCGAAAACGGCATGGCAGGACGCATCAACACCGTGATGCAAACATGCTTCTTTGCCATTTCAGGCGCACTGCCGAAAGACGAAGCCATCGAGCAGATAAAAAATTCAATCCGCAAAACATACGGCAAAAAGGGCGCGGAAGTGGTTGCGAAAAATATCGCCGCCGTTGATGACACGCTGGCGCATCTCTACGAAGTCCGCGTGCCAGCCGAAGCCACCAGCACGATTGAAATGCAGTCGCCTGTTACGGACGATGCGCCTGACTTCGTTGCCGATGTGCTTGGGAAAATCATTCTCGGCGAAGGCGATTCGCTTCCTGTGAGTTGTTTCCCGATGGACGGCACGTATCCCGTTGGCACAGCGCAATACGAAAAACGCAACTTGGCACAAGAGATTCCGACTTGGGATTCGGACCTCTGTATTCAATGCGGCAAGTGCGCGATGATTTGTCCGCATGCGGCCATTCGTGTCAAGGTTTATGAGCCGAGCGTGCTGATGACTGCGCCCGAAGGCTTCAAATCAACCGAAGGCAAAGACCGCAGTTGGCAAGGCTTGAACTACACGATTCAAGTTGCGCCCGAAGATTGCACCGGTTGTTCGCTCTGCGTGGATATTTGTCCTGCGCAAAGCAAGACGGTGCCGAATCACAAAGCGTTGGATATGGTGCCGCAAGCCCCAATTCGTGAGCGCGAAAAGAAAAATTGGGAATTCTTCCTCGAGATTCCTGAATACGACCGACGTAACATCAATGTCAGCGTGATTAAACAGCAACAACTGCAACAGCCGCTCTTTGAATTTTCAGGCGCGTGCGCAGGGTGCGGCGAAACGCCGTATCTCAAACTGCTCACGCAACTCTTCGGCGATAGAGCCATCGTGGCAAATGCGACAGGGTGTTCGTCTATCTTCGGCGGCAACTTGCCGACCACGCCTTGGTCGAAGAACAAAGAGGGCTACGGCACGGCTTGGGCAAATTCACTCTTTGAAGATAATGCCGAGTTCGGCTACGGCTTCCGCATCTCGATTGATAAACAGCGCGAATTTGCGATTGAACTGCTCAAAGCCCATGCCACTGAAATCGGCGAAGACGCTGGTGCGAGAATTATCAATGCGTCTCAAAAGACCGAAGCCGACATTTACGACCAACGCCAACGCGTTGAGATATTGAAATCTAAACTCGCGGAATTGAACTTGACGGAAGCGCGAGAACTTGAAGGCGTCGCCGATATGCTTGTGAAAAAATCGGTGTGGATTGTCGGCGGCGACGGCTGGGCGTATGACATTGGCTACGGCGGTTTAGACCATGTGCTTTCAAGCGGCAGGAATGTCAATATCCTTGTGCTGGATACGGAAGTGTATTCCAACACGGGCGGACAAGCCTCAAAAGCCACGCCGCGCAGTGCCATTGCGAAATTTGCCGCATCAGGCAAAGCCGCTCGCAAGAAAGATTTAGGCTTAATGGCGATGACCTACGAAAATGTCTATGTCGCCAGCATTGCGATTGGTGCGCGTGATGAACACACTTTGCGAGCATTTTTGGAAGCGGAAGCCTACGAGGGCGTCTCGCTTATCATTGCGTATTCGCATTGCATCGCGCACGGCATTGAGATGTCAGAATCGTTGCATCACCAAAAAGCAATGGTTGAATCGGGCGAATGGCTTTTGTATCGATACAATCCCGACCTGATTGCCAAAGGCGAAAATCCGCTCAAGCTCGACAGCAAAGCGCCGAAGATTGCCGTGAAAGACTTTTTGCAGTTGGAAAATCGATTCAAGCAGTTAGAGAAAACGCATCCCGACGAGGCGGCAAAACTGTTCGCCGAAGCGCAGCACGACGCCACAACGCGCTATCACTTGTATGAGTTTCTCGCCTCGCGGAAATTCAGCGCCACAGCCTAACGCCGTAAAAGCGCGAACCCTCCAAAAGAGGGTTCGCGTCGCGTTTGCTGAGTGGCACTTGATGCCATTGTTTGGCACTCCAAATCCTCCACGGAATGAACTGCCGTTCTGAACGGCGCATATACGACCCAAGACGATGGACGTTTCCGTCGCTTCTATGATTCCTGCGTCTGCGTTAAGCCGTTACTGCGTTTCCGCCCTGAACCGTCTCCAGCTTTGCGCCATGCTTACCAAGTTTTTTGTAATCGAGTCCCGCAAATGCCGGAACAGTTTTGGCAATTTCACTGAAAATTTCGCGCGATGATTGATACGTCCAATCTGCGCCAAGTTCTCTTGCCAAGTCGACCAAAATTTCCCAACTTGGTTTGGCGTCGACTTTGTTCTCGTCGGTATGCCACTTATCAAACTGCGTGCCATGCTTATCCAATCGAGACAACGCCATTTCTTTCATTAACTCCCGATTTTGATGCTTCAAGGCTTTTGCAGGGCGAGCAAGCTGGACGACACCGTCGAAATTGACATAGCTGCCGATGAGTTCGGCGAAGGTCGCAGCAGGCAACACCACATCAGCCGTTGCAGTCGCATCACTGTTATGGTAAGGTAATACAATGAGCGCATCTAACTTCAGCAGGGTGTCGAGCGAGAGAATTTTCTCGATGTCGTCCTCGATGCAAATCACGCATTTGATAGCGCCGATTAAAATGCCTTCGGCAAGGTCTTGAACACCTGCACCGTTGTCCTTTGGTTCAATTCCTAAAAGACGACAGCCCAGACGGTTTGGGGTTTTGTCGGCGCGAATCAGCAAGTTGTCGTCCTCACCTTTGAAATGCTCAATGAAATCGAGGCTCGGCGCTCCAATCACATCAAACGCAAGTTTCTTGGTAAGGTAAATAGCCTCAAGGCTAGACTTCGCCGACGCGACCACAAATACTTCCTCAGGCTTGTAACGCTTGATGCGGTTAGCAGCATAGGCAATCGCGCTTTTCCAATCGGTCTTTTCCGGTTTGTCGTATTCTTTGATGCTTGCGCCGCTGGCTCGGTTCTCATTTATCCAACGGAAGTTCAGGCGGTCGTCATCAGCAATGAAGTATCCGTTGACGAGCGGGTTGTATCGCGCGGTTATGCGCATCACTTTGTTATCACGCACCCACAGTTGGATATTAGAGCAGCGGGCATCGTTGACGGAAATCGTGTCGGTCGCAGACATTTCCCACACGCGGGCTTTGAATCGATGGTCGGTCGAGGTCAGTGCGCCAACGGGACAAATATCAATGACGTTCATCGCGTAGGGATTTTCATCAAGGTGTTCGGGTTCGGCGGGATTGGGATAGTTGTTCCAACCGCGTTGCACGATTTCCAATTCGTGCGTTTTGGTGTATTCATCGTAGAAGCGCACGCAACGGGTGCAGTTGATACAACGCTCGGCATCGAAGGTGATTTTCTTGCCCCACGCTTCGCGCTTCGGTTTATGGACTTTCTCAAACTCGTAGCGCGAGCCTTCGGGACCGTATTTGTAGGTGGTTTGTTGGAGCGGACATTCGCCGGCTTGGTCGCACGTCGGGCAATCCAACGGGTGATTGATGAGAATAAATTCCAGCACGCCTTTTTGCGCTTCTTTCACCATCTGCGACGTGTGGTGCGTTCTGACATGCATACCGTCTGAAATCTCGGTTGAGCACGCGGTCATCGGCTTTGGCATCCAAGCGATGACAGGGTTCTGTTGTTCATCAAGCACCGGTTGCTTTGTGGCAGGGTCAATTTTCGGCGTGCCCACTTCTACCAAGCACATTCGGCAGTTGCCCGCAACCGAGAGCGCTGGGTGATAACAAAACCGCGGAATGTCGGTCTGCTCTACCCCGCCGCAGTTGATGCCGTCCGCAATTTGAATTATCGTTTGTTTTGGTTTCGCATCGTATTCTTTTCCATCAATGAAAATTTTAGGCATATCGGTTACTGCTACGTTTGGTTAAAAGAGTCGCTTAAAATTGACAATTATTTACTATTCAAGTTATCGATTGGCATCTGTTCTGATTCGGATGTCGGTCAGTGTAATTTGCAATCCCCAGCCTTGCGGTCCTAAGGGGCTTTGATTGGTCGCGCTGTTTCCCGATGCTTCGCCCGTAAAGCGAACCTGCAAACTGTCCACTTGGAATTCCGACGCAAGATTGGACGGTTCGTAGCGCACCGCAGTATTCTGGCTGACAATGCCGAAGAACACGCCCGTGCTGCCCGTTACGCGCAACACAATGCCATTATCCGTAACAGTTTCTCGAAACGATGTGCCGACACTGCAACTTTGCAGTGCCGCTGCTATGACGATGAAAACCGCAATGCGTTTCATTCCATGTGTGGTCTTGTTTGCTTTATTGTTGTTTTCTTTGAAGCCTTAGAATTTACGCAATCCACATCGCTCAATCAATTGCCGAGTTCCATTCACAGTCGGGATAAGCGGCAACGGCGCGGGCAACGTAGCGCGAAAGTTTGTCGGATAATCTTGATAAACTGTTCGTTTCCAAAAAGCCGTTTTTTTCTTCCGTGTCTTCCAGTTGTCGTTTGAAATCGGCTTTCAACTTTTCATCTAAAATGAGCAAGAGCGATTCCTGCAAGAGCTCTTTATCGTCTTGCGCAACGCTGCGTTTTAAGTTAATAGAGACGCGGGCAACATAGACACTTGGAAGATATTTCGTCTCCGCCTCGAATCGAGCGCGTTTCCAAGCGTGCGCGGTTTTTGTGTAAATCTGAACTTCTTTCACGTCTCGGCTTTAGTCGATGGTTCTTTGGTCGTCCCTCACTTCGTTCCGTAAATCATAATGTAGAAGCCCGCCCAGGTGGCGAACCATTTTTGGTTCAGGTCATTGAGCCATTTCGGAAAGCGTCGGCGTAAGGTATCGCACGTTTGAAATCGCACATGCTTGAACTTAGAAAACATCTCTTGAAGCTCTCTGCGTGAGTAGGCTTTACCGAGCGGATTGTGTTTGCCGTCGTAGATGCGCACCCATTCGTCGTAGCCCCAGAGTTTGCCTTTGGTCAAGCCATACAAAAAATACGCGGGTACGCCGAGCCACACATGGAGCGAGTGCTTATGGTAGAGCATAATTACGATTTCACCGTTGGGCTTCAAAACGCGGTGAATTTCATCAATGGCTTTTTGCGTGTTTGGCGTGTGGTGCAATACACCGAAGGAATACACGACATCAAACGAGTTGTCGTCGAAGGGCAAATTTTCCGCGTCCGCCGTGCGAAAATTTCCTTGAACGCCGTAAAGTTGAAATCGTTTTTCGGCAAGCGCGACGCTTTCTTCGGTCAAATCGACGCCCGTCGTGATTGCACCGTTGCGGGCAAACTGCAGTATATCTGTGCCAAGTCCGCAGCCGACTTCCAACAGTGTTTTTCCCTTGAACGCATCGAACTTACACAGCGCGTGCATAAACGGCTGGTTCTCGTAACGGAATCGCTCTACTTCGTCGTAGAAGGCTTTGCTGCCGCGCTCCATCTCGGTGAATTGTGTGCCGCATGGATTTGCGTTCCAATAGTCGCGCACGCCCGATTTCAGTGCGTCGGCGGGCGGCGATGTCGTAAGGTCGTTCATTGAGATGAAGTAAATGCGTTTGTTTTTCGTTTAAGCGATTCCAATTCCAGATATGTCTCGGTAACGATAAACAGGCTTGCAAGGATTTCAGCAAGCAGTTTCCAACAATCAACAAAGATAAACTGAATGGCGGAATAACGTTCGGTCTCGCCCGATTCATCAATCATAGTCGCTGCCCATTTGCCCGATAAAAAGAGCAGCGTTTTCAGAACGAGCCGATAGCGTTGGAGTCGTAGGACTTTTGTGCCAATGGCAATATCACCTTTGACGTCGCGCAGTCGCTTCAGCGTTGCTTTCGGCGTCGTCAAGTCTTTTTCGGAGAACGGCAACACGCTCGGCTGTTCCGACGCGCCTAAGGCGGCGAGAATGGTCGCTGCATCTCCCGACATTAAAAAAACAGTTAGCTTTTTCACGAGTTGCTTTTTAAGTTAAGTTGTCGCTGTCGAACCACTTCGTAGAGCATCACGCCTGCCGAGACGCTTGCGTTCAGCGATTCAGTTTTTCCGAACATTGGCAACCGCACGACCTCATCGCATGTTTCTTTGACCAATCGTCGCATTCCCTTGCCCTCTGAGCCAATCACGACCGCGACGTTCATCGTGTAATCAAATTCCGTGTAGTTCTTTCGTCCGTCGGAATCCGTGCCAACGACCCATACGTTGTTCTCTTTCAATCGGCGCAGGGTTTCGGCGAGATTGCCGACGCGGCAGAGCGTTGCATGAGACACCGCACCCGCCGATGTTTTATGCACGGTCGAGTTAATCGGCGCCGAGCCATCTTTGGGAATTAAAACTGCTGTTGCACCCGCGCATTCCGCCGTGCGAATAATCGCGCCCATATTTTGCGGGTCTTCAATCGAATCGAGGACGACGAAAAAAAACGGTTTGCTATCGGGCGCACCGAGAATTTCGTCGAGGTCTCGAAACTTGATGTCGCTTGTCAGCGCGACAACGCCTTGATGTTTCGGCGTGTTGGCCATCTCGGCGAGTTTCTGATTGCTGGCTTTGCCGATAGCGACTCGATTGCGCTTAGCGGTAATGAGAATGTCCGTTAGTTTTTTATCGTCGGTGTTGAACTGAAAATAGACTTTCGCCACATCGTCGGGACGCGACTTCATGAGTTCCAACACAGCGTTTCTGCCATAGACGATTTGAGACATTTTCAAAAAAACAAACGATAATATTTAGAGGTTCGCCTCAATCTTTTGGGTAAGCGCCGCCAGCATTTTTTTCACGCCGTGCAGTTCTTTGTCGAGCGTTTTGTACGTCGCAGCGGAAAGGTATTGCAAGTCGCATGACAGCATCAGTAGATATTCTGTCTCGACCGCCGCGCTTTCGGCTGCTTTGAGCAGGTCGACGAACTCTGTCGGTTTGTATTTCGCGCTGCCGACGGCAATGCGCGACGCAATTAAAGTTGACGCTTGACGTAAACGTTGTTTCACATCGTCGCCCGACATTGGAAACGATTCCGTTGCGGCGTAAATCTTCAGCGTCAGCGCATGTGCCTTTTCCCAAACGGTCAGCTTTTTGAAATCCTGCATTGCTTGGCTTAATCAACATCTACGGGCGAATTGATGCGCAGCGTAACAGGCTTCGCCTGCGGAAAGACACCATCTTTGACAAATGGATTTGGAATCGGCGAAAAACTAAACTCGTTATGCTCGTTAATTGTCATCATTTCGTTGAGCGGAAAGTTTTGCCACGATGTGTCGCGGTAATCGAGCGGCTCGGACGCCACCACGAGCGCGTTTGGAAACATTGAACTCGACGATGTGTAATAGAGCGTCGCCGATTTGTCAATGGTTGTGTAGCGTGTAACCACAGTGGTCTTGCCGTCGGTGAGTGCAAGGTTCAAAATCAGGTCGGAGCCATGCGTTGCTGCCAGCGTATTGAGACGCGCAATGGTTTCAAGCAACGCTTCTGACATCGTCAGCGTTGGATGTTGTTCGCGAATCGTGAGATATAAATAAAAAATGTGTTCGGAATCGGTCGTGCCTAAAATGTGCGAGTAGAATGGGTCGATGATGTATTGGCGAATTGCTCGCATCATTCCTTTTTTGAAATCGCTGACGATGCCATTGTGCATAAAAATTTGATTCTTCCATTGAAACGGGTGCGAGTTTGCTTGATGCACTAAGAGTCCGGGCGAGGCAGCGCGGACGTGCGCGAAGATGTTAGGCGACACAATCTTGTCGGCGATACGCGCGATGTTGATGTCGTGCCAAAAGGGTTTTTCGGATGTCATCACCGCTGGCTCTGGGTGAATGTCAAGATTATACCATGCAAGCCCGTAGCCGTCGACATTGATAGGCGTGATAATCATCTCGCGCGGTTGTCTGGATTGCTCGACGAGATTATGCGGCGGCTCAAAAATGAGCTTCTTGAGCGTAATCGGCTGACCGCGATAAACGGCGAATCTGCACATATAAAAAGGCGTTTGGTTGCAAAAAACGTATTGTTATTCGTCAAAATTGCGTGGCGCGATGGCAAGCATTGTTACAACGCGCTTATGCACTACGTAAATCGCGCGGTAATTTCCAACGGCAATCTGGCGCAGCGAGCGGTTTTGCCGCAACACTTTTCCTGACGTTGGCGAAAGCGACAGGCGACCCACTGCGGCGTAAATCGCGTTCACGAGCGACTCGGCGTAGATGCTCGACGCACCGTCAAGGTGCTTGCCTAAGTCGCGCAAATCGGTCTGCGCTTGCAGCGTCCAAACAATCTCCATCATTTGTGCGTCATTTAAGCCAGCGGCTGAACAATTGTTTCACGCTCGCGTGTGTCGTTGTTCGACCTGCTTTGGCGTCGTTGAGACCGCGTTCCAATTTTTGTAACGTATAAATTTCGCGCATAATGTCCTCAAACGTCGCCGAGTCTTTCATTAATCGAATGGCTTTCAAGGCTTGCGCTTTCGGTGTCGATGATTTTGCCAACGCAGCGTTTTTTGTTCGTGGCATCGCACGATGGGTTGAATTGATTTCGAATCAAAAGAAAACGATACGAATAAACGATTTCGTCTGGCTGGTGCTAAACGGTCGCCAAGACCGTTCTGAAAATACGGCGAATTTGATTGCGGCGAAACTCATTTGTAACCGAAGTTTTTAAGTTGTCCGTCGTTTTCGCGCCAGTCTTGGCGGACTTTAACGAAGAGCTCCAAGTAGACCGGTCGTTGCAGAAAGTCCTCAATGTCGGCGCGCGCCGCTTCGCCCAGTTTCTTAATTGCCGCGCCACCTTTGCCAATCAGAATTGCTTTTTGCGATTCGCGTTCGACAATGACTGCACATCGAATTACGTCTTTGCGCCCGTCAGTCTCGAACTGTTCTTTGAACTCCTCGACTTCGACTTCGGTCGAATACGGCACTTCGTCGCTGTAAAGCGTAAAGATTTTTTCCCGCACGAGTTCGCTGACGAAAAATTTTTCAGGCGCGATGCTCAAAATGTCGGTCGGATACAGCGGCGCGTCGTTGGGCAAATAGGGTTTGAGCGCGTTGACGAGTTCCATCACATTTCGGTTTTTGAGCGCAGAGAGCGGCACGATTTCCTTGAAGTCAAATTCCTTCGAGAGCCTATCGAGCAAGAGAATCAACTCGTTTTGTTTGAGCGTATCGATTTTGTTGACCGCAAGCAGCAACGGCTGTTTGGACGACGCAACGCGCTGAAAAGCCAAGTTGTCGGCAAGCAACCGCCGTTTGGCGTTGTAATGCGCGGCATCAATAATGAGCACGATGGCGTCGGCGTCGTCGCGGGCTTTGTCGGCAGCGTTAATCATTGCGTCGTGCAGTTTGTATTTTGGCTGCATAATGCCGGGCGTGTCGATGAAGACAATCTGGCACTCGTCGCTGGAGTAAATGCCCAAAATTTGCTTGCGCGTGGTTTGCGGCTTGCGCGTTACAATCGAGAGTTTTTCGCCTAAGAGCGCGTTGAGCAGCGTCGATTTTCCCGCGTTAGGTTCGCCGACAATGGTTACAAGTCCCGCGCTGAATTTTTTTTCAGTCATAGTTTATGATGCGTTATGGCTGCCACGAAAGTTGTATCTTCCCGCATAAACAACCACGATGATGATAAGCGACGACAATCCACAGTGGAAACATCTTGACTTTGTTTTACTTGGCGCCACGCTGATGCTGGTTTCCATCGGACTGACCGCGATTTATAGCGTCTCGCATGGCGCTGGCAATATGTCGAATTTTTACAAGCAAGTCTTGTGGTTCGGCGTTGGCTCCATTGCCGCGCTCATCGTGTATTTTTTGCCCTACCGAGCGTTTCACGATTGGGCGTATCCCGTCTACTTTGTTTCCATGCTTGCGCTTGCTGTTGTTTTAATTCTCGGCAAAAAAGTCGCCGGGTCGCTCAGTTGGATTAGCATCGCCGGCGCGAGCTTTCAGCCGTCTGAACTTACCAAATTTACCACGATTATCGCCCTCGCCCGATTTCTCTCCGACCGCTCGACCGATATTCGCACGCTCAAAGATTTTGGCATTGCTATCGGCATCGTGCTGCTGCCCGTTACGCTCATTATGCTTCAGCCCGACACTGGCACGGCGCTCACCTATCTCACATTCATTGTGCCAATGATTGTGCTTGCCGGCTTTGAATTTTACTACATTTTAATCATCAGCGTGCCGCTTGTATTCGCGTTGGTCGGATTCATCAACTTGTATGGCTTGGCAGCGATTGCAGTTGCCAGTCTGCTCGTGTTTATCGGCATGCAGCGCACGCTTTGGCTCTCGATTGTCGCACTTGGAAGCGGCGTCTTTTTCGGCATTATGACGAATATCTACGCGGTGCGCGTTTTGAAACCACATCAATTAAAACGCATCAAAACGTTCATCGACCCAATGTCCGACCCGCAGGGCGCAGGCTACAACGCACTGCAAGCAAAAGTCGCCATTGGAAGCGGCGGGTTGTTCGGCAAAGGATTTCTGCAAGGCACACAAACGCAGTTGAGGTTCATTCCAGCGCAATGGACGGACTTTATCTTTTGTGTTATCGGCGAAGAGTTCGGATTCATCGGTTGCGCCATCGTGGTGCTTACATACCTGATACTTTTGTTGCGACTTATCAACATCGGCGCTATGGTGAAAAATAAATTCGCTTTGCTGGTCATTGCAGGCATTGTGTCGATTTTTCTGGGACACATCGTCGTCAATATCGGTATGACGATTGGGTTAATGCCCGTCATCGGTATTCCGCTTCCATTTCTTTCTTACGGCGGCTCAGCGTTGCTGGCGAACCTTTTGGCGATTGCCGTCGCCATGAACATTTACCGCAACCGTCGAGACCTCTCGTTTTCATGAGCGTGCCAACCGAAGCATCTGTCGACCAGCGTCGCGCTGCGCTTTGGGCAATGGTGGTTCAAACGCTAATTGCAAGTTTAGCGCACATATTTGGGCGCACAGCGTCGCTCGATTTTCATCCACTCGTCTTGCCATTTCTTCGAATGTTGGGCGCCTCGACGATTTTCGCGGTCATATTTTTCTCGCGCGGCGGACTTGGCGCGAAGCAACCCACCCGACTCGAGTGGGTTAAACTTGCTGCGCTTGCGTTCTTCGGCATAACGCTCAACCAAACGCTGTATCTCTCAAGCCTCAAATACACATCGTCCGCTAATGTAGCCTTGTTTTATGCAATGACGCCGCTCGCTGTGTTGGGCATATCCACGTTCATCACGAAGACAGAGCAGCCGAGAGGCGTCAGGTTACTTGGCGTTGGGCTTGCGGTGTCGGGCGCATTGATTGTGATTTTTGCGCGCGGCGGCCCATCAAGCAACACGATGCTGTTGGGAAACACGCTCGCCGTCATTGCAGTGATGTGTTGGGCAATTTATCTCTCGTTTAGCCGAGTAGTATTGGTCGGCTACGACAGTTTCCAAGCGACGGCGCTTCTGACCATGCTTGGCATGCTCATTTACTCGCCGCTTGGATTTTATGAATTGAAAGAGTTTGACGCCAGCGCGATTTCAGTGCAAGGGTGGTTTGGCTTGTTTTATATCGTTGTGTTTATGTCCGTAGCCATGTATGCGCTGCTTAATTTCGCGCTCAGCAAGTTGGAGTCGTCGCAGGTGTCAATTTTTATGAACGCGCAGCCAGTTTGCACCGCACTCTTCGCCGCGATTTTTTTTGGAGAATCCCTAACGATACATTTTGCTCTCGGCACAGCATTGGCGATTAGCGGAATTTTCTTGATGCAACGCCCGTCGTAGACACCGCTTTAGTCGCTGGTTTCTTGTTCGCTGTTCGGGTTGTGAATTTCATAGAGCTTAAAGTCATCGAGCCAAAGCATCAAAAAGCCGACACCGAACTTGAAGAGATACCGCCAGTCTTCAGGGCTTGGAAATTTGCTCCACACATCGCTGCTTGGAAACAAATACCATTCGCTGCCCTCCCAAATTGCACTGACGATGAAGACATAGCCCGTGATTCGATACAGCGCATAGAGCGTATGGTATTTCGTCTTGAACACATGGAAAAATCGCTCTCGACGCGACGGTTTTTTTTGGACTGGCGGTTCTTGCACTCTTTTTTGAATTTACACGCCGCTTGCCGCTTTGTTCACATACTTCCACTCGTGCGGAAGCGAGTCAGGGGCTTTGCAGTGCTTTTCATACTCTTCACGGAAGCGTGTGATGCTGTGCCGCACAGGCCACATCGCGCCGTCTGCTAAGGCGCAAATCGTTCTGCCTTTGACTTTCGACACACCTTAGGGCAGAAAAACAAAATCCCCATTTTGGGCTTCGTTCCGGTCACAC
>JPGV01000010.1 GCA_000724175.1 [Candidatus Thermochlorobacteriaceae] bacterium GBChlB | reverse complement strand
GTATCGCTGGCACTTGGCGGCGGCTACGCCAAACCGATTGAGAACGACGCGCACCACGCTTGAACAACTGACAGATGGCGCGTAACTTATGCTATCTATTATCGCGCAACTTTAATCGACACTCAAATGGCAAAAGTTCAAAATCCCTTTGGCGAATCGGAAACAGTGGCAGCGACAAGCGTGAAAGCTGACTTGGAGCGGTATGCCAAGGCACCTGCTAAATTGGAATTGGCGCTCGAAAAACTCTCGGAGTCTAAACTGCGGTGGAAGCCGAACCCGAAAAAATGGTCAATTCGAGAAATCGTCTGCCACTTAGCCGATTCCGACATCGTCGGTGTGGCGCGAATGAATTTGGTCGTGGCGTCATCCCCCGAAAAGCCGCCGACGCTCTCGGGCTACAATCAAGACCTGCTTGCCGAGCGATTTCTCTACAACACGCAAGATGATGTCGAAGCGTTGCAATTCTTCAAATACCTTCGCAGGCGCACAACAGTGCTGCTCAAATCGCTGCCCAATGAAGCGTTCGAGAAATATGGCATTCACGACGAGGCGGGAAAACTCACACTTGCTGCACTTGTCAAGCGCTACGCCGACCATGCCGAGAGACACTTGAAACAAATCGAGACGCTCAAAGAAATGTTGCAGGCACAAGAGCGGTGATTATGAAATCGGAAAATACTTATCAAAAAATTGGTCGAGCGTGCGTTCCTGCAACGCCTTTGCCTCGAGATGTTGTGTGCGGTCGTAAATGAGGTTCGCCATGTTGTCGATATTGGCATGGTCTTTTGCCGCAATATCTTGCTCGAAAATGCTTCCGAGAAACATCATTTGTTCGGGCGTGAGCGAATCGAGAAATTTCTCAAAGTTAGGTTTGTATGCAGGCTTCATAAACACATTAGGCTTTAAACCAAAAGAAGGGCGAATATACGCCCTTCTCTTTTCGATGCAATGAACAACTCACTGCGCGGCGGCTTTCGTTGTGCTTCGGCTGTATTTCTTGAACCAATAGTATAAATACTGCTGCGTGCGCAGGTAGTTCGAGGGCTTAGACGACGTGCCGTGAAACTCGTCGTTGAATCGAATCATCACGGTCGGCACGCGCAGCATTTTGAGCGCTTGATAAAATTCTTCTGTTTGCGAGATAGGCGTGCGCAGGTCGTTCACGCCGCACATCAACATTGTGGGTGTCTTTACATTTCCGACATACATCAAGGGCGAGCGTTGCAGATGTTCCGATGGGTCGTCCCAAGGATACTTCTTGAAATTGCGATACCACGATACGCCGTCCGTTGTGCCTACAAATGAAATCCAATCAATGACCGGATAATTGACCGACGCGGCGGCGAACCGAGTTGTATGTCCGACAATCCACGAAGTCAAGACGCCGCCGCCGCTTCCGCCATAGACGAACAAATTTTGCTCATCGATGTAGCCTTTCTTAATCACCTCATCGACGCCCTTCATCAAGTCGTCGTAGTCTTTGCTCGGATACGCGTTCTTGATGGCGTTGCCGAAAGCGCTGCCGTAGCCCGTCGAGCCGCGAGGATTCGTGTAAAGCACGACATACCCCTCGGCGGCATGGTGCTGAAAGGTAAAATTAAATCCGCAATCATACATCGCGTGCGGTCCGCCGTGAATGATGAGAATGAGCGGATATTTTTTCGAGGCGTCAAAATCCGGCGGCTTGACAATCCACCCTTGAATTTTAAAATCATCGACCGATGTATAACGAATTTCCTCGACCTCGCCCAATTTCACGCCGCCGAGCACGTCGTCGTTCACGCGCGTCAGTTGCGAGATGCTCGTTGGAGAAGACACGTTAAGGCTGACGATGTCGGCAGGCTTCTGCGATGTGGTAAGCGTGCCAACGGCTTGTCCGCGCGCGTTGATGTGGGTGATGTTAAGCATCTGCGCGCCTTTGGTGAGTTGTTTTGGCTCGCCGCCGCGCACGCTTGCAAAGTAAAGGTGTCGCGCGCCGTGGTCGCTCGCGTTGAAATACACGCCCGAATTATCTGCCGCCCACTCGACGACATCAGGCGTTCTGTCCAAATTGCCGCTAATCATTCTCGGGTTGCTTCCATCAATCGACATCACGTAAAGTTTAGAATCGATGTGCGTATCGTCCGTCCAATCATAGCCGACGTAAGCAACACTTTTGCCATCAGGCGAGACAAGCGGTCGAGAGTCAGGACCTTTGCGCGTTGTGAGCTGACGAATCGATTTGGACTCGACATTCACAGCATAAATGTCGGACTCGCGATAGGCGTATTCGGCGTCGGGCGTGCGCAGGCTGCTGAACAAAATTTCTTTGCCGTCTTTCGCCCAAGAAAGTCCGCTTTCGCCGTGATTCCACTTGCCGTCGGTGAGCTGTCTCGGCGTGCCGCCGTCGGCGGAAACTGTAAAGACATGCGTGTAGCCGTCCTCTAAAAACCCAACGCGGTCGCGTCGGTAGACGAGGTCGTCAACGAACCGCGGCTCTTCCGTCCACTTGGCGCCGTCGGGTTTGCCGGGCAAGCGCACGCCCCAGCTCGATTTGTCGGGAACAAGCATCGTGAACGCAAGGCTCTTGCCGTCGGGCGACCAAACAAGGTTGTTGGGCGACTTCTCGAGGCGCGTCAGTTGCGTTGAGGCGCCGCTTTCGTCCATATAACGAACAAAAATCTGGCTGCCTTTCGGCGCGCCTTCGGCAAGGTAGGCGATGCGGTTGCCATCGGGCGACCACAATGGATTTGTGCCTTTCACCAAAAATCGATTCTTCGAGCCGTTGCTGTTCATTACCCAAATTTCGGACTCGCGCTTGTCGTTCATCTTGTCCACCCATTGTCGGACATACACAATCTCGTCGCCCTTCGGGCTGTGCTGCGGCGACGAGACCGTTTCCATATCGAGATAGTGTTCCAAGCGGAGTTTTTGAATGGCAGGCTGTTGCGCCATCGCTGCGTGCGCGAAAAGAGCCAGCGACAGCACGGCGGCTAAACGATACTGCGTCATAGCGGTTGCTGTTTAAGTTGACTGAGATAAAAATGTGCGTTCAAAATGGTCAGGTAAAAATGATATTGCCGCGTCAGGCGCTGTTGAAGCGTTCGACTGTAAAGACGCCGTCGACTTTTTTGATTTTTTCGATAATGCGCGAAAGGTGCGTTACGTCGCGCACATGCATAATAACGGTGCCTTCGAAGATGCCGTCTCTGGCGTTAAGCGCAATGCTGCGAATGTTCGTGTCGGTTTTGAGTATCGCCTGCGTGATGTTGTTCGTCATGCCGATTTTATCTTCGCCAAAAATGCGCAAGCCCGCCAAAAACTCATTCGACGCCGACGACTTCCATGCCACCGAAACGACCTTCGGGCTTTTAATGATTTGCTCGTTATTTACATTGCGGCAATTTCGACGATGAATGCGAACCACGCCGCCTGCCGTTACAAGCCCGATGACCTCATCGCCTGGCACGGGATTGCAGCATCGAGCGTAACTGTATGCAATGCTCTTCATGCCCTCAATGACAACGGCGTTGTCGGTATCGTCGGCGGATTTGCTGCGGTCGGTGCGGGCGACCTTGACGAAGTCTTCATATTTGACAATCGACTTCGCTTCGGGCTTCGGCTCGGAGAGTTCAAGTTTTTGCAGCGCTTTGTCGCCGTCTAATTCCTTGGCACCAATAGCACGGAAAAAATCGGCTGGCGTTGGCAGGTTGAACTGTTTGGCAATGCGGGCAATGTCGCTCTCGCTGAACGCCTTTTTGGTTTTCGAGACAAGCTTGTTCCAAATGCTCCGCCCTTCTTCAATGTGTTGCCGCCGCTCTTCGTTGAGAAACTGTTTGATTTTCAGCTTCGCTTTGTGCGTAACAATGAACTTCTCCCAATCGGCTTTCGGCGTCTGGTTTTTCGAAGTGATGATCTCGATTTGATCGCCCGATTTGAGCTTGGTGTGCAGCGCGACGATTTTGCCGTTGACCTTCGCACCGATGCAGCGCATACCAACTTCAGTGTGAATTTCAAATGCGAAATCGACTGGTGTGGCTTGCGAGGGCAGGACTTTCATGTCGCCTTTGGGCGTGAATACGTAAATCTCGTCTTGATACAAGTTCAGACGAAACCCCTCCATAAATGCCGACGGCGAGTCGGCGTTCTCAATTAACTCCTTCGCCCATTTTATCAGCGAGTTTATTGCGGCATCATCGACGCTGACTTTCTCTTTGTAGCGCCAGTGCGCGGCGACACCGTTCTCGGCAAATTCGTGCATTTTCTTCGTGCGAATTTGCACCTCGACCATTTTGCCATCTGGACCTAAAACAGTCGTGTGTAGCGATTGATAGCCATTGTGTTTTGGCACGGAAATGTAGTCCTTGAAGCGCTCCGGCACGGGCGGAAAAATTTGCGTGATGTAGCCATAGACGCCGAAACAGTCCGACGGATTTTCGCTGTTCAAAATCACGCGAATGCCGTAGATGTCGTAAATCTCCTCCAACTTCTTGCCCTGCGAGCGCATCTTGTTGTAGATGGAAAAGAGGTGTTTCGGGCGGCTCAAAATCTCGAAGTCATAGCCGCGTTTGCGAAGCTCAACTTCAATGGGCTTGGTTACTTTATCAAGGTAATTATACCGTGCCTCGCGCGTGAGTTTGAGCTTATCGACCAAGTCGTCGTAGGCTTCGCGGTCAAGATATTTGAACGAGAGGTTCTCGAGCTCGACTTTGATTTTGTTCAAGCCGAAACGATGTGCGAAGGGTGCGTAGATGTCGCGTGTCTCAATCGCAATTTTTACTTGCCGATGCGGCGGGAGGGCATCGAGCGTGCGCATATTGTGCAAGCGGTCGCAGAACTTGATGAGAATGACGCGAATATCGTGAACCATCGAGAGCAACATTTTTCGAAAGCTCTCGGCTTCTTTGATTTCGCGGTTGGCGAAGATGTCGGAGATTTTCGTCAGGCCCTCGACAATCGCAGCGACCTCGTCACCGAACTCATCTTTGAGGTCTTCGACCGTATAATCGGTGTCTTCAACAACATCGTGCAAGAGCGCGGCGGCGACGCTGACATCGTCGAGCGGAATCTCGGTGAGCATAATTTTGGCGACCTCAACGGGGTGATAAAAATACGGTTCGCCCGACGCCCGCTTGCCCGCGCTATGCGCTCGATAGCACAAGAAAAACGCCCGTCGAATCAAGTTCTCATCGTAGCGCAAAAGCCGCGCTCGACAAAGCTCCAAGAGTTCGTTCAGTTTAACGTAATGTTGCTCCTCAATTTGAACCAGCATACTCGTTTCGTCTTCTCAATCTTAACCGCCGCCAACGCAATAACGTTGCTTCGCTTTTCGGGGGTAAGGGTGAATAAACAGAATTGTT
This sequence comes from [Candidatus Thermochlorobacteriaceae] bacterium GBChlB, assembly GCA_000724175.1. Classification (GTDB taxonomy): domain Bacteria; phylum Bacteroidota; class Chlorobiia; order Chlorobiales; family Thermochlorobacteraceae; genus GBChlB. The sequence continues at coordinate 123,131 of JPGV01000010.1, read as the reverse complement.
GCCTGAAAAGCAATTTTGTGAAAAGTTCAAACGAGGAAAAGGGGAGGCGGCGGCACAGCGTTGAAGGTCATCGCTCGCGTTCCGCTCGGCATCGAGCGCATAGAGATTAAGCGCACAGAGTAGGTGGCGCGTGAAGTAAATAGGAATCGACGACGCGCCGCCGTTTTCATACCGCGCAATCTGCTCAGTATGTCTTTTTCTCGGCAAGCCGTTGGCGCACTTCTTCGAGCAGTTGGCTAAGCGACTGCGAGTTAGACGAAGTTGATGCAACGGCGGCGGTAGCAACTTGCTGTTCTTGTCGCTTTAAATTTTGAGATGGTTGTTGTTTTTGAAGCACGTAGCGGCGCAACGCCTCGTCAATCGTTGACCGCATCGCCTCTTTTGGAAAGGGCTTAACGATGTAGCGAAAAATTTGTCCCTCGTTAATCAAACGAACGGCAACGCTGGAATCTTTTGAGCTTGTCATCATAATGGTAACGACATCGGGGAAGCGTTCTTTGACTGCCGCTAAAAAATCTGCACCATCAAAGCCGTTGAGAAGGACGTCGGAGACGACGACGCCAATCGGGCGCGTTTCAAGCAGGTGATAGCCTTCATCGACATCGGCGGTAACGTGCGTCGGTCGCATTTCCGAGAAAGTTTCTTTCAAGCCGCGCAGATGCTCATAGTTTTTATCGACAAAGAGCAATTCTATTGACGAATCAATAGTAGTATCATTGGCAGATGTGCTGGCGCTCGATTTAATACCTTTGCTCATGTCGCGCAGCTCTTTTTGCTGCTCATACATTCGCGCCGCAAACTGAACTGTCTCGCGCAGCTTGGCGTTATCCCACGGCTTATTGATGTAGCGATAGACTTCGCCCGTGTTGATGGAGTCAATGACCTGCTCCAAATCGGAGTAGCCTGTGAGCAAAATGCGAATCGTGTGTGGGCTAATTTTCTTGGCTTCGCGCAAGAGTTCAACGCCAGACATTTTCGGCATACGCTGGTCGCTGACGAGAACACTGATTTCCTCCGCGCGCAGAATCTTCAAAGCCTCATCTCCGCTTGTCGCAAGGCGGATGGGTGTATCACGAAAAACAAGTTCGAGCGATTCCAAAACTTTTTGCTCGTCATCTACAAATAAAATTTTAACCTGTTCGGGCATAGCAAATTTAGAGTTGAGTGTGTTAGCAAGCAGATAAACTTTTTAGGACTCCGAGAAGAGCGCCGTGCTTTCAGCGTCGGCGACAACCTTTCCAATCGGAAGTGTGATGGTGAAGGTCGAGCCTTTGCCTCGCTCGCTCTCGACGTGAATCTTGCCGTGATGCTTCTCGACGATTTTATAGACGATGGAGAGCCCCAAGCCTGTGCCTTTGCCAATTTCCTTCGTGGTAAAGAACGGCTCGAAAATTTTGTTCAAGTGTTCGGGTGCGATGCCGACGCCGTTGTCAGTGATTTTGACGACAATGTTCTCCCCTTCGCGCGCGGTCGAGAGTGTGATTTTTCCGTGGTCGTGGTTAATGGCTTGAACCGCGTTGGTGATGAGGTTCAAAAAGACTTGATTGAGTTGCGCGGCGTAGCACATGACATTAGGCACGTCGCCGTAGTGCTTTTCAACTGTGATTTCTTTGAGCAGGTAGCCCGCGATGTTGAGCGTCGAGTCGAGCAGTTGGTTCAAACTTGCGGGCTTGAAATCGGCTTCATCGAGCCGCGAGAAATTGCGCAGGTTCGAGACAAGTTCCTGAATCCGCGTCAAGCCCTCAATCGAGTTTTGAGTGATTTTATCGACCTGCTTGTAGAGCGTAAATTTTTGAGTCGCCTCTTCAATCGCCGCCATTGATTGGGCAACGCTGACAGGGCTACCGTGCAGAATTTCTTCGCGCAGCGAATTGTATCGCTCTAACAGCAGTTTCATTTCGGCGAACATCTCGACGAGCAAATCCATATTGCTGCGCACGAAGCCGAGCGGCGTGTTCATCTCGTGCGCGACGCCTGCGACCATTTGACCGAGCGACGACATCTTCTCTGCCTGCATCAGTTGCATTTCCGATTGCCGCGCCTCGTCTTTGAGTTTGATCAGTTCGCTGATGTCGCTGACAAAGGTTACTTTTTTCGGCTTGCCATCGGTGCCGACGATGCGCGCTGCGTCCGCCAAAATGTAAATCGGCTTGCCGGTCTTATGCCGCACTTCCCATTCGCCGCGAATGTCCTTGTAGCCTGCCAAATACTTCGCATGTAAATCAAGCCAAAACTCGCGCTTATCGGGCGGCACAATCATTGTAAAACTGTTGCCGATAAGTTCGCTCGGCTGGTAGCCATAAAGCTGCGCGTAAGCGCTATTGACATACTCAATTTTGCACTCTTCATTAGTGATGACAATGCCGAGCGGCGTCGAGTCGATGATGGTGCGCAAGCGTTGTTCGCTTTGGCGCACGGCGTCGTCTGTCGTATATGCATCGGAGTAAATTTGACCGTTAGGCGCGGGCGCAGGCGCAAACGCATCGGCGACCATAATTTTAGCGAGCTCTGCCTGAATCGCTTGGCGCAGTCGGTCTTCGGTAGCTTTAAGCAGTGCTTGGAATTTATCCTCCGAAACATCAGAGGAGACAACGGCGGAGTGCAACTGCTTACTTGGCTTGGACTCAATGACGGCGTGTGCCGATTGAACCATCGTTGGCAAAAATGGGTCGGGAATACTACCAATGAGCTTATGAACCGACACTGTGAACTCGGAAAGCTGACGCGAGTTCTTGAGCACAGACGCATCGGACGAGTTTTCGTCGAGCATCGGTTCGAGCAACTCTAAACGCTCCAAGGCGTCGCGCACTTCTTTGAGGGACTTTTTGATCTTTTTGTAGTTCAGCATGGTAGTCAGCGATAGTTGATAGATGGCAGCGATTGTGCAAAACCACAGTGCACGTGCCGATGAAAACAATCGACGACGCGCTTCCCAATGGAGATGAGGTTTGCGAAAATAAACAAAATCTCTGCATTTTAACCTGAAAACTTTCACGATATGTTCGCCAAGCACAAAGCGCAACTGTCGCAACAAAAGATTTGCGAATCACGAAAGTTCTGTTTAGATTCAGTCTAAACAAAGAAGTACTAACTTAAACTTGAACATACTCGTTCCGCTAAGCAAGGTCAAAAAAGGCGCGTCGTTCATTATCCGTCGGATCGACGATGCGTCGGCGCGCACACAGCTCTTGCGCTTTGGCGTCGGCGAAGGCAGCACAGCCGTTTGCCATGAGCGTTTGCCACTTGGACCGGTCGTCGTTAAGCATCGCCGTCAGGAAGTTGCCCTCGGCAGAGACCTCGCCGAACACATTTGGGTGGAACAGTTGTAACAACTCATTTTTACATTACATCTATGCCTGCGTTTCTCGAATCCGCGCCTGAGTCCCTCGCTGAAAGTCCCGTTGTCAAATCAGGAACGAAACTGGTGTTGGTTGGAAATCCAAATGTCGGCAAGTCGGCGTTCTTCAATCATTTTAGCGGCTTGTATGTCGATGTCTCAAATTTTCCCGGCACGACGGTTGAAGTCTCCCACGGCGTGTTCAAAGAGTATAACGTCTATGACACGCCGGGCATTTACGGCGTGAGTTCCTTTAACGACGAAGAGCGCGTTGCGCGCGACACGGTCTTAGGTGCAGACGTGATTCTGAATGTGGTTGACTCGACGAACTTGGAGCGCGATTTATTTCTCACCTTGCAACTCATCGATATGAATTTTAAGATGGTTGTGGCGCTCAATATGATGGACGCGCTCGAGGACGCGGGACTTGAAATTGACGTCAACCGACTGTCGGTGCTTCTCGGCGTCCCGATTGTGGAAGTCGTTGCGACCAAACGCTTGGGCTTCGACGCAGTTGAACAAAATCTGGCGCAGGCAAGCGTCGGCAAATCGGATAGAGCGTTGCAAATCGAGATTGAAAAAATCGCATCGACCCTCTCTGGCGTCCCCAATCCGAAAGCGGAGGCGCTGATGGTTTTGGAGGGCGATGATGTCGTCGCTGCCCGACACGGCGTCGCGCCGCTCGATAAACGCGAAGAAATTTACGTTGCACGTCGAAACCGCGTGAACGACATTGTCGCCGAAGTGTATCGACAAAAATCTGCTCTGAAAATCGGCGCGAAGTTCAGCGAAGCGTTAGGACGCTGGACGATTAACCCCATCACCGGCTTGCCGATTTTGCTCTTCTCGCTATGGCTGATTTACCAAGTGGTCGGCGTCTTGGTCGCGCAGCGCGTCGTCGGGCATACCGAAGTCGAGTTTGGCAACAAGCGCTGGGAGCCATTCGCAAAACACCTTTTCGCAAAAATCACGCCCGTAACAATTACGGCGGACATTTTAACGAAAGACGAAACTGGCGACGAAAAAACGCTCGAAACAAAAACGTTTGTTTTTCCAAACGGCACGCTGGCAAATGACGCTCAATTTCAAGAACTCCAACAATTCATCGACGGCAAAGATGTGTTGCAGACATTTAAGTTTTCGCAAGAGACGCTGTGGGGAAAAATGGTTGTGATTTTCGCGGGCGAGTTCGGCGCGCTCACCATGACGGTTACGTATCTGCTCTTCCTGCTCTTGCCGCTCATCATTGGATTTTATTTGTTTCTCGCCATCCTTGAAGACTGCGGCTACCTGCCGCGCCTGGCGACAATGGTCGACCGACTGCTGACGAGCATCGGGCTTAACGGGCGCGCGGTAATTCCGATTATTCTCGGCTTCGGCTGCGTAACAATGGCGACGATTACAACGCGGCTTCTGCAAACCTCGCGCGAGAAAACTATTGCCGCCTCGATACTCAATTTTGCAATTCCCTGTTCGGCGCAGCTTGCCGTGATTACCGCGCTGCTCACCAAGGCGGGCGGCGAATACACGCTTATTTTCGCGGCGATTATTTTGGCGTGTCTTGTCGGCATCGGCACAGCGGTCGATAAAATTTTGCCCGGCAAGTCGTCCGCCCTGCTCATCGATTTGCCGCCGATGCGTTTGCCGCAAGCAAGCAATGTGTTGAAAAAAACGTGGATAAAGACGATGAGTTTTATGAAAGAAGCCTCGCCGTGGTTTTTCTTTGGCGCGTTGCTCGTCTCGACGATGCAAGTAACTGGACTGCTCGAAGCGTGGGTGCAGCTCTTTGAACCGATTACAACCCATTGGCTGGCGCTTCCTGCAGAGGCGGCGCGGTCGTTTGTCATGGGTATGGTTCGCAGAGACTTTGGCGCAGCAGGACTTTACACGCTCGACCTCTCGCCGAAACAAATTGTCGTCTCGCTGACGGTCATTACGCTGTTCGTGCCGTGCATTGCAAGCCTGATGGTGCTGCTTAAAGAACGCGGGCTGCGTGAAGCCATGACAATTTGGTTCGGCAGTTGGATTCTGGCGTTCACCATCGGCGGCGGCGTGGCATGTATGCTCTGAAGAAGTCCATAAGTGGAATTTTTTAGAGAACAGAGTTGATGTAAAGCAGAGTTAAACAATCAATGTTTGAAACGATGTCCGCTTGCACGGTTCAACTATCCGACAACATTCCCGAAGCGCGATTCGAGCGCGAATGTCCGACTTGTCGCTTGAAAATCGTAAATCAATTTGTGGCGAAGTGTCCGCGCTGCGCCACGAAGCTCTCGCTGGCAGAACTCTGCACGGGTTGTTTTCAGAACGGCGCCTGCCACGGTGAGTCGGCAACAAACGTCGCCAAGCCTCTGGTGCAACTCTTTCCGCCAAAATGAGTGCCGACTTGCCGCCTGCGAGCAGACCGTGAACAACCGCCCGATTTTTCGCTTGATATTTTAGATAAAAAGCCCTAAGTTTCCTCCCTGAATTGAAACGATTAAATCGTTCCACGTTAAACTATCGACAATGACAACGCCTACTGGGGTTTTTAGGGGTATTTGCTGCATCGTAGCCTTCCTTGTTAGCCTTTCAACTGCCTTCACTGTTGCCGCGGCGAGTCCAAGCGAGAATCCTAACGCTCCGTTTGGCACAACGGGTAAAATCGCTGGAACGGTTCGAGATAGCAAATCCAAAGAGCCGCTTATCGGTGCAAGCGTTAAGCTCGAGGGAACGACGCTGGGTGCCAAGACCGACATCAACGGAAACTATGTGATTCTGAATGTGCCGCCCAGCACCTACAAAGCGCGTGCGACGTATATCGGATACCAACCCAAAAGTGTAACCAATGTGCGCGTGAAAGCTGACTACACCGAGCGCATTGATTTTGACCTTTTGCCTGAGGACATCCGCGCCGATGAAATCGTGGTAAAAGCCGAGCGCCCGTTGATTGTCAAAGACCAAACATTCTCGGCGGCGATTGTCGGCGCGGAGGAAATTCAAGCCTTGCCGGTCGAGGACATCAATCAAGTGATTGGCATTCAGGCAGGCGTTGTTGGTGGCAGCTTCAGAGGCGGTCGGCGCAATGAGGTGGCATATTTGGTCGACGGCATTTCCGTAACTGATGTCTTTGACGGCAACGAGGGACGCACCTTTGCAGCAGGCGGCTCGAATTTTATTGACCCGCAAACGATTCAAGAAGTGCAGGTCATTTCGGGCGCGTTCAACGCCGAATACGGACAAGCCATGTCGGGCATCGTCAACATTATCACCAAAGACGGCGGCGAGAAATACACCGGACAGCTAACGCTTTACGGCGGGGATTATCTCTCCACGCGCACGAATTTGTATCGAGGCATCTCGCAGATAAATCCGATATCGATTCCAAATGCACAGGCAAATGTGAGCGGTCCGGTTCCCTTTCTGGAGAACAAGTTGACGTTCTATGCCGCAGGGCGCTTTTTTTCCAACGAGGGCTATCTCTACGGCGTTAGGCAGTATCTGCCCGACGATGTGATTTCGGTCTTCGATGTGCAGAACAATCCATACAGTTTGTTGCAAACGCCGTTTGCAGCGATTCGCGGACGCTTTGCGGTCGGCGATAGAGGCTTCGGCACGATTACCTTTCCGGGATTGCCGCCGTCGCCGCCGCTATCGTTAGACGAACAAGGCAGAGTAATCATTGACCGTCAAAACGGAACAACCGTTGCGGTGCCGTATAATCCAACGCCGACAAATCTTGCGCTGTTTGATAACTACCGCAACTTAGGCTCTGGCGATAACCGCGTCGTGCCGCTCAATCCGTATGCGCGTGGGTCGTTTCAAGGCAAACTGGCTTACAAGCCGACGGACTACCTGAAAGTCGCCTACAGCCTTAATTACGAGAGCGAAACATTCCGCTCGTTTGACCATGTATGGTCGCGCAACCCCGACGGCGATATGACGTTTTTCCGCAACACGCTCAATCATATTGTGAAAGCGACCTACACGTTCAGCAGTTCGGCGTTTTTAGAAGCGACATATTCGAACTTCAACACGCGCTCGCAAAACTACGTGTTTGAAAATCCGCTCGACCCGCGCTACCAATTTCCGGGCCTTGCGGGCAGCATTGGACAGGGCGATTTTTTTGTCGCAGGTGGCACGAAAAACGAACGCTTCGACCGGCGCACGGTAACGAACCATTTTCGAGCCGACCTGACGAATCAAATCGGCGATGTGCATTTGCTCAAAGGCGGCATTGATGTGAAGGTTCACCGGCTGGATTACAGCGACTTGCGCGTGCGCGACCGATTCGAGAACGGCGCGCCGAACTTCGCCGACGGCTTTCAGCCGGAAATTGCCGACCCGATTACCGAACTTGATGGCGGCGACCTCTACACGCGCACGCCTATTGAGCTTGCCGCCTATGTGCAAGACAAAATTGAATTCGGCAGCCTCATCATCAACATCGGCGTGCGGTTCGATTACTTCAATCCGCAAACGGGCGTCCCGCGTGACCCCAGCGACCCCAGCGAGTTCATCAAGCTGCTGCCCGACAGTATTTTCGCTGAGCGTAACGGCACGACTGAGCGCCTAAAGCCAGCGACGCCGAAGTTCGCCATCAGCCCGCGACTCGGCGTATCGTTCCCAGTAACAGAGCGCGGCTTGTTCTATTTTTCGTTTGGACAGTTTTTCCAGATGCCCGCCTTCGCGTTGATTTACGAGAACTCGCGCTACAAATACGGCGAACAAGCGGGCGCAGGCGGCTTTATCGGGCCATTTGGAAACCCAGACATTCGGCCGCAGCGCACGACGAGCGGCGAACTCGGCTTACAGCAACAAATTGGCGAGACCATTGCGGTCAATCTCTCGGCGTATTTCCGCGACATTCGAGACCTTGCCAGTTCGGCGTTTATCCGCGACCTCGTCAACGGCGCGCAGTATTTCATCTTCGACAATTTCGATTACGGCTTTGTGCGCGGCATTACGCTCTCGATAACACAGCAGGTATCAAACAGCCTGAACTTCGGTGTCGATTACACGCTTCAGCTGGCGCAGGGCAATGCGTCGGACGCACGGGCGGCAGCAGCACAGCGACGTGGCGGCGCTGAAATTGAAACACAGCTCCTGCCGCTTGCTTGGGACCAACGACATACGCTCAACATAACGGCGAATTATGTGAGCGACGACTGGAACATTGGCCTGATTGCGCGCTACGGGTCGGGATTTCCCTACACACCAGAGCTAATTCCCGCGCCAACGGGCGGCGTAGCAAGGCTCATCAACAACGCTGGCGTAACGCCGCCCACGTTCACGGTCGATGTGAGGGCGACAAAGAGTTTCAAAATTGAGGGGCTTTCTGTTGGACTCTTTGCACAGGCGTTTAACCTGCTCGATGCAGGCAACGAGACGGGTGTCTTTGGGCGCACCGGGCGCGCGTCGAGCAACATTTTACTGCCCGTTCAAAATAATCAATTTAACACGCTGAACACCGTCGAGGAATTTTTCGTGCAGCCTGCGCGCTTTTCCGAGCCGCGTCGGCTCTCGCTCGGCATGACCATCAACTTTTAATATGAAAATGTCATTGGCAATGAACCGCATTGCGTTTGTCTGTATCTGTCTCGCGCTGGTTGCGCCCGCGCTCGTTGCGCAGGGTGTTACTCTTCCGCTCGATTTGCCATACGGCTTGCAATTTCAGCGCAGCAACATTCACAACGGCAATCGCGTTAAGACCACATTCTTCAATCAAGGGCGTGTAACGGGCGGCGAAGGCTCGTTTCCCAACGGCGCGTGGCCCGTTGAAAACAATACCTATATCGGCGACCTGAACGTCGTCATCGGCATTGAGCGCGTCTTTCAAGACACGATTCTCTTCACCGCCGCCGACCCAACACGCCGAACGGGCAGACGGCTGCGCGACGGCAGAGTCGGTGTGCGGATTCCGCCCAACGCGATTGTCGATTCAAACATTGTGATTGGCAATGAGCGCGGCGTGGCCGTCTCGGATACGTCTTGGTTCGTTACGGGCAATCCGAGCGTGCGATTCCGCCGCACCGAAAAAAATCCGGGCGGCACATTCTACGGACTAACACCCTTTTCAGGCTTCTTCAACATTCGGCAAGACCGCATTGCGATGAGCCATTTGCCCGAAACATGGCCCGACCGTTGGCCCGACCAGCCCACATGGATTGACCCGAACACCGGACGCTCCGAATGGAACGGCTACTTCGGCAGAGGAATCACCAACGCTGACCAAGAGAGTTACTTTGTAACGACCGACGGCACGGATAGGCAGTGGTTCGATGCCTACGGATTTCTGCCGTATCCCAACGACACGCGGCGCTACGGCGCAGGCTTGGTGGTATCGGTGCGCGGCTTGCAGTTCTCGAACTTTTTAGCGCAAGACAACATCTTTTGGATTTACGACATCAAGAACGACTCGCGGTTCGATTACGATAAAGTATTTTTCGGCTCCATTGTCGGCACGAACATCGGCGGCACGCCGGCTGCAGGCGGCATCTCATTCTTCGACCAAAGCCGATCGATTACATACAGCCGCGCGACTTCGCCGAGCAATGTGGCTGGCAATTGGGACACACGGTTTCCGCCCGGCTTGCTTGGTTTGGCGTTCTTGGAGAGCCCGGGCAATCCCTTCGACGGCATTGACAATGACGGCGATTTTCGAAGCGTCGGACGCAACACGACTGCCACGCCGCCGCAATTCAACATCAACGGCGGAACCGGGCCTTACGACTATGACCCTGCCACACGCACGCCCAACGCCGAAACTGGACGCGACGACTTTTTCTTCCGACGGGTGCTGCGCGCTGGCGACCCGATTATTGTCATTGAACGCGCGCGCCGCACAGTGCCGTTTTACAATAGCGACATCACCGTCTATACCCGTCGATACCTCACTGTGCCGACCCGCGACACCGTTGTCGTCTCGCTTGGCAGACGCTACACTGTCGGACCAAATCGAACACTGACCGAAGTGCCGAACAACACGTTCGACGATAATCTCAATGGCATCATTGATGAAAATTATGAACTGCACGTCGACCGCCGCGTTACGGAGTTTGATTTGGTAACACAGCGCTCAGAGGCGCGAAGTTTGCCTCCGCTTCACTACATCGACTACATTCAGCTTGGTCGAGATAATCCGACCGGCTTGCCGGCAGGGTCAGGCATTTTAGACCCAATTGTCATCAACCAAACGCTCTACCCAATGATTGATGAGCGGCGCGATGACGCCTTCGACAACAACGGCAACGACGATGCGAGTGGGCTGTTTCTCGATGCGCGCGATGTGAACGAAGCCGACCAAATCGGGCTGACGAGTTTTGCTTTCGGCACAAACAACGATTTTGATTTGGGCAACATTCCAGAGATGGTGCGCTCGACGCGCCCCGGACGCTTCGACTTGATTCCGGCCAATATCCTCGACGGCGACTATATGTATGGTGCGGGATATTTTCCGCTCGGCGCCGGACAGACGGAACGCTTCTCCATCGCCCAAGTCTATGGCACGGACGAGTTGAATATCCTAAGCAACCGCGACATCGTGCAGGCGATTTACGACGCGAATTACAACTTTGCGCGTCCGCCGCAGCCGGTGCCGCGCGTGCGTGCTTACACCGACAAAGATCGCGTAACGCTCTATTGGGACAACGCTTCGGAAAATTACCGCGACGAGTTTATTCGGCGGCGTCTCGACTTGCCGCAAAGCACCAGCGACCCGCGCGTGCGCAACTTCGAGGGGTATAAAATCTATAAAGCCACCGACGCGAACTTTTCCGACGCGCTTGTCATCACCGATTCGCGCGGGCAACCAGCCCAGCAACTGCGCCCTATCGCGCAGTTCGACTTGGACAACGACATCAGAGGAAACTTTCCGCTCAGTTCGCGCGCGCTCTTGGAGCAGTCCAGAGGCATCGCGTATTTCTTGGGGAACAACACAGGGCTCTCGCGCACCTTCACCGATTCCAACGTCGTCAACGGCAAGACATATTTTTACGCTGTTGTTGCCTACAATCGAGGCGATACCGCGCTTGGGCTTTATCCGTCGGAAAATCCGGTCAGCGCACGTCCCGACGGACGCGGGAACTTTCTCTTGGGTCAAAATGTGGTTGTCGTTACGCCCGGCGCGAAAGTCGGCGGCTTTGAGAATCCAACGGGCAACAGTGGCGACCTCGAGCCAGTCATTCGAGACGGTCGACCGCCGGTGGGTGATGGGCGCGTGCGCTTCACGACGCTCAATCCAGATGAGGTGCGCGACCGCGATTACATGGTGGAGTTTCTCGACACATCTAACGATGGCATTGATAACAATCGGGACGGACGCATTGATGAACGCGACGGCAGAGAACTCTCAAAAATCACAACATCGTTTCGTGTCATTGATGTAACCAACGCAGCGCGTCCAGATACAATCATTCGCCAAAGCACATTGCCGCTCTCTGACCAACGCTCTTACCGGCGCAACACAACGACCTACATTGCCGACGACCAAATTTTCAACGGCATACTGCTCTCGATTGACAATGACATCAACATTCGCTTCGACGCGGCGCGGTCGGGCTGGCAACGAAATGCAGCGACGCCGACACCGAATACTTACACGGTGAATGTAACGCAAGTAGGTCCCGGCACATTTGAGACGGCGGCGGCCGTGTATGATACTGTTGCACAGGCAAATGATTTTGAAATTGAGATTGTCGCCAATGCGTCGAGCAACGCAATTAACTTTCGGCGCGGCGATGCAATACGAAATATCCCTGCCCAGCCGTGCAACTTTGTCGTGCGAAACTTGACGACGGGACAGCCAGCGCGGTTTTTCTTTCCCGTCAATTCGCAAAACACGCGCCTCGATACAACCCTTGTGCAAATCGCTCTGCCGTTCTCGCCAACACCGCTCGCCGATGGCACCGACACGCTTTACAGTTGGGTAATCAATTTTATTCCGACGCGCTCCCCGACGCCGGTTCGGCCGCGCATTGGCGATAAATACATTGTGCGTTTGGTGAAGCCATTTGCAGGTGGCGACCAGTTTCGATTGCGCGCGCGCGCCGTCGGCGTCAGCAACGATGCAGCGAAAAGTAACTTAGACCGCGTGAAAGTCGTGCCGAACCCCTATGTCGCTCGCAGTTTATTTGAAGGCGCACTGCCAACAGGCGTGCAGACCGGACGCGGTGAAAGAGCCATCACGTTTACGAATGTGCCGCAAAATGCGGTGATTCGCATATACACGGTGCGCGGCGATTTCGTTACTGAGTTGCGTCAAAACGGCAGCCTTGAAGGCACCGTGCGTTGGAACTTGCGCACGCGCGACGGCTTAGATGCCGCGTTTGGACTCTACCTGTATCATCTCGACGCGCCGGGCGTCGGCACAAAAACCGGAAAGTTCGCGCTCATTAAGTAAGCGCCTTTGGAAACACTGACTCGTTCAACCATGAGAATTTTTTTAGTTGTAGCCATGATGGCTCTCTTGCCTGCAAGCCTATCGGCGCAATCGCGCGTGGCTACGACAGCGGCGCAATTTTTAGGCATCGGCATTGGCGCAAGAGCGATTGCCATGGGCAGCGCGCAAGTGGCAACTGCGCCCGATATAGCCTCGCTCTATTGGAACACTGCTGGCATTGCGCGAAACAAAGGCGTGCAATTGGGTGCAGTGCATTCGCGCTGGCTCGTCGGCACAACGCTCAGTTGGGCAGGATTGACATACAACATCCCGAATGTCGGCACCTTCGGCGCGGCGGCCACGCTCCTCTCATCAGGCGATATTGAACGCACCACTGAGCGACAACCCGACGGCACAGGCGACGTGTTCTCTGCCAACGATGTCTCGATTCAACTCAGCTATGCGGCCTCGCTGACTGAGCGCTTTTCGGTCGGCGGTAGCATAAAGTTCATCAGCCAATCCATTTGGACGACGACTGCCGCAGGCGTTGCCCTCGACTTGGGCGTGCTCTATGATGTAACGGACTTTCTGCGCATCGGCGCAACGATGTATAACTTCGGCACACAAATGAACATCACGGGCGATGCGCTGCTGGTGAATAGCTCGACTGGCACAGGCGCGGCAGGCGAAAACAACGGCATACCAGCGCGGCTTGCGACCGACAATTTCAATTTGCCGCTTGTCTTTAAAATCGGCGTCGCGCTGCAAGTTGTTCAAGAAAAAGACCACTTGCTTGTGATTGCGCTCGACGGCGTCGCGCCCAACGACAACAATTCGTATCTCAATCTCGGCGCGGAATACGCATGGCGCGACTTGCTCTTTGCGCGGGCAGGATATAACACGCTGTTTCTCTCACAGTCGGAAATGGGATTAGCCTTTGGCGTCGGCGTCAAGTATGGATTTGCAGGATTCAATTTCAGATTCGATTACACGTTCCAGACATTCGGCAGGCTCAATCCACCGCAATGGTTATCGCTGTCGTTGCTGTTTTAAGCCGCGCAATCGTCCGCAAAGGCTCGAATGGACAAGGCTTGCAGGCATAGTGGGTACAGACAAATAAGATTGGTCGATGTCGCCGCCAGCAGGCGCATCAAGAATAACTCTGTGAATTTCAACTCATCAAGTATGGCAATGCAACCTAACGCTTCAAGTTCGGCGGCGACCGTCGAGGCCGATGTGAACTACACGCCCGCGTTCATCACCGTAACGACGCTGTTTTTCATGTGGGGATTTCTGACCTGCCTCAACGACATTCTCATTCCGCATCTCAAAGCTGTCTTTGAGCTGAACTATGTGCAAGCCGCGCTAATTCAGTTCACATTTTTTTCAGCCTACTTCATTATGTCGCTGCCATCAGGCAAAATCATCGCCAAAGTCGGCTACAAGCGCGGTATTGTCATTGGGCTTGGCGCGGCGGGCGCGGGCGCGTTGCTCTTCTATCCAGCGGCAGCGCTGTTATCGTATCCGTTTTTCCTAACGGCGTTATTTGTGCTGGCATCGGGCATCACGCTCTTGCAAGTTGCTGCAAATCCTTACGTTGCTGTTTTGGGAAAACCCGACACCGCCTCGAGCCGATTGAACTTAGCGCAGGCATTTAATTCGCTTGGCACAACGCTCGCGCCCGCGTTTGGAGGACTGCTCATTTTGAGCGGCTCAATTAAAACTGCCGAAGACCTGCGCGCGATGTCTGCCGAAGCAGTGCAGGCATATAAACTTTCCGAAGCGGCGGCGGTGCAACTGCCATACATTGGCTTGGCACTCGCGCTCTTTGCGCTGGCGGGCGCGATTGCGTTGTTTAACCTTCCAGCGATTGCAACTGTTGAGGGCGACGAAGAAAAAGAAAGCGCCTTCGGTGAGGCGCTCTCGCAAAAACAATTAGCGCTTGGCGCGGTTGGAATTTTTCTTTATGTCGGCGCGGAGGTCTCTATCGGCAGTTTTCTGGTGAATTTTCTGGGCTTGTCACAAATTCAAGGCTTGAAAGAAGCTGACGCGGCGAAGTTCGTCTCATACTACTGGGGCGGCGCAATGGTGGGTCGGTTTATCGGCTCGGCGTTGCTCACGCGCATCAAAGCAGGCACATTGCTCGGCATCTGTGCGCTGGTTGCTGCCGCACTTGTTGCGCTCTCAATGTTTGCCTCTGGCGCAGCTGCAATGTGGTTCATCTTGTCCGTCGGACTTTTTAACTCGATTATGTTTCCGACGATTTTCACGCTTGGCATTGATGGACTCGGAAAACTCACCAACGCGGGGTCGAGCATCTTGATTATGGCAATCGTTGGCGGCGCACTGATTCCAGTGGCAACTGGTGCGCTTGCCGATTCGCTCGGACTGCAAGCGGCGTTCCTCTTACCAGCGCTGTGCTATGCCTATATCGCTTACTACGGATTCATCGGCTCAACGCATAAATAACATCATGACGCGCCTACCTTTATATGCTGCGTTTATCGCGCTTGCCGTCTCGACAGCGATGGCGCAAGTTCCAACCTTGAAACTACCGCTGTATCTCGGACAATCAATGGCGGGAAAGCCATTTCGCGGCGCAGAGTATCGCACCAAAGACGCCTTCATCTACGGACGCTTCGAGGTTCGACTGCGCTCCGTTCCCGGAAGCGGCACGCTCAGCACGTTCTTTACCTATCACGACTTTACTGGGAGCCGAGACCAATGGAACGAAATCGATATTGAAATTCTTGGGCGCTACAACAACGAAGTGCAGTTCAATGTCATCACGGCAAATGAAGTCAGCCACGTGAAGCGCCATGTGGTGGACTTCAATCCGCATCAAGCGTTTCACGATTATGCCTTTGAATGGACGCCGTGGTATGTGGCGTGGTTTATCGATGGGCGCGAGGTCTATCGGCAAACCGAGCGACATATTCAAACGCTCACGCGCCCACAAAAAATAATGATGAACATTTGGCAGCCGATATACACTGATTGGACAGGCGTGTTCGACGCGCGCATCTTGCCCGTCTATCCGCGATATGACTACGTGCGTTACTATGACTTCACGCCCGGACGTGGCACTGCGGGAACAGACAGCAGCTTTACACTACGCTGGACGGAAAATTTTGATGGCTTTAATCCTGACCGATGGGAGCGCGCCTCGCATACATGGGCGGCGAACAACGCGCAGTTCGTCCCCGAAAATATCTTTTTTCGAGATGGTATCATGCTCTTGGGATTAACGCTGCCTGACCAAGCCGGACAACTGCTCAGCGTCGAGCGTCTGGACGCTCCAACGCCGCAGACATTTTGCTTGGAGCAAAACTATCCCAACCCATTCAATCCGTCAACGACCATCGCCTACAAACTGCCAATCGCAAGCGACGTGCGGCTCACGATTTACGATACACTTGGTCGAGAAGTCGCCACGCTCGTCAATACGCGGCAGCAAGCGGGCGACTATCGCGTGCAGTTCTCGTCAAGCGCTTATGCGCTCCCAAGCGGCGTTTATTTTTACCGCTTGCAGGCGGGCAGTTTTTTAGAAACCAAAAAGATGTTGTTGGTTAAATAACCTAACTGAACTATTTATGTCGTCTCGTCGCGAGTTTCTAAAGACATCGTCGCTTGCCCTGTCAGGACTGTGGCTGAACGCTGGGGAGATAAATCGGCATCTATCGGAATATCGGAGTAGGCGGCCTGCACCAGCGATGCGCACGTTTCGAAGCGACGCCGTCGATGCCACTATTGAGCAAATGAAAAAAATCATAATCGATAAAGAACTCGCGTGGCTGTTTGAAAACTGTTTTCCGAACACGCTCGATACAACGGTTACACATCACGGCGTTCTGAACGGCAAACTCGATACGTTTATCATCACTGGCGATATTCCCGCGATGTGGCTGCGCGACAGCGCCGCGCAAGTAACGCCGTATCTTTCGCTCTGCAAGAGCGACAAAAAACTCGCCAACCTCATCAAAGGCGTCATTAATCGACATGTCAAGTGTATTCTCATTGACCCGTTTGCCAATGCGTTCAACTACGACGATAAACCCATCTCGCGCTGGCACACCGACAAAACTGCGATGCGAAATGAACTCCACGAGCGCAAGTGGGAAATCGACTCGCTGTGCTACGCTATTCGACTCTCACACCTCTACTGGAAAACCACCGGCGATGCCTCGTTTATGGATAACGACTGGGACGCGGCGATGAAACGCATCTACGACGTGTTCCGCGAACAGCAACGGCTCACGAGCGATGGGTCGTATCGATTTAAGCGCGAGTTTGCGGCGTGGTATGGCGACTGTATCGCCAACGATGGGCTTGGGCTTCCAACTCGAAAGATTGGCTTAATTCACAGCGCGTTTCGCCCCTCCGACGATGCTTGTCTGTTCTCGTTTCTCGTCCCATCGAATTTTTTCGCTGCCACATCGCTGCGCCACCTTGCGGAAATGGTCTCAACAGAGCGTCGAGACAAAGCCTTCGCAGAAAGTTGCGTGCGCTTTGCCGACGAGATTTCAGAACTCTTGGGCAGATATGCCAAACGCTCGCACTTAGGCTACGGCGACTGCTACGCCTACGAGACAGACGGCTTCGGAAACTACTACTTCATGGACGACGGCAACCTGCCCTCGCTTATCTCGCTTCCGTATTTCGGCTGTGTCAAGCCCGACGACGAGATTTACCTTAACACGCGCAAGTTCATTTTATCTGACGACCACATTTATTACTTCAAAGGCAAAGCGGGCGAAGGCTACGGCGGACCGCACGCAGGGTGGGAAATGATTTGGCACTTGGGCGTAATTGCCGTCGCCCTGACTTCAACGAGCGACGATGAAATTTTGAAGCAACTGCGCATACTCAAAACCACGCACGCAGGCACAGGCTTTATGCACGAGGCGTTTCACAAAGACGATGCCAAGCGCTTCACGCGCTCATGGTTTGCTTGGGCAAATACGCTTTTCGGTGAACTTGTCTTGAAAATCTATGCCGAGCGTCCGCACCTGCTCAAAAAAGTAATCTAACTCTATGAGCGTGTTCACCTGCTTCCATGCTGCACGAGGACGACAGCGTAAGCACTATGTCAGTGCCACAACGCCATGTGATGTCTTGGAGACCATGCTGACGCTTCAACGCTTCGCAAAAAAGGCGGGAAAATTTTTTGTCGCTCTGCTTGCGCTTGTGTGGGCAAGCCACAATGCTTCGGCGCAACGGCAAGTTGTCCAAACGCCAACCCACGCTGTGTATCTCTACGGCGACATGCGCAGTTTCAAGGCGACCTTGACGACGACGCCGATTGAGCTGGGGCTCGACATCGTTAGGCTCACGCTCGAGTCGCCCACGCCCGACACGTTGCCCGCTGGACTTACGCTCGCTTTCTCGCACCCGATTATTGATGTGCAATCGAACTGGCACGCGTCAATGATGTTCTCGCGCCATTTGCGAATCACATGGCAAGAAGGATTTTACTCGAGCGCGACGCACCATGCGCCACTGATGATTGCGCACAACGCAAACGGCGATAACAAACTCACCTTTGCTTGCTCCGACGCCGTCAGCCCGATAACAACTCGCATGGGTGTTAATGAAGAAACCTCGAGCCTCGACTGCAAAATCGAACTCTTCTGGCGCGACCGCGCTCCGAAAAAAAACTATGCGCTTGACCTACGCCTCGACACGCGCCCAAAGAAATTCTATCAAACGCTCGATGACTGCCGCAAGTGGTATGAGACGTTCTACCCGCCGATGCCCGTGCCTAAGGTCGGTCGACTGCCGATGTATTCGTCGTGGTATTCATTTCACAAGGCGCTCAACGCCGACACGCTGCTCTTGCAGTGCAAAATTGCCAAAGAGTTTGGCTGCGACGCCGTCATCATCGACGATGGCTGGCAAACCGCCGACGCGCGCAGCATCTACGAAGATTGCGGCGACTGGGAAATCAATCCAACCATGTTTCCTGATTTCAAACAAACAGTTGCGGAGATTCACAAGTTGGATATGAAAGTTCTCTTGTGGTATGCTGTGCCGTTTGCTGGACTGCGAAGTCGCGCTGCGCAAACCTTCAAAGAGAAAATTCTTTATACCGATTGGGGGCTAAGAACGCACGTGCTTGACCCGCGGTTTGCCGACGTGCGCGAATACATTATCGGGCGACTTGAAGACGGCGTACGGCGATACGACCTCGACGGCTTAAAATTGGACTTCGTTGATATGCTTCGCTTACCAGACCTTGCTGCGACAAGCGCCGGCGGCGGGCGCGACTTCGACTCCGTTGAAGAAGCGACAGTGAAACTGATGAGCGACATTCGCACGCGGTTGGAAACGCTCAAGCCTGACCTGATGATTGAATTTCGTCAAGCATACATTTCTCCTGCGATGCGCACGTCGGGCAACCTCTTTCGTGCGGGCGACTGTGCAAACGATGCGCTCGAGAACCGCGTCCGCACCACCGATATTCGCTTGCTCTCTGGCGGCACGGCGGTGCATAGCGATATGCTAACATGGAACGCCAACGAACCTGTCGAGATTGCCGCTGAACAAATTTTGAACGTCCTTTTTGCGGTGCCGCAACTCTCGACTCGATTCGAGAAAATTCCAACGGCGCATGTGCAGATGATTCGCTATTGGATGACATTTTGGAGGACGCACCGTGATGTCTTGCTCAATGGTGATTTCCAGCCGCAACACCCTGAGTTGAACTATCCTATCGTCGCCGCCGCGAACAAAACAAAACGCATCGTTGCGCTCTACGCCGATATGGTCGTCGATATTGATAAAGATGTGCCGAAGACGCTCATCATCGTCAATGCGTCGCATCGCAAGGGTGTCGTGCTTGAGCTCGAGGCCAAGCTTAACGGATGCACGATGGAAGTTCTCGATTGCATGGGAAACTTGCTGCGTAAAGAGAAACGGAACTTCGGCAAGGGTGTTCATCGCATTGATGTGCCGGTGTCGGGGGTTGTTCAACTTACCAAGTAATGCTGAACGCAAATGTCGCATGTGTGGGGAATTGATTTAGGCGGAACAAAAATCGAGGGCGTGGTGCTGCCTGAAGCGTCGAGCATCGAGCCGCTCTGTCGAGTGCGCGTGCCGACCGAAGCCGCAGAGGGCTACGAGCATATCTTAGATCAAATTGCACTGCTGGTAAAAGACCTCTCGACGAAGACAGGCGGGCTGCCGAGCCGCATTGGCATTGGCACACCGGGCACGTTCGATAAACACATCAGCGCAATGAAAAACTGCAACACGACGGCGCTCAACGGAAAAAATTTGCCGAAAGATTTATCGAACAAACTCGGCATTGAGGTGGTCGTCGCCAATGATGCCAATTGTTTCGCCTTAGCAGAAGCGCGGTTGGGCGCGGCGAAAGGCGCGTCGGTCGTTTTCGGTGTAATTATGGGAACAGGCGTCGGCGGCGGCGTGGTCGTCGATGGAAAAGTCTTGAACGGCGCGCAAGGCATCGCTGGTGAATGGGGACACAATGTGCTGGACGAAAACGGCGAGATGTGTTACAGCGGTATCAGGGGCTGCGTCGAGAGTTTTATTGCAGGTCCCGCGCTCGAGAAGTACTACGCTTCGCAAAGTGGCAGCCAGCTCGGCTTGCCCGATATTGTTCGACGGCATCAACAAAATATCGATGCGGCAGCCAGCGCGACGATGAACCGACTGCATCACTATTTCGGCAGAGCACTCGCGTCGGTGATTAACATTTTAGACCCCGATGCGGTTGTCGTGGGCGGCGGCGTGGGCAATATCGATACGCTCTACACCGAGGGCGTGGCAGAACTTAAAAAATACGTCTTCAACCATCGGCTCGATACACGGATTCTCAAGCCCTTATTGGGCGACAGTGCAGGCGTCTTCGGCGCAGCGATGCTCGTGGCTGAATGAGGGCGCGACAACATTTTGAAATTTTGAACCAAGTGCCTTAAATTTCTCGTCAGAAAATTGAAACGATTAAATTTTCGATTCAACAAAACATGCAATCGCGTCTCGATGCTCAACGGATTCACTTCGAGAGGCGTCTACATTTCTTGAATGAATGTTTTGTCAACACTAACCAATTAACAACAATGAGAAAACCAGCGATACTGTTACTGCTGTTTGCACTTCTGTTTAGCGTAACAGCGACGGCTCAGCAGCCAGTTCCGACAAACGGACTGCGCTTCTGGCTGCGCGCCAGCGACATTACGGGCGTTTCTGATGGACAACCCATTAGCACTTGGCCCGACAACTCCGGCAACAGCCGTCCAGCCACATCAACTGGCACATTTCGTCCCACACTGCGCGCCAACGCGATTAACGGGCTGCCAGCTGTCCGTTTCAATGGGAATGGTGGTTTAACCAAAGACCAGCCGTTGATGACCGTCAACGACTCCACGCAGGCGACCGTTACGGCGTTTGTTGTCTTGGCACATCAACGTGACCCGCTCTTGGCATCGGGCGACGGTGTCGATATGGTCATTGCAACGAAGAACGATTTTCCCGCCAGAGGCTTTGGCTTCTCAAGCTACAACACGTTTGCGAACCGATCGAACCGTGAAATTCGCCGTGAAGGCGGCAGCAACGAAGGCGCTGACGGTGGCTTTGCGATTCGCCGAAATGGGTTTGCCGTGTCGCCCACGCTGAACTTGGGTGAGTTTACGATTATCACTTACGAAGCCTTCGATTTGCAAAACACGCGCGGCAGCGGTCGACCTTTCGTTATCGGCGCAAATCGCGACTCGACACGCGCTGGTCGAAACGACATCGCAGAAATTTTGATTTACAATCGTCGATTGAGCAGCGATGAGCGCGCACAAGTTGAAAGTTACCTGAGCGGTCGCTACAACATCCCGCTTATTCCGCTCTTCAACGCTGCACCAGTAACGCAAATTCCGTCATCGGGCATTCAACTCTGGCTGCGCGCCGATGAAATCAGTCAGTCAGGATTTAATCGTGGCGATGCTGTGCCGTTCTGGCTGGATGCGTCGGGCAATCGTCGCAACGCCGTCTCCAATGGCGGCGCACGTCCGACTCTTGTGCCAAGTTTGGTCAATAACTTCGCTGCGCTGCGGTTTGATGGAACAGACGACACCATGGGCGTTGCGCTCCCGACGAGCGGCGCGATTACAGCCTTCGCAGTCTTCGCCAATCAACGCGCAACGCTGTCAGCCGTAAGCCGTGAAACGGTTATTGGCGCCACCGCCGACACAGCAGCAAGTGCGACTGGCTTTGCCTTGCTTGCAGCAACAGGCGGAACCAGAACGCTCGCGGCTGCACCAACGGGCGGCGCAGCGCCAACCCTGCGTCGAAATGGTGCGACTGCGCTGGCGCTTGCGCAAGGACAATTTTCAATCGCAACGTATTCCGGCACGGTAACCAACGCGGGCGGAAGCGGCGCGAGATTACGCTTGGGCGCATTGCTCAACGGCACGGGCGCAGGTCAGAACGACATTGCCGAAGTGATTGTCTATAACCGCGCGCTTTCGACTGCTGAAATCGATCAGGTCGAGCGTTACCTGAGTTTGAAGTTTTCCATCAGCGTGCCGAGTAACACTGCACCGTCTCGACTTGAGCTGGATAACTTCAGCGTCTCGGATACTAACCGCAACGGCTGGACAGTACCGCCACCGCTCTTCGGCGTCTTTACGCGCGACCGCCATACACTGGCTTGGACGACTGACCAAGGCGCGCCCGCGCTGCGCATCGGTGTATCGGGTAACATTGGCGTGAATGGATTGCCACAAGGCTTGCGTCCGTTGCCCGGCGGCGCGCGTGATACGCTCGGTGGCGGTGGCGACCCTATCTGGAAAACGTTCAAATCGTCGGCAACAGATACCACACCCGTCAACTTGAGCCGCGCAAAAGTGCTGCACGTCTTTGCAAGAACAACGACGGAAAACCTTAACGCCTTTAACCGCGACATTGCGCCGACCCTGCAAATTATTTTGCGCGACGCGAGTCGCCCGCCGTATATCAACGCGCCCGGCGACACGGGACGACAATTCCGCGTAACCAACGGCGGACGCCGATTCAGCAATGAAATCCCGCGCCAAGCCACGCTCATCGCCGACGGCAAGTATCACGAATACATCTTTGACTTCACCAACGAATTCAGAGGGCTTGACTTCGGCAATGTCTTCGGCTTCGGTGCCAATGCGACCTATTCGGTCGACAGCACGCGCATCGACCAACTGATTCTGAACATCAATCCCGGACTCATTACGGGAATGACCTTCCGCCATAATTTTGATGACCCAGACAGAGTGGTTCGCGTCGTCGGCAATCGCGGACCGGACTCACAAGGCGGAGACTTCGCGCCTGTTTATACTACCAGCGCGCCGCGCTTCCGAGGCGAGATTTTCATTCGCAGCATCATTGCCGATGAAAGCCCGTTCCCGCTTGCGGCTAAAGCCTTTACAGCAAACCCGACCATCGCCGCCAGAGAAGCAGGCGAAGGCTACTATGTGCTTGGCTCAACAGGTGCTTTCGTTGAAC
The DNA here is from genome assembly GCA_000724175.1 of [Candidatus Thermochlorobacteriaceae] bacterium GBChlB. Taxonomy (GTDB): domain Bacteria; phylum Bacteroidota; class Chlorobiia; order Chlorobiales; family Thermochlorobacteraceae; genus GBChlB. The sequence goes on along the minus strand of JPGV01000010.1, from coordinate 99,951 downwards.
TCGCGCGCAACGACACAACCAGCGGCACATTGACCGCAACGCGCAGCACAATTGCAACGGTTGATACCATCAGAATCGGCGTAGGTGTCATTGACACAGTGGGCTACAATAACATCTACCGTATTAACGATGGCGACCCTGCGCCGCACGTGGTCATTCCGGGCAGAATCTGGACAATCAACCAAACGGGCTTAGGCGCGCGCGCCCGATTCGACATCAGCCTCGATGTGGCGGGCTTGACAAACATTCTGCGTCCGCAGAACCTTTACATCGCCCGTCGCAACAATGCCACATCGCCATGGATTGCGCTCAGCACCATGCGAAGCGGCAACTTCCTCAAAGCGTTCAACCTGACGCGCGAGGAGCTCGGACAGTTCGGCATCGGCACAAAACTCGACCGCAATCCTGTGGCAGGCTTGCTGAACACGCCGATTAACTTGGGCGGCAAACCTGAGGAGTTCCGGTTGGCGCAGAACTATCCAAACCCGTTCAACCCGGCGACGACCATTAGCTACACATTGCCTTCAGCGCAAACTGTAACCCTGAAAGTCTATGACCTGCTTGGCCGAGAGGTGGCTACGTTGGTCAATGGACGCCAAAGCGCGGGCAACTATGTGGTGCAGTTCAACGCCTCAAGTTTAGCCAGCGGCGTTTATTTCTATCGATTGCAAGCGGGGTCATTTGCGGAAACACGCAAGATGATGCTCTTAAAGTAAAGTTGTTGCTCCATCATTTGTGCGCTCCGCTTGGCGAGTTGTGTCGAGCGGAGCGTTTTTTATTCTGCTAATCGCGTCGTCAAAATAAGCTGGCTAATGATGCAAGTCCGTTTTTTCGTTGTTGCGACGCTGTTGCCCGTTGCCCTGCTTGGTCAACCGCTGACGCGTCATGTTAATCCAATGCTCGGCACGGGCGGGCACGGTCATACATTTCCGGGTGCAGCATCGCCGTTTGGTATGGTGCAACTCAGTCCCGACCAATTCAACTCGGGCTGGGATTGGTGTTCGGGCTATCACAATTCCGATTCGATTATCATTGGGTTCAGCCACACACATGTGTCTGGCACCGGCATCGGCGAAATGGGCGACATTTCTCTAATGCCGACGGTGGGCGCGCTCAAACTTGGATGCGCGGAACGGAAAAATTGGCGACAGGGCTATGGCTCGAGCTTTTCGCATAGCGATGAGCAAGCCACACCGGGCTATTATCGTGTCTATTTGCGCGACACAAAAATTCAAGCCGAACTCACCGTCTCGCCCCGCGTCGGATTTCATCGATACACCTTTCCAACATCGGACAGCGCACGCCTAATGCTCAATCTTCATCACGGCATTGGCTGGGATTGGTGTTCCGACGCCGTCGTCAAAATTGTGAGCGACACGCTTGTTACCGGATACCGATTGTCATCGGGCTGGGCGCAAAATCAGTTGGTTCATTTTGCAATGGTGCTCTCGAAACGTCCCGATGCCTTTGGCGTTGCAACTGACTCGACCGTGTTCCCGAATCAACGCGAGTTGCGAAGCCCAAAAGCCCGCGCCTTTTTCAATTTCAAAACCGAGCAAGACGAAAAAATTTTGGTCAAAGTTGCCCTCTCTTATGTGAGCAGTGAAGGCGCGTTGGAAAATTTGCGCCGAGAAATTCCGCATTGGAAGTTCGACCAGACTCGCCAGCAAACCGAAGCAGCGTGGGAAAAAAAATTGAATCGCCTGACGATAGAGGGCGCATCGGACGAAGAGAAAACCACATTCTACACAGCGATGTATCATGCCATGCTCGCGCCGTCGCTCTATCAAGACATCAATGGAAAGTATAGAGGCTCTGAACCGAAAGAGAAAAAAATTCACGTCGCCGAAGGCTTTACAAACTACACCGTCTTTTCGCTTTGGGACACATTTCGCGCATGGCATCCGCTCTCGACGCTTGTGTTTTCAGAACGTGTGAGAGATTTCCTTGCGTCGTTCTACGCGCAGTATGAACAGTTTGGCGAACTGCCTGTCTGGCCGCTAATGTCCAACGAATCGTATGTGATGATTGGCTACCACTCGATTCCAGTTATCGCCGATGCTTTCGCCAAAGGTTTCCTGAAAAAAGCAGAGGCTGAAAAATTTTACGAGGCGATGAAATCGAGCGCAATAAAAGACGCGCGCGGCTTGAAGTATTCCCGTCGCTACGGCTTCATACCGTTTGAACTCGAGAACGAATCGGTCTCAAAGACATTAGAATACGCTTACGACGATTGGTGCATCGCAAGCCTTGCCAAAGCGTTGGGCAAAACGGCCGACGCCGCCGAGTTTGAACGCCGCGCGACGTTTTATCGAAACATGTTCGACGTGGGCGTGGGATTTATGCGCGCCAAAGATTCGCTCGGTCGATGGCAGTCGCCGTTCAATCCGCGCAACGCCGAGCACCGCGACGGCTCATTCACCGAAGGTAACTCTTGGCAATACACATGGTTTGTGCCGCACGATGTTCAAGGTTTGATGACGCTCATGGGCGGACGCGAGCGGTTCATTCAAAAGTTGGATTCGCTTTTCACAGAATCGTCGGAATTGGGCGCGAGCGCCTCGCCGGATGTCTCGGGCTTGATTGGTCAATACGCACACGGCAATGAGCCAAGCCATCACATTGCCTACCTTTATGCTTATGCAGGAGCGCCGCACAAAACGGCAGAGCGCGTAACGCAAATTTTGACCCACCTCTACAACCACACGACCGAAGGACTATGCGGCAACGAAGACTGCGGGCAGATGTCGGCGTGGTATGTGCTTAGCGCGTTGGGACTCTATCCCGTCAATCCCGCCGAAGCAATTTACGTCTTCGGCTCGCCGCGCTTTCCAAAAGCAACGCTGCGATTGTCCAACAGCAAAACGCTTACGATTAAAGCGCGAAATGTCTCAATGAAAAACATTTACATTCAATCAGTAACGCTCAACGGCAAAAAAATTGAAACGACGTGGATTCGTCATCAAGACTTGATGAACGGCGGCACATTGATGTTTGAAATGGGCGCGACTCCGCATCCGACTTGGGGAAAATCGCCGGCTGCCGCGCCGCCCTCCATGAGCAACCCAACTTAGACCATTAGCGAAAATGATGAACGGAAAAATTTGCGCGCGCGCAATCAGCTCGGTCTTAATCGGTTATTGTATAATAGCTGCATTGCTCTCTCAAATGTCTTTGCGGGCACAAACGTCAAAATCTCCTGCGGACTATGTCAATCCGATGATTGGCACGGCTGCGGGCGGCAACACCCATCCGGGCGCGACGCCGCCGTGGGGATTGATTGCGCTCACGCCGCACACCGACGAGCAAGGCTGGGGAAATATGGGTTATCGCTTCGAGAACCGTTACATCATCGGCTTTGTGCATAACCAAGTCAGCGGCGTTGGGAGCGGCGAATACGGAAACTTTTTGGTCATGCCTGCACGCAACGCCATTACACTCTCCTCCTTCGGTTATAAATCGGCGCGCGTCGATGAAACGGCTCAGGCCGGTTACTACGCCGTAACCTTAACAGCGCCCAACGTGCGTGCCGAACTTACGGCGCGTGCGCGAACTGGACATCATCGGTATACATTTGCGGGCGGTAACAAAGGCGACACGCTGAGGGTTATCTTTAATGCGGCGCGCGCCTCGCACCCGCAATATGCCGCCTCAACCGAAGCGCACATCGCCGAAGACGGCCGAGTCGTCCGACTTCAGGGCAGATTCGCCGACGGCTTTGGCTCAGAACCGACCGACTTCACCGCGTTTTTTACGGCTCGTGTGAACGACTTGCCTGCTAACTATGCTGTGTGGAAAGACGACCACGTAGAGACCGCCGCACATATTGCTGCCGGAGAAAGAGAAAACTGTGGCGTCGTGCTGAATTTTATCTCCGACGGCAATCCGAAAACGATTGAACTGACGACGGCGGTGTCTTACCGCGCTGCACAGAACGCCGATGCATACGTCGCCGAATGGCAGGCGCAACGAAAAACATTTGACGATGTGAAAGCCGATGCACGAAAAGAGTGGAACAGCCGTTTGAGCCGCATCACGATTGAGGGCGCGAGTGATGAAGAAAAAACGATATTCTACACCGCACTCTATCACGCGCTTCTGATGCCGACCGACATCACTGGCGAAACGCCCGACGGTTTCAAAACGAGTGGCAGAGCCTTCACCAACTACTTTGCGATTTGGGATACATACCGCACGCTCAACCCGTTGCTCACGTTGCTCTTTCCAAGTGTGCAGCGCGAGATGCTCAATTCGCTCTTAGACATTGCCGATGACCGAGGATGGCTGCCCGACGGCTTTACAGGAAACGCATTTACCGCAATGCAGGGCGGCACAAACGCTGATGTGCTGTTCGCCGATGCTGCTGTGAAACGCTTGCAGGGCGTCGATTATGACCGCGCGTATCGCTACCTGAAAAAAAATGCGACCGCGGCGGGCGACCCTCCCGCGCATTCAGGCTTGAGCGCTCGCAAAGGTCGATACAGAGAGTATTTGCAAAATGGCTGGCTTGCGTGCGACACGCATTGGCAATCGGTGAGCAAATCATTGGAATATGCTTACAATGATTACTGTGTCTGGGCGGTCGCCGATTACTTGAAGCGCGGCAAAGAGGCAGAAGCGTTCAAAGCGCGGTCGAGAGCCATCTTTACGCTCTTCGATGCCCAAACGGGATTTTTTCGACCAAAGAAATCCGACGGCACATGGCTCTCGCCGTTCAATCCTGCTGCCGTCTTCCCGCCCGGACAGACATGGAGCGCGGAAGTGCATTACTACGAAGGCTCAGCATGGCAATACTTGGGCTATGTGCCGCACGACTTTTACGGGTTGATTCGACGGCTGGGCGGCAACGACGCATTCACCGCAAAATGGGACACGCTCTTTGCCAATCGAAGTGGCGCAGAGTTTACGAAAGGATTTTTCTCCGTCTCCAACGAACCCGATATGCTCGCGCCGTTTCAATACATCTACGCAGGACGCGCCGACCGCGCACAGTTCTGGTCGCGCAAATTGATGGCCGAAAATTTCAAAGCCATGCCCGATGGCTTGCCCGGCAACGACGATAGCGGCACAACATCTGCTTGGCTGCTCTTTGCCGCGTTAGGCGTTTTTCCAAATGCTGGACAGGATTGGTATTTCATCGGCAGCCCACTATTTCAAAAAGCAACGCTGCGTTTGGAGAACAACAAATTGCTCATCATCCACGCGCGCAATACATCAACGCAAAATATCTATGTCAAATCGCTTCGGCTCAATGGACGGCAACTTAACCGTGCATGGGTTCGGCATCGTGAACTGGAAAACGGCGCAACGTTGGAGTTCGAGATGACCGATAAACCGACGCGCTTCGGCGCGATGGAAACGCCGCCCTCGCCTTTTGGAAAACGCTAACTCAAACACTGCACAACCATGTTGAAACACTGTGTCGCGCTTCTTATTGCGCTTCTCTTTTCAAACGGCAGCACTTACGCGCAACTCTCCGACCAAGAAATGACGCGCCGTGCCGATTCGCTCATTGCGCAAATGACGGTTGAAGAAAAACTCGGACAGCTCAACCAAGTCGCTGGCGACCTCTCGAACTTCAAGCGCGTTGCAGGTATTCTGCCAGTTCAATTTCAACAGATACGCGAGGGCAAAATCGGCTCAATGCTGATGGTCTATGGCGCAGACCTAACGCGCAAAGCGCAGGAAGCAGCGATGCAATCGCGCCTGAAAATTCCTGTTCTCTTCGGGTTTGACGTCATTCACGGCTATCGAACAACGTTTCCAATTCCGCTCGCTGAATCGTGTGCATGGGATGTGGAGTTGGCAGAGCGCACGGCGCGGATGGCGGCAACGGAAGCTGCGGCGGCGGGCATTCATTGGACATTCGCGCCGATGGTCGACATCGCCCGCGACCCGCGCTGGGGCAGGGTCATTGAAGGCGCTGGCGAAGACCCCTATCTCGGCTCGCTCATTGCCGCGGCGCGCGTGAGGGGATTTCAAGGCGCAGACCTGAGCGCAGATAACACGATTCTCGCCTGCGTCAAACACTTTGTTGCTTACGGCGCTGCTGAGGGCGGACGCGATTACAACACGGTGGATGTCTCGGAACGCACCCTACGTGAAATTTATTTCCCGCCGTTCAAAGCGGCCATCGATGCAGGCGCAGCCACGCTCATGACAAGTTTCAACGAAATCTCCGGCACGCCTGCAACGCTTAGCCGATTTTTAATGACCGATGTGTTACGCGGCGAATGGAACTTCAAGGGCATGGTCGTCAGCGATTGGGAATCCATCAACGAGTCGCGCGTTCACGGCGCGGCAAAAACCAATGATGACGCCGCCGTGCTGGCAATAAACGCAGGTGTCGATATGGATATGGAGGGCGAACTCTATGTGAATCTTGCCAAAGAAGTGCGCGCTGGGAAAGTCTCCGACGCTGTGTTGAACCAAGCGGTGCGCCGCGTTCTGCTCGCCAAATTTAAGCTCGGTCTCTTCGATGACCCATTTCGCTACTGCAATGCCGAGCGTGAAAAAGCATTAGTGCTGAACCCAGCGCACCGCGCGCTCGCCAGAGAAGCAGCGCAGAAATCGATTGTGTTGCTTAAAAACGACAAGAACATGCTTCCGCTTCGCAAAGACCTGAAAACGCTTGCTGTCATCGGCGGACTGGCGGAAAGCAAGCGCGATATGCTCGGCGAATGGGAGATGGTCGGCAGGCCAGAAGACGCCGTGTCTGTGCTTGACGGTATCAAAAAGCAAGTAAGCGATAAAACAACCGTTATTTACTCAAAAGGCTATGAAGCGACGCGCGGGAAGGAATCGCTCTCGAAAGCAGGATTTGTCGAGGCGATTAAAGCCGCAAAGAAATCTGACGCGGTCGTGGTTGTGGTCGGCGAAACAGCCGATATGACGGGCGAAGCGCACAGCCGTGCCTCGTTAGACTTACCGGGCGTTCAGGAAGACTTGATAAAAGAACTGCATACCTTGAATAAGCCAATGGTCGTGGTATTGACAAATGGCAGGCCGCTCTCAATTGTCTGGACAGCAGAGAAGGTTCCCGCAATTGTGGAAGCGTGGCATTTAGGCATTGAGGCCGGCAATGCCATCGCAGATGTGTTGTTTGGCGACGTGAATCCAAGCGGCAAACTGACTATGACGTTTCCTCGCAGCGTTGGACAAATTCCCATTTACTACAACCATAAAAACACTGGACGCCCCATCAATCCACAAAATCCAAACGACCGATATAAGTCGCGCTACATTGACCTTGACAACACGCCGCTCTATCCCTTCGGCTACGGGCTGTCATACTCGAGCTTTGAGTATAAAAATTTGCGTGTGAGCCAAAGAGAATTTCGGGGGTCGGAGAGTGTAACCATTACGGTTGATGTTACCAACAACAGCACAGTCGCAGGCGAAGAAGTTGTTCAGCTCTATGTGCGCGACGACGTTGCAAGCGTTACGCGGCCAGTGAAAGAACTCAAAGGGTTTAAGAAACTGCGCATTGGCGGGGGCGAAACCAAACAAGCCGTGTTCACGATTTCCGCCAAAGACCTGATGTTTCTGGATAGGGCGTTCAAGCCGACGATGGAAGCCGGCACATTCACGGTGTTCGTCGGCGGAAATTCGGCGCAAACGCTGGACGAAAAACTCGAGTATCTGCCGTAACTTCGCCTAATTGTTGTAGCAAATGAAATCCAACGGTAAACACGCAACTGCGACGCTCAAAGACGTTGCGCGCGAAGCAGGCATTACGCCTGCGGCGGTCTCGATGATTCTCAACGGGCGCGGCAAATTTAAAGAGGCGACCGTCGCCAAAGTGCGGCGCATCGTCGAGCGATTGAGTTACGTCCCAAACGCGAGCGCGTATCGCTTGGTCAAGCAACAAACTAACCTGATTGGGCTATTGGTGCCAAGCATGGTCGAGCCATTTACGATTGAGGTCTTGCGCGGCGTCGAGGAAGCCTTGAAAGGGTCGGGCTATAACTTGGTCATTTACAGCACAGCGGGCAATAATGAACGCGAAGAGGAAAAAATTTACCGCAATATCGCGCGCGGCAAGCAAGTCGACGGACTTGTCGTTCAACTCTTTGACCATACCGAAAAACGCACGAAAGTCTACGCATCGTATCAACTGCCCTGTGCCGTAATTGAAGCCGATATTAAAACCATCGACTCGGTTTCGGTCGATAACGTGCGCGGGGCATTTGAAGCCACAGAGTATCTCATCAAACTTGGGCGACGGCGGATTCTATTTCCCTACGCCTCGTCCAGCACCGTCATGAGCGAACGATTGGAAGGGCATCTTGCCGCGCTCAAAAAATACAAACTTCCCGTCCGCGACGACCTATTGATAAAAGTCTTGTATGAAACTGAAGAGAAGTTCAACTTCAACGAGGGCGTCAAGCTCATCGAAGAACTGCTGAAAAAAGTGAAAGAACAATCGATGCCGATGGTCGATGCCTTGTTCTGTGCCAACGGCGACGAGGTGGCAACGGGCGCGGTGCGCGCACTGCTTCAACACGGCTTCCGCGTGCCAGCTGATGTGGCCGTCATAGGCTTCGATGACCAGCCAATTGCACGAATCGCACTGCCCGCGCTCTCGACAGTTCGACAGCCGATTCGACAAATGGGACGTGCCGCAGTGGAGTTCCTGATGCGCCGGCTGCAGTATCCATCACAAAAGCCGCAGTCGCTCCGAGTCGCGCCGGAACTGATTTTGCGTGAAACCGCATAATACGGATATAATTTGAAGCAGATAGGAGTTGTCGTTCTGATACCAATATCATTTGAAAAGGCATAGATTTTATTTGAGAACGACCATTGTCATTCCGGCGAAAGCCGGATCCATTATCTTAGGGGTGTTCACAGATGGATACCGCCCCCGTTTTTCAACGGGGCATGCTTTCGCGTCGGTATGACACTCTTCTCTGAAAACCTGCATCTCTTGAAGTCATATTGGTATGACTCCCGCAAAGCGGAATGAAGAATCCAAGCATAAAGATGGATTCCTCGCTTCGTTCGCAATGACACCGCGGTAAAATCTACTCCTCTTCTAATTATCTTGGTATAACACTGAAAGCTACAAAGTGTTTTTGCTTGCATTTAGAACGGCGCGTCGTCTGGGTTAAGTGTGTTGAGTGGTTCAGGCGGCAGATTGTCGCGCTCTAAATTATCGGCGGCGCGTTCCAACTTGCGCTGGTCGAGCGTGGCAAAGTCCTCAGCGCTGTAAGTTGAGGTCAGCGATTCGAACTTGCCATATTGTTTGAGGAACTTCAATTTCACATCGCCAACCGGACCATTACGCTGCTTGCCGACATCAACCACAATCACATCTTTCGTCGAGCTGCCGTCGGGAAAATTCTGCACGCCGTAGGCTTCGGGACGCGAGAGAAACATCACCACGTCGGCGTCTTGCTCAATGCTGCCTGATTCGCGCAGGTCGGAAAGTTGCGGCTTGCGGTCGCCGCCACGCTGTTCAATCGAGCGGTTAAGCTGCGCGAGTGCAATCACTGGGATTTGCAATTCCTTCGCCAGCGCTTTGAGTGAACGAGAAATTTGCGCGATTTCTTGTTCGCGGCTGTTCTTGCCATCTTTGACGGGCGTGATGAGCTGCAAGTAGTCGATGATAATCATGCCGATGTTATGCTCTTGCTTCATTCGTCGCGCTTTCGCGCCGAGCTCGATAATCGAGATGCCCGCCGTGTCGTCGATGAAAATCGGCGACTGCGCAAGTTTGTCCATCCGCGCCATGATGTTCACCATGTCTTGCGACGAGACGCGACCCGTTCTGACCGCGTTGGAATCCGCCATCGCTTCGGCGCAGAGCATACGAATCGCCAACTGTTGCTCCGCCATTTCAAGGCTGAAAAACAGGACGGGCGTTTTGGTCTCGACCGCAGCGTTGCGCGCGAATGCCAATGCCAGCGCAGTTTTTCCCGTTGAGGGACGCGCCGCAATGATGATCATATCGGAGCGTTGGAAGCCCGCCGTGAGTTTGTCCAAATCAGGAAAGCCTGATGCCACGCCCGTAACTGAACTCTTGCGCTGCTGCAATGCCTCGATGAGCTTCGTGGCATCTTTGAGCAATGTTTTGATGTCGGAGGCTTTTTTCTTGATGCCGGCTTGCGAGACGCGAAAGACCTCCTGCGAGGCTTGTTCAATCAAATCGAAGACATCGATAGATTGGTCATACGCAGCGGCAGAGACTTGCGTGGCAATCGCAATTAACCGACGATACAGATATTTTTCCTTGACGATAATGGCGTAGTACTCGACATTGGCAGCGGTGGCGACTTTGTTCGAGAGTTCTGCAATGGCATAGCTGCCGCCGACTTTTTCCAATTCCTCTTGGCGCTTCAATTCGTCGGTGAGCGTGATGATGTCAATCGCCTCGCGCCGATTATACAGCCGCAGCATCGCTTTGTAAATCACGCGGTGTTTATGTTCATAAAAAATTGCGTCTGATTCATCGCCAAAAATTTCAATGACTTTTTGAATCGCATCGCTTTGAAGGAGAATCGAACCTAAGACCTCTTGCTCGACCTCCACAGCATTGGGAGGCACGCGCCCTTCTTTGGTGAAATCAACTTCCTCGCGGAAGCCTTTGCGCACCTTCATGAACTTTTCAAGCGGGTAGCTGCCACTTGTTTCTTGACTTCTATCGATAAATCCGCCTGCCATGCGATTCAAAGTGAAAGGTTAGGTAAAACGGTTACTTCTTGTTTGATGTCTGATTTACTTCAAAATGTGCTTGTCTAAGCCTGAAAGCGCTTGTAACATCAAGCCCCATAGGACGACCTCACCCGCCGCCGTATTTTTCGTCGTAATGTCGCCGCATCATTTGAACGTCCTCCCAGCAGAGTTTTTTCCAATTCGGATTTCTGAGCAGCGCGGCAGGGTGGTAGGTAGCTACAACATCGATGGACTTCCAGCGATGCACTTTGCCGCGCATTGCTGTCATGCTCAGATTGTTCTCGAGCAATGTATTCGCTGCGACTTTACCGAGCGCCAGAATCATTTTCGGGCGTATGAGTTCAATCTGCCGCAAGAGATAGGGCAAACACGCCTCGATTTCGTCGGGTTCGGGATTTCGATTTTGCGGCGGTCGAGATTTGACAATATTGCAGATATAAACATCGCTGCGTTCAAACTTGACTGAGGACAGAATTTTGTTCAAGAGTTCGCCAGAGCGCCCGACAAACGGTCGACCAGTTTCATCTTCATCAGCGCCCGGCGCTTCGCCAACGACAACGAGCTTTGCCTGTTCGGTGCCTTCGCCAAAGACATAATTTTTGCGCGTCTTGCCGAGCTTGCACTTCTGGCAGTCCTTCGTTGCCTCGAAGAGTTCTTTCAGCGATTGATATTGTTGCAGCGCTGCCGTCGGCGACAGCGCATCTTTGGAAACGACGTTTCCAAACAAATCTTCTTGGCTCATTCGTTTAGTTCCCAAAAAAACGTCGGCAGACCACCACGGCTGCTTGGTCGATAAACAGTTTTAAAAGTCTTCGGGAGCGGCGGAGACGAAACACGCGCTTCATCGCCGAAAATGTTCAATGTGTGAACGCGATAGCGAGATGTTAAGGAATGTTTCGGGAAGAAAAAACTTGATTTTAATTTTTTTATCTCTACATAAGCATCTACATAAGCAGCCTGCCTTGATTTTCTTTGCCGTTACCTTACCAAGCCTATGTCCATCATACCTTTCCAACATCGCCTGCCCTCTCGGGCGCGGCTGCCAACGATTCCCTCACTTGCCCAACAGCGCCGCTTGGACAAGGTCGGGACGCATGAACGTGGCGCGGTAGTTTTCAATGCCATAGACCGCACTCCGGACGCGGACATTGAGGTATTGGTCGCCCTTGGCGGAGGCATTGTAGTAGCCCTCGGGCGTCAAGATAACCCATTCGCCATCGGTAAAACAGACGAACATTGCAAGTCCCTTGCCTGTGGCGACATTCCAGAGACGAGTTGTGCCATCGGTGCCTCCCGATGCAAGCGTGTTGCCATCGGGCGAAAAAGTAACGGATATGACCCCATCACGATGCCCCTCAAATCCCCTTACTTCCTTCCCTGTTTTGACCTCCCATAGCGTGATGATTCCGCCAGAGTTCCCTGACGACGCTAAAGCCTTCCCATCGGGCGAAAACGCGACGGACTCGACCGGATGGCGAACCGACCCAGCGTGCGTAACTGTTTGCCTGTCTTGACATTGTCGGTCGCTCTTTCTCCACCGCCATAACCAAAGACCTCTGACTGCGCCCGTCGCCCGAAAATCCCATTTTGCATCGTAACTTTGCAAGTCATAATCGCTTCAATTCAATCCAACTTCGCCAATGAAAAAAAGACTTTTTACGCCCGGTCCAACGCCCGTTCCCGAACAAGTGATGCTGCGCATGGCGCAACCGATGATTCACCACCGCAACCCGGAGTTCATGGAAATTCTCACGCGGGTGCATCAAGACTTACAATATCTTTTCCAAACCAAACAGCCGGTTTTGGTCTTGACCTGCTCTGGCACAGGCGGCGTGGAAGCTACCATGACATCAATGTTTTCAAGCGGTGATAAGCTCATTTGTGTTAATGGCGGCAAGTTCGGCGAGCGATGGGTCGATATGGCGAAAAAATTTACGGGCAACTGCGTTGAGGTCAAGGTTCAATGGGGAACCAGCGTTCAGCCCGATGAGATAATCAAAACGCTCAAAGAACATCCCGATGCAAAGGCGGTTTATTTCACGCACAGCGAAACCTCGACCGGAACGGCAACCGATGTAAAGGCCATGGCAAAAGCGATTCGTGAACATTCCAACGCGCTGGTCTGCGTTGACGGCATTACGGCAGTAGGAGCGCACGAATTGCGCTTCGATGACTGGGAGATTGATGTATGCGTAACTGGCTCGCAAAAGGGCTTAATGATGCCGCCCGGACTCGCATTAGTTGCCCTCTCTGAGCGCGCTCTGAACGCCATAGAGACTGCCAAGCTACCGAGCTACTACCTTTCGCTCAAAAAAGCGTTGAAGTCCTACAAAGACAACGATACGCCCTTCACGCCCGCCGTTTCATTGATTATCGGGCTTGATGAATCGCTGCAGCTCATCAAGCAAGAGGGCATTGAAAATATCTGGAAGCGTCATCAAAAGCTCTCGGCGGCGTGCCGGACGGGTTGCGAGGCGTTGGGCATGCGGCTGTTCAGTAATTCACCGTCGTTTGCTGTAACGCCCGTGTGGCTGCCGGAGGGCGTCGAGTGGAAAGCGTTTAACAAGGTCTTGAAATTGGAGAACGGCATCACGGTAGCCGCAGGACAAGACGACTACGCTGGAAAAATTTTCCGCATCTCGCATCTGGGTTTTTACGACGAGCTGGATATGCTGACCGTTATCGGTGCGTTGGAACTAACGCTCAAAAAAATCAATCACCCGTTTGAGGTCGGCAGCGGCGTCTCGGCGGTGATGAAAGCCTTTGTGGAAGAACCTGTTTCTGTATGACTCTTGCCTTATGTCAATGAAATAACTTCGCCAACCAAAAAAACCACTGTTATGAAAAAGTGTGTCGTCTTGTTTGTCTGTTGCGCCGTCGTTCTTGCAGGCTGTTTTGACGTAACGACCAAAGTAAAAGTCAAGCCTGACGGAAGCGGGACGATTGAGCAAACGTTTCTGATAAGCAAAGCTGCGCTGGAAATGCAACAATCGGGCAAGAAGAAAAAAGAGCCGTTCCATAATCCCACGCAGCTCAAAAAAGAAGCGGCAGAGCTTGGCAACGGCGTGGAATACGTCTCCTCGAAAAAAGTCTCTACCGACGACTTTGACGGCTACACGGTCGTCTACAAATTCTCCGACATCAGTGCGCTCAAGCTCTCCGACGATTTTGGTGAGAAAGTCTCGTCGAAGAAAAAAACAGCCAGCGACGAGGCGCCGCGTCAAAAAACTTACACCACGTTTGCCTTTCAGAAAGGCGCGGAGTCGGAGCTCGTAATTAACATGCCGCCCAAAGCATCAACCGTAAAACAGGACAAGACGGACGAGGAGACAACAGACGCGGCGTCGGACAGCTTGGCAGAATCGGGACTTGCCATGATGCGGCTCTTCTTCAGGGGTATGAAAATCGCTACATACATTGAGCCACAGGGCGAAATCGTTTCTACCAACGCGCATCTGCGCGACGGCAACCGCATCACGCTCGCCGAAGTTGAATTTGAAAAAATGTTTGCCGATACATCGACGCTGCGCTATCTCAGGAAGATGAAAGACGACAACAGTCCCGAAGCCATGCGCGAGGTGATGCGCAACGTGCCGGGCATCAAGCTCGAGACGGCGGAAAAAATTACAGTCAGATTTAGATAATGCCCGTGCCTAAAAACCATGAAAAAACAACTGCGATTTTTATTCGTCTCCATTGCCGGACTGATCAGCGACATCGCTTGGCAAATTGTCAAAGAGGGACACGAGGTCAAGTATTTCATCGAGCAAGAATCGGAGCGCGACATTGCCGATGGCTTCGTGCCGAAAACCGATGACTGGCAAAAAGAAATCGATTGGGCAGATGTAATTGTCTTCGACGATGTGCTTGGTCAGGGCGAAAAAGCGGCTGCGCTGCGCAAACAAGGCAAACTTGTCATTGGCGGCACGGCTTATACAGATAAACTCGAGGACGACCGCTCGTTTGGTCAGGAAGAATTGAAGAAAGCTGGCGTGAGCATCATTCCGTATCAAGATTTCACGTCGTTTGACGACGCGATTGCCTTCGTGCAAGACAATCCCAGTCGATATGTGTTCAAACCCTCAGGCGAGGCGCAAAATGTCAAGCGCTTGCTCTTCGTCGGCGAAGAGGACGACGGACAAGACATCATTCGCGTGATGGAAGCCTACAAACGCGCGTTCTCCGATGAAATCAAGCAGTTCCAATTGCAGCGCCGCGTAACGGGCGTCGAGGTTGCCATCACAGCGTTCTTCAACGGCAAAGAATTTATTTACCCCATCAACATCAACTTTGAACATAAGAAACTCTTTCCGGGCAACATCGGTCCCAGCACGGGAGAAATGGGAACAAGCGTGTTCTGGTCGCCGCCAAATAAACTCTTTAACGCAACACTGAAAAAGTTAGAACCGAAACTTGCCGAAGAAGGCTATGTCGGCAGCATTGATCTGAACTGCATCGTCAATGCCAACGGCATCTACCCGCTTGAATTTACAGCGCGGTTCGGCTACCCAGCGATTATGATTCAACAAGAGGGCATGGTAACGCCCATCGGACAATTTTTTTACGACCTTGCGCTGGGCAACAACCCGAAACTCAAAGTCAAAAGCGGCTTTCAAGTCGGCGTCCGAATTGTTGTGCCGCCCTTTCCCTTCGATGACAAAGAGACCTTCGAGGCATACTCGAAAAATGCGGCGATTGTCTTTAAGAAACCTGTGCGCGAGGAGATTCACATCGAGGACGTGAAGCAAGTGAACGGGCAATGGCTGATTGCGGGAACATCGGGCGTCGTGTTGGTCGTCGTCGGTCTGGGCGCAACGATGAAACAAGCGCAGGCGTCGGCTTATGGCAAAATCAAAAACATTGTCATTCCGAATATGTATTACCGCACCGACATCGGCGACCGTTGGTATGAGGATAGCGACCGCTTGCACAACTGGGGATACCTCCGAGAAGTATGAGCCTAAAAAAAGTCGCTTGGCTGTTCCCCATCAGTATTCTCTGTGCCGTTCATGTGTCGGCTCAGCCCAGTGGCGTGTCCGCGCCGAAATACGAGCTGCGCGGCGTGTGGATTGCCACTGCGTTTGGTATTGATTTTCCGAAAACAACCGACGCCGAGCGGCAAAAAGCGCATCTCGATTCTCTCTTCAAAGATTTGCACGCGCGCAAATTCAACGCGGTGTTTTTTCAAGTGCGCGTCCGCGCCGATGTCCTCTTTGAGACACCGTTAGAGCCGTATCACGAATATCTTACTGGCGTTTTCGGAAAACGCCCCGAGTATGATGTGGTGCAGTATGCGCTCGACCTGTCGCGCAAATACGGCTTGGAATTTCATGCGTGGTTCAATACGATGATTTTGCGCGGCAGAAACTCGACAAAAAAATCCGTCGGCGTGCCGAGTTTGTGGGAACGCCACCCTGAATGGATTGATAAAACTGCCGTTAAGAATCCTGACCAAGAAACGGCGTTTCTGAATCCTGCAAGCAAACCTGTTCAAAATCACCTTATTGCGTTAATCGTAGATTTCGCCACGCGCTACGATGTCGATGGCATTCAATTGGACGATTACCTGCGTTACCCGCAAAAAGAATTTGACGACGACGCGGAATTTAGAAATCAAAATCCCAACCGCTTGCCGCTTGCAGACTGGCGGCGCGAAACGATAACGGCGTTTGTCGGCACATTGCACGACACCTTGCTCACCATAAAGCCATGCCTGAAATTCGGCGTTACACCGATTGGCGTGTATCGACGCATTGATGCAACGCCTGTGCTGGAAAGCTACAGCGACGTCTATCAAGATTCGCGGGCATGGACGGCGCGCAAATGGTGTGATTACCTTGCGCCGCAACTCTACTATCACATCGGGCGGACAACGCCCAGCGACGCCGCGTTAAAGCAGTTCAATCCGCCATTTGAAAAACTTGTCGAGGAATGGTGCAAGAATAAACACTTTCGGCATCTCTACATCGGCATCGGCATCTATAAGCCAGCGATTAAGTCGGAGTGGAAAGCGCAGGTCGAGATTGCCAGAAAGTTCGGCGCGGAGGGCGTCGTCTTTTATCCGTATTCCGCAAGTGCGGGCATTTCGTTTGAGCAGCGCGCGATGATTCCGCCAATGACATGGAAGCGCGCCGAACCGCCGTTGCCACCTGAAAACATCGCCATCGAGAGGCGAGGCGACTCGCTTACGTTGTCATGGACGCCGCGCAGCAATGTGCGTTGGGTGAATGTGTATCGAAAAAATGCAACATCGAGCGCACTGCACCTTCAGCATATCGCTGCATCGAGCGTGGTCGTTGAAGCCGCGTCGATCAACGAGTTTTTCTTGACAGCCATTGACCGATGTGGTAACGAGAGCAAGGCATCGCTAACAATCAAAGCGCCATAACACGGCAGCCTTGCTTTTCAGTGTGCGATTGTTAAATTCGCGAAGGCACATTTCCTCCGTAAAAAAAATCGTTTGTTTTTCACGTCAAAAATCTACAAACATGCAACGACGCGATTTCTTAAAACTCACAGGCTTAGGTATGAGTGCTGCCTTGATGCCACTTCCCGCCTTTTCAATGCCGATTAGCGAAGCCGAATCGCGCGAGCCGATAATCGACACGGCAGAGAAAAAGAAACTCGCTGATGTGGCGCTCAACACGGCAAAATCGCTCGGCGCAACGTATTGCGATGTGCGCATCAATCGCAACTTGAATCAGGCGATTTTCACGCGCGAAGACCGCGTGCAGGGCATTGCAAACTCGCAATCCTTCGGCGTCGGTGTGCGGGTGATTGTGAACGGGACATGGGGATTTGCATCGACGAACACCGTAACGCCCGATGGAATTAAACGAGCCACTGAGCGAGCGGCTGGGATTGCCAAAGCCAATTCGCGCCTTCAAAAAGAGCCGGTCAAACTCGCGCCGCAAGCCGGGCAAGGCGAGCAGAGCTGGAAGACGCCAATTAAGAAAAACGCCTTCGATGTGCCAATTGCCGAGAAGGTCAAGCTCTTGCTTGCCGTCAATGCCGAAGCAATGAAGTTAGGCGTGCGCTTCGTGAACTCCCAAATGTTTATGATTAACGAACAAAAGTATTTCGCTTCGACCGACGGCTCATACATCGACCAAGACATTCACCGCATTTACCCGACCTTCACCGTTACTGGCATCGACATTGCCACGCGCAAATTCCAAACGCGCAATGCGCTTTCAATGCCGTGCGGCATGGGTTACGAATACCTCGACGGCGATGCGTCGGAAAAACAGCAAGGCGCAGGCGGCGTAACGACGCTTTACAAAAAGCGCTACGATATGCTCGAGGATGTCAAATCGGCGGCAAAACAAGTTCAGGAAAAACTCGCGGCGAAATCCGTCGAGGCGGGCAAGTATGACTTGATTCTCGATCCGTCGCACCTTTGGCTCACGATTCACGAATCGGTCGGACATCCGACCGAGCTTGACCGTGTCTTGGGCTACGAAGCCAACTACGCGGGAACGAGTTTCGCCACGCTCGAGAAGTGGAAATCAAAATCGTTCAAATACGGCTCGCCGATTGTAACGCTCTTTGCTGACAAACGACAAGAAGGGTCGCTCGGCTATGTGGGCTGGGACGACGAGGGCGTGCCGACCAAACGGTGGGATTTAATCAAGGACGGTATTCTGGTCAATTATCAAGCAATTCGCGACCAAGTGCAACTTATTGACCAACAAGAGTCGCACGGCTGTTGCTACGCGCAAAGTTGGGCTGATGTGCAGTTTCAGCGTATGCCAAACGTTTCGCTCGCCGCAGGCAAACAAAAACTGTCGCCCGAGGAGATTATCAAAGACGTCGAAAAAGGCATTTACATCATCGGCGACGGCTCGTTCTCGATTGACCAACAGCGTTACAATTTTCAATTCGGTGGGCAGTTGTTCTACGAAATCAAGAACGGCAAAATCGTCGGGATGCTCAAAGATGTGGCGTATCAATCCAACACACAGGAATTTTGGAACTCGTGCGTGGCGATTTGCGATGAGAGCGATTTTCGATTAGGCGGCGCGTTCAATGATGGCAAAGGACAGCCCTCGCAAAGCAACGCCGTCTCGCATGGCAGTGCCACGGCGCGCTTCAAGAGCGTGAATGTCATCAATACAGCGAGAAATATCTGAACCAACGAAGCCAAAAAGATTTTTCGAGATAGTTCATTCATATCGATTGCGCCGTCGTCGCCGATTGCGCTGAGGACCTTTCGCAGCGTTCCGAAAGCTGCGCTGTAATGTTTTCGGTGTGGTTCATTTGCATTTCAGGATTGAATCGTTAAATTCCTTTATGCACGTTTGTTCCCCGTAAAAATAAATTTCACGCCAGCGCATTGACCATGCAACGACGTCGCTTTTTGAAACTTGCAGGACTCGGCGCAACCGCTGTATGTTTGCCAACCGCGTCGCTTGCCCATCTCACCGAGCCGTTTTCTCTCTCGATTGTTCTCGACCCAACGGAGAAAAAGAAACTCGCCGATGTGGCGCTCAACACGGCAAAATCGCTCGACGCAACGTATTGCGATGTGCGCATCGGCAGATACCTCAATCAAGCTGTGTTTACGAGGGAGAACAGGGTTCAGAATATTCAGAATACTGAGTCCTTCGGCGTCGGTGTGCGGGTGATTGTGAACGGGACATGGGGATTTGCATCGACGAACACCGTAACGCCCGATGGAATTAAACGAGCCACTGAGCGAGCGGCTGGGATTGCCAAAGCCAATTCGCGCCTTCAAAAAGAGCCGGTCAAACTCGCGCCGCAAGCCGGGCAAGGCGAGCAGAGCTGGAAGACGCCAATTAAGAAAAACGCCTTCGATGTGCCGATGGCGCAGAAAGTCGACCTCTTACTATCCGCCAACGCTGCCGCAATGAAGAACGGCGCGAAGTTCGTCAATTCGCAACTCTTTCTTATCAACGAACAAAAGTATTTCGCTTCGACCGACGGCTCATACATCGACCAAGATGTGCATCGCATCTGGCCCGACTTCACCGTGACCGCAATTGCCAATGGGAAATTCCAAACGCGCAATGCGCTCTCTGCGCCAATGGGCATGGGCTACGAATATCTCGATGCAAAACCAAACGATAAGTTTTCGTCCGAGTTTCTGACGCTCTACAAAAATTCTTACGACCTCGTCGAGGACGCCGCTCAAGCTGCCAAACATGCCCAACAGAAACTGTCGGCGAAATCCGTCGAGGCGGGCAAGTATGACTTGGTTCTCGACCCATCGCACTTGTTTCTAACGATTCACGAATCCGTCGGGCATCCGCTCGAACTCGACCGTGTGTTGGGCTACGAAGCCAACTATGCTGGCACCAGTTTCGCCACGCTCGAGAAGTGGAAATCAAAGTCGTTCAAATACGGTAGCAGCTTGGTAAACTTTTTTGCGGATAAGACGCAGCCCAACGGACTTGGCACAGTGGGCTTTGACGACGAAGGCGTGCCGACCAAACGATGGGATTTAATCAAGGACGGTATGCTTATGAATTACCAAGCGACGCGCGACCAAGTTCACATCATTGACCAGAACGACTCGCACGGTTGCTCTTACGCACAAAGCTGGGCTGATGTACAGTTTCAGCGTATGCCGAACGTCTCGCTGGCGGCGGGAAGAGAAAAACTTTCGGTGGATGAACTGATAAAAAATGTTGACAAAGGCATTTACATCATTGGGCGAGGCTCGTATTCCATCGACCAACAGCGTTACAATTTTCAATTTGGCGGGCAGCTGTTCTACGAAATCAAGAACGGTAAAATTGTGGGAATGCTCAATGATGTAGCGTATCAATCCAACACACAGGAATTTTGGAACTCGTGCGTTGCCCTGTGCGACGAGCGCGATTATCGATTGGGCGGAAGTTTCTTCGACGGCAAAGGTCAGCCCAGTCAAGTGAGCGCGGTCTCGCACGGCTGCCCGACAACGCGCTTCAACAATGTGAACGTCATCAACACAGCGAGAAATATCTGATGACACAACGAACGTTGCAGCATACTTCATTCTAATTAACTCTAAATCAGTTGCACTAATGGCACTACTTTCAAAAAGCGACGCGGAAGCAATCCTGAAAAAAGTGATTGCCTTCTCAAAAGCGGACGATATCGATGCCACGCTCAATGGCGGCTTAGAAGGCAATATTCGCTACGCGCGAAACAGCGTGTCCACAAGCGGCTTGCAGGATACCTTGACGCTTGCTGTGCAGTCGCGCTTCGGCAAAAAAGTGGGTTCGGCGAGCATCAACGAGTTCGATGAAGCGTCGATCGAAAAATGCGTGCGTCGTTCCGAAGAACTGGCACAACTGGCGCCCGATAATCCCGAGACCATGCCGTCGCTTGAACCGCAAACCTATTTGGATGTCAAAGGCGCATTTGAATCGACAGAAAAAATTGCGCCAGACTTCCGAGCCAAAGTCGCCGAAGACAGCATCGTGCCCGCCGCCGCCAAAAAAGTTGTCGCTGCTGGATTCTTCAACGATACGACGGGCTTTCAGGCGCTGATGAACAAAAAAGGACTCTACGCCTACTACAAATCGACAACGATGGAGTTCTCTGTAACGATGCGCACCGAAGACGGCACCGGCTCCGGCTACGCCGTGCGTTCCTACAGCGATGTGAGCAAGTTCGATTCCGCGAAAGCCTCGCAAGTGGCGATTGATAAAGCCTTGCAATCGCGCGACGCCAAAGCTATTGAGCCGGGCAAATACACCGTGATTCTCGAGCCGGCCGCACTGCTCAGCACGGTCGACGCAAGTCTTTTGGGCGCGATGATCTTTGCAATGGACGCACGCCAAGCCGACGAAGGCAGAAGTTTCTTTGCTAAAAAAGGCGGTGGCAATAAAATCGGCGAGCAAATCGTCGATGAGCGCGTGAACATTTACGCCGACCCGCAACATCCCGAAATTCCGTCGTCGCCGTTTGTCGGCGATGGACGCGCGCGCGAAAAAATGATGCTCGTCGAAAAAGGCGTCGTAAAGAACCTCTTTTACTCGCGCTACTGGGCGGAAAAACAAGGCAAGAAAGCGATTCCGCCGCCCGGTGGCGTCGTGATGCAAGGCGGCGATGCGTCGCTCGACGACCTCATCAAAGATACCAAACGCGGTATTTTAGTAACGCGCCTCTGGTATATTCGTCCCGTCGACCCGCAAACCTTGCTTTACACAGGGCTGACGCGCGACGGCACGTTCTTTATCGAGAACGGCAAAATCAAACATCCAGTCAAGAACTTTCGATTCAACGAAAGCCCGATAATTATGCTCAACAACTTGGAGGCGCTCGGCAACCCAGAACGCATCGGCAATAATCTTATTCCGCCGATTCGCGTGCGCGACTTTACTTTTACGAGCTTGTCGGACGCAGTGTAACACGTGCGGCAATAAAGTTTTATATTAGGCTTCTCTCGACTGACGAGGCTTGCCCACGGTGCGCGCCGCAATCGAGAGAAGACTACTGAAACTCTGTCCGACACGGCACACAAATGAAGGCAAAATTGGTTTTGGAGAGCGGCGACGTCTTTGACGGCGTCCTCTTTGGTCATAACGGCGACGCGGAAGGCGAGGTCGTTTTCAACACTTCCTACACCGGCTACCAAGAAATCCTGACCGACCCGTCTTACACCGGACAAATTGTCGCCATGACCTACCCGCTCATCGGAAACTACGGCGCGAATACGCTCGATGTCGAGTCGCAGAAAATTTGGGCAGCGGGTTTCGTGGTAAAAGAACTTTCCGAGATTCACAGCAATTTCGCTGCTGAACACAGCCTCGACGATTTTCTCAAAGCGCATCACATTGCAGGCATTTCGGGAATAGACACTCGAAAGTTGGTTCGGCTGCTGCGCACGAAAGGCGCGTTGCGCGGCGTGATTTCCGCTTCCGACGACGAACCGCGCCTCGTGGAGCGTGCGAAATCCATTCCACAAATGGTCGGACTCGACCTTGCCAGCAGCGTTAGCGCCAGCGCGCCGTATCGATTGGAATCGCCAACAGCAACCTACAACGTCGTCGCCTTTGATTACGGCATTAAGCGAAACATTTTGAAATTGCTCGTCAACTCGGGCTGCAATGTAACCGTCGTTCCTGCAAAAACAACTGCGGCTGAGGTCTTAGCAATGAAGCCAGACGGAGTTTTTCTCTCCAACGGACCCGGCGACCCAGAGCCGCTGGCTTACGCCATCGACACCATTAAGAAACTCTCTGACCCAAAATTCGCCAAACGCGAACTGCCGATTTTCGGCATTTGCTTGGGACATCAGTTGGTGGCGCTTGCTTTCGGCGCAGAAACCTATAAACTCAAGTTCGGGCATCACGGCAGCAATCACCCCGTGAAAAATCTCAGCACGGGACAAATTGAAATCACCGCGCAGAACCACGGGTTTGCAGTCGACTTGCGCTCGCTGCCGAAGCACTTGGAACTGACACATGTGAACTTATACGACCACACCGTCGAGGGCGTGCGGCATAAAAAGCTGCCGGTCTTCAGCGTGCAGTATCACCCAGAAGCCTCGCCAGGACCGCATGATTCACATTACTTGTTTGCCCAATTTGTAAACTTAATGGAAGAGTATCGAGATTAAGTCCTCTTATCTCCTTAAACCTAACGCTATTTTCAATGCCGCTCAATACCATTTGTCTTTATTGCGGGTCGAACACAGGTGCGCATCCGCGCTATGCCGATGTTGCCAAAAACTTTGGCAGACTGTTGGCGGAAAACAACATTGGGTTGGTTTACGGCGGCGGTAAAGTGGGGTTAATGGGCGCAATGGCAGAAGCCGCATTAGCAGCAGGCGGTAAAGTTATCGGCATCATGCCCGAATCGCTCGCCGAGCGCGAACTCGCACTGCATACCGTTATTGAACTGCACATCGTCAAAACCATGCACGACCGCAAAGCCATGATGGAACGGCTCTCCGACGCCTTCGTTGTGCTGCCCGGCGGATTAGGCACGTTCGACGAATTTTTTGAGATTTTAACATGGAAGCAATTGGGCTTTCACGATAAACCCATCGCGATTCTCAACACAGAGCGCTACTACGACGCGCTGCTCCAATTTCTTCACTTCAGCGCACATCAAGGGTTTGTCAAACCCGCGATGCTTAGCTCTCTCATTATCGAGCGCGACGAGAAAAAACTCCTTGACGCCTTGTTCGCCGCCGTTTAGAAACTGGCTACGGAAATTCAAACTGAACAGTGCTAATCGAAATGAAAAAGCGCCTCGAGGTCGAGACGCTTTTTGAACGGTGATGCCGACCTTGTCTATGCTTTTGGTTCAGTAACTCCGACGGCGTCGGGCGCAGCGGGAACATCGAGCGCAGCAGAGGCCTCCTGAATTTTTTGCTT
Organism: [Candidatus Thermochlorobacteriaceae] bacterium GBChlB; assembly: GCA_000724175.1. Classification (GTDB taxonomy): domain Bacteria; phylum Bacteroidota; class Chlorobiia; order Chlorobiales; family Thermochlorobacteraceae; genus GBChlB. Next base: position 75,940 of record JPGV01000010.1, on the reverse strand, counting down.
TTCATTCGGGTGCTGCTGCATATACGCTTCGATTTCTTCCTTGCTTTTGCCTTTGAAGTATTCGAGCGCAGACAAAATGATGCGGCGATTTTCTTTGTCAAACTCAATGACCTTCATCGGCAGTTCGTCGCCGACTTTGAACGAGGCATGAATATCGCGCACGCCGCCTTGAAGCAAATGCGATGCAGGAACAAATCCATCAACGCCGAGCGGTAACTCAACGACAACGCCCTTCTCGATAATTTGAGAAATCTTGCCTTTGCTTTCCGTGCCGACGGTATAGACGGTTTCAAAGTTATTCCACGGGTCGTCGGTAATTTGCTTATGCCCAAGCGCAATGCGGCGAGCTTTTGCATCGACTTTCAAAACTTTGACTTCCAACTCGTCATTCTTCTTGACGATTTCGCCGGGATGGCGAATCTTCTTCGTCCAAGAAAGGTCGGAGATATGCACCAAGCCATCAACGCCGGGTTCTAACTCAACGAAAACCCCGAAGTCGGTCAGGTTGCGCACAATGCCTTTGTGAATTGTATCTGGCGCGTATTTTTCAGCCAGTTTTGTCCATGGGTCGACATCAATTTGTTTCATCGAGAGCGAGAGTTTCGTATTGTCGCGGTCAATGTTGAGAATCACGCACTCGACTTCTTGTCCCATTGAGACGAATTGGTTGGGGTGCTTGATGTGCTGCGTCCAAGACATTTCGCTGATATGTACCAAGCCCTCGATGCCTTTTTCGATTTCGACAAAGACGCCGTAGTCGGTAATCGAGACGACCTTGCCTTTAACCTTTGTGCCGGGCGCAAATTTTTCGGCGATGTTTTCCCACGGGTGCGGCGTGAGTTGTTTCATGCCGAGCGAGACGCGCTGTTTGTCTTCGTCGTAACCAATGACGACGACTTTAATCGGGTCGTCCAACTTGACCGCTTCCGAGGGATGCGAGATTCTGCCCCAAGTAATGTCGGTGATGTGAACCAAGCCATCGAGTCCGCCCAAATCGACAAAGATGCCGAAGTCGGTGATGTTCTTCACTGTGCCTTCGAGAACCATGCCGACCTTGATGTTGGAGAGCATTTCTTTGCGACGGGCTTCGTACTCGGCTTCGAGGATAACTTTATGGCTGACGACGATGTTCTGCGTGAGCGGATTGATTTTAACGACGCGGAAATCCATGTTTTGTCCGACAAGCGCATCGAAGTCGCGTACGGGTTTCACATCGATTTGCGAGCCGGGCAGAAACGCTTCGACGCCGCCGAGCGAGACCGTCATGCCGCCCTTAACACGGTTAGTGATTTTACCGTTGATAATCGTGCCAGTTTCGAGCGACTCATAAATTTTCTCCCAAATGCGCAGCGCGTCGGCTTTGCGCTTCGAGAGAATTAGTTGACCCATTTTGTCTTCAATGCTTTCGAGAAAGACCTCGATTTCTTCACCGACTTTGAGCTCAGAGGGGTCGCGGAACTCAATGAGCGGCACCATGCCTTCGGATTTAAATCCGACGTCGATAGAGACATCTTTCTGCGAGATTGCCACAATTCTGCCGCGAAGAATCTCGCCTTCGGTCAGTTCGTTGAGCGTGCTGGAATACAGCGACTCAAGCTGCTTCAATTCATCGTCTTGATAGTCAGCAAAGAATTTGACTTTTGTGGGTTTCTTTGCTTTCCCGGTCGCCTTTGGTTCGGCGGTTTGCATCTCAGCCATTCGGTTGTCCTTTTCTCTCTGTGGTTTTCCGCGAATCGTTTCAAGAGAGCAGAAACGGCGGGTTTTGGTTAATAAAACAAAATAAAAAAGAGTTCGGCGACGGCGTCGCGCTAAGACAAACGAAGCGAAGCACCCGCATTCGGGACACTTCGCCTAATTTTAAGGGGGCGTAAATATACAGCACGGGCGTGGCGAATGCAAATTTTCAACCGCCGAGTTGAAGGTCATGTTCATGTTTGATTGCATCACATACGTTGAATCGTCATTGCGAGCGTAGCGAGGCAATCTAATTATTCAGCCGCGCTAAGGTGTTTGACCGTCAACACAACGTTGATACATGACCTGACGGGCATGAATCTGCTGTCGCATTGGAAAGGCAGTTCGATTTTAATCGCCGATGATTTCGCCGCGCAACGTCTTTGCTGCACGAGGAGAAAACGAATGCTCGGCATATTGCAACTGGTAGAGTTTGTAATACAGTCCGCGCTGGCGCAGGAGTTCCTGATGCGACCCCATTTCCCGAATCACGCCTTTGTGCAGCACAATGATTTTATCCGCCTTCTGCACCGTCGATAAGCGGTGTGCAATGATGATGGACGTTCTGCCGTGCATCAATTTTTCCAATGCGGCGTCGATGAGTTGTTCCGTGTCCGTATCGACGGAACTGGTGGCTTCGTCAAGCACCAAAATTTTCGGATTGTAGACCATGGCGCGGACAAACGAAATGAGCTGGCGCTGTCCCGTCGAGAGTGCCGCGCCGCGTTCCTGAACTTGATACGCATACCCGTTGGGCAGGTTCTCAATGAACTCCGCTGCGCCCACAAGCCGTGCTGCCGCACGAATTTGCTCATCGGTAATGTCGGGATTGCCAAGCGTAATGTTATCTCGAACCGTGCCAGAAAATAAAAACACGTCTTGCAAGACGACGCCGAGATGCTTGCGTAACGACTGTTCGGGAATGTCGCGAATGTTAATATCATCAATGAAGATGTTGCCGTGTTGAAGGTCGTAGAATTTCGAGAGCAAGCTGATGATGGTCGATTTTCCGCTTCCCGTTGCCCCGACGAGCGCGATTTTTTCCCCTGCTTTCGCCTCAAACGAGATGTCGCGCAAAACGTAGTTGTCGTCAAGGTAAGCGAAACTGACGCCCTCGAATCGAATATCGCCGCGCACGGACGCAATGCTGACGGGCTTCGACGGCGGGGTGATAAAAACCTTCTGGTCGAGCAGTTTGAAAATGCGCTCTGCACTGGTAATGGCAGCCTGCATAATGTTGAACTTATCCGAGAGGTCTTGAAGCGGTCGGAAAAAGAGCGCGATGTATTGCACGAATGAAATGACGACGCCAAGCGTGAGCGTTTGGTCTAAGACACGCGCGCTGCTATACCAAACGATGAGTCCCAACGCAATCGCGCCAAGTAATTCAATGACGGGATAAAAAACAGAATAGTAAAAAACAGAACGAATGTTTGCCTCGCGGTGCGCAGCGTTGATGGTCGAGTGCTTATCGAACTCTTTTTGCTCGCGTCCGAAGAGCTGCACGGCGACCATGCCCGTAATGTGTTCCTGTAAAAACGCATTAAGACGAGCGACTTCGGTGCGCACATCTTGATACGAGACGCGCACTTTTTCCTTGAACACAAATGTGGCGTAGAACATCACAGGCAGCACGCTGAACGAAACGAGCGTCAGCTGCCAATCGGTGTAGAACATCATCACGATGATGAACGAAAGTTGAAACACATCGCCAAGCAGTGCGACAAGTCCGCTTGAAAGCATGTCGTTGAGCGTCTCGACATCGTTTGTTGCGCGCGTCATCAAGCGCCCAATCGGATTGCGGTCGAAGAATTTCAGCGAGAGCCGTTGCAGGTGCGAAAAAATTTCAACGCGAAGCGCTCGCACCGCTTTTTGTCCAAGCAACTGTGTCAGGAATGCGCTGCCGAACTGCATCAAGGCTTCCAGCAAAATAGCGCCGAGAAACAGGAGGCAAATGACGACCAAACCCTCACGGTCGCCCGAGGCGATGGGGTTGTCAATCGCAAGTTTGGTGATATACGGTCGAAGCGGCGAAAGCAATGCGGCGGCAATGGTGAGCGCAGTCGCCGCAACGAGAATCGCGGGATACGGACGCACATAGCTAAGCAAGCGCGACAGCACGATGAAATCAAATGCCTTGCCCGACGGCGTGTCGGAATCGAGTTGAAATCCTTTTTTGGTTTTTTCGTCCGCCGACGGAGCTGCTGCTTGTGCCATGCTTGTCTAATTAAACTTGACCGATATTCTTGACCGATATTCCTTACAGTTACTGATAGGGTTCAATCTCTCAAAGAGACCTATTGACTTTTTTCTGCCACGTCGAGTGCATCGACGATGCCCATAATAATCGTATTGGCGGGAACAGTGGTCGAGTTCATCACTTGCTCGACAACTGCGCCCTCTTGTGCCACCAGCACTGTGTCGCCCACGCCCGCGTCCAACGAATCAATCGCAATAAGCTCGATGTCCCTCGTGAACGCGCCGCTCGGTTCAATCGGTTTCACAACCAGCAATTTTGCGGGACGAAGTTCGTCGTCCTTTTGCGTCGAGACGACCGTGCCGATAACTTTGCAGAGTTTCACTTCAGCACCTGCACTTTCACATGCGACGGCGCTTTGGCACTTCGAAAAATTCGATGCGTGGCTTTTTGAAAATCTGAATCACTTGCCTTGTAAATATCGACGAACTTCTGCGGATTACGGTCAATCAGTGGAAACATCGAGTTCTGCACTTGAATCATAATCCGATGTCCTTTTTTGAAGGTATGCACCACGTCCATCAATTCAAGTTTAATTTGCTCGGTCTTGTTTGGCTTCATCGCTTCGGGTTTTTCGTAGCTCTTGCGGTAGCGACCGCGCATCACTTCCCAACGCACGAGCATCTCATACCCGCCAAGCCGTATTGGCGCTGGGAACGCACGTCGACCAAGCGGTTTATCGGTGTATTCGTCGCGTGCTGTATCGGGCAGCACATCAATGAGTTTGACAATATAGTCTGCATCTGTGCCGCTGGTCGAGACGAACAAATTTGCCACAATGCCGCCCGCAAGCGTAATATCTTCCGTTAGCTCGTCGGTTTGATATGTCATCACGTCGGGACGGCGCGACGCAAATCGTTGGTCTTCAATCATATACTCGATGCTGCGGTCGATGCGCGTTTCGTTGGTATAAGGAACAGGCTTGTTCGGGTCGCTGACATATTCATCAAACGCTTTGGCGTCTGTCGGAGCCTCGAGTGAGAGTTTGCCATTCGGGTGAAAGTATAAATTTCGCTCCTCTGTATTTTTCGGTCGCCAGGTCTCGAACATACGCCACTGTGCCGCGCCGACATCGAAGAGCGCCGCCTCAGGAAGTTTGCCGTCGCCTTGACCTTTAAGGTGATGATTGAAAAATACTTTCTCAAGAGTTTCGCGAAAGAACACGCCCGTCTTCGATCCAAAGTTGATGTAGCCCAATCGGTCGCCGTCGCCTCTCGACCAGCCTCCGTGATACCATGGTCCCATCACGAGTGTATTTTTCGCGGTCGGATTTTGCCGTTCAATCGCGTCATAGACTTTGAGCGGTCCGTATAGGTCTTCTGCATCGAACCAACCGCCGACGGTCATCACCGCAGGTGTGACGTTTTTGAAATGCGGCAAGAGCGTGCGCGACTTCCAGAAGTCGTCGTAGTTCGGGTGTTCCATCATCTCGTTCCAAAACGCGATGTCGTTCTTGTAGATGTTCTCATTGACGTTTTTGAGCGCACCGAGATTCAGATAAAACTTGTAGGCGTCGGGCGTCGGAAAGTTGAACGGTGGGTTGCCGACGGTCGTTGGTTTCGGGCGCGGACGACCAAAGGAATACATAAACGAGAAAGCGTCCATAAAGAAAAACGCGCCGTTGTGATGAAAATCGTCGCCAATCCACCAATCGGTTACGGGTGCTTGCGGCGAAACAGCTTTGAGCGCAGGATGCGCGTCGGGAATTGAGGCGGCGGCGTAAAAGCCCGGATACGAAATGCCCCAGATACCGACCTTTCCGTTGCACGTGGCGAGATTCTTCACGAGCCAATCAACCGTGTCGTAAGTGTCGCTCGATTCATCAATGTCCTTACCGTTGTTGCCCGTGATGTTCGGGCGCACATTGACAAACTCGCCTTCGGAGTTCCAGCGTCCGCGCACGTCTTGAAACGCAAAAATGTATCCTTCGCGCAAGAGTTCCGTCGGGCGCAGCGTGGTTGGATAGGCATTTTCGCCGTAGGGCGCAACACTATACGGCGTGCGTTGCATAATCACAGGATATTTTTGCGACGAATCTTTCGGCACGTAAAGCGAGGTAAAGAGCCTTACGCCGTCGCGCATCGGAATATAGACTTCGCGCTTGGTGAAGTTCTGGCGCACATAAGCGGAGTCGTCAGGTTGCCCCAAAAGCGGCTTGGCGACGAACAGCGCTAAAAGCAGGGGGAAAATCTGATAGAAAACGCGATGTGGCATAGCATATCTTGGTTTGTTGATGGTGTAAATACAGAAACGAGAAGTTAGGCAAATACAGCGCATTTGTAAAAAACCACCGAAAGAGGCAGAGACAGCGCAGGCTATGTGCGCGTTCTGCATCAACGGAAGGTGTTCGAGCGTTACAACATCTTTTTTATTGCAGGGTTTTGGCGTAACTTTTGTCTAGCAATATCAACTTCAGCGCCGTTGAGCGGATGAACCTTTCCGCAACATATCAGCATAAAACTGCTTTAGCCGTGAATTTTTACCCGCGAAACATCGTTTTGACCTCTACGCTCAAACTTTCTTGGAGTCGTTTTAACACAGTTGCACTTACAGCTTAATCTAAAAAATACAATCTATGTTGGAGAACATCCCTGAATCGCCTGAATTGGCGAGCTTCGGCAAGTATCTCTCTCAAATCAATTCTCCCGATGATTTAAAGAAATTTTCAATCGACGACCTGCCTGCCATCACGCAGGAATGCCGCGACTTCATCATCGATGTGGTCTCGAAATACGGCGGACACTTCGGTGCAAGTTTGGGCGCAGCCGACCTTTCCGTCGCCTTGCACTATGTCTATAACACGCCGAAAGACCAATTGGTGTGGGACGTTGGACATCAAGCCTATGTGCATAAAATTCTGACAGGACGAAAAAACATTTTCCATACAAACCGTCAATACAAAGGCGTCGCTGGCTTCCCGAAACGCAGCGAAAGCAAGTATGACACATTTGGCGTTGGGCACGCATCAACGTCCATCTCAGCCGCCGCTGGCATGGCAATCGCCCGCGATTTGAAAAAAGACAACTACAAAATCGTGGCGGTTATCGGCGACGGCGCAATGACAGGCGGCATGGCCTTTGAGGGACTCAACCACATTGGGCATCTGAAAACCGATGTTACCGTGATTCTCAACGACAACAATATGTCCATTGACCCGAATGTCGGCGGCTTGAACGCACACCTCACCGACATTACGACGAACTCAACCTACAATCGGCTGCGCCGCGAAATCTGGGAAACGCTCTCCAACATCGATAATGAACTTGGCGAGAAAGCGCGACAGTTCGTCCGAAACCTCGAGCAAGGCTTAAAAGCTGCGATTACGCCCGGACAATTTTTCGAGGCGCTGGGGTTTCGTTACTTCGGTCCGATTGACGGACACGATGTCAAGCATCTGGTGAAAATTTTGCGTGAGCTGCGCGAGATGCCGAACCCGAAACTCTTGCATGTGGTTACGGTCAAAGGGAAAGGCTTTAAGCTCGCCGAAGAAGACCAATTGAAATGGCACGCGCAGGGCGGCGCGTTTGATAAAATCACGGGCAAGTCACTCAAGCCCGCCAATCCGTCCGCTCCGCCGCTGTATCAAGATGTGTTCGGACATGCGATTACGGAACTGGCCAAAATGGACGAGCGTATTGTCGGCATTACTGCCGCTATGCCGTCGGGAACATCGCTGAAAATTCTCGGAGCAGCAATTCCTGAACGGTTCTTCGATGTCGGCATTGCCGAAGAACACGCGGTTACGTTCGCCGCAGGCTTGGCAACACAAGGCATGAAGCCGGTTGCAGCTATCTATTCCACGTTTTTGCAACGCGCTTATGACCAAATCATTCACGATGTCGCCTTGCAAAATTTGAACGTGGTGTTCGCCATGGACAGAGGCGGCTTGGCAGGGGCAGATGGACCAACACATCACGGAGCGTTTGACCTCTCGTATCTTCGGCTCATTCCGCGCATGGTGGTTATGGCGCCGATGAACGAACAAGAACTGCGCGACATGCTCTACACTGCCCTCACCTATGACGACGGACCGATTGCACTGCGTTATCCCCGCGGCAATGCCACTGGTATGGAGATGCGAAAAGACTTCAAGAAATTGGACATTGGAAAAGGCGAAATTCTGCGCGACGGTTCGGAAGTCGCGATTCTCGGCATTGGCGTGATGACCAATCACGCACTTGCTGCTGCCAACCTTTTGGAGGTACATGATGTTTCGCCGCTCGTCGCCAATATGCGCTTTGTTAAGCCGCTCGATACAGACCTGCTCGATACCGTCTGCGAACGCTTTGAGCGCATTGTAACAATTGAAGAGAACACTATCAAGGGCGGGTTTGGCAGCGCGGTCTGCGAGTATCTACAAGAAAAAGGCTACTCAAACAAAGTGCTTGTGATTGGCTTGCCCGACCGATTTATCGACCATGGTCAGCCAGCAGAGTTGCACAAGGAAGTCGGGTTGGACGCCGAGAGCGTCGCCAAGCGCATTTTGCAATTCGCCCACGCCGAAGAAGATGTTATCGTGCGATAACCCTTCGCTGAAAGGACTTGATGTTACAGGGGAAGCAAGATGGCTTCCCTTTTTGTTTTGCACGATAACACCGGCTGATAGACTCGTGAGCTACCGCGAAGATAAAATTTCTTCCGATGCTTTCGCGGCAGCTTCTTTTTTCTTCTGAACCAAAATCGCATGTAGGGTTTCCGTTGCTAATCCGTGCAACATCAATCGATACGCCGCACTGAGCGTAATCATCGGCACAAGTGGGTGTTTGTTATTGACGACGAACATCTGGTATGGACTCTGCAAAATCGTTGCGGCATAGATGCCAATGGTCTCATCAAGTTGAAGTGAGTTTGTCGCCCGCCAAAAATCGCTGTCGGTGAGAAAGAGTTGATAGACGGGCGTAAAAATTTCAATCGCGGATTGCAAATCCAAAAAGTTCGTCCATCGCGCTGGCATCTCGTCAATGTCAAGGGCGCCGTCGGTGATGAAACTTACATCCAAGTAAGCGGGCGGCTTGATGGAAAGATTTTTTTCGCGCAGCTCTTTATTGAGCCGAATGACGAAATTGAACAAGTTGAGGTCGTGCTGCAAAAACAAATCGTCTTTAACCGCAGTAAGATTTTTCGGTTTGAGCGGATGGAGCGGGACGGTTGCGCCCTCGACGTTTTTGGCGATGAACTCTAAAATTTCCGACCCCAAGTGAAAATGCCGCAGAATCAAATAGTTTGCCGTCGGACTGACAAACGTTTTTAGCCCCCAAAATAAAAACTGATGCAGCAACCGCGATGACGTGAATTTGTTGGGAATGATGACTTTCAAGACTTGAATGCCCACGATAGCCAGCCGCGCAAGCGGGCGCACCAGCGGCAGGAGAAATTGACGCGACCACGAGTTTGTATCTTTCAAAAATGCGGCTTTCGCCTCGTCATTAATCGGAATGCTGCGGTCGAGAAAGAGCGCCTGCCAAGGGTTTGGGTCTCTGGGGTTATGCTCCATTTCCAAAAATTCGGTTGAATATATCGGTTGCATCGTCGTCGTTCGGTTAGTCGTTCATTTAAATTAAAAACACCAGCGCCTGAAATAGCCTGATTTTACAAGTCGTTTCGGTTAGTAGTTGCCCAATTCTTCCAACTGTAGAAGATACAATCGAGCGGTTACTTTGGCGGTTTTCAAAATTTTTTCGGCGACGGCGCGCGTCAGAAGCGGCGATGACAACGCTTGCTCCAATTTATCGAAGTGTGAATCATCATTCGCGCCGTGATACAACAAAAACGAGACTTGTTTGTCATTGAGCCCCAACTGCGCTTTGATTTGCTCGCCCCACAGAGCGGCTTTCCGATTGCCCAAGCCCTCAATGATATACATCGCGCCCAAAAGGTCAAACGGATTTTCTTGGCTTGCCCGATGGAACATCCATGCCGAGAGCGCCTCACTGCCGATGTTTTTTTGCGACGACGTAATCTCTTCCAACACGCCGCCGACCGAGACATAATCGCGGTCCAACATCTGATAATCTCGATGCTCTTCTTTGGCGTGACCGATGAAGATCGACCGCAACTCAAATGCTTCAATCGTGAAGCTCGACGCGGCACGTGCAATCCACCGCGCGCCCTCCATCACTTGTTGCCGCAAATTGAGCAAGAGCAGTTTGTAATCTTCAATCGTGAATTTCCCGCGACTCAGTCGTTGAAGAATCGGCACGTCGTTCAGTTTGGCATCGAAGTCAATCCAAACGCGAGCGAGTTGACGAACAAGCCATTCGGCGTTTTCATTGCCCGAAACCACCAGTTCCGGCGCGGCGTTGCGAGCCGTTTCGTCTTTTTCAGGGATGGTTTGTACATCAATGGTTTTGGTTTCAACAATGTTTTTATGGTTTGGCGCGACTGCTGTAAGCAACATAAACGAGACGATGAATCGGCCGCTTTCAGGCACGATACACAGGACTTTTTGATTCGGCTTCAAGTGTCCATCGTTCAAAAGTTCCTCGAGCATGATGTAAATCGACGCTGAACCAGTGTTGCCTTTCGTGTAAAGGTTTGTGAACCATTTTTCATCGGGAATGACGACGCCGGCTTTGTGCAAGAGTTTATTCGTCTCGCCTTTGAAGAAATGCGACGAGTAATGAAACAGCAGCCAATCGATGTCGCTTGGTGCAATCATTTTTTTATCAATTAGTTCAAAGAACCCATCGACGCCAATTTTGACAATGTTTTCCAGCAGGCGAATGTCTTGTTTAAGATTAATCGCGCCGTCGCTTGCCGCTGTTTGCACGTCGGCGTAATCCATCCACCCGTGCTTGCGCAGCGTTCCTGCTTCGTCTTTTTGCGAGCCGGCATACATACAGACATCGTATTTATCGGCGTGCGATTTGAGCGTAATCCACTCGACGCGAAGCGAGATGCCTTTCGGGTTCAGTTGGTCTTGAAGCAATGTTGCGCCTGCGCCGTCGGAGAGCATCCACCGAAGAAACTCGGTATCAAACGGTATGCTTTGTTCTTGAACGAAACTACGCTGCTGTTCGTAATGCGACGCTTTCAAAAAGCGGCTCGGAAATTCGCTTGCAACCGAGACGGCGTTGCGCTTCTCGCCTGATTTTACTTGCAGATACGCCGATTTCATCGCCATCATTCCGCTGGCGCAAACGCTGTGAAACGACGCAATCTCGCAACTTGGATTTTTAAGTTCGCCGTGAATCATACTGGCGAACCCGGGCAGCATGAGGTCGCCCTGCGTAGTGGCGGCAGCGAGAAAGTCCACGTCGTTCAGTCGAATCGGCGCGCGCTCAATCATATCGCGCACGGCAAGTGCTGCCATTTCACTGTTGGAATAAAGCGAGGTCTGCGCTTTATCGAGCGCATAATATCGCGTTTGGATACCGTTTTGCTTTAAGATGCGGTGCTTGACGCGCGATGGTTTGCCGCCAATCATGCCGAGATACTGCTCGATTTCATCGTTGCCGACGGGCGAGCCGGGCAAAAATTTTCCTGCTGCCGTGATATAGACTTGATTATTCATCGCTACCTCTCTGCTCGTTCAAGTAAATGATGATGCAGTTCGTCGTTAATGCGCGTTAAAGTTCCTCCGCGGCGAATTTTGTCGCCGTTGTTCCAATTGCATGTTGTTTTCGCGCTTCGTCATTATCGCGAATCGTTTTCGAGAGCGTAAAGCTCGATGCCAAGACGAAGAAGTATACCACCGCCACATAGCCGCGAACCCAAGTATCGACAGGCAAGTTCCAGATGCCGACGACAACAAGAAGAATCGCAATTATAAACGACGCCCATGTTTGCATAACCCATGCGCCTGTGTCGCGCGTCGCGTCGCGGTTGTCGCGCACCGTTTTTGCAAGCGTAAAACTGCTGCTCACCGAAAAAAATAATCCCATTGCAAAGTATCCTTTCAGCCAGTTCTCGACGGGCAGATGATATGTGCCGACGGCGGCGAGAACAACCGAGATAAAGAACGACGCCCAAACTTGAAATATCCATGCGGGCGTATCCACACGGGCAGACACTGGTACAGTCATAATTTTGAGGAGTTTTAATTAAAAAGTTGTTAAATAAACAGTTGTTAAATAAACAGTTGATGCATCAACTAATTACGCTTTTTACAGGGCAGCCGTTGTGCGTTATATCACATTGGTTTGTCGACGCATAGAGGCGCGAATTTTTCTGGTGAGGCGAATGAGGTCGTCGCAGTCTTTGGCGCTCAGGTCGTTCATAATTTCGCGCACTTTTTTTTGATAGGCTTTATCGAGTTTCGTTACAAGCTCGTCGCCTTGTTTGGTAAGTTTGATGTGATAGCTGCGACGGTCGCCCAAAACTGCTTCACGCCTGATGAGCCGCTGTTTCTCGAGCCGGTCTAAAAGTCCGGTGATGTTTGATTTATCGACCAAGAGTTTTTGGCTTAACTCTTTTTGCGTGAGTGGCGTCGGCGAATCTTTGAGTAGAATGAGAATGTTGAACTGCGCATCCGATGAGAGCGACTCCTGAAAAAACTTCGTCGAGACTTTTCGCAACAGGTTCGCCGTCCACCACACGTTCATCAATGCCTCGTGCGATTTGTTCTCGAAGGCAATCGGCAAGTCCATCTCTGTTGAAATAGGCATAGTGATTCAATTGAAAGCGTTGTGAAAAATCAAACAACAAACCATCTTGGCAACGCAATTCTCTTTATGTAACTTTCCTATAAATGCCTCTAAAAATACAAGTTCATTTCAACAAAGTAATAGGATGACTATGCCAAAAGCTGTTGTTTCTAAAAGTTCCAAAGAGTCCAGCGTCTCTGCATCGCTTGCTAAATCTGGCGCGAAAAAATTATCGAGAAACGGAGGTGCTCAACCTGTATCAACAAAGAAGTCTGCCGCCAGCAAGTATGTGTATTTCTTCGGTGGCGGTAAAGCCGACGGAAGAGCTGAGATGAAAAACTTGCTTGGCGGCAAAGGTGCGAACCTTGCTGAGATGACGAACATCGGCTTGCCCGTGCCGCCCGGTTTTACAATTACAACAGAGGTCTGCACTTACTACTACGATAACCAACTGACCTACCCGAAATCGCTCTTTGAAAAAGACATTCCCGCCGCGCTCAAAAAAATGGAGCAACTGCTGGGCAAAAAATTCGGCGACGCAAAAAATCCGTTGCTCGTCTCTGTGCGAAGCGGCGCGCGTGCCTCAATGCCCGGTATGATGGACACAATTTTAAACTTAGGACTCAACGACGAAACCGTTGCTGGACTGGCGCGACTCTCTGGCAACGAGCGTTTTGCGTGGGACTGCTACCGCCGATTTGTGCAGATGTATGGCGATGTAGTTTTAGGCTTAAAGCCACAGAATAAGAAAGACATCGACCCATTCGAAGCCATCATTGAATCAGAAAAGCATGAGCGCGGCATCGAGAACGACACTGCGCTGACCGCCGACGATTTGAAAGACCTCGTCGTCAAATTCAAACGCGCCATCAAAGAGCGCACGGGGAACGATTTTCCAACGAACCCCGTCGAGCAACTGCGCGGCGCTATCGGTGCGGTGTTCGGCAGTTGGAACAACGACCGCGCCATTGTTTATCGACGAATGAACAACATTCCCGCGGACTGGGGAACCGCGTGTAATGTGCAAGCTATGGCGTTTGGAAATCTCGGCGAAAATTCTGGAACGGGGGTTGCCTTCACGCGAGACCCTGCAACAGGCGAGAACATCTTCTACGGCGAATACTTGATGAACGCACAAGGCGAGGACGTCGTCGCTGGCACGCGCACGCCCCTGAAAATCAGCGAGCTTCAAAGAACAAACGCTGAGATTTACGCGCAACTCGAGAAGATTCGCAAGACGCTGGAGAAGCATTACAAAGAAATGATGGATATTGAGTTCACGATTGAGCAAGGACAGCTCTTTATGCTTCAGTGCCGCGTTGGCAAACGCACTGGGTTTGCAGCGATTAAAATCGCGCTCGATATGAAAGACGAAAAGCTCATCTCTGAAAAGGAAGCATTGATGCGCATCGAGCCTGAACAATTGAACCAACTCTTGCGCCCAATTTTCGATTCAAAAGAAAAACGTGAGGCGTCCGAGAAAGGGCGATTGATGGCAAAAGGGCTGAACGCAGGTCCGGGAGCAGCGACAGGCAAAGTGTATTTCAATGCTAGCGACGCTGAAGACGCCGCCCAACGCGGTGAGCGCGTCATACTTGTCCGCATTGAAACATCGCCCGAAGATATTCGCGGCATGGCAGTAGCGGAAGGCATTCTGACCGCGCGCGGCGGCATGACATCGCACGCCGCACTTGTGGCGCGGCAAATGGGCAAAGTCTGCGTTGCAGGCTGCGAGCCGCTGGAAATCAGTTATGAAAATTCGCGTATGAAAGTTCGCGGGAAAGATTTCCTCATCAGAGAGGGCGATTACATTTCCATTGATGGCTCGACGGGCGAAGTCTTTGAAGGCGAAATCACTACGAAGCCCTCGGAAGTCGCGCAAGTGTTGTTTCAAAAATCCCTGAAGCCTGAGCAGTCGGAAGTCTACCGAATGTATGACCGCTTGATGCAATGGGCAGATAAATACCGTCGGTTGAAAATTCGCACCAACGCCGACCAGCCCGACCAAGCTGCGCACGCCCTGGCTTTCGGTGCAGAAGGAATTGGACTCTGCCGAACCGAGCATATGTTCTTCGGCGGCGACCGCATTGATGCCGTGCGCGAAATGATTCTGGCATCCGACGAAGCTGGACGCCGTGCGGCACTTGCAAAAATTTTACCATATCAGCGCGTCGATTTCTATGGCATCTTCAAGGCGATGAACGGACTGCCCGTAACGATTCGGCTCATTGACCCGCCGCTACACGAATTTCTGCCGCACTCCGAAAAGGAGCAGCGCGACCTTGCCGCCAAAGTTCATAAGACGTTTGAAGAAGTGCATCAGCGCGTCGAGTCGTTGCATGAGTTCAATCCGATGCTCGGCTTTCGTGGGTGTCGCTTAGGCATCATCTTCCCCGAAATTACCGAGATGCAAACGCGTGCTATCTTGGAAGCGGCATGCAACGCTCAAAAAGATGGCATTGTCGTCAAACCCGAAATTATGATTCCGCTCATCGGCACGACGAAAGAATTAGAATTGCAAGCAAAGCTCATTCACGAGGTCGCTGCAAAGGTCTTTACCGAAAAGGGACGCACGGTCAGTTACATGGTTGGCACAATGATTGAAGTGCCGCGCGCTGCGCTGACGGCAGGCGAGATAGCCGGCGTCGCAGAGTTTTTCAGTTTTGGCACCAACGACCTGACGCAAATGACGCTCGGACTATCGCGCGACGATGCTGGACGCTTTCTGCCGTTCTACGTCGAGAAAGAAATCTATGCACGAGACCCGTTTGAAACCATTGACCAGCAGGGCGTTGGAAAGCTAATGCAGATGGCATCGAGCGACGGTCGAAAAACAAACCCAAAATTAAAGTTGGGCATTTGCGGCGAACATGGCGGCGAACCTGCCAGCGTGGAGTTTTGCCACAAAATTGGACTCGATTATGTCTCGTGTAGCCCATTCCGCGTGCCGGTCGCACGGCTTGCCGCCGCCCGTGCTGCACTTAGATAATCGGACGTGATAGGCGATGGCTGAGATAAGCAGCACCGAGCAACCTGAGTCACGACAAAAGAGCAGAGCAATCAAGACCGCCTAAATTCAGCGGTCACCGTTGCTCATTTCTCTTCTTGTTTTTCCATTGCACTTTTGCGAACATCGCGTCGGGCAAACGCGGTGAAAATGACGCCGCTCAGTCCGCCCAAAACGATTGACAAAAACACGTCGCGCAGAATATCAATCACCATACCGCCAACGAGGAATGTTTTGACCAAAAGCGGTAGCACGGCGCCGCACAGTGCTGCGAAAACGCCGATTCGAAATCCTTCTGTGAACGACAAATACGCGCCTGTTTGCCGCGCGAAATGATAGACCGCGAACCCGCTTCCCAGAAACATTCCGACGCCGAAGATGTTGACGAGATTGACATAAGGAATCAGTGAAATGGCGAGCATCACCGCCGCGCCGTAGAGAATCGACCGCGTCGCGCTGGGAAGCTGTGTTGGCTGTTCCGACATAAATTACTTTGTTAGGTGAACAAGCATCAGTTCATCGGTTGAATTTAATGCAGCGACGGGTGCATTCCTTGCAAAAGCGCGGTTTTTTTACGACATTTGCGCCGCTTTACTTGCACCGCTATAACGGCATCTGCCAAAACAAATATCGAAATCAAAACCACATTCAACCAACTGATGTCAACCAGCGACATGCGTCTTTCAACTTTTGTAACAGTTCTCTGCTCTCTCTTCATTGCCGCCTGCGGCTCAACATCAAGCAATGCACCGTCGGCGACGGCGATTGTCGCTGACCTAAAGCAAGGCACATGGCAACAGCAACTGACGCTCAAAGAATTTGAAGAGCGCTATTTGGAAAACAATCGCTCGGTTGAGTCGGCACAAAGAGATTCGCTTGGCGCTTATAAAGAGTTCTTGAACCGCTACATTGATTTTAAGCTGAAAGTCAAAGACGCTTACGACAAAGGCTTCGGCAACGACCCTGATGTGGCGCGTGAATTGAAACAATACCGTGACCAACTCGCCCAGCCGTATTTGATAGAGAAGGAAGTTTTTGACGCTGCAATCCGCGACCTCTACGAAAGGCGCAAAGTGGAAATCGATGCGTCGCATATTTTGACCTTTGCTGCGCCCGAAGCTGCGCCCGCCGACACGCTCAAAGCATACAATAAACTCTTGGACGCGCTCAAAGAAATTCAAGCGGGTGCATCGTTCGATAGCGTCGCCCTGAAATACTCTGAAGACCCAAGCGTGAAGCAAAACAACGGTCGCTTAGGGTACTTCACGGGCGGAATGATGGTTTATCAATTTGAAGACGGAGCATACGCGACCAAGCCGGGCAGCGTAAGTCCTATCGTGCGCACGCGCTTCGGGTATCACCTCATTAAAGTCTGGGACAGACGCGAGCGTGTGCCTGACATTCGTGTGTCGCACATTCTTTGCGCGTTCAAAAGTCCAACCGATACAATCGCGGCTTATGAAAAAATCACAGCGATTGCAAACGCGCTCAAAAACGGTGGCGACTTTGCCAAACTTGCGGCGGACAGTTCTGACGACACAGGTTCAGCGCCGCGCGGCGGCGATATAGGATTCTCTGGCACAGGCAGAACCGTCAAGCCGTTTGAAGAAGCTGCGTTTGCGCTCAAAAACATCGGCGACATCTCGCCCATCGTGCGCACGCAATTTGGGTATCATCTCATTAAACTCACCGACCGCAAAAAGCCCGGCACGCTCGACTCGGAGCGCGACGAACTTAAAAGTCTCATCAAACGCAACACTGAAAAATTCAACGCCGAACAAAACAAGCTCACTGCCAAACTTAAAGCGACAAACAACTATACCGAGAGCGCATCGGCATTGGCAATGCTCTTTTCAAAGATGGACACCTCGTCTGCAACGCCGCTTGCGACATTGGAACTCGGCTCGGCGAAAGACTCTGTTGCGTTCTCCTTTGCTGCCCGTCGATATACGCTCGACAGCCTTGCCGCTTTTCTCAAGACCGTTGCGCAGAGCGAAAAGCTGACGCTTGAACGGCTCAACTACTTCCGAGACCTATACGCGCAGCGCGAACTCATCGAGTATGAAATGTCGCAATTGGAAGCGCGTTACCCGGAGTTCAAAAAGTTGATGCAAGATTACAAGGACGGCATTTTGCTCTTCACCGTGTCGGAGCGAGCAGTTTGGTCGAAGTCTATGCCGAACGATTCAATGGCACTGGCATTTTACAATGCACATCGAGATGAATTCAAATTCGGCGAACGTGTCGAGATTTCACAAATCACTGTGCCAACGAAAGAGATGGCGGAAAAACTGCGCGCCGAACTCTCGGAGAAAAAACGCGAGTTGGATATGGTAACCGCCGCCGATGTCAAGAAGAAGCAAGCCGAGATTCGTGCTGCGTTAAAAACGCTCAAACGCAACGCGCCGACTTACCAAGCGAAAAAAGACTCGCTTGCTGCGGCACTTCTGGCAATCAAGGTCGATACTGAGCCGCGCGTGTTTGAGGCACTCGCCAAGCGATACAGCGAAACGCCCGACGCCAAAGTGGGCATCTTCCAGCGCGGCGAGAATACACTTGCTGATATAGTGTTCGGTAACGACATCGGAACCCTCTCCGCGCCGATTGGAATGGACGAAAAGTATCACTTGGTTCGAGTTGACCGCCGCGAATCGCCGCGCCCAAAGACCTTCGAGGAAGCCAAAGCCGAAGCCTACTCGCGCTACCAAGAACAACGCAACCGCGAACTCGAAGACGAGTGGCTGAAAACCCTTCGCGCCAAAACCGAGATTCGGATATATGAATCGGTGTTAATGAACGCGTTTCGTGGCAGGGCGATGCCTGCGGTCTCAACGACGAGCAACTAACGCTTCAATGAACCGACGCCACGACCATTTGAAAACCTCCCTAATGCTTTTTTTTAGCGTATGGGTGTATGGCTGCTCGAGACCCGAGCCGCCCATTGCGCAACTTGGCAAGAGCGTTTTAACTGCAAGCGAACTGCGACGTTCGATTTCCTACACCTCGCCCGAGGACAGCTTGACGAAAGTTGCGCTGTATCTGGAAGACTGGCTGACGACCGCCGCGCTCTACGAACAAGCAATGCGCGAGGATATCGATAAAGACAGCCTTACCGCACTCCTCATTGAAAAGTCGCGCCGAAAAATTATCGCGCAGCGTTTCGTTGACAAAAAAGCCGCTGAAGCAGCGCACGCTGGAAAATTCGCCGTTGATTCATCGGAGGTCATGACGTATTTCGGCGCGCACTCAAACGAGTTTGTTTTTTATGAACCGCAGTTTCGGATAGTAAGAGCGTATGCGCCAACGCAAGACGCGATTTTCGCGTTGCGTCAAAAACTGGTTGCGGGAGAGCCAGCCGACGCTGTTCTCTCGGAAGCCGCACGAATGCCATTGATGACCAATATCAATTTGGCGCAGAAAAAATTTTCGACGGCATTTTTCCCAATCCGCCAATTGCAGTTGGAGTCCGAAGTGTTGCGCGGGCTGTTGGAACGAATGCGCCCGAAAGACGTATCGCCGATTGCGAAGCTGAACGACTCGCTCTTTGTCGTGCTCCGCTTGGAAGACCGCGTTGAGCAAGGCATGACGAAAAATTTTGAACAAGCCTATCCCGACATTCAGGAGCGGCTGCGGTTGCAAAAGGAAAAAGAGTTTTTTAACATTCTCGTCCGCAATGCCAAAAGCAACGCGGAAGCTGTTAAGTAAAAATCGCAAGAGATGAAGAAAATCTTAGCTCACTGGATTCTGCTGATGTGTCTTGCGGCGCCGCTTCACGCGCAGCAGTTGGTCGATGGTGTCGTCGCACTCGTCGGCGAAGAAATTATTTTGAAGTCCGACGTCGATGCACAGGTCGCGCTTTTTGCCTATCAAAATCAGGTTGACCCGAAAACACCCGGACTGTGGAGCAAAATGTTGGAATCTGCCATCAATCAAAAAATTTTGCTCACGAAGGCAAAGCTCGACAGCATTCAAGTCAGTTCAAACGAGCTCGACCAATTGCTGGCACAACGCATGGCGTTCATCAAGCAACGGCTGGGGTCGGACGAGGAAGTCGTCAAGTATTTCGGCAAACCAATGGCGCAACTGCGAGCGGATGTGCGCGAAGAACTGCGCTCACAACGTATGATTGAAGAACTGCAACGCAAACGCTTTCAAGGCGTTACGGTCTCCAACGCCGAAGTGCAAAAATTTTACGAGACGTTCAAAGATTCGCTGCCGAGTATTCCTGCCGAAGTTGAAATTGCGCACATCTTGATTCGCCCAAAGGTCGACAGTCTCGCCAAACAATCATCGCTCGATAAAATCAAAAAAATTGAGGAGGAACTTCGCGCTGGCAAAAAATTTGAAGACCTTGCGGTGGAATTTTCCGAAGACCCGGGCTCAGCGAAAAAAGGCGGCGATTTGGGCTTTGTCAGGCGCGGCGAGTTCGTCAAAAAATTTGAAGAGGTCGCCTTCGGATTGCGCGAAGGGCAAATCTCGAAAATTGTCGAAACGGAATTTGGATTTCACATTATTCAACTCATTGAGCGCAAGGGCGAGGCAATTCACTCGCGGCACATTCTCATTCGCTTCGACCAAACGAAGCGCAACGACCAAGCCGCCATCGACCGGCTTAAAGAGATTCGAGAGCAAATCAGCGCTGGCGAAATTTCGTTTGGCTTGGGCGCACGGCTTTACTCCGAGGACGAGCGCACCGCGCAATCCGGCGGCGACATTACGCTGCCGCAAACGGGCGCGAACCGCATTCCGGTTGAAAGTATTGATAGTCAGTTCAGAGACGCGATTGAAAAATTGAAGGTCGGCGATATTTCTGAACCGCGCCGCATCGCACTCGGAGGCGACGACTACGCTTACCACATCGTTCATCTCAAATACAGAGCCGACGCGCATAAAATGAACTTGGAGCAAGATTACACGCGCATTAAAAACTTCGCGCTCCAACAGCGACAAGCCGAACTCTACGAACAGTGGCTCCAAGCACTGCGCAAAGAAGTGTTCTGGAAAATTAAACTCTAACGCCATGCCAAACGCCGCTGCGAGCGCTGTTAAACTCCTTCCAGTCTTAGCGAGTGTATTTATTCTATCAATGAGCAACGCGCAAACATCCGCGCCCGACAGCCTCGAGTTCAAAATCGGGCAAATGCTACTTGTCGGCTTTCGTGGTTTCACGGTTTCTGATACGAGCGCGATTGTCAAAGACATTCGAGAGCGGCACATCGGCGCGGTGATTTTGTTTGATTACGACGTGCCATCTAAAACTGCCGTCCGAAACATTGAGTCGCCGAAACAGGTTGCGCAACTCTGTCGCTCGTTGCAACAGTGTTCGTCGATGCAAACAGCGTTGCCGCTGCTCATTGCCATTGACCAAGAGGGCGGCAAAGTCTCGCGGCTCAAAGAAAAATACGGCTTCAAACGAAGCGTCTCCCAAGAGTATCTCGGTAGGCTGAATCGGCTTGACTCGACGAGGGTTTACGGGCGAGCAACAGCATCGCAACTTCGGGAACTCGGCGTTAATGTGAACTTTGCGCCGTGTGTAGATGTAAATCTGAACGCGCAAAATCCAATCATCGGTGGCAAGGAGCGCAGTTTTTCAAGCAACCCCAGCGTCGTCGCCCAGCACGCGCTTGCAGTCATAGACGAGCATCGCAAACAAAACGTGCTGACGGCGATTAAACATTTTCCCGGACATGGAAGCAGCGCCGCCGATTCGCACTTAGGCGTCGTTGATGTTACCAAACAGTGGACGCGCGCCGAACTGGCGCCCTTCAAAGCCGTCATTGACGCCGAGTCTGCTGACATGGTGATGACCGCGCATATCTTCAACGCACACTGGGACACGGTTCCCGCAACCCTATCGAGAAATGTCATTACGAAACTCTTGCGCGACACGCTGCGCTTTCGCGGCGTCGTTGTCTCCGACGATATGCAAATGAAGGCAATTGCGGCGCAGTATGGCTTGGGGGACGCCGTGAAACTGGCGTTGCTGGCGGGCGTCGATATGCTCACGTTTGGAAACAATATGGACTACGATGAGCGCATCGCCGAAAAAGCCGTTGCGATTATCAAAAAACTTGTCGCCGAAAATGTCATTTCCCGCGAGCGCATCGACGACTCCTACCGCCGTATCGCTGCGCTCAAGGCACGGCTGAAACAGTAAGTTAGTGCGTCCCTCCGTTTGCCGATGTCTGCAGTTGAAATGAAATCGCAAAGCCGAAAAAGCCCTGTGATTAACTTAGCGCGTGTAGCCTATCCGCATTATGCAGGGCAGCGCAGCATCGCCGTTGAAAAGTTTGTGTCGAGCGGCAGGTCTTTTTCGTAGAGATGCCAGAGTTTTTGGCACGGGAATGTTTCTTCGTAAAGCGCTTTGCCGATGACGACGGAGTCGACGCCAAACGGTTGAAGTTCATTTAGCGCGATGAAGTCTTTGTAGGACGAAACGCCGCCCGATGCGGTTACTTTCAGATGGGTCTGTTCTGCAAAGCGCTTCAAAGCGTCGTACCCAATGCCTTGCAACATACCGTCTTTTGAAATATCAGTGTAGATGACACGCTCGACGCCAGCATCTTTCATTTGCAGTCCGAGTTCTGTGTCGCTCACGGCGGCGCCTTCCTGCCAGCCTTGCACGCGCGGAATGCCGTCTTTGGCATCGATACCGACGACAATTTTCTTCGAGCCAAATTCTTTGATAAGCTCGACGACAAGTGCTGGATTGGTTACTGCTGCCGACCCGACGATGACACGGCAGACACCGATGTTGATATACCGCGCCGCGTCTTGCACGCTGCGAATACCGCCGCCAACTTCAACAGGAATGTCAATTGTGTCGATGATGGTTTTAATGGTCTCAAAATTTTGAGGTGTACCTTTGAGCGCGGCGTCGAGGTCGACGAGGTGAAGCATTTTGGCGTTTTGTTTGCGCCAGAGAATCGCCATATCGCACGGGCGGTCGAGATAAATTTTCTCGTGCGCAAAGTCGCCTTGCGTAAGCCGCACGCACTTCTGGTCTCGAATATCTATTGCTGGAATAATCAGCATAACGGTTCAATCGCAGTCGGTCGATAAAATATGATAACTGTTTGCGACATTGACAACGCAGCCCTTAACTGGTCGCAAAGTTGTTCAGAATTTTCAGTCCCGTCTGTCCCGACTTTTCAGCGTGGAACTGGACAGCAAAAATACCGTTTTTTTCAATTGCCGCCGCAAATTTTTTTCCAGCATAATGGGACTCGGCGACGACGCCCTCGTTGGGCTCGCAGTAGTAGGAATGCACAAAATAGACATGCGTGCCTTCGTCAATGCCTTTGAGCAGCCGAGAATCACGCCGAATGGTATCGAGGCTGTTCCACCCGATTTGCGGCACTTTGTCTTGGGTCTCGTCAAATTTTAGAACAGCGCCCGAAACCAGATTAAGCCCGTCGTGCATGCCCATCTCGCAGCTGGTGGTCAGTAACAGTTGCATTCCCAAACAGATGCCGAAAAGATGTCGGCCTTTGTCCAAATGTTCGGCGATGGCGTCGGCGAACCCACGTTGTCGGACGGCATCAATGCCTTTGCCAAACGCGCCGACGCCCGGCAACACAATTTTTTGCGCCGACGCAACATCGTTAGGGTTGTCCGTGATGCGCGACGGAACGCCGAGAAATTCAAAGGCTTTTTGAACCGAGCGCAGGTTGCTTGCGCCGTAATCGAGAATGAGAATCATCTCCGCGACATTCATGCCGCACCAGCGGCACTGATTAACAAGACTGCTGTCGAGCAAGACAGCTCAACAGCGCACAAATCTACAAGTTCAAAAGCATCAAAAGAAAAAACCCATGCTTGCGGCGGCAGGGAATTTGCTAAAACTTCTGTATGTTGATTTTCTACAAAACTGGCTTTGCAAATTTTAAAACTTGCGTGTATGCCGCCCGAAGATTCTTTTGGAAAAGACGCCTTGTTGGTTGATGAAGAAGGAAACCTTATTGCGCCGCGAAATACGTCGCTGCCGTTTTGGGAGCGCGTCGGAGAACAAAAGTATTGGTTGCACATTTTGCTCTTTGTCGTTACGCTTGTAACCACAACGCTCGCGGGCGCCTCGTGGGTAGGAAAAAACGTCGACCTGCTCAATCTTGAGATTCTGAAAAAAAATTTTGCGTTTGGATTGCCTTACTCGCTGTCGTTTTTGTTTTTCTTGACGTGTCATGAGTTCGGACATTTTTTCGCCGCGATGTATCACAGCGTCCGCGCCTCGCTGCCGTATTTTATTCCGATGCCGCCGATTCCGATTCTGCTCAACATCGGCACATTCGGCGCGATGATTCGAACCCGCGAGCGCATTCCCGACTCGACAAGCCTCTTCGACATTGGCGTCTACGGTCCGATTTCAGGCTTCGTCATTGCGTTTTTGATTTTGATTTTCGGATTCGCCACGCTGCCGCCGATAGAATACCTCTACGAAATTCACCCGGAATACCAAACGCTCGGATTTATTCCCGAAACGCGCGGCGCACTTTACGCGGGAAAAAATCTGCTTTACTTTTTGATGGAAAACATCTTCGATAAGCCCAATCTGCCGCCAATGACGGAGATGTATCATTATCCGTTTCTCTTTGCCGGTTGGCTGGGCTGTTTTGTAACCGCTCTGAACCTGCTGCCTGTTGGTCAATTAGACGGCGGGCACATCACCTACGCAATGTTCGGCATGAGAGCGCATCGCATCATTGCCCGTGTGTTCTTGGCGTTCATCATCATCTTAGGCTTGCCGACATTTGCAGAGTTTATTGTCTACATTGCGTCGCTTATCGGCAAGTTTCCATTTGAAGGCTTCGGCTTTCCCAATTGGGTACATCAGGTCTCTTGGCCCAGCTGGATAATTTGGGCGCTCATTCTCGTGCGCTTCGTAAAGGTCGACCACCCGCCTGTGTATGACGAACACAAACTCGACTCGGCGAGAATGATAATTGGGTGGATAAGCATTGCGATATTTGTCCTATGCTTTACGCCCGTTCCATTCGGGCAACTTCCGTAACTTTTATTGAGGTAAAAAGGATCATGATTCGTTGGCAGTCAGTAGCGTTTGTCGTTGCAACGCTGGTGTTGTGCGGCGGGCTTGGCGCGTTCACCTTTTGGCAGCTCTCGATTCACGATGGGCTATACAAAGAGTATTTCCCTGATGGCAGCCTACGCTCCGAAGTGACTTACAAAAACCGTAAGCCAGATGGCGTCGCCAGAACATACTACAAAGACGGGACGCTCAAGCGCGAAGCCCAGTTCCGCGAGGGAGTTCAACACGGTGTTACGCGAAGCTATTACAGCAACGGACAACTCAAAGCTGAAGAGCGCTACGAGAACAGCATGCTTGAAGGACATTCCAAATTTTTCGGCGCGGACGGCAAATTGCAGTGGGAAGCCGACTTCCGAAAAGGGCGCATCATCGACAGCACGCGAAAAGTCTATATCAACGCCGCCTATGATCCACGAGACCAAGACGATGACTGACGCCCCCGATCAGTTCCTCTTCCGCTTTCACGGATTTACATTGGACTTTAACGTGCGTCCACAAGTGATGTCCGTCCTGAACCTAACGCCTGACTCTTTTTCCGATGGCGGAAAATTTTTCAATGACCATCAAATTGAGATTGACCGCGCCATTGAAGCGGCGATGCAAATGGTTCAAGAAGGTGCAGACATCATTGATGTCGGCGGCGAGTCTACAAAGCCCGGCGCAATGCCCGTCAGCATTGAAGAAGAAACGCGCCGTGTTGTGCCGTTCATCAAAGAACTCGCGAAAAAAATTTCTGTCCCTATCTCGATTGATACAACGAAATCTGCCGTCGCCGAGGCTGCGCTGAAAGCGGGCGCCAGCATCGTCAATGACATTTCGGGATTTCGCTTTGATAAAGCCTTGCCCGCCGTCTGCGCTCGATTCGGTGCGCCCGTGATATTGATGCACCTGCGACAAAAGCCGTCTGAAATGGCGTGGAGCTTTCACGATAAAACGCCCTACGACAATTTGATTGAAGATGTCAAACGCCAACTGCAAGGCTCGATAAATATCGCCGCCGCATTTGGAATTACGCAAGTCGCCGTCGATGTTGGATTCGGGTTCGGCAAAACGGTCGAGGGCAATTACGAGCTCTTGCGTCGGCTGCGTGAATTTAAATCGCTTGGCAAGCCGATTCTCGCTGGGCTCTCGCGCAAGTCCTTTATCGGAAAAGTCGTGGCTAAACATGGCGATGTGGCGCCTGTCGGGGAGCGTTTATTTGGTTCAATTGCTGCCAATACGATGGCGCTGATGAACGGCGCGAACATCTTGCGTGTCCATGATACCAAAGCTGCCGCCGATGCGGTGAAAATTTTTCAAGCAACCCTTGCTCCGCAAGCTGCCACAGATGCACGATGATTCCAATCACCTTCGAGAATCCTGAACTCTTTCGCATCGGATTCCTCAGCTTCACGGCACTCGACGCCGTCGATGTGTTGCTGGTGTCAACGGCGTTCTACAAAATTTACGAATACATCAGAGGCACGGTGGCGGCGCAAATTTTCGTCGGCTTGCTGCTGATTTTAGCGGGGTCGAGCGTTGCCAGTTTTTTGAACCTTGCATCGCTGAGTTGGGTGTTCAGCCGCCTGACGAGCGTGTGGATTATCATTGTCGTTATCCTGTTTCAGCCTGAAATTCGCCGCTTGTTGCTCTTTCTTGGACAAAGTCGCTTGTTCGGAAATTTATTTCGGCAAGAGAGCGACAGTGTGGTAAACGAAACCATCGCCGCCGTTGAAGAATTGGTCGCTAAGCGGCACGGTGCGTTGATTGTTTTTGCGCGCGGCGTCGGACTTCGGCTGTATATTGAGACGGGACAAGAACTGCGCGCGATGCTCTCGCGTCGATTGCTTGCGTCGCTCTTTATGCCTAATGCACCACTGCACGACGGCGCAGTGATTATCGAAAATAAACGCATTGAGGCAGCAGGCTGTATTCTGCCGATTACGCAGAACGAGCGTGTATCGGGAAACTTTGGGCTGCGACACCGCGCCGCCATCGGCATCTCGGAAATCACCGATGCGTTTGTCGTCGTCGTCTCCGAAGAAACTGGGCGAGTCTCAATCGCAGAGAACGGCGTTCTCTCTACGAACCTAAGCATAGCGGAATTGCGCTTCGAGCTCACCAAAGCACTCAAGCAAAAAGCGATGGCGAAAGTCGCCGTGTGAAAGTAGAAAGCGTCCATGGCAAAAGCCCCCTCTCAACTGGGTCGCCTCAGTGTTAATTGAAATTCCAATGCCAATCAACTGTCCCCAAAGGCACGACCGCATCAGGCGCCGGCAAGAAAGTGATTTTTCTCCTCGCACGTTCTTCGTAAATTCCAGAACACTTCTTAACAAATGAATCATTCTCAAACGCATTTCTAAAAAGGAGTAAGCAGTATGACAGACGTTGCCTTCCTCGAGACCAATGTTCAAATTCCCAGCTATGTCAAAAATGAACGACTCATTGCTTGGGTAAAAGAGATGGTCGCATTGTGCCAACCCGACAGCGTGTATTGGTGCGACGGCTCTGAAGAAGAATACAACCGCTTGTGCGAACAAATGGTCGCCTCAGGCACATTCAAGAAACTCAATCCCCAGAAACGCCCGAACAGTTTTTATGCGCAATCTGACCCAAGTGACGTGGCGCGCGTCGAAGACCGCACATTTATCTGTTCGCGCCGCCGTGAAGACGCTGGACCGACGAACAACTGGGTCGACCCGCGCGAGATGAAACAAACACTCAAAGGACTCTTCAGCGGCGCGATGCGCGGCAGAACGATGTATATCATTCCGTTCAGCATGGGACCGATTGGCTCAAAGATTTCGCAAATCGGCGTTGAAATTTCCGATTCGCCCTACGTGGTCGTTAATATGAAAATTATGACGCGCATGGGCAAAAAAGTCTTGGAAGCGCTGGGCGATGGCGACTTTGTGCCGTGTTTGCACTCGGTCGGCGCGCCGCTCGCCGAGGGACAAGCCGATGTGCCGTGGCCTTGCAATAAAACCACGAAATACATCGTGCATTTTCCCGAAGAACGCTCGATTTGGTCTTATGGCTCGGGCTACGGCGGCAACGCGCTCTTGGGCAAAAAATGTTTCGCGCTGCGCATTGCGTCGGCGATGGGACGCGAAGAAGGCTGGCTCGCCGAACACATGCTTATCTTGGGCGTCGAGAATCCACAGGGCGAAAAAACCTATGTGGCAGCAGCGTTTCCAAGCGCGTGCGGCAAAACGAATTTTGCGATGCTCATTCCGCCCAAAGCATTTGAAGGATACAAAGTAACCACCATCGGCGACGACATTGCGTGGATTAAACCGGGAGAAGACGGCAGACTCTACGCCATCAATCCCGAAGCGGGATTCTTCGGCGTTGCGCCCGGCACGTCCTACGAGAGCAATCCAAACATGATGACGGCGATCAAGAGCAACACGATTTTTACCAACGTCGCGCTGACGCCCGATGGCGATGTCTGGTGGGAAGGCATGGACGGCGAACCGCCAGCAGAGTGCATTGATTGGCAAGGTCAAACATGGACGCCTGCAATTGGCAAAGAACAAAACCGCAAAGCCGCACACCCTAACGCTCGATTCACCGTTGCCGCTGCGCAGTGTCCCGTCATTGATAAAGATTGGGAAAATCCCAACGGCGTGCCGATTAGCGCGTTCATTTTCGGCGGACGACGCGCAAGCCTTGTGCCGCTTGTCTATCAAGCCGTCAACTGGAACTACGGCGTCTATCTTGCCGCCACAATTGGCTCGGAAATGACCGCCGCCGCATTTGGCAATGTCGGGCAAGTTCGGCGCGACCCAATGGCGATGCTGCCCTTCTGCGGTTACCACATGGGAGACTACTTCAACCATTGGTTGCAAGTGGGGCGCACCTTGCCGAACCCGCCGCGTATCTTCTGCGTCAATTGGTTCAGAAAAGACAAAGATGGCAAGTTTATGTGGCCCGGCTTCAGCGAGAATATGCGCGTCTTGAAATGGGTGGTTGACCGCGTGCATGGACACGCCTACGCAATTGAAAGCCCACTCGGCTGGATGCCGCGCTACGAAGACTTGGAATGGACAGGCTTGGAGAACTTCACACAAGAACGCTTCAAAGAACTCATGGCAATCGACCGCGAGGGCTGGAAGCAAGAAGTGCTCTCGCATGAAGAGTTGTTCGAGAAACTCTACGACCGCTTGCCGAAGGAATTTATCCTGATGCGCGAGTTGCTGCTCTCGAGCCTTTGGCGCTCGCCCGCGCGGTGGGAACTGGCGCCGGAACGCTATTCCGACAGCCGCTTAGACGAGCATGTCAATGCCTAACCGTTCCGCATTGAAGCGATGAGGCAAGCGTTAAAATCAGTCGTCTTGAACGCCGTATCGGGCATATTCAGCAGCGAAATTTCAAAAGTGTTTTTTCCCAGTTCAATGCTCAGCGTTGCTGCAAATAAGCGCGGAATGTTGCGGTTTATGCCCGATGAATCCCTGATTGACCAAATGGTTACATCGAGCGGCGACCCAATTCGATACGCCATGATTGCGCTTGCCATTCGTCGCATTCATCAAGAGAACATCTCGGGCGACTTCGCCGAACTTGGTGTCTACCGTGGCGACACCAGCCGCGTCATTCACCACTTTGCGCCAGCGCGCACGCTTTACCTGTTTGACACCTTCGAAGGCTTTTCTGACCGAGATGAACAGAATGCTTCCAACGATAAACGCTTTAACGATACAAGTGTCGACCTCGTCAAAGCCAAATTGGGCAACGCTCAAAATGTTGTTATCCGAAAAGGCTACTTTCCTGAAACGGCGGTAGGCCTGGAAGACAAGCGGTTCGCCTTTGTCATGCTCGACGCCGACAAATACGCGCCGACACTGGCAGGCTTGGAGTTTTTTTATCCGCGAATGTCGCGCGGTGGGTATATGTTTCTGCACGACTACAACAGTCCCGAATCGGACTGGGGCGTCTCGCGGGCGCTCAATCTATTTTTGCAAGATAAGCCAGAAACCATCGTCGATATGCCCGATGCTTGCGGCTCGGTGCTGATTCGGAAGATGTAATGGCCAACCAACATTAAAAAGGAGGATAAAATGAACGTCGCGCTTGTGCCTCAATCCGACGCACGCTTCCATTGGTCGCTCGACTATGTAAAACGCCATCCGTTCCAAACGGTTGGAATCGGACTTGTATTAGCAATGCGTTATTTTTTCGCCGTGTTTTTCATTTACGGCTTCTGGCATAAACTCGTCCGCGAGTGGATGTGGACGGACATTATGCAACAACACTTCATCGACCGCTACTCGGAAATTGACCCGCTTTCCTTTCAAGCGTTATATCTGCAATACTTCGGGATTCCGTTTTACCTGCCGATTGCGTGGGTTGTAACTATTGGCGAACTCATCATTGGCGTTGCGTTGGTGTTCGGCGCGGCGACGCGGGCGAATGCCGCGTTTGGACTCTTTATGCTGCTCAACTTTGCGGCGGGCGCGTTCTACAACGAATGGATTGTCATTCTCTCGGCAATGGCGATTCTCTTCATCATCTTCCCGACGGGACACTGGCTCGGCGTCGATAAAAAACTCAACGAAAAATATCCCCACTCAATTTGGTTCAAATGAAGCGTCTCTGTTTCGCGCTGCTCGTTTGTTTGCTCGCGCTGAAAGCGCCTGCCGTCGCTCAGTCCGACCTGAAAAAGTTTTTCAAAGAATACGCCGTCGAGGGCAGCATCACAATCTACGACCTAAGAAACGACCGTTGGATATTCAGCGACGAAGCGGACGCACGGCGCAAGACTCTGCCGGCATCGACGTTCAAAATTGTCAATTCGCTCATTGCGTTGGAGATAGGCGCGGTCAAAAGCGAAAAAGAAATTATCCGTTGGGACAGTGTGCCGCGTTTGGTCAGAGGGCAGCCAATTAAGGCATGGAACGCCGACACCGATATGGAAACCGCTTACAAAAACTCAACTGTTTGGTTTTACGTCGAGCTGGCAAAACGCATTGGCAAAGAAAAATATGCCGAGCATCTGGAGCGGTGCAATTATGGCAATGGAAAAATTTACGGCGGCGAGGGCGCGGACTTTTGGAACTACGGCGAGTTCGGCGTCTCGCCCGCCGCGCAAATCGAGTTTCTGAAAAAACTACAACGCAGCGACTTGCCGTTTTCAACCAAAACGCTTGAGACCGTCCGCCGCATCATGATTGCTGAAACGACCAACCGATACACGCTGCGCGGCAAAACCGGCTGGACAAGTTCCAACGGCAACGACATTGGCTGGTGGGTTGGATACTACGAGACCAACGGCAACACATACTTTTTTGCAACACGCATCACGAAACAGCTCGATGTTCAAAACGACCGCTTCGGCGCGTGCCGCAAAGAGATAACGCAAAAAATCTTTTCGGAATTGAACTTGATTCCGTAGCAGGCGGACACTTACCTGCATCCGCGCAGCTCAAAATCGAGCCGATATCCCCCTGTGGAATTACGCTTTAAGTTGCGGTGGCGCGTCTTCTTTGTCGTCGTCCCTTTTTCGGAATTTGGCAAGTGCATTTTCAAAGCCGCTCTTTAAGTCCGCCCACGCTTTTTCAGCGCCTTCGGCAAAGGCATCCCATGCTTCTTCGCTTACTTCGCGCGCTTCTTTGAACTTCGCTTCGGCTTCGGCGCGTTTTGCTTGAAGCGTTTTCATCTGCTCCTCGATTTCGGCTTTGGCTTCGCCTTCAAATTTTTCAATCTTCGGCTTCAGCTCATCGAGCTTGCTGTCGAGCTCACGCAGTTGATTTTGAAGTTTGTCCAAAAACGATTGTTTCGGCGTCGGGTTGGTTTGCGGTTCCATAGAATCTCCGTTAAAAATGATGGTTAAGAACGATAGATAGAAAATACGGACAAACCGCCGAAATGACGTCGTTAAAAAATGATTCTTTCCGAGACAATGGAAACGGAAACTCGTCACGGATTTGCGTAGCCTTGATTGAATTTGCTTTGCTGTCGAGGAGGCAAAGGGAAGCAAGAGAGAGCAAGGAATTTCGGAAACGCTTTGGGTTCATCTTTCAATGGTGCTATTATACAAGCATACAGCAATTGAAAGACCAAGTGAACCAAGTTCGTCTCGAGCGATGGCAGAGCAATCCTTCGGATTGGTAGTCGATTTTCGCGCCAAAACCGACAAAGAACTGTTAGAAATCACCGCTGCCAGAGATGGGCGTGCGGAAAAGGCGTTTGCCGAGTTTTACCAACGGCACATCCGCTACATGTATTTCATCTGCAAGCGCGATTATGCAAACACTCTGGGCGAGGACGGCGCAGAAGATTTAGTTCAAGACACCTTCGTCCGCGCTTACGAAAAGGCGCACACGTTCAGCGACGACGGCATCACCGAACTCGATAAGCTTGCGCTGCGCACGCACGGCTGGCTAAGGAGAATCGCGGCGAATTTGTTTCAAGATATGCTGCGCCGCGAAACAAGCGTTCCAACGCAACCGCTCGCGCCCGAACATGAGGAACAACTTGCGGATACGCCAAGCGCGGACGACGAGCAAGAGCCGCCCGAATCGGCTCAGATGAAGCTCATCAAAGAAGCGCTATCGAGACTGTCGGAACGCGAACAAGATATTGTGCGAACCGTGTATCAGTGGTATGAAAAAGATAAAAAACTGCCGAGCCATGTCATTGACGACCTGACCGAAAAACATAAAACCACGCCGGAGAACATTCGCAAAATTTTAAGCCGCGCGCGCAAAAAAATTGAAGAGTTCATCAATGCGCAAGGCACAAATCGCGCGACTTGACGACATAATCCTAACGAGAATCTTTACTCTGACGATAATTTTTGACGACCATGAACAAGTCTGAAAAGCCGACCGAACCTGATAAGCCAACCAGCGACGCCGCGTCGGAACGCTTCAACGCGCTTTCCATCGATGAGAAGCTGCAACAAACCATGCAGTCGCTTCACTGGATTGCCAAACTTGACGACGAAACGCTCGCCGCCGATGAAGCCGCGTTCAATCAAGCGAAGGCAACCATAGCGCTGCCCGAAAGCCTCAAAAGCGCAGACGCGATTTTCTCAAAAGTAAAGGAACGCCGAGACGCGGCGCTGCCCATCCATGATGAAATTGGAAAACAAATGGCGCGCGCCGCGCGCGACGGCGGAAAGCTCACCTCCGATGTGGAAGAACGCATGAAGCGCGACCGACAAGACGCTGAACACAAACACAACAAAAGCAAAGGCTATGAAGACCTCTTTAACTGAGTTAGAACTCTCGCGCGAACAGCAAATCGCTGAACTCGCCGAATTCATCGCCGAAGACTACGGCACGGGCGGGCGGGTCGAGCCTGCCAGCATTGCGCGTAAGAAAAACATCACGCACAACTTCGGCTATTACAAAAATGCCTTCGACGGTATGTTGGAATTTTATGACAAGCGATTCCACATTTACTTGAACCTCAGCCGATTGGAGCGCTACGAGTCGCCGCGTGCCCGATTCACCTTTGCGCACGAACTCGGTCATTACTTCATTGATGAGCATCGAAACGCGCTGCAATCGGGATTCGCCCCTGCGCATTTTTCGGTCTGCGAATATGAATCCGATAATTTGGTCGAGCGCGAAGCCGATTGGTTCGCGTCTAATCTCTTGATGCCGCAAACGCACTTTCTTCGCAAAGCGCAAGAGTCGCAGGTGGGTATGAAAGGCGTGTTGGAGATTCAGCGATACTTCAACACGTCGATAACAAGTGCAATGCTGCGCTACGCGCAGTCGGGTGTTGCGCCGTGCGTCGTGATGAAGTGGAATGCTAACGGACTTGCTTGGAAAAAACAATCCGGGCATGAGGTAATTCAAGCCTTCCGCCGACCGGTTGAATATCCGCAATACCTTCCTGAAAATTCGCCGACGCTCTGGGCGCTGCGCGGTGCAAAAACGCCTGCACACGGCTTCTTCGCTGCTCATGCTAAAGCCGAATCGTGGTTTCCCAACCTAAAAGATGCCTCATTGCGTGATGCTGTGT
This sequence comes from [Candidatus Thermochlorobacteriaceae] bacterium GBChlB, assembly GCA_000724175.1. GTDB lineage: Bacteria > Bacteroidota > Chlorobiia > Chlorobiales > Thermochlorobacteraceae > GBChlB. The sequence continues at coordinate 42,359 of JPGV01000010.1, read as the reverse complement.
TCATTGAGCAAGCGATTCGCTTAGGACAATTCGGCGTGCTGACGCTGCTCTACTTGGCAGACTAAGCGCTGCTTCCCCCGCTCTTTGTTCACGCACCGGCGTATCTCTATGTGTCCTGTTTCGATAACCTATACCAACAATTGAACCGATGAAACCTGAGACGATGAAAAAATATCTGATTGTGATTGAAAAATCCGACGATGGCTATTTGGCGTGGTCGCCCGATTTGGAAGGCTGCACCGCTACTGGCGAGACGAAACGCGACGCAGAGCGCAATATGCACGACGCGATTAAAATGCACTTGCATTGGCTCTCCATCGATGGCTTCCCAATCCCAGAACCGAAAAGCCGCGCAGGCTATGTGCAAATTGCCGCTTAAACGGCAAAGAGGAGGGTTTATGCACGGTGAAAGCATGATGAAACGGTCGGTGGATAGACCGCAACGTTGCCCCTGAACCGTGCTTTCACCCTCGACAGTCATCACATTTTGGCGCAACGCCTTGCGTGTCGCCCTCAGCAGTAAGACTTCTGAACCTTGCTTGCGCTTGACAGAAAGACAAAAAAGTCTCAAAATTCGCCCCATTGCTAGCCTCATCATCATGTTGCCAATGAACGTGTGGGCTATTGCACGTGTTGTGATTTTGCGTAACTTTCGTTCCTTTTCAAAACTAACCGTTGAGAAAAAACTATGCTGTCTATCATCACAATCTTAGTTGTGAGCTATCTCATTGGCTCGATTCCGACGAGCATTATTGTGAGCAAGTATCTGATGGGCATTGATATTCGCCAATACGGAAGCGGCAACGCTGGCGGGACAAACGCTTTTCGCGTCATGGGTTGGAAAGCGGGGCTGTTTGTTACACTGTTCGATATTCTCAAAGGCATCGCCGTTGTGCTTTGGGTCGTTGGATTTTTCACCTACAACCAACTCGATCGGCTTCCCGAAATCAACAAAGTCGTGCTGCAATTGCTGGCAGGCGCGGCGGCGGTGATTGGACATGTTTATACAGTATTTGCAAACTTCAAAGGCGGCAAAGGCGTCAGCACGGCAGCAGGCATTATGTTCGGCATTGCGCCCGTTACAATGGGCATTACCGCGCTGCTCTTTATCGTTATTATGCTCGTCTCACGCTATGTCTCGCTGGCGTCGATTTTAGCGTCGCTCTCGTTTCCGATTATTGTAGCAATTCGCAAACTCATTGTCGGCACAGACGGCATTGATTATCAAATCTGGCTGTTCGGCGCACCGCACAACATTCACGACAGTTTGGACGTGGCGTTGATGATTATCGGCACGGCGGTTGCGCTTGGTATTGTTTATACCCATCGGTCAAACATTGAGCGTCTGCGGCTTGGCACGGAAAATCGCGTTACGTTCTTAGACCGAAAGTAATTTTTTACAGCCATAGCGACCAACGCCGCATCGAGATGTTCGACGTGCGGCATCGCACAGACCGTTTCCCATGACGCTATGAGAATCTCCGTGTTGGGCGCAGGCAGTTGGGGAACAACGCTTGCGATTCTGCTTGCCGAAAAACAGCACAGCGTATCGCTCTGGACGCATCGGCCAGAGTTTGCCCAAACGCTCCAAAGCGCGCGCGAAAATGTCCGCTACCTCAAAGGCGTATCGATTCCCGACACCGTTTTCGTTACGCCAGAACTTCACGCAGCCGAATCTGCCGAAATGATTGTCGTAGCAACCCCGTCGCAAGCGGTGCGCGAAACCTTAATGCGCCTTCGGGACGTAAAGCTCAATGCGCCAGTGGTCGTCTGCGTTTCCAAAGGCATTGAGGTCGGCACTGGCATGAGAATGTCGGAAGTCATCAGGCATACGCTGCCCGCGATTCATCAGGAGCAAATCGTCTCGCTTTACGGACCAAGCCATGCCGAAGAAGTCAGTCGCAAACAGCCAACAACGGTCGTTGCCGCATCGACATCACTTCAAACTGCGCGTTATGTTCGGGAAGCGTTCCTAACGCCAATGTTTCGAGTGTATTCAAATCCTGACCTTGTCGGCGTTGAAATCGCTGGTTCAATTAAAAATATTATGGCGATTGCGGCGGGTATGGTCGACGGCTTAGGCTACGGCGACAATGCAAAAGCGGCACTCGTAACACGCGGCTTGGCGGAAATTGCTCGGCTGGGCGCGAAGTTTGGCGCCAATCCGCTTACCTTTTCGGGCTTGGCGGGCATTGGCGATTTGATTGTAACCTGCGGCAGCAAACACAGCCGAAACAGATTTGTTGGCGAACAAATCGGCAAAGGCAAAACGCTCAAGCAGGTGTTGGAAGAAATGGTGATGATTGCCGAAGGCATTACGACCACCAAAGCCGCGTTTGAACTCTCGCAAAAGTTAGGTGTCGAGATGCCGATTACGGCGTCGGTCTATGAAATTCTCTTCAACGATAAAAGCCCGCGTCAGGCATTGCTTGACCTCATGACGCGCGACCCGAAAGACGAATTGACCTGAAAAAAATTAACTCGGATGCGGCTAATTTAAAATTTCCCAGCTGACGCCGAAGCGAATGCCGCGCTGTTGAAGTGAAAAAAACGGGACGCGAAAAATGATTTGGTCGAGCAAATTTTCCCACATAAAAAACGCGGTTGCGCTGCCGATTTTCGCCCACGCCTGAAAATCTACCCGTGCCTGAAACAAATTCACGCCCGATTGCAAGTTTACGTCTCGCAGCACGCCGTTTTGCTCAATAATGTTGAAGTAGAAAATTTGCTGACGCTCACGGTTGCGCAGCGAGGCTGAAAAATCTGTCGAGAAAAATCCCGCGAAGCCGACCTTCAAATCGAGCGCGCCGCGAAAAAGCTTGTCTCGGAAAAAAACGCCGTAGCTGCCGTAAAGACGCGGCAGATAAAACAGCCGAGTTGTGCTGAGCGAATCAAGAAAACGCCCGTCGGTAAATAGCGTTGGGCGGAAGCCTTCATTGTAAGGATTGTCTGGCTGATTGCTCAAAATGTTGTAAGCCAAGACCACCGTGCCGTCGAATATCCCGTCTAATTTCCAAACATGAAGTTTTAGGCTTATGCCAACTGCCGTATAGGTCAGCGTGTTGTTGTCCAACGAGCGAAACCGTGCGTTGGTCGAGAACGACAAGCCTCTGCCGAATGCTTGCGTTTGAATCACTGTCATTGGCGAAAATACTTGATTGTTCATCAACGAGAAGCGCGCGTAAAAAATGCTATCGAGCGTGAGCGCGCCGCCAACTTCTGCCTGACGCACCAACTCGTTTTGCCAAGTGAGCGAGCCGGAAAGCAATGAGTCGCGCGAAAAAACTTCCCGCAGTGTCGGCACGCGCGATGTGAATGATACATTGGCAAACCCTGCAATGCTTGAATTTTTAATCGGTAAGGGAAACGCCACATCGCCGCCGAATCCGTTGCTGACGAAACTGGTATTGTAGTCGTCTCCGCCCGTGCCTGAAACAAACATAGTGGTGAGCGCCGTTGAGCCGCCAAGTTCAAGGTCTTGACCAAACAAAATTTTTTCGAGTCGAATCTTTCCTGATGCGTTCAAGTTGAGCGTGTTGACAAACGGCAAAAATGTAGTATCGCCTGCCGAATTGCGCAGCGTGTTTTGGGCAGTAATGCGGTCGCTCGTGAGCGCAGCTTTGGCTTGCAGCGACAAGAAAAAGATTTTTAGCGATTGCTTTGCGCCAAGTGCGAGCCGTGTAGAGCTTTCCGTATCGGAAAACGGAAGCAGCAGCGAATCCGCCTGCGTGCGCTGAAAGTCGGTTTGAAACCGCGAGAGGTAGCTCCATGCGCGAAACACGCTGAGCGAATCTTGTAGAAACGGCAGCGCCGTTTGAAACTCGCCTTTGAATGTTTGCATGAATAAATCGCGCCTCGAGTATTGATTGAGAACAGTGGCGTTTCGTGCATCAAATCGACTATCGAACCCCGACAGTGAGCGGTCAAAATCAACGCCGCCGAAGGGTAGCATGCTTGCCGTATTGTTCTCCAACGCAAGCGTTAAAAACGTGCGCTCGCTGAACTGATAGCGTAACCGTCCGCGAATGTAGTTGCTTAGGCTGTTCGATGCGAACCGCTCGTTTCCAAATACGCTCTGATTTCGATACAGCCCATCGGTGCCTTCGTATTTGTAGCCGAGATAGATGTTCAATCGCGGCGAAAGGTTCAGTGAAAACGTAACATCGAACTTCGTCGTCGTTCCCGCAAATTGAAAGTAGCGCGCTTTCACATAGCCTTTGAACGCCGTAAGACGCTGCGTTTGGGACTCAATGGTAACGGGCGCGGACGACGAGCCGAGCGACTTATAGCCGAAGTAGAGTTCAAGGTCGGAGAACGATTCGCTTGAAAGGTAATTGTATGGCGCGATGCCCGTTATCGGGTCGTTGAGCAGTATCTCGTCGAGCAAGATGTGTTGATAGCGCGTTCCCAAGCCACCGACGAGCAATTCGTTAAGTTGACCAAATTCGCTTTTATCGCGCAAGTAAAACTGTGGCAACTCGGCGAAGAAATCCTCGACATGGCGGTGATACAAGAAGTCGCGGGTGGAGTCGCGCACTGAGTAGGGCGAGGAGAAAATCGGCGGCGTGAAAGAAAATTTGTAGAAAAGCCTTAGGGAATCCTGCGGCGAAAGCGCCTTTGCTTCACGGACATTGACGGTATCTGTTGATTGCTTAGTATCATTTTTGACCGTAGTATCAAGTTTAGCGGCTGCACTTTTCAGTGAATCGTGCTTATTCAGCGAATCTTTTTGAAATCCGCCCGTAAAATTCAGTCGCTCCGAGCTGGCCACTGAGACAACGCCGCCAGAAACAAACGGCGCTGAAAATGCGAAGAACAGTATAACCGCAAAAAAGGTTGTGATGATGCGGGTTGCAAGTCTGTGGTTTTTTCCGTTCATTTATTTTGGTTCTCTGTCATTTGCAAAACAGAAAACGTTTCGCCAATATACGACAAACGCCTCACAGACGCTTGCGCTGCGCTGGCATCGGTGAAACCGAACAGGAAACTCGATGGACGTTGGCATCATGGTTTCGCTTAGCTGGTTCATTTTACCAACTCAATTCGTAAAACAATTTTAATTTCATTGACCAAAGAACCTAAGAGAGGACTCTGATATGGCAAACAATTTTTTTGACTTCAACGATGACGATAGCGGCGGAAAGAAACGCAAGGATGGCAAGCCAAAATTTCCGACCGCGATTTGGTATGTCATGGCCATTCTCATTCTTATCGGCATTCAAGTAACTTTCTTGTGGTCAAACACCACGATTGAACTGCCGTATAGCGAATTTCGCAAGCAGCTTGAGAAAGACAACATCGAGTCCGTCAAAATTTCACCGACGCGCATTTTCGTCCGCACCAAAGAAGAACTCCCGCTGACCAACCAACAGAACAATACGCTCATTCGCCAACGCGCTGGGCTGCGTGAGTTCTACGTCATTGCCATTAAAGATGAAGGGCTTGTCAGAATGCTCGAGGAAAAGAAAGTCAAGTATCAAGGCGTTCCCGACGGCAACTGGTTCACAGACATTGTCCAATGGATTTTCCCGTTTGCCATCTTGCTCGGCATTTACATGTTCGTTTTTCGGCGGATGAATCCGAACTCGCAAGTGATGAACATCGGCAAAAACAAAGCCGCACTCTACGAAGGTGAAGAGAACACGAAAATCACATTCAAAGACGTTGCAGGATTAGAAGAAGCGAAAGAGGAAGTGATGGAAATCGTCGATTTCCTGAAAGACCCGAAAAAATTCACTAAGCTCGGTGGCAAGCTGCCCAAAGGCGTCTTGCTCGTCGGTCCGCCCGGTGCAGGTAAAACCTTGATGGCAAAAGCCGTCGCAGGCGAAGCGGGCGTGCCATTTTTCAGCTTGTCGGGGTCAGACTTCGTCGAGATGTTCGTCGGCGTCGGCGCGGCGCGTGTCAGAGACTTGTTCAAATCGGCTAAAGAAAAAGCGCCGTGTATTATTTTTATTGATGAAATCGATGCTGTTGGTCGCTCGCGCGGCAGAGGAAATATGATGGGCGTCAATGATGAGCGCGAAAATACACTGAACCAATTGCTGGTGGAGATGGACGGCTTTGCGACCGATAAAGGCGTGATTATGATGGCGGCAACCAACCGCCCCGATGTGCTCGACCCAGCCCTGTTACGCCCGGGACGCTTTGACCGGCAAATCGTGATTGATAAACCCGACCTCAAAGGGCGCATCGAGATTTTCAAAGTTCACACGAAAAATATGCCGCTTGGCAAAGACGTCGATATCAAAACGCTGTCATCGCAAACGCCCGGATTTGCAGGCGCGGAAATCGCCAATGTTGCCAACGAAGCGGCCTTGCTCGCCTCGCGCCGAAATAAAGAGGTGGTTGAGATGGTCGATTTTCAAGATGCCATCGAGCGCGTCATTGCTGGGCTTGAAAAGAAAAACAAAGTCATCAACCCGAAGGAAAAGCGCATTGTGGCGTATCACGAATCGGGACATGCTATTGTCAGCTGGCTAATGGAAGGCAACGACCCGCCGCAAAAAGTAACCATTGTGCCGCGCGGCGTCAGTGCATTGGGCTACACGCTCAACACGCCGCTTGAAGACCGTTACTTGATGACAAAAGAGGAACTCTTTGCGCGTATTTGCGGGCTGTTGGGCGGACGTGTGGCTGAGGAAATTGTTTTCGGTGAGATTTCAACAGGCGCGCAAAACGACTTAGAGCGCGTAACTGACATCGCCTACAGCATGGTGTCGGTCTATGGAATGAGCGATAAACTCGGTTACCTCTCGTTTGCAGACACATCGAATCAGTTTTTGGGCGGCATTGGCATCGAGAAACGCTATGGTTCCGAAATTGCTCATCTGATTGACTCTGAAGTCAAGCGCATTGTCGATTCTGCTCATGATGCTACACGCAATTTGCTGAACGCCAATCGCGAGCGATTGGAAAGAATGGCGCAAGAGCTCTTAAAGCGAGAAGTCTTGAACTACAAAGACCTCGAGGAAATTTTAGGCAAACGCCCAAACATGGACGACTCGAACAGCAATGCTGATTTAGTGAGCAATGCCGAGTTGGTGCAAGTTCAGGAAGACTCAAAGCCGCTTGAGTCGCCCAATGAAGAACGTGCGGCGCTTGAAGCGGCTGTTGAAAAACTCAAAGCCAAACGCGCAAGCGAAAACTAAAAAACGTAAAAAATGGAACAGCGCATCTTGGCGATTGCAGAAGGTCGCGTTCAAGGCGTCGGGTATCGCTGGTTCATTCAGCGTCATGCAGAGCAGTTTGGGTTGCGCGGCTATGTGCGAAATTTGACAGATGGACGTGTCGAGATAGATGTGCAAGGCGACGCGGCAATGGTTGAAGCCTTGCTGCAAAAAGCACGCATCGGACCGTTTGGGGCGCATGTAACAAGTTTGAAAATCGAGCCAAAGCCGCTTAATCAGGCGGCAGTCTCGCCGTTCGAAATCCGCAAATGAATCGCTCGCTGTGTGCGGGCAAGGAAAGGACAATCGGTATGACTAAATCGCAGGGATTTTTAATCGGAGTGCTGTCGTTTGCTGCAGGAGTCGGTATCGGCTTGTTGCTTGCCCCAAAATCTGGCAGAGACCTGCGTAAAGACATCAAACGCAGCGCAACGCTCTCCAATCTGTTTGAAGATTTGGATTTCTCGACCTCATCATCCAGAGAAATCGAGCGCGAACTGTCCAAACGAAATAGTTGAACCTTCACGCGACTTAGCGCCGCAAAATATACTGTAACCGCTCTGGGGACTGGCGAAGCACTTTGATGCGCGGCGGCAGTTGAACGGCGACCTGAACCGACCCAATCGTATCTGCAACAATGTCATGGTAATCAACTGTTACTTGAACATTCTCGGCGTGCAGATTAACAAGGTCGGATAAAGCGCCGCCAACGGTGAGGTTCATTTTGTTCGGAATCAGCGTTACTGAGCCTTCGCGTGGCTCGCCAAGTAGTCGAATCGGCACATCTTGAAACTCGGTTTGTGTTAGTTTTTCAGCCCGTCCTGTCAGTGTAACCAAAGAGACGTTGGTCGTAACATAGCCTTTCAGGGTATCGGAAAGCGGAAGTCTCGCCACAAATGCACCCTCTAAATTATCCACTGACGGCACAACGCTCCACTGCTCTATGCGGCTAATGAGTGTCTCTGCACCCGAAATTTGAACTGTGTCAGGTGAGAGTTTGTAGTCGAGTATGGTGTATCCTAATGCGGGCAAGAGGTCGCCCAAAAGGTAAAGCGGCACAGTTTTCGTAAGTTTTCGGTCGAGCGTGACGCTAAACTGTGCAGGTTGTACATCAAGCACATCTACATCTGCGGGCAACGGCTTGATATACTGAGTAGGATTTTTGGCTGCATCAATGGTAAGGATGTTTTTCGACAGTTCATTGCTTGGGTCAATGACCCACTCGGTCTTGGCTAAAAAGAGAGAGAGAATTTTCCACCCATCGCCCTCGAACTTAACCTCCAATCGTTCAGGCAAGCCGGAGCTGACCGTTTGCAGCGATGTTTCAGACCTAACAACGACAGGGATGTTTTTAGTCGCAACATAGCGTTTGGACATAGCAACAAATGTCCATATCAAAACAGCAAAAAAAGTCGAGCCGAGCATTGCTGGCACTCGAGCCAAGAGACGCAGCAAAAAATCCGTCAACATTGAAGTAAGTTAAAGTGAACGGGAGAAGATACAACGCGGCGTGAAATCTTGAAGGAGAACGGTGGGCTTCGAGGGAGTCGAACCCCCGACCTACCGGGTGTAAACCGGTCGCTCTAACCAACTGAGCTAGAAGCCCGAAATGAGCAACAAATCTAATCGTTTAGAACGGCTTTGCCAAACGAAGAAAGTATGTGGGCAAGGCGCAGATGTGCAGAATGGAGAACCAATTTTTCAGAAAGTTGTTTAAGGAGAGTGTGTTATATTGGGGCTCTGTTTTAACGATGACAACCAAACAATCGCGCCGAAGAAATGTCGTCCCGCATTAAGATAGTCCTGTTCATGTGCGCATTTGGGATTGCCACGCCTATTGCCGCCGTCGCCGCGCAAGCGAGTCATTCCACCGAGTTCGCCATGTCCCATCGGCAAGAAGATGAACCCAAGCGCAAGCGTCCACCGAAAAAAGGCAAAGAGAAAAAAGAAGCTGCTCCGAAAGAAAATCCTAAACAGGAGTCGAACAAAGAGCCTGAAAAAGCCAACAAATCCGAGAAAGAGACATCAAAAGCCGACGCGAAAAATCAAGGGTTCGGATGGGGCACGGTTATCCTAACGGTGTTTCTAACGCTTGGCGCAGCGGCGGGAGGCTTGTTTTTCTTGTTCAAGTATAAGGCGAAATCGGTCGTGAAGGCGTTGGCGGCTGGGGATACGCCGCCTGAGCCAGTGGTGGTCGAAGCCCAGGTGATTGCTGCTGAGCCGTCAGTCGCCAAAAAAGGAGATGACGCGCCTCCGCCGGCTGAAAAAGTTGTCGAAAAACCGCGCGTGGTGGAACGCTTGCCCGCACGCGACGCAATTTCCTACAAAGACGCGCCGAAATTTGATGAGCCGTCGGGTGCGTCCGCGCTTGATGAATCGCCGATGCTCTTCGACGACAGCACCGCCGGAACGGACGCAGCCGCAAACTCGCTTGATGCAGCAATGATTAACCAACTTATTGAGAAGCAATCCGATAAGACCGATAACAAGCTCGACCCCATCGACGCTGGCGACGGTTTGATTCTGCCTGAGGACAACGATAACAGCGACCTCCTCGAGATTCCCAAGAGAGAGCTTGAGGAAAAACTGTCCACTCCCGTCTTTGAGGACGCCCTGCTGGACAATATGCTGCTGAATGAAACGCTGCTTGATGATTCGCTACTCACGACGGTTGGGCGTTACAACGCCGCAACAACGCCAGCGGAACAACATGCATTTGCCGAACAAATGATTGCATGCACGATAGAAAACCTGAACGATGCCATTGAGAAACACGCCAAGCCGATGCTCGGCGCAACGCCCGACGGCATTTTTCTCGTCTCAAAAACGCCCCTCGACGCCGCTGACCATTATGAACTTTTCGTCGCCCACAGGCTGGAATTGAGCAACGCTGATGTGCAGACGCGTGTCAAGCCTGCATTCAAAGTATTTTATAGCGATGACATTGAGACGGCTTTTCAAATCAAATCGCCTGCAATGGTTACGAAACAGGGCGAGCATTGGATGCTCGCCGCGCAAGGCGAAATTTTGCTCAAAGCCTGAACACCATTCAACCAACTGTTAAACAGGAACACGATGAAGCGCATTGCCATTCTTGGCTCGACCGGCTCAATCGGAAGAAATACGCTTGACGTGGTGGCACGGTTTCCTGACCGCTTTACCGCGCAATACCTTAGCGCTAATGCCAGCATCGACTTGCTCGTCGATCAAACGAAACGATTTCGACCGAAAGGCGTGGTTGTAACCGATGTCCTGTTGGAAAAAGCCTTGCGCGAAAAACTCTCTGGCGTCGATGTAGAAATTATGTCGGGCGCAGATGCCTTGTGCGACATTGTGCGCCGAAGCGATGTTGATTTTGTCATCGGCGGGCTGGTCGGATTTGCAGGCTTGAAACCAACGGTCGAGGCGCTGAAAGCCGGAAAAGACGTTGGGCTTGCCAACAAAGAAACGCTGGTCGTTGCAGGAGACCTTATCACAAGGCTGGCAAAACAAAACGGCTGTAAGTTACTGCCCGTCGACAGCGAACACTCGGCAATTTTTCAGTGCCTCGTTGGCGAGCCTGAACACAGCATCGGAAAGATTATTCTCACGGCGTCGGGCGGTCCGTTCAGAACGCTGCCGAAAGAAGAATTTTGCAACATTACATTAGAGCGCGCGCTCAAACACCCGAACTGGTCAATGGGCAGAAAAATCACGATTGACTCTGCAACGCTGATGAACAAAGGCTTGGAAGTCATCGAGGCAAAATGGCTATTTGGAACGCCGCTGGAAAAAATTCAGGTCGTTGTGCATCCGCAGTCAATTGTTCACTCCATGGTGGAATTTACCGACGGCAGCGTTAAAGCGCAGTTAGGAACGCCCGATATGCGCCTGCCGATTCAATACGCGCTGTCGTATCCTGACCGCTTCGCCGCCGATTATCCTCGTCTCGACTGGACGAAATTAGCCCGTTTGGATTTTGAACAGCCCGACACCGACCGATTTCCGTGCCTCGCGCTCGCCTACCAAGCGATTGAACAAGGCACGTCGTATCCTGCGGTTCTAAATGCGGCAAACGAGGCGGCGGTTGAACTGTTTCTCAATCAAGAAATTTCGTTTATGAAAATTCCAGAGCTTATTGAGATGGCGCTCAGCGAACATGCCAATGGCAAAATGCCGTCGCTCGATGAACTGATTGAGATTGACACAGAAACGCGCCTCAAAACCCGCGCGCGTGCCAAACAGTAGTCTCAGAAATAGCGCGTAAACTGTTCCGCATCGTGTTGTATCATTTAATCGTGTTGTATCAATTTAAAGTAAAGCGATACTCTAAACATCAAACCAGAACGAGGTTGCTATGCCCGATGAATCAAAAGAAGTAAGCCTATCGACGATGACCGATACCCTCTCGTCGCAATTGAACGGAACGCTCCGCGACTCTGCCGACGCGCTCTCGAGATTGACCACTGATATGACCGAAACGCTCGGCGCTGCAGCGAAAACCGCGACCGACATCACCGGAAATTTTGCTAACGACTCGGCCAAAGTCATGGCAGGTGTTGCCGACGCAACGGGAAAAATCACTACGGATTTACTTGAAACCGTGCGAACACTTACAGGCGTTGCAAGCAGTATTTTGGACGGAATGATTAAAATGCTCTCGTCGCAAGCAAGCAAGTAGGGGTGCGACAAACAAATTTTTACAGGCTTTTCATAACTCTATTTCTTTGGATTTAACTCATGGAAATCATCAGCACGATATTTTACTTCATCGTTGCAATTTTCATTCTCGTAACGGTTCATGAATTTGGGCATTTTGCCGCCGCAAAACTCTTCAAGATGCGCGTGCTCAAATTCTACATCGGATTTGATTTTTGGAATCTGAAATTGTGGAGCACACAACGCGGCGAGACCGAATACGGTATTGGCGCAATTCCGCTCGGCGGCTATGTGCAAATCGCAGGCATGGTCGATGAAAGTATGGACACAGAGTTTGCCTCAAAGCCACCACAGCCTTGGGAGTTTCGCTCAAAGCCCGTGTGGCAACGCCTTATCGTCATTTCCGCCGGCGTGATTATGAACATGGTTCTTGCCGGCGTTATTTTCATCATTCTTGCCTTTTCGCAGGGCGAAGGACGCACGCCAATTAAAACCGGACTCTTCGTCGAGCCGAACACCGTCTTTGCTGAAATGGGCTTCAAAACAGGTGATGTCATTACCGAAGTCAACGGTAAGCCGGTCAAGTATTGGGAAGAAGCACTGGACGCGGAACTCTTCACGAACTCTACGCTCACATTCACCGTTCAGCGCGGCAACGAGTCGTTCAAGTTCGATGCGCCGCCAAACATTCTCTCGCGCTTAAACGATTCCAAAGGTGAAGGCATCAGGCCGCTCACGCCTGCGCGCGTCGGCGATGTGGTCGCTGGCTATCCCGCCGAGAAAGTTGGTCTGCAAAAAGGCGATTTGATTACGAAACTAGCTGGAACGGACATCCAAGATTGGTCGCAGCTGACGAAAATCGTTGGCGACAATGCCAACAAAGCCATTGAGATCGTATGGCAAACTGCAAGTGGCGCAACGAAGCAGGCAATCATCACGCCTAACGGAAACGGTAAAATTGGCGTGAGCGTCGCGTCAGGCACGGTGCGTGAGTATATCCAACTCGGCTTTTTCGAGAGCATCGGCGCAGGCATTGCCCAAACTGTCAAAATGACGTCGATGACCGTCAAAGGGTTCGGAAAATTGTTCACGGGACAAGAAGATGTGCGCAAATCTGTCGGCGGGCCGATTAAAATCGCCAAACTTGCGGGACAAACGGCAGAACAAGGCGCGGGTAGTTTTATGCTCTTTTTGGCAATGCTCTCGATTTCGCTCGCGTTTCTGAACATCTTGCCTGTGCCAGCGCTCGACGGCGGACAGTTCGTCGTGAATGCGATTGAAGGCGTAATGGGAAAAGAACTGCCGCTCAAAGCAAAAATGGCGGTGCAACAAATCGGCTTCACTGCGCTGCTGGTGTTGATGGCGTTTATTTTCGTCAATGACATCATCAATCCGTGATGAAAGTCCTGCTCTTCAAATTGGCGCACGGGCGAAGCGGCGACAAAGGCGACACGACCAACGTCGGCATCATCGCCCGACAAGCGGAGTTCTACGAGATTCTCAAAAATGAAGTAACGACGGAGCGCGTCAAGGCGCATTTCGGCGAGATGGTGCAGGGCAAGGTCGAGCGATTCGAGATGCCGAACATCGGTGCGCTGAATTTTCTCTTGCATGAGTCACTCGGCGGCGGCGGCACGAAGTCGCTCAAACTCGATGCGCAAGGCAAAACCTACGCCGCCGCGCTCCTGCGTATGGAATTGGAACTCGATGAAAAAAAATATCCGCAGCTTCAAGAGATTCTGACAGGTGAGAGAAAAGATGATTAACCATTTTCCAGACTCTGGTTGTGTATCAAAGCTGTGATGATGTCATTCTGAATGCCGTGAAGAACCCACGCCGTCAATAAATGCCTCGCGTCGCTCACAAGTTGGATACACGACCCAACCCATACGCATGTTCAATAGATTGAGCTTTCAACTGCTCTTGAAAACGAAGTTGCCTCGCCAATCCAAATTCCGCACTTGGTCAGAGCACACAACGCCCGCTACTGATAAGCCTATTGGCAATTCAACCTCAAACGGGTACTCTTTACGATGATTGGTGATTGGACAGGCAAGGCATAGATGAACTTTGGCTTGCATAACAGCAGTGTTTGATGGTTGAAATTGTATCTACAAAGGAGATAGAAAAATTAAAGCTGAACAAGCTGCTTCAGCAGCACTGCTTTTTGCCAAAGCCTTGTCCGTTGCGGGCTGCGGTCGTTATGCGTAAATTAAAACCGCTGTTTGTTCTCAATGGCTACGGGAACAGCGTATTATGAGAGCGCAAGGCGTAACGAAGTAAAGAAAATTGGTTCGTAATTCCAAACAACAACAGAGAATGTTCGAAAAATTAGACCAGCTCACGGAACGCTATCACGACATTGAGCGGCAACTTTCGCAGCCCGATGTGATTTCCAATCAAGACTTGTTCCGAAAGCTCAACAAGGAATACAGCGATCTCTCGCCCATCATCAAAGCCTATTCGGATTTTAAGCGCGCCAAGTCCGACCTTGCGCAAGCCAAAGAGATGCTTTACAGCGAAACAAATCCGGAAATGCACGCGCTCGCCCAAGAAGAATACGATATGCTCTCGGAGCGCGTGCCGCAGTTGGAAGAGACAATGAAAATTTTGCTCTTGCCAAAGGACGAGGCAGATTCGCGCAATGCCATCGTAGAAATTCGCGCTGGCACGGGCGGCGACGAAGCCGCACTCTTTGCTGCCGATTTGTTCCGAATGTATCAACGCTACGCCGAGCGCAAAGGCTGGAAATTGGAAATGATTGACTTCAACGACACAGGCAATCTGGGCGGCTACAAGGAAGTCATTTTTAGTTTGAGCGGCGCGGAAGTCTACGGCACAATGAAATACGAAAGCGGCGTGCATCGCGTTCAGCGCGTTCCCGAAACCGAGGCACAAGGCAGAGTGCATACGTCCGCCGCCAGCGTCGCTGTCCTGCCAGAAGCGCCCGAAGACGCGCCGATTGACATCCGAAAAGACGACTTACAAATCGACACCTACCGAAGCGGCGGCAAAGGTGGACAAAACGTCAATAAAGTTGAGACAGCCGTCCGCATCACGCACTTGCCGACAGGCATTGTTGTCGCGTGCCAAGAAGAACGCTCGCAACTTCAAAACAAAGAACGCGCGTTGAAAATGCTCCGCGCGAAGCTCTACGATATTCAGCGTGAACAGCAAGAAAAAGAGCGTGCAGAAATGCGCCGTTCAATGGTTTCGTCGGGCGACCGCAGTGCGAAAATTCGAACCTACAACTTTCCGCAAAACCGCGTAACCGACCACCGCTTGGAAGGCGATGTGAAGAATTGGGATTTATATGGCATCATCAACGGTAATCTTGATGAACTCATCGAGGCTCTCAAACTGCTCGACCAAACCGAACAACTCAAAGCGCAGGCGCAGGCGAATGTATGATAATCGGCAGGATGTTGAACATCAAAAATAATGTGTGTCAGCCGCGTTTGTTGGTTGTGTATCAACGCTGTGTCTGTGTCATGCTGAACGCCGTGAAGAATCCACACGTTCAATGGATTCCTCGCTTTGCTCGGAATGACACCCTTGTAAAATCTACTCCTCTTCTAATTATTTTGGCACAACAGCCGAGTTCGACACAAAAGAAAAGCATCTTGCCTTCAAAAATTCTGAAAAATTGTTGAAAATCGGGTGTGGAGCGGGAAATGTCAATACGACGGCTCCCAGATGTATTTGCCCGTGCGGTCGATGTAGCCAATGGCTCTGCCGGGTTGCACGCGCGCAATGCCGTTTGAGAACTTCTCGACCAATTCATACTGCGGCTGAACCACCACATTGCCGCCCTTGTCAATAAATCCCCATTTGCCGCTGACGCGCACGGCGGCAAGTCCGTCCGAAAATTCCTTCGCCGATTCATACTTCGGCTCGATAACAACCTTGCCTGACTTATCGCAATATCCCCACTTGCCGCCGCGCTTGACGGGCGCAACCCCTTCCGAAAAACGCAGTGCCTGCTCGAACTGCGGCTCGATGGCAAAGACGCCCCGATGCGAAACGAATCCCCAAAGCGAATCGCGCCGCGCTGCCGCAAGGCTGTCGGAGTAGCTCAAGACTTCATCGAACTCAAACGCAGAGGCTTTCGCGCCCGTGCGGTCAATGAACAAAAACTTCTCGCCTTGCTTTACCCATGCTTTGCCTTCGGCGAAACTCCATGTTTGGTCATATTGCGGCTTGATGACGAAAACACCTTTGTCGTTGATGAATCCCCACTTGCCGCCGAGCTTCGCCGCCGCCAAGCCTTCCGAAAATTCCAACGCCTCATCGAACTGTGGCTTGATGACCATATCGCCCGTCTTATCCAAGAAGCCGATTTTTTTGCCGACCTTCACGCGAGCAAGTCCGCCCGTAAAACTCCACGCCGCAAGGTATTTCGGCTTAATGACTTCTTCGCCTGTTGCAGCATCAATGAAGCCAAATTTGTCTTCGCCCGCAATCACCATTGAGTAGCCGTCGCTCACATCGAGCGCATCGAGATACTCTGGCTCAACGACGACTTTGCCCGATTTATCAATGAAGCCATACTTGTCGTTTTTACGAATGACGAGCAACGTCTCGTTGGGCTTTTTCGAGCTGCAAGACGAGAGCAAGATGCTCGTAAAAGAAGCAAGCGTAAGAAAAAGCGTTAGGTAGCGCATGGTGTTTCGGTTAGTTCAATGCTTTGTTCAAAGAAGCGTCAGTTGAAGCGGTAATCAATTGATTTTAAAATCTCATAAAACTTGGCGGATTTGTCTTTGGCAGTGTTGAGGTCGCGCAGCACAAGCTCCTTGCCAATCGGATAGGTGAGCATATAGGTTCGATATGCCTCGTCGCGCAGCCGTTCAATCGTGCGGCGAATCAGCTCGCTCTCGCTTGGAGAAACACGCCGCAAGTAGGCGAACACCTCCTCGTCCGAAGCGTGCTCTTCGTGCATCAAAAGTGCGGCGTTCACGACCGCCCGTCGGCCAAGCCGTTCCATGGCGCGAAATATCTTGGCGTCGTGTTCGGTGAAGTCTCGCCCGTGAAGCGATTGATGTTGGCGTAGCCACTCAATCGTCGCGTCGACGTTGCCGATGATGAGATGCTCCGCCGCTTCAGCAACACCCTCTGAAATCAGACTACATGGCGTGCCAAGCAAGTTCATCGTAAATTCGTCGTAGCCGAGGTGGTTCACTAATTCGGATTCTTTGACAACGGCTTCGGTATGGTGTCCGCAATAGGCTTCGTGCGTCGTGGTATGCAAGACATTCCAAATCGTCGTTGGCACATCAATGTTGAGTTCGTAAAGTGATTTAAACCCGCCACGATACCAATGATAGCCCGCCCAAGGCTTGTCGCGCACCAAGCTCACCTCGACGTCGTTATCGGGCAGGCGAAACAGCGATTCAGTCTTCCTTTTTGCGTCGAGCATTGCCGCGTTGATGAAGCGCGTGAGGTCGTCGCCGTGTAGTTCAAATTTTTTACGCCACTGCACAAAGCGTTCCGATAAGTTGCCACTTCCGGGAAGCGCGGCGTCAAGCTGAGCGATGGCATCGAGCAATTCGGCGTCGTCCTGTCGCTCGATGTGGTCAATGCCCAAACACAGCCGCGCCTCGTCTCGAAACGAGAACGATGTTCCCAACTTTTTTTCAATCATGGTTTTAAGCGCGAGCGTTTGCTTGTGAATGTATGCGGCGCGTGCCGAAGCATTGTCCGCAAGGGCGGATAAAATCCGCTCTGCGTCGCGCTGCAAGGTGTCAAGCGGGACGACGGGTTCGGCATCAACGGTTATTTTGAGCGCGGACGCTCTGCCGTAATGCGCGTCCAAAACGCCGGGTTGATGTTTATCAAAGCGCAGCCCCAACAAAAGATACGCATCGGCGAGTGCGGCGAATGCAGAGTCGGTCATTATCGGAAGTTTAAAGACATCGAAGAAAAATTCTCTTGGGACAAAAATAGCCGTGCGGCGCGTAAATTTCGAGATAAACCAGTCGAAGAAACCAAAAACTTACAGCAATGTCGGCTTATACGCTCATCACTGGTGCCTCGACGGGCTTCGGTGAGGCTTTTGCGAAAGAATTGGCAGCACGAAAAAAAAATCTCGTTCTCGTTGCCCGTTCCGAAGACAAACTGCGCGCGCTTGCCGAAGCGTTGTGCAAGGGGCATGGCATCGACGCACGAGTCTTTCCGCAAGATTTATCAACGCTCAACGGCGCAGAACAGGTCTTTCAATTTTGTCAAGAAGAAAAGTTCGACATTGAGCTGCTCATCAACAATGCAGGCTTCGGCTACATCGGCGAATTTGACGAGCAACCGCTTGAAGCCATTGAGCAAATGATGCTACTCAACAACCTGACCGCTGCGAAATTAGCACGGCTCTTTGCGCCAGCCCTCGTCGCGCGCGCGGCGAATGCGGATGGACGGCGGGGTGGCATGATGAATGTGGCGTCGGTCGCCGCCTTCAATGCCATTCCCACATTTGCCGTCTATGCCGCCACCAAAGCATTTTTATTGAGCCTCTCGGAAGCCCTGAACGAAGAACTCTCGCCCAAAGGCGTAACCGTAACGGCAATTTGTCCGGGCTTTACCGACACGCCGTTTTTAGGAAAAGTTGGGCAAAGTCGGCAAAGGACGCTTTTCCCGCTCGAGAAGACCGAAATAGTTGTCAAAACCGCGCTGCGTGCATTTGAGCAGGGAAAAAGTGTGGCGATTACGAGCGGCTGGTATCGGGCGGCAATTTTTGCAGAGCGATTTCTGCCACGTCGTTGGGCGGCAAAGGTCGCCAGAAAAGTGCTAAAGCTCAGCCAAGAGAAAAAATAATTTTGAATTTTCCAAATCGTGCGCTAACTTTGCAGCCCTATTTTTTTAAGGAAACTCTGGGACAAGCATCAACGCTGGTGTAGCTCAGTTGGTAGAGCAGCTGATTTGTAATCAGCAGGTCGGGGGTTCAAGCCCCTCCACCAGCTCGCGGCGCGGTCATCGCAAGATGTCGGGTAGGTAGCGAAGTGGTTAAACGCAACAGACTGTAAATCTGTCGACTTCGGTCTTCGCAGGTTCGAATCCTGCCCTGCCCACACGGCTCTTTGGCAATACTGTAACAACGCTGATGTAGCTCAGTTGGTAGAGCACGTCCTTGGTAAGGACGAGGTCACCGGTTCAATCCCGGTCATCAGCTCAATCGCATATACGGGCGTAGCTCAACTGGTAGAGCGCCGGTCTCCAAAACCGTAGGTTGCGGGTTCGATTCCTGCCGCCCGTGCAGCAGAAAAATGAGGGCGGTCTCAAATCCTGACAAGCTTGACAAGCTAAGTTCCCGACAAGCCAAAGGCAGGTTCCGAGTCCCACCGTCTATGCAACGAAAATCACAGAAACGTTGGTGGTCAAGAAATCAATGCAGGCTACCAATAGCGCGCAAATTTTTGAGAGCGATATGAACCTTATCGATAAACTGACGACATACTACAACGATGTCGTGATGGAAATGAAAAAAGTAACTTGGCCGTCGCGCCAAGAGCTGCAAGAGTCAACGGTGGTCGTGCTGACCGTCGCAGGCGTGCTGGCAGTCTTTACTTTTGTCGTTGATGAATCGCTCAACGCACTCATCAAACAACTTTTACGCTAAGCGACGCATGAACGACGAACCGCAAACGCACGACGAAGAGGCGCAAGCAGAACCGACGGTTGAAACACAGGAAACGCCTGACGAGCCAAAATCGCCAGCCGCGTCCGCACAACCCGCTGCCGAACCCAAGCGACTGACCGACCTGAAGTGGTACACCGTCAGAACGTATTCTGGACACGAGCGCAAGGTCAAAGAGCATATCGATAAAGAGACCGACAAACAAGGCGCCAGAGAAAAACTCGCGCAGGTGTTCATTCCTTACGAAAAGTTCGTGGAAGTCAAAGACGGCAAGAAGAAAAGCCGCACAAAGAATGCCTTTCCGGGCTATGTGCTGGTCGAGGCGGTGCTGGACAAACAAACGAAAAGCATCATTCTCGAAACGCCGTCGGTAATTGGATTCTTAGGCGTCGGCGATGTGCCAATTCCGCTTCGACCAGACGAGGTGAAAAGGATTTTAGAGCCTGAACAGGAGCAAGAACGCCGCGCCGCTATGAAGGCGCCGTTTGAAATTGGCAACGCAGTCAAAATCACCGACGGGCCATTCAGTTCATTGACGGGCGTCGTTCAGGAAATCAACTCGGAAAAAATGAAAGTAAAGGTGCTGATTAACTTTTTTGGACGCAGCACGCCGACAGAGGTAGATTTTTCACAGGTCAAGCCTGTTACGAACTAAATACAATCGATAAAGTCTAATTCAGACGCAAGACAATGGCAAAAAAAGTAACTGGATTTATCAAACTGCAAATTCCTGCTGGGCAAGCCAATCCCGCGCCGCCCGTCGGTCCGGCGCTTGGTCAAAAAGGCGTGAACATCATGGAATTTTGCAAACAGTTCAACGCGAAGACCGCGCAACAACAGGGCTTGATTATTCCGGTTGTCATCACGGTATTTTCCGATAAGTCGTTCACGTTCATCACTAAAACGCCGCCGGCATCGGTGTTGTTGCTGAAAGAAGCGAAAATCGAGAAAGGCTCGAAAGAACCAAACCGCGTGAAGGTCGCGCAGGTAACGCGCGCGCAGGTGCGTAAAATCGCACAACTCAAACTGCCCGATTTGAACACAACGTCGCTCGATTCCGCTGAAAGTATGATTGCCGGAACCGCGAAAAATATGGGCATCACAATCGTTGATTAGGAATCTCACAACGACGTGGGAGATACAAGCCGTATCGCTATAAACCACAACTTACATCACAATGGCAGGCAAAAAATACAAAGCCGCACTGGCAAAACTTGATGCGACGAAAGAATACGACGTCGCCGAAGCCGTGGCTAAAATCAAAGAAATCACGACCACGAAGTTCGACGCAACCATCGATTTAGCTATTCGTTTAGGCGTCGACCCGAAACAATCCGACCAAAACGTGCGTGGCACGGTCGCGCTTCCCAACGGCATCGGCAAAACGGTGCGCGTCCTTGTTATGTGCAAAGAAAACAAACAAGAGGAAGCCAAAGCTGCTGGCGCTGAATTCGTCGGTCTTGGCGAGTTCGTCGAGAAAATTCAAGGCGGCTGGGCGGACGTGGATGTCATCATTGCTACACCCGACGTCATGGGCGAAGTCGGCAAACTGGGAAAAGTATTGGGTCCGCGCGGCTTAATGCCGAACCCGAAGACTGGCACGGTTACAATGGACGTTGGCAAAGCGGTCAAAGAAGTCAAAGCTGGTAAAATTGAGTTTCGGGTCGACAAAGCTGGTGTCATTCATGCCGGCGTCGGCAAAGTCTCATTTGAAACACAGAAACTGACCGAAAATGTCAATGCGTTTCTAAGCGCCATTATGAGAGCCAAGCCGTCGTCGGCAAAAGGCAACTATGTCAAAAGCATCGCGCTTTCCAGCACGATGTCGCCAAGTGTCAAAATCAAACGCGACGCCGTCGCTGCCTAATCCAAATTTGGAGACAATACCATGAAAAGACCAGAAAAAGAAATAATCATTTTAGAAGTTGCCGATAAGATGAAGCGGGCGCAAGGCGTGTATTTCACCGAGTTTCAAGGCATGACGGTGGCGCAATCAAGCCAGTTGCGCGATGAGTTTCGCAAGGCCGGCATTGAATACCAAGTGGTTAAGAACACGCTTATCAAGAAAGCAATTGAACGCGCGAACTTGTCGGATAAACTTTACGCCGCGCTGAAAAATACGACGGGCGTGGTGTTCAGTTACGACGACCCAATTGCGCCCGCGAAAATCATTAAGAAATTCGCCGCCGACAATGAGAAACTTAAATTCAAAATGGCGTCCGTCGACGGCACAGTGTTCGAGAGCAAACAACTCGCCGAACTCTCAACGATGGCGGGACGCGCTGAAAACATCGCGCGTGCCATTGGCACAATCAACAATGTCGTTGCCAGCGTGCCGTCGACCATCAATGCCGTGATGAGAAACCTCGTCAATGTGCTTGACCAAGTGGCAAAACAAAAAGCAGCATAACCGCTGACGATGTAGGATTAACATTGGCGGAATGTTTTCTGCAATGGCCAATCAAAATCATTGGTTTGAAATCATCAATCTAAACGATTTACGCACTCAACTAACAAATTCGGCGACTGGCTTCTACTTTCGCCGAGCAACCGTTAAAAAAGGATAAAGACAACAATGGCAGCAGTCGACACACTCGTAGAGGAAATTGGCAAACTAACGCTGACCGAAGCCGCTGAATTGGTCAAGGCGCTCGAAGCAAAATTCGGCGTAACCGCCGCCGCGCCTGTGATGATGGGTGGCGTGATGCCCGCTGGCGGCGCCGCCGCCGCTGCGCCCGCCGCACCCGTAGAAGAGAAGACCGAATTTGACGTGATTCTCAAGAGCGGCGGCGCGAACAAAATCAACGTCATTAAGGTCGTCCGTGCGGCGACAGGTCTGGGCTTAAAAGAAGCCAAAGACCTCGTTGACGGCGCACCGAAGCCAGTCAAGGAAGGATTGCCGAAAGCCGATGCCGAAAAACTGGTCAAAGAATTGAAAGACGCCGGCGCGGAAGTCGAGATGAAGTAACGTCGCTCTCGATTGTTCTACAAAAACGCAAGGCTCCGTCTCGCCAAAAGGGACGGGGCTTTTGCTGTTTCGGTGTTTTTGAAAGGCATTGTGGGAACTTGTTAGCGTTATGTATAATTAAAGAGGCTAAATGAGCATTAAAAACCGTCGGCAATCGCGATTTCTGTCGAAGCAAAACAAGCAACGTATCTTTTCCGCCAAACATCTACAGCCCGCCGCGTCTGAAATGCGCGGCGCAAGCGTCTACGGACTGAAAACAAGTCTGCTCTAAAAATTCATCTTCAAAAGCGAGGCGAACCGTGAGAACCAAGACGAAGAAAAAAGTCGAGAGAATTTCCTTCTCGAAGTTGCCACAAATGATTGAGCCGCCAGATTTGCTCAAAGTGCAACTCCGCTCGTTCAAAGATTTTATTCAAGACGACGTGCCGCACGACCGTCGCAAGAACAAAGGTCTGGAAAATGTGCTGCGAAGCAGTTTTCCAATCACTGATACGCGCGGTTTGTATCTCTTGGAATATATGAGCTATACGATAGACCGCCCCAAATACACGATTGAAGAGTGTATTGAGCGCGGTTTGACCTACGACGTCTCGCTGAAAGCGCGATTGAAGCTCTCACTCAAAGACGAGCCGGAAGAAACCGAGTGGAAAGAAACCATTGAACAGGAAGTCTATCTTGGCAAGATTCCGTATATGACCGAGCGCGGCACGTTTATTATCAACGGCGCCGAGCGGGTCATCGTTGCGCAGTTGCATCGCTCGCCGGGCGTGGTATTCAGCGACAGCACGCACCCCAACGGCAAGAAAATTTACTCGGCGAAAATCGTCCCGCTTCGCGGCTCGTGGATTGAGTTTGTTACCGACATCAACAATCTGATGTATGTGTATATCGACCAGAAAAAGAAATTTTTGGCAACGACACTGCTGCGTGCGCTTGGCTTTCCGCGCAATGAGGACATTCTCAAAATCTTTGACTTGATGGAAGAAGTGCCCGTCAAGAAAAACGACGCCAACGAAGCGCTCATCGGACGGTTTTTAGCAACGGACATCATCAATACCGAGACGGGCGAACTGATTCCCGCAGGCACGCAACTCGGCGAAGAGGAAATCGACCAACTGGTCGCGCTCAATGTGTCGCGCGTGCGCGTAACGCGGTCAGAAAAAGACACCGACATTGATAAATCTATCATCGTCTCGACGCTCGCCAAAGACGAATCGAAAACCGAAGAGCAAGCGTTGGAACAAATTTACCGCGAACTGCGCTCCAACGAAGCGCCCGATATTGAAGCCGCGCGCGGACTGCTCGACCGCACGTTCTTCAACAACAAGAAATATGACTTGGGCGATGTCGGACGCTACCGCATCAACAAGCGGCTGGCAAACGAGTTCAATGAAATTTTCAAAATTGTTCAGAGCGACGCCGACTTGAAAAAAATCGCCGCTACTCTTTCAGAGCGCATCGGCAAGTTCGATGAGAAGGGCATCAATCCTGAATTTACGGTGCTCTCGCAGTATGACATTGTGGCGATTATGTATTTCCTCATCAAGCTCGTCAACGGCAGAACGGAAGTCGACGATGTCGACCACTTGTCAAACCGCCGCGTCAAATCGGTCGGCGAGCAACTTGCAGCGCAGTTCCTTGTGGGCTTGGCGAGAATGTCGAAAAATGTCAAAGAAAAACTCAACGCCAGAGACGCGGAAAAAATCACGCCCGCCGACTTGGTGAACGCACGAACCGTATCGAGCGTCATCTCGTCGTTCTTTGGAACAAGCCAGCTCTCGCAATTTATGGATCAAACGAACCCACTGGCGGAATTGACGAACAAGCGCCGCACATCGGCATTAGGTCCGGGCGGTCTGACGCGCGAGCGCGCTGGCTTCGAAGTCCGCGATGTGCATTACACGCACTACGGTCGCCTCTGTCCGATTGAAACGCCTGAGGGCCCGAACATTGGTCTGATTTCAAGTTTCTGCATTTACGCGGAAATTAACGAGAAGGGCTTTATTGAGACGCCGTATCGCTTGGTCAAAAATGGCGTGCCTGAAAACAAAGTGATGTTCCTCTCGGCCGAAGATGAAGAGAACAAAGTAACAATTCCCGCGACCGTGCCGCTGAAGAACGGAAAAATTGCGTCTGAAACCGTGCAAGCGCGGCGCAAAGGCGACTATCCGCTCGTCGAGAACACGCAGGTGGATTATATGGACGTTGCGCCAAACCAAATCGTCAGCGCGGCAGCCGCCATGATTCCGTTCTTGGAACACGACGATGCGAACCGCGCCTTGATGGGGTCGAACATGCAACGCCAAGCCGTGCCGCTTCTGCGCGCCGATTCGCCGATTGTCGGAACAGGCTTGGAAGAAAAAGTCGCCAGAGACTCGCGCACGATTATCGTTGCCGAAGGCTCTGGTGTGATTGAATATGTCGATGCCAACGAAATTGTCGTCCGTTACGATAAACGGCTTGATGATGAGTCGGAAGGCTCGCTCATTGATGTCGATGAAACCTTGAAGAGCTACAAACTCATCAAGTTCTTCCGCTCGAACCAAGATACGTGTCTGAACCAAAAGCCAATTGTGAATGTCGGGCAACGCGTCAAAAAAGGCGATGTGCTGGCAGACGGGTCGTCGACCGAAAACGGCGAACTTGCTTTGGGAAGAAATGTCTTGGTTGCCTTTATGCCGTGGCGCGGATATAACTTTGAAGACGCGATTGTGATTTCAGAGCGGCTTGTCGCGGAAGACGCCTACACATCGATTCACATTCACGAATTCGAGCTGACCGTGCGCGACACGAAGCGCGGCGAAGAGCAGTTCACGCGCGACATCTACAACGTCAGCGAAGAAGCCTTGAAGAACCTCGACGAGAACGGCATTATTCGCGTTGGCGCAGAAGTTCGGGAGAAAGACATTCTCATCGGCAAAATCACGCCCAAAGGCGAAACCGACCCGACGCCCGAAGAAAAACTGCTCCGTGCCATTTTCGGCGAAAAATCAAGCGATGTTAAAGATGCCTCGCTGCACGCGCCGCCGGGCATGAGAGGCACAGTCATCAAGACCAAACTCTTCAGCCGCAAAAAGAAACTCGGCGAAGACCCGAAACTGCGCATGGCAAAGCTGGAAAAAGAGTATTCTAAAAAAGAAGCCGAACTGCGCGAAAAGTTCTTGATACGGCTCGTGCATTACTTAGGCGATAAAGAATCCGTCGGCGTCAAAAATATCAAAGGCGACACAGAAATTCGCAAAGGCACTCGATTTACGCGCGAAAACTTAGAGCAATATGTCGCCATCAACAAATTGGAACGGCTCGATATCGACCACGGCTTCGTTGAGGCGACCAAAACGAATAACTTGGTGCGACGGCTAACCGACGAATATCGCCGACGATACAAGGAGTTGCAAGACGAATTGGAAAACGAAAAGTATAAACTCAATGTCGGCGATGAATTGCAGCCCGGCATCGAGGAACTTGCCAAAGTCTACATTGCCCAGAAACGCAAATTGCAGGTCGGCGACAAGATGGCGGGACGACACGGCAACAAAGGCGTGGTCGGCAAAATCGTGCCGGTCGAGGATATGCCGTTTATGGAAGACGGAACGCCAGTCGATATTGTGCTCAATCCGCTGGGCGTGCCGAGCCGTATGAACATTGGGCAGTTGTTCGAGACTGCACTGGGTTGGGCAGGCGAGAAATTGGGCGTCAAATTCGCTACGCCGATTTTCGACGGCGCCTCCTACGAAGAAGTGCAAGAGAAATTGAAAGAAGCCGGACTGCCTGTCAACGGCAAAATCCAACTCTTTGACGGACGCACCGGCGAAGCATTCAACGACGAAGTAACCGTCGGCGTCATTTACATGATGAAACTCTCGCATTTGGTCGACGACAAAATTCACGCGCGCTCGACAGGACCATATTCGCTCATCACGCAGCAACCGCTCGGCGGCAAAGCACAGTTCGGCGGACAGCGTTTCGGCGAAATGGAAGTCTGGGCATTGGAAGCCTACGGGGCGTCGCATATCTTGCAAGAAATCCTAACGGTCAAATCCGACGACGTAACAGGCAGAACACGCACCTACGAAGCCATCGTGAAAGGACAAAACCTGCCCGAGGCAAACGTGCCAGAGTCGTTCAATGTGCTTGTTCGGGAACTGCAAGGACTTGGACTCGAGATCAGAATCGACGACAAAGTGCCGTGACAGACAGGGGCGCGAACATTGCAAAGAGAGGGTGCGAGTCATTGACCAACTCATCAAAGAGACAAGCAGAGTCAAGGAATTAGATTTTTCAATCAAGCCAAAAAGGAGACCAACATGGCATTCTTAGGCGCACAACAAGTCAAACGGGATTTCTCGAAAATTAAAATCAGCATTGCGTCGCCAGAGAGCATCTTGGCGAGGTCGCGCGGCGAAATTCTCAAGCCTGAAACCATCAACTATCGCTCCTACAAGCCAGAGCGCGATGGATTGATGTGCGAAAAGATTTTCGGCCCGACGAAAGATTGGGAATGCTACTGCGGCAAATACAAGCGCGTGCGTTACAAAGGCATCATCTGCGACCGCTGCGGCGTGGAAGTAACGACCAAATCCGTGCGGCGCGAGCGTATGGGGCATATTTCGCTTGCGGTGCCAGTCGTGCATACATGGTTTTTCCGCTCTGTGCCAAGCAAATTAGGCGCGCTGCTCGACCTTTCGACCAAAGAATTGGAACGCATCATTTATTACGAAGTCTATGTCGTCGTCAATCCGGGCGAGCCGGGCGAAAAGCAAGGCTTGAAGTTTATGGATAGGCTCACCGAAGAGCAATACTACAAAATCATCAGCGAGTATGAAGACAATCAAGACCTCGACGACAACGACGAGAAAAAATTCGTGGCGAAAATGGGCGGCGATGCGATTAAAATGTTGCTCAAAAAATTAGACCTGACCAAACTCTCCGCTCACTTGCGCGAAGTGCTGCGCACGACTGGGTCGGAGCAAAAACGCATCGATGCGTTGAAGCGTCTCAAAGTCGTTGAAGCGTTCCGCAACAGCTACGAGCCGATTCCGAAGGAGACCAAAAAGAAAGAGGAGTTCACGCTCGAGCCGCCCGAGCCGTATCGATACGAAGGTAACAAGCCCGAATATATGGTAATGGACGTCGTGCCGGTTATTCCGCCCGAACTGCGTCCGCTCGTGCCGCTCGAGGGCGGTCGCTTCGCCACATCGGATTTGAACGACCTCTATCGCCGCGTCATCATTCGCAACAACCGTCTGAAGAAGCTCATTGACATCAAGGCGCCCGAAGTGATTTTGAGAAACGAAAAGCGGATGTTGCAAGAAGCGGTCGATGCCTTGCTCGACAACTCGCGGAAAGCCAACGCCGTGAAATCGGGCGAAAGCAACCGTGCCTTGAAGTCGCTCTCCGATTCGCTCAAAGGCAAACAAGGGCGATTCCGACAAAACCTGCTCGGCAAGCGCGTCGATTACTCTGGTCGCTCGGTTATTGTCGTCGGACCCGAACTGCAGCTCCATCAATGCGGTCTGCCGAAAGATATGGCGATTGAACTCTTTCAGCCGTTTGTGATTCGCCGCTTGGTCGAGCGCGGCTTGGCAAAATCGGTGAAGTCTGCCAAAAAAATGATTGACCGAAAAGACCCTGCAATTTGGGACGTTTTAGAAAAGGTCATTGACGGACATCCCGTGCTGCTCAACCGCGCGCCTACCCTACACCGCTTGGGCATTCAGGCGTTCCAGCCCGTCTTGATTGAGGGCAAAGCCATTCAAATTCACCCGCTTGTTTGTACGGCATTCAACGCGGACTTCGACGGCGACCAAATGGCCGTTCATGTGCCGCTCTCGCAAGAAGCGCAAATGGAAGCGATGATTTTGATGCTCTCGGCACACAACTTGATCCTGCCGCAATCGGGCAAACCCGTTACCGTGCCGTCGCAGGATATGGTGTTGGGCGTGTATTACATCACCAAAGAAGGCAAAGGCAAGCGCGGCGAGGGCAGAATTTTCTCCGACGCCAAAGAAGTGATTATCGCTTACAATGAAGGCGAGATGGACTTGCACGCGCGCATCATTTTGCGCTACGACGGCGCGCGCGATGAAAAGCTCGACATGGCAAGAGCCTTGGAAATCGTCCCGGACGGCGAAAAACGCAAGTGGCTTGAAGCACAACTGAAAGCCAAAAAGGTCATCGTTACAACGGTCGGTCGCGTCATCTTCAACCAAATCGTGCCGTCGGAACTGGGCTTTATCAACAAGGTCTTGGATAAAAAACAAACGAAAGATTTAATCGGCGCGGTCATCAACAAAGCGGGCAACACACGTGCCGTGAAATTTCTCGACGAAATCAAACTGCTGGGATTCACCTACGCAATGCGTGGCGGTCTTTCCATCAGTCTTTCGGACGCGATTGTGCCGTCTAAAAAAGAAGAATTGATTAAAGGCGCGCAAAAAGAAAACCTGAAAGTCATCAAGGAATACAACGGCGGCGCGCTCACCGAAAACGAGAAATACAACAAAATCGTCGACGTATGGCAAAAAGTGACCAATCTTGTCGCCGAAGAATCGTATCAAACGCTGCGCAAAGACCGCGACGGGTTCAACCCGCTCTTTATGATGCTTGATTCAGGCGCACGTGGCTCGCGCGAACAGGTTCGCCAATTGACAGGCATGCGCGGCTTAATTGCTCGTCCGCAAAAGTCTATGTCCGGTCAGCCCGGCGAAATCATTGAGAACCCGATTATCTCGAACTTGAAAGAAGGGCTGTCGGTGTTGGAATACTTCATCTCAACGCACGGCGCCAGAAAAGGCTTGTCGGATACATCGCTCAAAACCGCCGATGCAGGCTACCTGACACGCCGATTGCACGATGTCGCGCAAGACGTCATTGTAACCGAACAGGACTGCGGCACCACGCGCGGCATTGTGATTGCGCGCAACGCAGAAGAAGAATCGGGCAATAAACTCAAATTCAACGAGCGGCTGCGCGGACGGGTGGCAGCGCGAGACATCATTGACACATCAACCGACACGGTCGTTGTCAGGGCGGGCGAGTATGTGACGGACGACATCGCCGACAAGCTGCGCGATATGACCGGCGTGCTTGAAGCGGAAATTCGCTCTGTGCTGACCTGCGAAACGCGGCGCGGCATTTGCTCAAAGTGCTACGGCGTGAACCTGTCCAACAACCGCCCGTCCGAAATTGGCGAAGCGGTCGGCGTGATTGCCTCGCAATCTATCGGCGAGCCCGGCACACAGCTCACGCTGCGCACATTCCACCAAGGCGGCGCGGCACAAGGCGGCATCTCTGAAACAGAAATTCGTGCAGCTTACGAGGGCAAAATTGAGTTTGAAAATATCCGAACCGTCAACGCGGTTCAGATGAACGAAGCGGGCGAAGAAGAAACTGCCACTGTCGCTATTCGCAAAAATGGCGTCATTAACATCGTCGATGTTGCCAGCGAGAAAGTCTTGAAAAAATACGTCGTGCCTTACGGCGCAAAGTTAATGTGCAAAGACGGCGACAAAGCCAAGAAAGACACGCTGCTCTACACCGTCGAGCCGAACAGCACGCCGATTATCTCGGAGTTCAGTGGAACGGCGAAGTTCATCGATGTCGAAAAGGGCGTTACTTACAAAGAAGAAATCGACCCGCAAACGGGCTACTCGCAGCGCGTCGTCATCAACTGGCGATCGAAACTCAAAGCTACCGATGTGCGCGAACCGCGTATTCAAATTGTGGCAAACGACGGCAAAGTCCTCGCCACTTACGCCGTGCCGATTAAAGGCAGCCTGATTGTGTATGAAAACGATAAAGTCCGCGCAGGCGACATTCTGGCCAAAGTGCCACGCGACTTGGCGCGTATTGGCGGCGACATTACCGCAGGCTTGCCGCGCGTTACCGAACTCTTTGAAGCCAGAAATCCTGTCGACCCAGCAGTCGTTTCGGAAATTGACGGTATCATCAAGTTCGGCAACCAAAAGCGTAACAACAAAGAAGTTCACGTAACCACCGAATACGGCGAGTCGCGCACGTATCTTGTGCCAATTGGAAAACACTTGCTTGTCAATGAAGGCGACGAAGTGCGCGCAGGCGACGCCCTGACCGATGGCGCCATTGCACCAGAACGCATTTTGGCGATTCAAGGTCCAAGTGCGGTGCAGCAATATCTCGTCAATGAAATTCAGAAGGTCTATCAAATCAACGCGGGCGTTGAAATCAACGACAAGCACTTGGAGGTCATTGTGCGCCAGATGCTTCAAAAAGTCCGCGTCGAAGACCCGGGCGATACAGCGCTCCTGCCCGGTGATTTGGTCGACCGCTTCTACTTCAAGGAAGTAAACGACGAGATGGCGATGAAAGTGCGCATCAAGGAGCGCGGTGACGCCTCACGCAGCATCAAGGAGGGCGAACTTTACCTGAAGGAGGAAATTCTGCGCCTCAACCGCGAACTCAAGAAGAACGGCAAAGAGCAAATCAAGTATGAAACTGCTGCGCTGGCTACCGCGCAGCCTGTCCTGCTTGGCATTACGAATGCCGCGCTTCAAACCGAGAGCTTCATCTCGGCTGCATCGTTCCAAGAAACCACGAAGGTTCTCACCGACGCAGCCGTAGAAGGCAAAGAAGACCACTTGCTCGGCTTGAAGGAAAACGTCATCGTCGGCAAACTTATTCCCGCTGGAACAGGCTTGAAGAAATACCGCACAATGCGGCTCTCGACCGAACAGCGTTATGTGGAAATCAC
Organism: [Candidatus Thermochlorobacteriaceae] bacterium GBChlB; assembly: GCA_000724175.1. GTDB lineage: Bacteria > Bacteroidota > Chlorobiia > Chlorobiales > Thermochlorobacteraceae > GBChlB. The sequence goes on along the minus strand of JPGV01000010.1, from coordinate 11,232 downwards.
CGCAGGCGCAACCAATGGTCAGGAAGAAGAAGTCGAGTATAATAACGACTAACGCTTGCTCCGAACGGCACGACGTAAAAAGGGACGCAGAGTAGCGTCCCTTTGTCTTACTCGAGAAATATGGCTCACTTTGAGAATGGGTGTATAGATGAACCCGACTCGCCGCTGGAACTATTGAGGCGCGACTGCGAGACATACCCAAGCCCCAAGATGCCAATGACCGTTATGGCAGCGACCGCCGAAATAATGAGCGGAATAAATTCGTCGCGCACCGCTGTAACTGCAATTGCTGTGCTGCAAAGCAGAAAACAAATAGCGTAAATGAGCAACACAGTATTTTTTTGCGAGAGCGAGAATGTATCCATCAACCGATGATGCAAGTGCAGTCTGTCGGCTTTGAACGGATGCTGTCCCTGAAGCAGCCGACGAATGGGTGCAAGGAGCGTATCTAAAATCGGAAATCCCAAGACGAGCATCGGGACAACGAGCATGACGGCGGTGGTTGCCTTATGCTTGTAATGAATGGCAAGGCACGCGAACACAAAGCCAATAAAGAGCGCACCAGTATCGCCCATAAAAATTGAGGCAGGGCTGAAATTATACCGTAGAAACCCAATGGTAGCGCCGAACAAAATGGCATAGTTCATCGTCATAACAGTATCGCCGCAAAGAAACGATATAGCCATCATTGCTGCGGAAGCAATCGCTGTAACGCCGCCTGCCAAGCCGTCCATGCCATCAATGAGGTTGATCGCGTTGCAAACGCCTGTAATCCAGAACAGCGTAAGTACAGCGCCTGCCCAGTAGGGAAGCACAATCACATTGTCGGTGAACGGATTCCGAAGTGTCTCGATATGGTAGCCTCCCAGAAAAACGACGACAAGCGCGGCGAAGAGTTGCAACGAGAATTTTTGTTTGAAATCAAGTCCTGCAACGTCGTCGCTCAAGCCCGTTGCGAAAATGAGCGTTCCGCCAAGTAACACCGACCAAAACCCGTTGCGAATAAATTGATAAAACTCTGGCTCAACAACAGCGGCGGCAAACGCGGCAAACATAAACGCAATAAAAATGGCAACGCCGCCAAGATTCGGGATAAACCCTCGATGTAATTTTCGTTCCCCGTCGGCAAGGTCGCCAAGACGCAACACAATCGAGAGTCGTCTCACAAACGGCGTCAGCAGCAGCGACAGCAGCGTGGCAAAAGCAAACGGCGTCGAGATGATGAGAATCGTGTTCATTCGAAGCTCATTAGTTCAATCCTTCTTTGAGATAGAAGGCAACAGGATTAAGGTATCAGGAATTACGAACAAGAAAGGAACTTAGATACGCTTTTGATGTGAGATAAACAACACCCTGAGACGGCAAACAAAAAACACAAGGACTTCTGGGAGGTCAATTCATCGTTTTTGGAAAGCGCAGCACGGCGTCTGTCGTCGTCCAGCGTCGTCGCACGCGAATGCTGTCAAACCCAACGGCGAATCGCTCCGACAATCGATATGGAAACGGACTACCGCCATTCCATTGGACAAAAGGCGATGCGGTCGGCGTGGCAGGAATAAAGGCACTCAAAAAGTATCTGCCTTCGGGCAGCTCAGTAAATTTGAACTTCACGCGCGAAACGCCTGTGTTGTCAATGGGCGAGGGCGAAAGCCGCATCGGATAAAGCCGTCCGTCGCTCAATAGCTCGGCGTAGAGAATAAGTGTGGCGCTGGTATCAAGCTCGACTGTGCCTTCGAGTTCGCCGAATTGTTCTTCGGGCGCGATTTGAAAGTGCCGAATAAACGTCGTGTCTTTAAGCGCCATGCCGCGCGCATCGTTAAGATTTTTTTGTTCAACTGCGAACCGATACCACGCGCCGAGTTTGAATCCCTCTTTCGGTTTGACGAATATCTGCCGTCCATCTCTAAATGTGATGTCAAGGTCGATAGGTTGAAAGATGCTTCCCGTCGCTTTCTCGAATTTGAATTCGCGTTGAAAACGTGCGCGCTCAATCGGCGTCGTGAATTTGAGCTCAAGCAAGCGCCCACTGGGCGAGGGCGGAAATTTTTCAAGCACATTTTTCGCGCTGTCGGCAAAGGGCGGAATGAACATACACGCCATTGTATCAGGCTCGCTGGAGCCGCGAAAATCCAAGACGAGGCTGTCTGCCCTGATGCCGAACTTATCAACGACTCCCGACACTCTAACGCCGTAAGCATGATTTTCAGTTAGCGAATCTGTCACCAAAAAAATTTGTTCGCGCCCGCCCTCTGTCTGCGCATAGAGGTCAAAGACTTTTACAGGAGATTTCGCCGTCGAATCGAAGAGTGAAAAACTGGCAGCGGATAGGCTATCGACCATCACATTACGGTCGAACCGCACGGAAATGAGATGTTTATTGCGGGCGTCGACCGCTTGCAGTTCAAGCCGCGCGGTGTCTTCGGAAGCAAACCGCATCTGAACAGCTCTTGACCCAGTGCGAACCGTCTGAAACGGCAGCGCAAATTCCTCTTTGCCAATGTCGTAGAGTCGATTGTTGTCTTTGTCGTCAATGGCAATGAGTCGATAGTCGCCATCGGCAAGGTATTGTAAATTGAAGCGTCCTGCCGAATCGGTCTGTGCGATGTAGTCAGGCTTGACTTTGCCCGGATTGAGCGTGTCGATGTAGGCTGGATTGTTCGTTGGCAAGAGATACGCCAAAACGAGCGCGCCTTTCTGCGGACGATTCTTGCTGGAAAAGACCCTGCCGGAAATCGCGCCGGAATCGATGCGGTCGCCAGTTGAAAAGGCGAACGTATAAGATTTCTCGAGCTTGTTGTTTCGGCTGTCTTGCAAAGCATCGGTAACGGTGTAGGTGTATGTGCGATTTGGTTTGAGCGCGTCGTAAATGATGATGGTTGCCTCTGTGCCGCCGCCTTGCACTTCGTAGTCGTCGATATAGGGCGAAAAAAACAGTGCCGCTTCGAGCGATTTAGACGAGACAAATTTATCGAAATACAGTCGAATTTTATTGTCCTGAAAGCGCAGCGCAGCAGAGTCGGGATAGGTTTTCAGAATTTTCGGCGGCGTCTTGTCTTCTGGCCCGCCAGAGGGTGCCACTTCGGTCGCACAACTGCTGAAAATCAGGGCAATTACAGCGATTCGGAAAACCGTAAAACAAGGGCAGGACAAGAGCGATGGCGGCAAAATTGGCGTTGGTTCTCTCTTAAAATTTTCTTACCTTATTGGCTACTTCCTAACTTTTTGATGAAAGCGCGTCAGTAAGATAGAGAAATGGCGAAAAAGCTAAAAATTTTATTCGTTTCCGGCGAGGTTGTGCCGTTTGCCAAAACGGGCGGGCTTGCCGATGTGATGGGGTCGCTCCCCCAAGCCGTTGAAGATTGCGGCAATGAAGCCCGAATTATGATGCCCAAATACGGCGTAATTAACGACCGAAAGTTTCGCCTGCACGACGTGCTGCGCCTGAAAGACCTCCCAATACCTGTCGGCGAGCGACACGACTTGCTCAACGTCAAAGTAACCGCGCTGCCATCGAGCAAAATCCAAACGTATTTTCTTTACAACGAAGGCTTGTTCAAGCGCGACGGGCTTTATGTCAGCCCATCGACGAAGAAAGATTACCAAGACAACGACGAGCGGTTTATTTTTTTTAACCGTGCCGTCCTCGAGACGCTCAAAGCGCTTGGCTGGAAACCCGACGTGATTCACTGCCACGATTGGATGAGCGGACTTATTCCGGCATACCTCAAACTGCTCTATCACGATGACCCGTTTTTCAAAAATGTCAAGACGGTTTTCACAATTCATAACTTAGCGTATCAGGGCGCGTTCCATAAGAGTGCTCTGCAAAAATCAAAACTGCCCGAATCTGAATTTACGCCCGACGGCTTGGAGTTCTACGACAGTTTCAACTTTATGAAAATTGCGCTCGTCTATGCGGACGCAATTACGACCGTCTCTGAAAAATACGCCGAAGAAATTCGCACTGACGACGAACTGGCTTGCGGCTTAAAAGGTGTCTTGAACAAACGCAAGAAAGACCTCTACGGCATTTTGAACGGCGTCGATGAAAAAGTCTGGAATCCCGAAGAAGACGAGTTCATCGAAAAAAATTACAACGCGGACGACCTTGCTGCCAAACTCGAAAACAAAAAAGGCTTGCTCAAACGGCTCAAGCTGCCATACAACGAAAAAACTCCAGTGATTGGAATAATTTCGCGCCTCGTCGACCAAAAGGGATTTGACTTGGTCATAGAAGCGTTCGATAAATTGATGTCGTTGGATATGCAGTTGGTCTTGCTCGGCACAGGTGAAAAACAATATGAAGACTTTTTCAGAAAGGCGACGAACAAGTATCCCGATAAGGTCAGCGCGACAATCTCGTTCAACGACGAGCTTGCGCACCAAATTGAAGCGGGCAGCGATATGTTTCTCATGCCGAGCCGCTACGAACCTTGCGGAATGAACCAGATGTATAGCCTCAAATACGGCACCGTGCCGATTGTTCGCGCGACGGGCGGACTGCACGATACTGTGAAGGCATTTAAGGGCGGCAAAGGCAACGGGTTCGTCTTTGAAAAATACACGGCAAACGATATGATGAAAGCCATCAAAGAAGCGTTGGAAACTTACAAAGACCAAAAAGCGTGGGCGAAACTTGTCCAGAACGGAATGGCAACAGATGTCTCGTGGGAAAGCTCCGCCGAAAAATACAACGCGCTTTACCACAAACTGCTGGAGTCTAAATAATTTGCCGTCTGTCTTGGGACAAGCGACAAGGGCTGGTCTCAATGCGACACAATCCGATGCGACAAGGCAATGCAAAAAATTAAAGTTCTGTTTTTAGACCGCGACGGCACAATGATTTACGATGAACTCGGCGACTACATTCGAACCGTCGAGCAAGTCCGATTGATTCCCAACGCCGATGTTGCCATTGCACTTGCGAAGCGTGCAGGTTACAAAATCGTCATTGTAACCAACCAAGCCGCCATCGCCAAAGGCATTGTGACGGAATCGCGCGTGCAAGAGATTAACAACTTTTTGCAGACGATGCTGGCGGCAAAACAAGCCACTTACGACTTGTGCTACTATGCGCCGTCTCACCCCAGCGTGCCGCACCCGATGTATGACCAACGCAAAACATGGCGCAAACCTGATACGGGAATGGTCGAGGAAGCTGTTAAGGACTTCGCCGCGCAAGGTTGTGAAGTCGATAAAGCGCACTCGTTTTTCATTGGCGATAAGCAAATTGACATCGAGTGCGGGAGCCGAGCGGGACTGCGTCCGATTTTGGTGATGACAGGCTACGGCGAAGCGGAAGAGTGTCGCAAAAAACAGACGCCACCCGAGTTCATCGCTGCCGACCTTTACGACGCCGTCGTCAATTATGTGCTGGCAGTAACGCCGACCCCGAACCTTGCCTAACGCTATTATTTACTGACAATGCCAATGACCGAAGAAACCCTCGTCCGAAATTATGAGCGTCCTGCCGACGCCGATGTCAACAATGTTACCTATCAACGCTGCCTGTATGCTTACGAGTTTGCGCGCGAGTATATTCACGGCAAAACCGTCCTCGATGTCGGCTGCGGCAACGGCTACGGCACGGCGCTGATGTCGCAGGACGCGCTCAGCATCACGGGCGTTGATTACGACCAGCCGACCGTCGACGCCAATCGCACGCGATATAAAACTATTCCGAACATCGCATTTCTTCAAGCGAAAACGCCGCCGCTTCCAACGAGCGATAACAGTATTGACGTGATTACGGCGTTCCAATTTATTGAGCATTTGGAAGACCGTCCGGCATTTTTACGTGACGCCTACCGAGTTTTAAAGCCAAACGGTGTGTTGTTGCTCACAACCCCCAATGTCAAGCGCTCGCTTGCCCGCAATCCCTTTCATGTCCATGAATACACGTTCGATGAATTTGCAGCCGAGTTAAGCGTCATATTCCCAACGGTCGAGCTCTTCGGATTGTCTGGCAACGAAAAAGTAGAAGACTACTACGCCAAAAACGCAGCATTTGTCAGGAGCGTCTTGCGGTGGGATGTGTTGGGATTGCATAAAATCTTGCCTGCCTCGATTTTGATTAAACCTTACAACGCGATTACGCACTTTATGCGGCAGCGCTTGCGCGACAATGCGCCGCAAACCACAACGATTTCCGTGAAAGATTTTTTCACGACGAATAAAAATTTAGACGACACGCTCGACATTTATGCGGTTGCCAAAAAAGTTTAACCTAACGGATTTATTTAGTGCATCTGCGCGATGTGTCTGGCTGTTCTGTTTCGCGCTGCTTTTATCGTCGTGCGGCGATGAAAATGCCAATCTTGTCGGCAGCGACACGCGCTTTCTGCGCCCAAATCAGCTCTTGACGCTCACGACCGATACGCTGACCGTGCTGAGGAACTTTCGCACTGACTCGCTCGAACTATTTGCAAATTTTCAAGACCTGACGAGAACGACGTTCTTTACGCCCGCTGTCATTTTCGGAAGAAACACACTGCCCGATGGCAAAACAATTACCGCAACCACGCGGCTGAAATTTTTTTATCCATTTGCCGACTCACTACGTCAGATTCGCCGTGTGCTGTCAGCAACATTGCTGCTGGCACAAGAGCGTGATACGCTGGCTGCATCGGCGTCGCTGCCCGTTGAGCTATTTCGCTCCTCAACGATTTGGCGGTCGTCGCAGACGTCCTTCGCGCCGCGTGCGCCGATTAACCGCCTCGAGTTCCTTGCCCAGACAACCGTTCAGACTGGCGACACGCTTGCACGAGAAATACCACTGCCAACCTCGTTTGCCGATACACTCATTGCTGCCTCGAGGCGCGGCAATGTGTTTCTGCAAGACAGCAGTCAAGCAACGCTATCCATCACGCCAACAGGCGGCAGTGGCAGCGTAAGAGTCTCAACGATTGAGACAAAACTGCGCGTGGTCTACGACATTCAAACGCCGAGCGGCACAGAACGACGGACGGTTTTGATGGATGTCTTCGATGCGACATACACGACTGAAACGAACTACTCGCAAGTCGAGAACACAGCAGTGTTTCTAAGCCCGTCGACAGGCGACCGCGCGCTGCTCAATTTTAATCTGTCGGCGTTGCGCCCGAGTTTTCAAATTGTCAATGTGGAACTGGTGCTTCGGCGCGACACGCTCTACTCTCCGATTGGCGCAACGCCGGATTTCGTCATCACCAGCTTTGCTGGCACAACCCCCAATACCATCAGCACGGAGTTGCGCGAAGTGGATATGGGCATTCAAGAACGATATATCTATCGAGCAACGGTGTCGCGTCAAGTGCAGCGTTGGATTGTGCAGCCCTCGCTCAACAATGGATTTGTGATTCGCGCCTTCAACGAATCGGGCGGCTTAAAGCCAATTCGATTTTTCGGACCGACTGCGCCCGATTCGCTCCGACCCCGCTTGATTGTTACCTACATCACGAGTAATTAACATGGTATTGGGCGAGACCCTTGCCCTCTTTTGCGCAATAGGAATTACAAAATAATTTAGCTACCTTGCTTGCAACAATGACACGCACATTGGGCAGTATGGCTGTTCTTTACATATCTCATTTGCTCGCCATGTGTCGCCCGTATCTACTTTTTTAGGGGAATAATTGGGGAATAATTTTGTAGTAACTTATCAAGGAGTAAAAAATGAACGAGGTTAAACCCGCGCCGCACCTTGAATCGCGCGATGAGGTAACGATTCTCTTCGCCGGAGATTCAGGCGACGGAATGCAACTTACCGGCACGCAATTCACCGAAACCACTGCCATTTTCGGAAACGACATCAACACCTTTCCAAACTATCCTGCTGAAATTCGCGCACCCGCCGGCACACTCGCAGGCGTCTCTGGATTTCAAGTCCACTTCGGCAGCAAATCCATTTATACGCCCGGCGACCAATGCGACGTGCTGGTCGTGATGAACGTCGCCGCGCTCAAAGCCAATCTGAAAAATCTCAAGAACGGCGGTATGATTATCGCCAGCAGCGATGGCTTCGATGCCAAAAATCTTGACTTGGCAAATGCGAAAACCAATCCGCTTGACGACGGGTCGCTGGCGCAGTATCAAGTTCATGTCGTCGATGTGGTTCGCCTGACGAAACTTGCACTCGAGGGCTCCGGGCTAAGTTCCAAAGATATGGAGCGTTCCAAAAATATGTTCGTCTTGGGAATGCTCTACTGGCTTTACAGTCGCCCAATGGACGCGACCATTCGCGGCTTGCAGGAAAAATTCAAAAAGAAACCCGACATCGCCGAAGCCAACATCAAGGTGCTTAAAGCAGGGTTTAACTACTGCGACTCGACCGAAGTCTTCGGCACGCGATACAGTGTCCAGCCCGCGAAAATGCCTCCCGGAACGTATCGACACGTCATGGGAAACCAAGCAACGGCTTACGCGCTCATTGCCGCGTCTCAAAAATCGGGCTTGCCGCTCTTTCTTGGGTCATATCCGATTACACCTGCCAGCGACATCCTGCATGAACTTGCAAAGCATAAAAACTTTGGCGTGCGCACGTTCCAAGCCGAAGACGAAATTGGTGCAATTTGCGCGGCTATCGGTGCAGCATACGGCGGACATCTCGCCGCTACGACCACATCGGGACCGGGCATGGACTTGAAAGCCGAAGCAATGGGACTGGCATTGACACTCGAGCTGCCACTGGTGATTATCGATGTGCAACGTGGCGGACCGTCGACTGGGTTACCGACGAAAACCGAGCAATCAGATTTGATGCTTGCACTTTACGGTCGGCACGGCGAAGCGCCGCTGCCCGTCGTTGCGGCATACTCGCCTGAGGATTGTTTCTATGCGACTTACGAGGCAGCTCGCATCGCGTTGCAATTTATGACGCCCGTGATTTGCTTGACGGACGGTTACATCGCCAACGGAACAGAGCCGTGGAAATTTCCAACATCGGCAGAACTGCCTGAGCTGACGGTCAAGTTCGCTGCGCCGCGCGACAAAGACGACGCCAAATTTTTGCCCTACAAACGCGACGACCTGCTCTCGCGCCCTTGGGCGATTCCGGGAACAAAAGGCTTGGAGCATCGCGTCGGCGGTATCGAGAAACAACACGAAACGGGCAACATTTCTTACGACGCGGAGAACCACGAGTTTATGACGAAACTGCGCGCCGAGAAAGTTGCCAACGTGGCTAAAACGATTCCGCTTCAATCCATCGATAGCGGACGCGAGAAAGGCAAACTGCTTGTTCTTGGCTGGGGCTCGACCTACGGCTCGATTAAAACCGCTGTGCGCGAACTCATCAGCGAAGGCTATGACATCTCGCACGCGCACTTGCGCTACATCAATCCGATGCCAAGCAACTTGGGAGAAATAATTTACAACTTCGACCAAGTGGTTGTGCCAGAACTCAACAACGGTCAACTTGTGCGCTTGATTCGGGAGAAGTTCCTTGTGCCAGCAATTCCTTACAATAAAATTCAAGGAATGCCGTTCGCGGTGTCGGAACTTAAAAACAAATTCACGGAAATTCTCAACGCAAAAATGTCAACGAAGGAGGCGAAGTAACTATGGCAGCATACTCACCAATGGCGGCTAAAAAAGCCGTCGCGCAAGCTGAAACCCCGCTTGCTAAAGCAAACGGCGACTTAAATGTTCTTTCGCCAAAAGATTTCGCCAGCGACCAAGAAGTGCGGTGGTGTCCGGGCTGCGGCGACTACTCGATTTTGAAGCAAGTTCAAACCGTGATGCCCGAACTCGGCATTCCGCGCGAGAACATTGTGTTCGTATCGGGCATTGGTTGCTCGTCGCGCTTTCCATACTATATGGACACCTTTGGAATTCACAGTATTCATGGACGCGCAACAGCGATCGCGTCGGGACTCAAAATGGCGCGACCAGAACTGTCCGTCTGGGTTGTAACTGGCGACGGTGATAGCTTGTCCATTGGTACGAACCACTTTGTGCAATTGCTACGCCGAAACCTCGATGTGCAAGTCTTGCTCTTCAACAATGAAATTTATGGGTTGACAAAAGGGCAATTTTCACCGACGTCGCGCGAAGGCATCGTTACAAAGTCGTCGCCTTATGGCACGATTGACCATCCGATGAATCCCCTTGCGCTTGCGCTCGGCGCGGAAGGCGCGTTTATCGCCAGAACGCTCGACCGCGATGTCAAGCACTTGCGCGACATTTTGAAACGCGCCCATCAGTTCAAAGGCACATCGCTCGTCGAGATTTATCAGAACTGTGTCATCTTCAACGACGGCGCGTTCTTCCCGTTCACCGAAAAAGAAACGAAGTCCGAGAACGACCTCTTTCTCGAGCATGGCAAGCCACTCGTGTTCGCCAACGGCAAGAAAGGGATTAAACTTTATGGCTTGCGTCCAATCGTCGTTGATTTGGACGGACAAGTCTCGCTCGATGACCTGTGGATTCACGATGAGCGTGACCGCACCAAGGCAAGCATTCTGACGCGCTTCTTTGATATGCCGGGCAGCGAGCATTATATGCCGCGTCCGTTTGGCGTCTTCTACGCCGAAGAGCGTTTCCGCTACGAAGATGCAATGCTCGATCAACTCAACGCTGCTAAACAAAAAGGCGCAGGCGATTTAGATGCCCTGCTTCGCGGTAAAGAGACATGGACGATTGCCTGATAGGCGCTTCTCGTAGGCATGTTTCAAAGTGCCTGCGAAGGCATGTAAAATCAAGGGGCAGCGGGAACTGCCCCTTTTTTACTTTAAGCGATAACGAAACATTGGTCTCACCCACCAGACGTGAAGTGCTACGCCGCCCACGATGTTTGTCTGTTCAACGCCACCAGCGGTCTCGCCTTATGATGCGAGGAGCAATAGCGCTTGCTTGTGTAATTTTCTTTTTCTAAATTAGACAAAGTCTAAATTGAGTTTAGAGATAAACCAAAGGTAAATCGTATGAAAACACTTTTTGTGATTCCCATCGCGCTACTCATGTCTATGAGTGTGGTAGCGCAGACAGAGACCTCCTCCGCTAAAGATTCAAGCAAGCTCTATCGTGCAAAAGAAATTGAGGTAACGGGGGTGCGTTCATCGCATCGAGCCTTGCGCGATGTTGAAGGCGTGAGCGTTTATGCAAGCAAAAAAACGGAAGCCATTCAAATGAACGGCACGGAGGGAAATTTCTCGCTCAACAATACTCGTCAAGCATTTGCGAGAACGCCGGGCGTTTTTGTTTGGGAGCAAGACGGCGGCGGCATTCAAGCGGGCGTTGCTGTGCGCGGACTTA